>DAIQRJ010000005.1:0-151341 GCA_036786375.1 Actinopolymorphaceae bacterium
GGAGCCGATCAGCAAGTCGCGTGACACGCCGATCCACAGGTCTTGACTATTCCTCTCAACAGTCATCGTCAAAGACAGATACGACTGCTGGCAAAGCCCCGAACTCACCAACGCACTCGAACGCAACCAGATCGATGGCTTGGTGATCTGCGGTGTGGAACTGGTCTGCTGCGTCCTCTACGCCATCCTCGGCGCAGACGAACGCGGCTTCGACTACCTCGTCCCGCAGGACCTCGTCTCCGGTCAAGATCCCGGCGACGACACCGACAACCGCGCCGTCCGCGACTTCCTCCGCTTCAACCAGCCACAACACGCCGTGGCCGCCGCCTCGACAATCCTTGAGGCCTGGAGCGCCAAGACTCGCGACTGAACCTCTCCGGCCCCGACCATCCCGATCCTGATCGACATGACTCCCCGTTCGTATTGGTGATGCGCTTCGACGTCGGTAGCCCGGGCGCTCCCAGCCCTCAGAGACATGTCGTGGGCATCACGACCGTGTGCAAATGCGTCTCGCAACGACCTCTGGCGCTCGTTCGCCGCGCGTATGGGTTAGCTCCACACCGGTTCCGGTGTTTCGTGGACGGTGCCGTCTTCGGAGAACGCGATGAACCGGTCGAAGGATCGGCCGAGCCATCGATCATGGGTGACCGCGACGATGGTCCCGTCGAACTGGGCCATGGCGGCTTCGAGCGCCTCGGCAGAGTCGACGTCGAGGTTGTCGGTGGGTTCGTCGAGGAGCAGCATCGTCGCCCCGGAGAGTTCGAGCAGCAGGATCTGGAAGCGAGCCTGCTGACCGCCGGACAGCGTGTCGAATCGCTGGTCCCGCGCCGATAGGAGCTCGTACCGGTGCAGGGCCGGAGCGGCGGCGTCGATCTGTAACGCACAGTCCTTCCAGAGAATGTCCAAAAGCGTCCGGGCGCGCAGTTCGGGATGGTCGTGGGTCTGCGAAAAATGGCCGGGTACGACCCGAGCGCCCAGCTTCCACGCTCCGGAATGCGCGACGGCGTCCGTGGCGGGCCAACCGCCGAGCAGCCGCAGAAAGTGGGACTTGCCTGTGCCATTCGCACCGAGGACGGCGACACGCTCCCCGTAGAACACCTCGAGGTCGAAGGCGGACGTCAGCCCGGTCAGCGCCAGAGAGGTGCACGTCAACGCGCGGACGCCGGTCCGTCCACCGCCGAGGCGCATCCGAATCTGCTGCATGCGAGGCGGTTCCGGTGGTTGTGTCGCCTCGTGTCGCTCGAGCCGGCTGACCGCTGCCTGTGTCTTCTGCGACTTCGCGATCTGCAACGCCTTGACCAGCGCCTCGAGCTTGGCGTTCTCCTCCGACCATCGCCGTTGCAGCTCCGCGAATCGTGCATGTCGATCGAGCCGGGCCGCGTGGTAGGACTCGAAACCGCTGCCGTGCACCCACGCGGTGTTCCCGGCCGAACCGCCCTCGAGCGTGGTGATTCGTGGCGGTGCGGGCGAGCAGCTCGCGGTCGTGCGAGACGTACAGGACGGTCTTGGGAGACTCGGCGATCCGTGCTTCGAGCCACCGCTTGCTCGGGACGTCGAGATAGTTGTCCGGTTCGTCGAGGATCAGCACGTCGTCAGGGCCTCTGAACAAGGCCTGCAGGATGAGCCGTTTCTGCTCACCACCGGACAACGTCATCACGTCGCGCCACTGCGAGAGGTCAAAGGACTTGCCGATGCTCTCCGTGCAGCAGACGTCCCAGAGCACTTCGGCGTCGTAACCGCCGACGTCGGCCCAGTCAGTCAGCGCGGTGGCGTAGGCGAGTTGTGCAGCTTCGTCGTCGCGGTCCATAAGTGTCAGTTCGGCCTTGTCCAGGACTGCCGCAGTCTCCTGGATCCGCAGCGGCGCCACCGAGATCAGCAGATCCCGCACCGTCGAGACACCTCGCCCGGTGCCGATGAACTGGCGCATCACGCCGACCGAACCCTGACGCACCACCGACCCGCTGTTCGGCGAGATATCGCCGGCAAGGATGCGCAGCAGGGTCGTCTTGCCGCACCCGTTTGCTCCGACGAGCGCCATCTTGGTTCCCT
Organism: Actinopolymorphaceae bacterium; assembly: GCA_036786375.1. Lineage (GTDB taxonomy): Bacteria > Actinomycetota > Actinomycetes > Propionibacteriales > DAIQRJ01 > DAIQRJ01. The sequence continues at coordinate 2,050 of DAIQRJ010000005.1, forward strand.
CGCCGACGCGAAAGGTGACCTCGTCCAGGAGGGCTCGGCCGTCGGGTAACCGGTAACCCACGCCGTTGACCTCGAGCTGCCCCATGCCGCCCACCCTGCCTGTCGGCCGACCGCGACACCAGCCGATTACGCCCCGCTGTGTGTATGCCCGAACCGTCCGCGCCAATCCTCATCCGCGACAAGATCAAGAAAAGCCTGCGCCGGACAGCTTTCCGAAATGGGATGGGGCGGTATTCGCCACGCCACCACCTGCTCGTCGTCCCCGCCGTCGGCGGCGACGTAAGCCGCGAACGGGTCGGGCAGGACCGTCCGCTCGTCGAGCGTGAGCGGTCGGACTGCGTCGTAGGACTCGATCAATCGCCGGGTCCTGGCCGGCACCTTGCTAGGCCGATGCGGACCCGCCCGCGCACGGCTCGGGACGGATTCAGGGGATGGCGCCGTGGCCGGCGTTCATCCATGTCTCGGAGAAGCTGACGCAATCGGCTCTGTGGCCAGCGCAACACTGCGTAGCGTAGCCTTCCCTGTATGCGCGCGCTGGGCGTGCGGCGGCCGACGGTGTCAGAGGGTGGACATGATGGCGGACCACACCGGGGGAGGGCGACGGCCGCTCAGTCGGCGAACCTTCATCAAGGCGGTGGGTGGGACCGGGGTGGGCTTCGTGCTCTATGCCTATCTCCCCGGCGGCACGAAAGTGGCCCTCGCGGATGTACCGGGCGGCACCCTCGACCCGGCGGACGTTCCCAAGTACCTCACACCGATGCTCATCCCGCCGGTCATGCCGCGCGCGGGAACGCTCACCGTGAAGGGCGGCAAACCGGTCGACTACTACGAGATCTCGATCAGGCAGTTCCTGCAACAGATCCTGCCGGCACAACTCCCGGCCACGACGGTATGGGGCTACGGCGCTCTAAAGGCGCAGGGCAAGAAGGGGCTGCTCGTCCACAACGCGCCATCGCTCACGATCGAGGCGATGCACGACCGGCCGGTGCGCGTGAAGTGGGTCAACGAGCTGGTCGATGCCGACGGTGACTACCTTCCGCACCTGCTGCCGGTCGACCCCACTTTGCATTGGGCGAACCCGCCCGGCGGCGTCACCGGCCGTGACATGCGGCCTGACTTTTCCGAGACACCTGGGCGGTACACCGGCCCGGTCCCGATGGTCACCCACGTGCACGGCGCGGTCGGGGTGAGCGACGAGAGCGACGGCTACGCCGAGGCCTGGTACCTGCCCGCCGCCAACAACATTCCGGCCGGATATGCGACCGGGGGCACCTGGTACGACTTCTTCGCCGGGAAGGCGCAAGCCCGGTACGGCGCGACCTGGGGACCGGGCTTTGCCACCTTCCAGTACCCGAACCCCGACCGCGCGTCGACCAAGTGGTACCACGACCACACACTCGGCATGACCCGCCTCAACGTGTACGCCGGCCCAGCGGGGTTCTACATCATCCGCGGCGGCCCGGACGGTGACAAGGAGTTGCGGGACAGCCGGGACGGCACCGTGGCGGTGCTTCCGGGCCCGGCGCCGAGGGAGGGGGACAAGCTCCCGTCCAACAAGACCTACTACGAGATCCCGATCGCGATCCAGGACCGGTCGTTCAACGCAGACGGGTCGCTGTTCTACCCCGACTCCCGGGAGTTCTTCGACGGCATCGTCCGCGACCACATCCCGTTCGGCGATTTCTCTCCGATCTGGAATCCGGAGTTCTTCGGCAACATGATCATGGTCAACGGCAACACGTGGCCATTCCAGACCGTCGAGCAGCGGCGCTACCGGCTCCGGTTCCTCAACGGCTGCCAGTCGCGCTTCCTGATCCTTGACTTCCACCACATCCCGGGCGTGAAGGTCTGGGATGTGGGCAACGAGGGCGGATTCCTCTCGGCGCCAGTCAACCTGACCGCCGACAACGGCGGCCGTCTGCTGATGGGACTGGCGGAGCGCGCCGACCTGATCGTGGACTTCACCAACGTGCCGGTGGGCAGCCACATGCTCGGCAACGTCGGACCGGACGAACCGTTCGGAGGCGGCGAACCCGCTGAACCCCCCGAAGAAGGGGACTTCGACATGGCCGACCCGGACACGACCGGACAGATCCTGCAGTTCCGAGTCGTGCCCGCTGTGGGCCCGGACCCCACCACACCGCCACAGTTCCTGCAGCTGCCAGCCCGCACGCCGCTGCCAGCCGAGGACCGAACCCGACCCCTGGCGCTGATCGAGAGTGCCGGCTCCGGCTTTGACTCGGAGGACAACGAGGTCGAGGGCCCCATCGAGGCACTCCTCGGCACCGTCGACAAGGCAGGTCTGACGGTGCAGCGGCTCTGGATGGATCCGGTGACCGAAAACCCCGTGGTCGGCGAGACCGAGGTCTGGGAGTTCTACAACACCACAGCCGACGCGCACCCGATGCACATCCACGAGGTGGCCTTCGAGGTGGTGAACCGCGAGGGCCTGGTCCTCGACGACGAGGAGGAGGTCGTCCAACCCATGCAGCGCGACGGCAACATCACGCTCCCCGAGCCGTGGGAGACCGGGGTCAAGGACACGGTGGTGGCGCTACCCGGTCAGGTGACGCGGGTCCGCGCGCGTTTCGAGACACCCGGCCAGTTCGTGTGGCACTGCCACATCGTGGAACACGAGGACAACGAGATGATGCGGCCCTACCGCATCGGCCCGGTACAGCCCGGCCAACCCGAATGAGGTAGGACGACAGGTCCGCCCGCATGAGCGGGCCCGGTCGACTTCGGCCACACCCGCTACAGGTCGACCCAGAAGCAGCATGCGAATCCGCCAAGGAGGTACCTCCGGGTCGTCGATAGACTCGATTCCTGCTGCGGATCGAATTGAGCACCTTGGCGTTGCTGCGTTGAGGGACGGCTCGTCGGCGGCCGGATCAGTTGCCGCTCGGGGCGACGGGCGGGATGTCGAGGTCTCCCGCGCGCAGCCGATAGACCTGGAGCCGCAGCTGGTAATACTTCTCCGTCTCCCCGACCCATTCCATGCCGATCCTGCGGGCGGTGGCCGCGGCCCGTGCGTTTCCGGGACGGACCACCGCGAACAGTTCGTCCAAGCCGGACTCGAATGCGAAGTGCGCGACCGCGTGGCCCGCCTCGGCAGCCAGCCCCTGGCCCCACCGGCTCGGGTCGAGCTGCCATCCGATCTCCAGGTCGACACCGTCGGGCGGAAGTGGCAGCAACGCCGTCCCTCCGGCCAGTACCGGATGGCCGCTGACCTCGTCGATCACTTCGATGGCCCAGCGCCGCGCCGGTGCCTCGAGGTCGTCGGCCAGCCAGCCGTCGATCACCTGCTCCATCGAGGCGACGTCCGCGATTCGACCCATCGTCGGGCTGAGCCAGCGGGTCACGTCCTCGGCGCCGTAGACGGCAAGTGCCGCGGCCGCGTCTTCCCGCACCCAGGCACGAAGGGTCAGCCGCGGAGTCCTGACCCGGCCGGCCTCGACGGCCACCCAATGCTCACCGTTGCTCACGACGTCTCCCGACCGATCCCGCTGACGCTGCCTATACCGCCGCCGACCATGTCGCCGACGCGTGCCACCATCCTCACACCCGCCGCGTCTCCCAGCCCATCCGGGCTCGCAGATCCGTGCGCAGCGCACGGGCGCCGCTGACCAACCCCGCTCGGACTCGACCGGTCGGTCGCGCCGATCGGATCGGCTTGACCTTGACACCGTGTGAAGGCACATCAATGGCTGCATGTCGAGCATCGGCGAACCCCTCCAGGTCGAGCCGGGGGCGACGAGGGGCCGACGGTGACGTGGCTTGTCGGCGAGGGCGAGATCGAGCCGGGGGACGATCGCCGCGGGTCGGTACGTGACGGCGATGCACGCCGAACCCGATGGTGAGCACTGGGACGGGCGTTTCGAGTTCTACCTCAACCCTCCTGAAGACGAGCCGGACACCGAGCAATCTCCGTGCGCTGCGCTGACAGCGCAATGGGCTCAAACCCTAGGGGTGAAGCACCACCGGGAGATCGGGCTCAGGGTGGGTCGGAACCAGGAGACTGCCGTAGCGCTCCATCCGCTGCCACCTCAAGCGTGATCCAGCGAGTGCCGTCCAGACCGATTGGATGACCACGAGATACATCAGCTGCCTGTAGACGAAGTGCTGTAGCGGGAGGCTCCACAGCGCTGTGGGCCGTTCACCGTCGAGCCGGAATGCGTAGAGCCCCATCACGACCTGAAGCATCAGGAAGGCCAGCCAGAGTCCCGTGATCCGCAGCGGATCCAGAAAGAGGAGACCGTAGATGGCGAACAGGTCGATCACCGGGGCGAACAGTGGCAGCATGACCTGGAAGAGCAGCAGGTAGCCAAGGCCACGGCGGCCCAGTTTGCCGGACGAACCGCGCTGGACGAGAGCACCGCGGTGCTTCCACATGGCCTGCAATGTGCCGTAGCACCAGCGGTAGCGCTGCTGCCACAGGGCACCGAGGGAGGCAGGGGCTTCAGTCCAGGCCTTGGCGTTCTCCTCGTAGACCACCCGCCAGCCGTCCCGACACAACGCCATGGTGAGGTCAGTGTCCTCGGCGAGGGTCAGGTCGCTCACCCCGCCGACACGGTCCAACGCCTCGCGGCGGAAGCCGCCGATCGCGCCGGGAACGGTCGGCATGCACTCGGCAAGATCGAAGAGTCGCCGATCGAGATTGAAGCCGACGACGTATTCGATGTGCTGCCACCGACCCAAGAGCCCACTGCGGTTGGCGACCTTGGTGTTGCCGGAGACGGCGCCTACCGCAGGGTCGGCAAAGGGCTGCAACAGGATCCGTACAGCATCGGGCTCGAACACCGTGTCACCGTCCAGCATGACCACCAATGAGTGGCTGGAAGCTGCTAGGCCCGCGTTGAGCGCCGCGGGTTTGCCGGCATTGTCCTGCCGGATGACGCGCACCCCCGGCAGATCCAGTGCTGCCACGATATCCGCCGTGCCGTCTGTGGAGCCGTCGTCGACCACGATGATCTCGACTGGATGGTCGGAGGCCACCAACGAACGCACGGTCGCCTCGATGCCGGCGCTCTCGTTGTAGGCCGGGATGATCACGCTGGCAGGGTCCGTGACAGGTGGGCCCCACGGCCGGGTCCGCAACCGCCGATGCCGCCGAGCCGCAACGAGCACAAGAACGGCTCGCGCCACGCTCAGCACACCGCTGGCAAAGAGCAGCCACATAATGGCCGTCATCAGCCAGTCGACGAAGCGCAGAGCAGCGATCAGGGCCAGTCCCGTACCCGCGGACGTCACCGACGCACGACGCATCGGACTCGCCATGCCGACGGCATCGTGGATCGTCGCGAACGTGAAGCCCCGTTCAGTCAGTTGAGGCAGGAGACGCCCGAGGGCGGCCACTGTCTGGGCGCGGTCGCCGCCGGCGTCATGCATCAGCAGAACCTGACCGCCGCTGCCCCTAGGCGTGGAGTTGGCGATGACGTGATCGACCCCCGGGCGACGCCAGTCCTCACTGTCGAGGGTGGTGAGCACCGTGAGATAGCCATCGCCGGCCGCGTTGTGCAGGGCGGCCCACTCCGCGTTGTCGAGGGCGGCGTTGGACGAGGAATATGGCGGGCGCAGCAGTGAGGTGGTCTGGCCTGTCGCGCCGGCGACCACCAGTTGAGTCTCGTTCAGCTCCAGGGACTGGCGCCAGGCCGGCACCCGGCCCAGGTCGGCGTGGGTGAAGGTGTGCACTCCGACCTCGTGACCATCCGCCAGGATCTGCCGCAGCAGCTCAGGGTGCGCTGCGACTTGGGTGCCCACGACGAAGAAGGTGGCGTGCACGTGGTTGCGGCGGAGCACCTCGAGGATCTTGGGAGTCCAGATCGGGTCTGGTCCGTCGTCGAAGGTCAGTGCGATAGTGCCGCGTTTGACTTCGGCCGTGCGGGGCTGGGCGTCGGCACTGATGACAGGGCCGCCTTCACTCACGGCGGAGGGTACTTGCCCCGAAGGTCCTTGTGCTTGCCCGTCCCCGTCAGGGGCAGTGTTGAAGAGGTGGTGCGTGTAGCCCTCGACCAGCAGGGACACGGCCAGCACGACCACCAGAACGGCGAGCACGATCCAGTGGGTGTGCGGCGCGATCTGACGGCTGCTGGCCGGGCCACGGTGCCTGCGCGAGTTCAGACTTTCGGGTGGCACCATGCCTCTTCGGTCATCGTCAGGGCTTGATCGGCCGGCGCGTGGGGGTCGGTAGCGCAGAGGGCTTGCCCGTTGCCCTCTTCCTGGGAGTCGGCGCCAAGGCTGATTTGCCGTTCACCCTTTTCGTGGGAGTCGGCGCCAAGGCTGATCTGCCGTTCACCCTCGACGTGGGTGACGAGGTGGTCGTCGGTGACGAGCTGGCCGTGGGTGACGGGGCGACCGCAGGGAGGCGGGCGGCCATCGGTGACGGGGCGGCCGTGGATGACGGCCGGCCCCGGGGTTGCTGGGTTGCGACCACGCCGACGACCACAGGCTGGTTCGGGCGGCTGGTTGACGAGCTTGTGGACACCGGTTGGGGAGGCCGAGCGAGAACGGTTCCGGCTGGCGGCGGTGCGGGCAGCGGAAGGAAGGGCGAGTGAATCGTGGGTCCGCCGAGGAGAGTGCTGAACAGCAGACAGACGTACCCGACAGCGGGCACAACCACGATCGCGCCAGCCACCCGCAGCCTTCGCAGGTGGCGGCCGGACCCGTCGACGAAGACCGGGATCTGCCCGGGTGGGGGTGGCTCGTTACGTGTCATGACGCGTCCAGGGTACGCACTGCCCTGCGGCCGACCCCAATTGTCGGGTTACGCTCAGCCTTGGCCCACGAGTGGCAGATGGTCGTCCGGGGTGGCTCGTTGGCGGCCTGCATACACCTCAAGCAGATCCCGTCGTTTGGTGTCGACCGTCGACGGTCCGATGGAGGAACGACTTGCGGGTCCCAAGCCTCGGCGGCACCCCGTCCCGATGGCCTGCGCTCAACCTCGATCCACCGAACGGGTATTCGTGGGTGAGTGGGACGTTTCTGGTCGTGTGTTTGCGATGGCGCCGCGACGAAGCGGGCCGGTCTGCCCGGCTTTTCCCTGCGGTTCTCCGATTGTGCCCGTTGGGGCTGGTGGTCAGGTCGTTGCTGGGGGTGGTCGGCAGGCCGCGGCGAATAGGGCGTCCCACCCCGAGATTTGGGTCGTCGAAGACTACGGAGATGGCCGGGAAACTTCGAGAAACCCGCATCCAGCGGATGCCCTTCTGTGCGGCCGGCGAGTGTGCCGTCGTCATCCACAGCCACCAGAACGACATCGCCAGCACCCTGGGCGGCGTCCCGCTCGTGCAGGCTGCGTTCCCAGGCAGTGGCCGACACCTCCGGGGTCCACTCGTCCCGGCGCTTCTCCCACGCCGCGTCGGGCATCTGGCCGCGGTGAGCGGTCAACCAGGACTCGACCATCACGTGGCCCATCGCCGGGGCGTCCCCGACCGACGCCCGACGGATTCGCACCGCACCCGCACCGCGGTCGGGTCGACCGTCCTTCACCGGAGGTCGATCTGGCCGGCCGGCTCCGACGCGACGGCCCGGCGTGCCCCGACGAGCGGGAGCTCGAGGGTGTGCGCGCCGCGGCTGGCCTTCGTCGCGAGATAACCCGCGTTCGCGTCCGACAGGTGCACACCCGTCGGCACCCTGTCGGTCACCGTCACGCCGAGCCGGCCGAGTTGCTCGGCCTTGTCCGGGTTGTTGCTCAGCAAGGCGATGCGAGCCGACCCGAGCGCATGCAGCATCTGCGCCGCGACGGTGTAGTCGCGCTGGTCCTCGGCGTAGCCGAGCGCGACGTTGGCCTCGTAGGTGTCCAGGCCGGCGTCCTGCAACGCGTACGCGTCGAGCTTCGAGTACAGGCCGATCCCCCGCCCTTCCTGCCGCAAGTACAGCAGGAACCCGCCGGCGTCGGCGATCCTCTCGACCGCTTCCCGCAGCTGCGGCCCGCAGTCGCAACGCTGGCTGCCGAACACATCACCGGTGAGGCATTCGCTGTGTGGACGGACAAGCGGCACCCGTCCCCGATGCTCGTCCGGCACGAACGCACCGGCACGATCGCCGAGCCCGAAGGCAAGATGCTCCCGGCCGTCGGTCAAGCCGGTGAACGTGAACACGCGCGCGGTGGCGGCGTACCCGTCGGCGAACCGCAGCGGCACCATCAGCTCCGTGCGGATCGTCGCCCCGTAGAGGTTTCGCCGCATCACGCCACCTCGGGCAGGCACGGGCAGAATCGCGCCGAGAGCGCGTACCGCAGCAGCACCACGTCGTCGATCCGGCATACGTCCGCGAGGATCGGGCGACGATCGGGTTTCCAGGGGAACCGGCCGTCACCGACGAATCGCGGAGCCAGCGGGTCGCCGACGAGTATCGGCGTGACGACCAGCTGAATCTCATCCGCCAGCCCTGCGGTGAGGAACTGGGTGAGCACCGAGCCGCCGCCCTCGACCATCAACCGCCGCACGCCACGGTCATAGAGGTCTTCGCTCATCCAGCGCAGGTCGACCGGCTGCCCGCCGTGGACGACCGTCGCGACCGGCCGGAGCCGGTGGCAGGCCTCCGCGACGGCGGATGTCGCGCAGTAGACGAGCTTCTCGCCGTCACCGCTGGTGAAGAAGCTCGCGCCGACGTCCAGCTGCGCGTGCTCGGTCACGGTCACTTTGATCGGCGAGGCCGGGAGCCCTCGAGCCACCCGCTCGTCCCGCCGCGCCTGCGACCGCACCACGAGTCTCGGTTTGTCCTTCCGGACGGTCGCGGCGCCGACAAGGATCGCGTCGCAGCCGGCGCGTACGGCATCGACGCGATCGAGGTCGGCGTCGTTGGACAGAACCAGCCGCGTGCCGCTGGCGTCGTCGAGGAATCCGTCGATCGACACAGCACAGCTCAGCAGGGTGTACGGACGATCAGCCACGAGCAGCACCTCCCACACCAACGGCAATCGCGGGCTGCTCGTGCCTGTCCCGATGCCGCCATCCTGCGATCAGAATCACGGCTCCCGGCAGATTGGCGACGAGCGCCATGACGCCGTAGACGACCGCCGTCGCGACCCCCTGGTCCGCGCCCAACCCGGCCGCGGCGAACACCCACGCGGCCACGCCCTCACGTGGGCCCCAGCCGCCGACATTCGCCGGAATCCCCATCGCCACAAGGACGATCAGGGCCAGTGGCAGCAGCCGGACCGGCGACGCCGCCGATCCGGCCGTCCGCGCGGCGATCAGGAATGTCGTGGTGTGGCCGGCCACCACCAGCACGGACGCGAGCACGATGCCGGGCCACGCGCGCCGCGCGAGCAGCCCGTAGCGGAGATCAGCAGCCACCATGCGCACGGCCCGCGCGGGCCGGGACGAGCCCTGTCGAGGCAGCACCCGGCCCGCCAGCACGACACCGACACCGCACACCAGCACCGCCGCCGCGACAACCGGCACGAACGACCGCACCGGTGACGGCAACAGGACCAGCACGATCGTCGTCACCAGGATCTGCACGACCTGCCCGGCAGAGCGTTCTGCTGCGACGGCCCGCACGCTCCGGCCCACATCACCGACGTCGCGCCCGTGGCGAACCGCACGGTGCACGTCGCCGAGCACACCGCCGGGCAGCGTCGTGTTGAGGAACTGCGACCGGTAGTAGGCCGCGACCGCGGTCCGCAGCGGCAGGCCGACGCCGAGCCCGCCGGCGACCAGACTCCACCGCCAGGCGCAGAACACCGTTGTCAGCAACGCGATTCCGGCCGCCGCGGCAAGCGACCACCCGTCGACCATGCGAACACCGTCGACGAACGGGCCCGTGCCCAACCGCCACACGACGACAGCGAGGATCGCTACACCACCGAGCAGGCGCGCCCACAGCCACCACCTTCGACGTGCGTCGGCTCCGCCCGCGCTCGGCGCGGGCGCCAGTGTGTCGACCGAACCCCGGACCTCAGGCGCCACCGGACGAATCCGCACCGGCGCGATGGTCATGCCGCCGCCTCGGTCAGGACCCGCGAGATCCGCTCGGTCGTGGTCGCCCAGCCGAGCAGCGTGGCTCGCCGCTCGCCGGCAGCGTGGCGGAGCCGACGGCGCAGTCCGACGTCGTCGAGCCAGCGCCGCAGCGCCGCGGCGAAGGCCCCCGAGTCGCCCGGCGGCACCAGCAGGCCGGGCCGGATCCCGTCGGCCCCCCGGCCGAGGGCCTCCGGCAGCCCGCCGGCTGTCGTCGTGACGACTGGAAGCCCGCGCGCCAGCGCCTCCGTGACGACCATGCCGTACGTCTCGGCACAGGAAGCCAGCACCAGCGCGTCCGCGGCGGCGTACGCAGCGTCGAGGTCGGCGCCCGTGCGCGACCCGACGAATCGAACCCGGTGCCCGAGTCCGCTGTCCCTCACCTGCTCGTGGAGCCCGTCGACGAACGCGGGATCGCGATCGAGGCTGCCCACGCAGACACAGCGCCAGGGCAGATCCGTGACCGTCGCGAGGGCTGCGAGCAACACGTCGTGTCCCTTGGTCGGCGTCACCGCCGCGACGCAGAGCAGGTCTCCGCCGGCCGTCGTCCCCGCTGCGAGATCGGCGGGGTCGACGCCGGGCTCCGCGACATGGACGGACCCCGGCGTCAGCGCGTACCGGTCGAGCAGCCAGCCCCGGGTCCAGCTGCTCGTCGTGACGGTCGCCACCGCAGCCTCCAGAACCTCGCGTTCCCGCTCGCCGGCATCGTCATCCGCTGACAGCCGGTTGCCCAGCGGCATGTGTACGAGGACGACCAGTCGCAGCCGATTCGCCTGCGGCACCAGCACGTCCGGGACCGTCGAGGCGATCAAGCCGTCGATCAGCACCACATTCCCGTCGGGGACTTCGCTGAGCACGTCGGTCAGACCTGCGCGCGAGGACGCGTCCGGGCAGGGCCACCGGCCGGCCACGGCCCGCTCCTGAACCGACCATCCCATCGACGCCAGCCCTCGGCAGATCCGCCGGTCGTAGGTGTTCCCGCCGCTCTGCCTCCCGGGGTCGTCGATGCCCTCCGGCACGACGACGTGCACGGTCCTCACAGCGGTCGCTCGTAACTCGCCGACGCGATGTGCGACTCACGCAGCGTGACCGCGATCCCGGCCAGTCCCCGGGCGCCGTCGCCGAAGGCACCGGCGTGTACGCGATCGGCGAGGCGGTCGGCGATCACCTGGGCCAGTGCCTCGGTGGAGGTGTTCATGCCGGCGAACGCGGCCTCGTCGTCGAGATTGCGATAGCTCAGCTCGCCGACGACGACGTGCAGTTCCTCGGCTGCCCGCCCGATGTCGACCACGATGTTGTCAGCGTCGAGAGCCGCCCTCCGGAACGTCGCGTCGACGACGTAGGTCGCGCCATGCAGGCGCTGCGCGGGTCCGAACACCTCGCCGCGGAAACTGTGGGCGATCATCATGTGATCGCGGACGGTCACGCTGAACATGGATCTACCCTTCGCCATAGGTGACCGTATGGCAGAGGGCAGGCAGGCTCCCGCTGGCCAGCCGAGTCATGACGTCAGGCAACTCGTCGAAGCGGGACGCGCCGGTGATCAGCGCATCGAAGGCGGGATCGCGCAGCAGGTCCAGCGCGAGCGCCAGCCGCTCCGCAGCGGTGCGGCGCCCACGACGGGCCGCGGCGACCACGCCGACCTGACTGGCACGAATGCCAAGCCGCCCGGAGTGAAAGGCGCCACCGAGCGACAGGCGGATCTCGGCATCGCCGTACCAGCTGAGATCGATGACCGTGCCCTCTGGGGCGAGCAGGTCCAGCGACTGCTGGAGACCGGCGGACGTCGCGCTGGTGTGCACGACGAGGTCACGACCGCCGCCGGCATCGGCGGGCAGCGCGAAGCCCACGCCGAGGGCGGCCGCGACATCGGCCCGGGTGGCGTCGATGTCGACGAGGGTGACTTGGACGCCGGGAATCCGGGTGAGGAGGCGCGCGACGCAGCAGCCGACCATGCCGGCGCCGACGACCGTGATCCGGTCGCCGAGGAGCGGTGCGGCATCCCACAAAGCGTTGACGGCGGTCTCCACGGTGCCGGCAAGCACCGCCCGGGACGGCGGCACATCATCGGGCACAACGACCACGGCCTGGGCCGGTACGACGTAGGCGGTCTGATGCGGGTAGAGGCAGAAGACGGTGCGACCGCGCAGCTCCAGCGGACCTTGTTCGACGACCCCGACGCTGAGGTAGCCGTACTTGACCGGCCCCGGGAAGTCGCCTTCCTGGAACGGCGCCCGCATCGCGGCGTACTGGCTCGCCGGGACGCCGCCGCGGAACACGAGCGTCTCGGTGCCTCGGCTCACGCCGGAGCGCAGGGTGCGGACACGGACGTCGCCGGGGCCGAGATCGGGCAGCGTGGCCGGCCGGATCTCGCCGGAGCCGGGTTCGCGGAGCCAGAACGCGAGCGCATCAGTGCGCATCTGCCTCACCCTCCCGAACCTCGACGCCACCGACGATCGGCCGTCGTCGCATGACGCCCGTCGCACAGTTAACGGAGGCGCGAGGCCTGTGGTTCAACGGACGGTACTGGTCCGACCGATCGGCCACCTCATACTCTGCTCGGCGGGCGGCGGCGACGGGCGCGGCGCGGCGCGTGAACCAAACCGGTGCGGGGGGCGTTTCCCCATCCGAGACGCCGCGGGATCGCGCTGGGATCGATCGGTGGCGGACGGATACGAGATTGGGGCTGGGCGGGTTGTCGATCTTCAGGCGTGTGCGTCGACCGGCCCGTACAGACCGCTCTCGGCTCCGTGTTGTCGCCTCCTGGGCGCTCACTATCCTGGCTCTGCTGCTCGTGTGGTTCCCCCTCACCGCACCGGACCCGATCGGTGCCCACTGGCTCGAAACGCTCGTCCGTATCCCGCTCGAAGCCCTTGCCCTGGCCGCACTCGTCCTCGTCCTCCGGCCCTGGCCACGACGTCTGGTGGCCGCCCTCGTGGGGGTCGTCCTCGGCGTCCTGACGATCGTGCGGATTCTCGACACGGGCTTCTACCAAGCTCTCGGCCGGCCGTTCAACCCCGTCATCGACGGGACCTACTTCCACTCCGCCTTCGGGCTCCTGCGCGACTCGATCGGCTCGCTCGGTGCGATCGCGTCCACTCTCGGAGCCGGGATCCTGCTCGCCGCCGTCCTCGTCCTGACCCCGCTGTCGGTGCTGCGACTCACGCGCGCGCTGCATCGGCACCGGACGGCGTCCATCCGCACCGCGACGGCGCTTGTGGTCGTCTGGGTCGTCTTTGCGCTGACAGGTGTGGCGATCGTGGCGGGATCACCGGTCGCCTCGACGAGCGCCGTCGTCCTCGCGTTCGACCGGACGAACGACGTCGGCACCGGACTGGCCGGCGAGCGGGCCTTCAAGAAGGCGGCCGCGGTCGACTCGTTTCGCGACACCCCGGCGGGCGACCTGCTGACGGGCCTGCGCGGCAAAGACGTCATCTTCGCGTTCGTCGAGAGCTACGGGCGGGTCGCCGTTGCGGACTCGTCGTTCTCGCCGCAGGTGAATGCCGTTCTGGACAACGGAACCAAGCAACTCCAGGCGGCCGGTTTCTCGTCCCGGAGCGCGTTCCTCACCTCACCGACGTTCGGCGGGATCAGCTGGCTCGCCCACTCCACTCTTCAGTCCGGGCTGTGGATCGACGATCAGAAACGCTACGACGACTTGGTCGCCGGCGATCGGTTCACCCTCAGCGACGCGTTCGGGCGCGCGGGTTGGCGGACAGTGGCCGACATCCCCTCCAACCGTGAGGACTGGCCGCAGGGAAAGTCGTTCTACCACTACGACAAGATCTATGACGCCCGGAACGTCGGGTACAAGGGACCCGACTTCAGCTACGCGTCCATGCCCGACCAGTACGTGCTCTCCGCCTTCCAGCGGCTCGAGCTCGGGGTGCCTGACCATCCGCCGGTGATGGCCGAGATCGACCTCGTGTCGAGCCATGGACCGTGGGCGCCGATACCGCACTTGATCGACTGGAACGCTCTGGGCGACGGCTGGGTCTTCGACAAGATGGAGGCGCAGGGCCAATCGCCGGAATCCCTTGTGGGCAAGCCCGATCAGGTACGTACGGCGTACGGGCAGTCCATCCAGTACTCCCTGACGGCCATGATCTCGTTCCTGCAGACCTTCCACGACCCCAACCTCGTCGTCGTCATGCTCGGCGACCACCAGCCGGCCACGATCGTCTCCGGTACGGGTGCGAGTCATGACGTGCCGATCACGATCATCGCCCACGACCCGGCCGTGCTGAGTCGTATCAACTCGTGGGGATGGCAGGACGGCCTCCGACCGGCCGCGAACGCGCCGGTGTGGCCGATGGACGCGTTCCGCGACCGCTTCCTCACCGCCTACGGCCCGAGCCGTTAGTCCGCGCCCCGACCAGGGCCGCTAGCATCGGCACCACTGGACCTCGCGCGAGCACCATGTCGTTGTACACAACGTCATTTCCCGGCGCGGTTCCGCGGCGATGGCCGTCTCTTGCGAATCCCGCCTTCGCCGCAACACGCAGCGACGCCTGGTTGGTCGGGGCGATCACGACTTCGACTCGGCTCGCCCAGTCGGTCTGATCCAGGATGTACCCCGTGACCTCGGCCAGGACGGCCGTGGCTAGTCCGCGCCGACGATGATCCGGTGCGATGCCGTATGAGACCTCGACGGTTGACGGCGTCCGACGCAGTACGCACACCAGCCCATGGATCTCGTCGGTGGTGAGTGGAGACACGAAACGACCGAGACCGAAATCCCCGTCCCAGTCCTTGCCGAGTTCGTCGACAACCTGGCGGGCCCTGGCGGGCGGACAGGGGTGGGGAACGCCGATCCACAACGAATCTGCTGACAGGCCGGCCCGTTGGACCCGATCGACGTCCGCAGGCACGGCCGGTCGCAGGCGGAAGCGGCTTGCTGCCAGACACATCACGTCAGCCACCGCCTGCGCTTCCCGTCGTGGCGAGTCCGACGACGGCGTCGAGTTCGGCACGGTGCGCGAGGATCCATCCGAGCGTGTCGAGGTGGTTGTCGAACTGCGCGAGGTTGTCGTCGGACGTACGGAACCACCAGAGGAATCTCAGCTCGGTGACGATCATCAACGGCACAAGGGCATCCACCTCGCGCTGGCTCAGCACAGCAGCCCGGTGATAGCCGGCGACGACGTTCCCGATGATCTCGACGACGCCGCCGGGCAGGTCGTTGCGGTTCTTCACCAGGTCGGCCGCATAGTAGCCGACATCGTTCACACGCGGGCCTATCGGGATCTCGTCGAAGTCGACGATGCCGTAGACGCCCAGCCGATCGAGCAGGATGTTCCCGCCGTGGGTGTCACCGTGCAATCGCTGCTGTGGTAGCCCGGCGACCCGATTCGCGAGCTCGACGCGGTCGGCGACAGCAGGCAGCAGCGGGCCGATCACGTCGGCAACTGCATCCAGCGTGGGCCAGATCTCCTCTTCGAGCTGCCGGGGCAGGTCCATCGTCCAGCCGTGCGCCCTCGCCGCACACTGCTCGAGCGCTGTGTGCAGGGTGGCGAGTTGCCCGCCGACGCTCGACCAAACCTCGGCGCGATCGGGCAGGCCGGGGGCACGAACGGTCAGCCGGGACGTCAGGGTGAACACGGCATCGTCCATATGCACAACGGGTTGCCCGTCGAGTGCGACCATCGGCACCGCAACCCGAACGCCGCGCTCGAACAGCTGCCGGGTGAGCTCCGCCTGCTCGACCAGCCGTAGCTCCGTGCCGTCGATCGCCGAGGTGCGCTTGAGCATCATCTCAGGTCCTTGCCCTGTCACCACACGTGCAACTGACGTCGTCCCGTGGATGTCGAGCGGGGTCACGGTTGCTTCGGTGATGCCATACGCGCGGAGCACTGCGGTGACGACATCGGTCTCGGGCACAACGGGAGTCTGCCCCGTCGATCCGCGGCCCGCGACCGTATTGACGGGCCTCCGGCCGCGAGAATGCGGTCAGGACAACAGTTCGGCAGTCATGGCGTCGGCGATGAAGCGACCATAGCGTCGCAGTCGCCAACGACGGCGAACGACCAGCAGGTCGTAGAGGTCGGGCGAACTGTAGGTCCACAGGATGTCGGCTGCCTCCCTCGGTGTGATACCCGGACGTAGGTGGCCCGTCAGCGCGCGGGCGTTGCGGGTCATCCGCCGCAGGCGCTGTTGATCGGTGTCGACAAGGAGACGGGCCATGTCCGGGTCGGTGCCCGCAGCCGAGCGGATGAGCAACAGGATCGGGCAGACCAGCGGAGCAACCTCGATCGTCAATGTGCCCCAGCTACGAATGATCTGTCGCGGGTCGGCCTCGCGTCCCTGCATCTCATCTGACCGTTGCGGTGCCGACACCGACCCACTTCCCGCCAGCCCCCGTTCGTGGATCGCGGCGACGAGGCCGGCCTTGTTGCCGAATGTCTTGTAGATCGTCTCGACGGAGACCCCGGCTTCGGCTGCCACTGCCGCCACGGTTGTGGCGCCGTATCCCGCTTCGAGGAATCTGTGCGTCGCTGCGTCGAGCACCGCAGCACGCTTCCGGTGTGCCTGCTCCTGTCGACCGCTCGAGTCGTACTGCCGCTTGACGACCATCACTCCCCGCTCCATACTCACTTTTGATACTAGTTACTGTATCGAAACTCTGGCCGTCAGGGAGATCATCATGACAAGTCCTGCAGAGGTGGTCGAGCAGCTGGCAACCGCGACCAGCCGGCACGACCTCGAGGGGATCGTCGCGTGCTTCGCCGAGGACTACCTCAACGAGACCCCCGCGCATCCGCAACGCAGCTTCAGGGGACGCGATCAGGTTCGCCGCAACTGGCAGCAGATCCTCACCGGAGTGCCCGACATCACTGCGCAGGTGGAGAAAAGCGTGGTGGACGGCGACACCGTCTGGTCGGAGTGGCACATGAGCGGCACTCGACTGGACGGCGAGCTGCACGAGATGCGTGGGGTGATCATCTTCGAGGTCGCCGGTGGCCTCGTCACGGCGGCCAGGTTCTATCTCGAACCGGTCGAGAGCGGATCCGGAACCGTGGACACCGCCGTGCACCGCACGCTGACGGCCCCACGCACGGGAGGTTCCGCACCATGATCCTGGTGGCGGGCGGCACCGGCCTGCTCGGGAGCAGAGTGGTGAAGCTGCTTGTCGACGCCGGCGAGCAGGTCCGGATCATCACCCGCGACCCCGGCCGCGCATCGCACCTGCCCGCCGGGGTCGACGTCGTGCTCGGTGACGTTCGTCGTGATCGCCTCGACAGAGCCGTCGACGGATGCGAGCACGTCGTCTCGGCTGTGCATGGCTTCGCCGGACCCTCGCGGACCAGTCCTGCCGCTGTCGACCGGAACGGCGATCGAAACCTGACCGCCGCCGCGGTGCGAGCCGGCGTGGATCGCTTCGTGCTCGTCTCGGTCGTGGGTGCTGCGCCGAATCACCCGATGTCGCTGCATCGAATGAAGTACGCAGCCGAGCAGGAGCTGGCCGCGTCCGCTCTGAGCGGCGTGGCCGTCAGGTCGGCGCCATTCCTGGAGACGTGGATCGATGTCATAGGTAGCGGGATTCGCAACGGCGGACCGGCACTCGTGCTCGGACCCGGCCGGAATCCCATCACTTTCGTGTCCGCCGACGACGTCGCCGCGTTCGTCTGCCTCGCGGTGAACGGCGATAGACGCATCGGCCCCAGCGTGTCGGTGGGAGGCCCACAGACCCTCGATTTCACCGAGATCGCACTGCATCTCCTGGCGCGTCAGGGACGCTCCGATCCGCCGAGGCACGTCCCACTGAACGCGCTGAAGCTCATGTCGGTGGTCGCGCGACCGGTCAAACCGGGCTCTGCACGCCGAGCCAGGGCCGCCGTTGTGATGAACACGACCGACATGACCTTCGACGCGCGACCGGTCCGCGATCGGTTCCCCGATGTTCCCGCCACCGCCCTGGCCGACGTCACAGCCGGGATGACACCCGCGCCGGGATCCTGACCGGGACGGACACCAGTTCGGTCGCGATACCGAACCGCGGGGCAACACCGGACCGACAGCACCTAGGGTTCGGGCATGCCCACGCTGCTGCATCTCGACTCCTCCGCAGACCTCACCGCCTCGCGCTCCCGCGCCATCACGGCAACCTTCGCCGACACGTGGCGCGGCCTCGGCGACGACCACGCGGTCGTCCATCGCGACCTGCACCGTGATCCGCTGCCCCACCTCAGCGATGCCGCGTTGCACTTCCCGCCCCACCTCCGGCCGGCCGGCTCAACTCTCAGCCCCGAACAGGAATCGCTGCAGCAGGCCATCATCGCCGAGCTCCTCGCGGCAGACGTGCTGCTGATCGGCGTCCCGCTGTACAACTACTCGATGCCCTCGACCTTGAAGGCCTGGGTCGACTACATCCACGTGCCCGCGGTGACCGCCCCCTTCGACGATCCCGCCACCCAGCAGCCGATGGCCGGCCGTCGGGCTGTCCTCGTCTCCACCCGGGGCGGCACCTACGACCAGGGCTCCCCGTCGGAGTTCAACGACCACGCGATCCCGGCCCTCACCCTCATCCTGGGCGACGCTCTGGGCATGACGCTCCAGACGATCGTCGACACCCGAACGCTCACCGAGCGGTTCGGTGGCTCCCCCGACGAGATCGCCAAGCAGCACGCCGAATTGGCGGCCGCGCACGAGGCCGCAGCGGAGGCAGCGCGCAGGCTCGGCTGACGCCCGTGCGGACGCCGGTGGCTCAGCCGACGTCGATCAGCACCTTGCCGACAGCGCCGTTCTCGACCGCGTCGTGGGCGGCGGCCGCGTCCGCCAACGCGAAGTGGTGCAGGGGCAAACCCACCTCGTCACCGACCCGCAGAGCTCCCGCAGTCACGGCCGCGTTGACGTCCTCGGCGGCCGCCCGCAGGTACTCCGGAGCGAGCGTGTACAGCAGCAGGAACTGGTAGCGCAGGTTGCGTGCGAACGTCGCACGGACGTCGATCGTGAGCTCGTCACCGCCGTTGTTGGCGTAGATCGCGATCGTTGCGTGGTTACGGGTGACCGCCAGGTCGAGGGCGTTGTTCGTCGCGGGCGCGACCTCGACGACGATGTCGACCCCGTCCGGTGCGATCGCCAGAACGGCATCGGCCGCGTCCGTCGTCCGGTAGTTGACGGTGTGCTGGGCGCCGGCAGCCGTGGCCAGCCGTGCCTTCTCGTCGCTGCTGATCGTCGTGACGACGGTGGCGCCGGACCAGCGTGCGAGCTGGATGGCGGCGTTGCCGACGGCACCCGCTCCGCCCGCGACGAGAACGACGATGCCGTCGAGGGTTCCCGGGCCGAGTCGATGAGGTCCGCCCTCGGAAGCCGTCAGCGCCCGGTGCGCGGTGATCGCGGGGACGCCGAGGCTGGCACCGAGGTCGAAGGACGCCGCCTCGGGTAAGGGGATGACGCGGTCCGACGGCACAACCGTGAACTCGGCCGCGGTTCCGGACGCGCGTCCGTGCTGGGCGAGGATCAGCCAGACGCGGTCGCCGACGGCGAACCCGTCCACCCCCTCGCCCAGGGCATCGACGACGCCGGAGCCGTCCTGGTTCGGCACCACCTCGTCGAACGCGATCCGACCGCCAGCCCGGCTCTTCCAGTCGGTGGGGTTGACCCCCGAGCGCACGACCCGGACCCGGATCTCGCCGGCGCCCGGCGTCGGGATCTCCCGCTCCACAAGATGAAGCACTGACGACGGGCCGGGCTCGGTGTAGGCGACTGCACGCATGGCCCGACGCTAACCCGCGGCGCCGCCTTTGGCGACGGCGACCTGTGTCCTCGGCGCTCTCGGCGGCCGTGTCTGGCAAGGTGGCTGCGGCACCGCGTACACGCAGCAGCGAAGGAGACGACTCAGATGCGACTGGTCGACGGAGCTCCCACTGACGCCCGGCTTCGCGATTCCGGTGTCCGGGCCGTGTTCTCCAGTCGCGCCCGGCACCAGCGATGGCTCGACGTCGAAGCCGCACTTGCCCTGGCTCAGGCCGATTGCGGGTTGATACCCCCGGCCGCGGCCGCCCGGATCGCTGAGTCCGCGCTTATCGACCTGATGGACGACGACCGCGTTGCCAGCGGCCTGGCGACGACCGGCCACGCGTTGATGCCGCTGATCACGGAGTTGAGCAGGGTTGTCGGGCCGGAGCACGGAGGGTGGGTGCACTGGGGCGCGACGACCCAGAACATCATGCAGACCGGGGACGTCCTCGGAATCCGGCAGGCCCATCGGATCATCACCGACGGGGTGGTCGACGTCCTCAACGCCCTGGCCGAGCTCGGGGATCGAACCGCCGACATGACGATGGCCGGCCGCACACACGGGCAGCAGGCGGTGCCGATCACGTTCGGGTTCAAGGTCGCGGCCTGGTCCGATGCGCTGTTGCGTCATCTCGACCGCCTCGACCAAGTGGCGCCACGGCTGTTCATCGCGATGGCCGCCGGGGCAACCGGGACGTTCGCGGCGATGGGTGAATCCGGCCCCGCGATCCAGCAGGCCTTCGCCGAGCGCCTGGGTCTGACCAGCATGCCGGTCCCGTCCCGCAGCATCGCCGACCCGTTCGCCGAACTGGTCTTCGTTCTGGGCATTCTCGCGGCGACCAACGGGGTGATAGCCGAGGAGGTGACCCGGCTGATGGCGGTGGAGTTCGCCGAGGTGGCCGAGGCGACGCCTGACGGCGACGTCGGTAGTTCGACCATGCCGCAGAAGCGGAATCCCAAGCTCTGTCAGGAGATCATCTCCATCAGCGCGCAGACCCGCGCGCTGGTGCCGCTCGCCCTGGAGGCGATGTCGCACGCCCACGAGGTGGACGGGGCGCGCACGAACATGATGGACGAAGCCCTCGAGCAGTCCTGCATCCTGTCGGGGACCGCCCTTGTCCGCGTCGGGAGCGTCCTCACCGGGCTGCATGTCGATGAGCGCCGCATGGCCCGCAATCTCGATCTCAGCGGCGGCCTCATCATGGCGGAGGCGGTGATGATGACGCTGGCCACCTCGATCGGCCGGCAGGACGCGCACGAGGTCGTGCACCACGCCGCCGCGATCGCGGCGGACACCGGCCGGCCGTTCCGCGACGTGCTCGCAGACGATCCGGCCGTTTCGGGCAGTCTCACGCCGCACCAGATCGAGGACCTCCTCAATCCCGCGTCACACACCGGCCTCAGCTCACTGATCGCACGCCAGACCAGCGCCCGGGTCCGTGACGCGATCGGCGGCCGAACCGTCGAATCCTGAACCGGTGCTGCGAATCCGGGCCGCCGCGCTGACCGGAAACTCCACCGTCGGCTTGTTCTGGACGACGTCGAGCCCGGCCGCGTTGAAGCTGATCTCGACGCGCGGACGGCTCTGTCAACCCATCGGCCAGGGGTCATCTCTGGATCGTCGATAGGTTCAGGCTCGATCAACGCACCGTCTTCCGCCGTGGCGGTCATACACTTCCGTGGTGGCGCGGACGGACGCAGGACGTGGGCAGTCGGCCGGATGACCATGCCCCCTGGAGTCGATCCGCTTGCCCTGGTTCGTCGTTTCGAACCCGTCCTCCGCTACACCTCAGGCGAACTCTTCTTCCCGATGCCGATCGAGGACTACCTCCGCGAGTCGGCCCTCTGGGCCAGTGCGGCCGACGGCCGGTCCGGCGCGCGCCCGGCGCTTCTGGTCGACCACGGAGATCTCACCGTCGACCGGCTGTGCGCCGAGGGCCGTCAGCGGACCGGCGCCCCGCTCGAACTCCGTTTCGTCGCCGCCGGGCTGAACCGTCGCGAACTCAAGGCGTGGCGGCGCGACCCTGATCGCCCCGGGTTCCGGACGTCCGCGCGCCTCGCCGCCGTCGGCCTGCTGGGACGCATCATCGAAGCGCTGTTCCGGCTTTCGCTGCTGGTACGGGGACGTGTGCCCGCAGGCCTCACCGCCGCCATTCACGTGGCGTACCGCAGATCGCCCGGATACGCCACGCACCCGTACTACGCGCAGATCACCGACGACGGCGACTACATCGCCATCCAGTACTGGTTCTTCTATGCGATGAACGACTGGCGAACCACCTTCGCCGGCGTCAACGACCATGAAGGCGACTGGGAGCAGGTGACCGTCTACCTCACGCCGGTCGACCCCGCGCACGACCCGCTCCCGGACGACGCCCGCCGCGCGGACGGATCCGACTGCCTTTCCCCTGCCTGGGTGGCCTTCGCGGCACACGAGGTGCAGGGCCGTGATCTCCGCCGTCGCCACGACGACCCCGACGTGACATGGGTCGACCGGACGCATCCGGTCGCCCATATCGGCGCCGGATCGCACGCGGCTGCACCCCTTGCCGGGGAGTACCTGGTCCGGATCGAGCATCCGTGGCTGCGGAGGATCAGCGCGGCCGCCTCCACCGTTCGGGACGCGATCTTCCCGTGGACGCGTGGACGCGCGCGACTGGGCCTGGGCATTCCCTACGTCGACTACAAGCGCGGCGACGGCCGGGTGATCGGACCCGGCTCCGAGCATCGCTGGACGCCCGTGATCGTCGACGACAACACCGACTGGGTCCGCGACTTCCGTGGTCTGTGGGGACTCGACACCGAGGACCCGTTCGGCGGCGAACGCGCGCCCGCCGGGCCCCGCTACGAGCGGAGTCAGCAGATCCGCGCGAGCTGGGGAGACCCGGTGGCGTGGGCGGGCCTCGACGCGGTCCCCGCGACGCCCGCGGAAGCCGAGCGCGCCGCATCCGAACGCTCGGCCGAGCTCGATCAGACGATCCGCGATCTCGACATCGAACTCCAGCGGGAGCAGGGCGCCCTCCGACGGCTGGCGACAGGTGTCGAGGCGACGACCGGCGGGCAGGGCCGGTCAGCGAAGGCGTCGGCGCGATCGGACCTGGCCGTGTGTGAGGAGCGACTGACGTCGTTGCGGGCGCGCAGACGATCGCTGATGGTCGAACGCGAGAGCCTGGCGGCCCGCCGCTCCGGCACCGCGCCGGTCGCATCACCGCACCAGCACCTGCGTCACCGCCCGATACCCGAGGAGGGCCGGGCCCTGGGGTCCGGGGCGATCCTGCGTGTCTGGACGAGCGCGTCACTCTCGTTGCTGCTGGCGTTGTTCGGTGTCGCCCTCGTCCTTGACCTGGGCTCGATATTCAACGTCCTGCTCGTCACCGTGGTCCTCGTCCTGGTGGTCGACGCGCTGCTGCGGCGGCGGATCGTGGTGTTCCTCCTGGGCAGCGTCGTCATCGCGGCCATCGCGGCCGTGCTCGTGCTGTTCGTGGTGAACTGGCGGTTCGGGTTCGGCGGGCTGGCGATCCTGGCATCACTCGCCGTCGGGCTCGGGAACATCCGGGTGTTGCTGGCCCGGCGATGACGCCGGCGCATCGACCGGTGCTCGGCAGGCGATCACGAGAACCATCAACGCCACCGGGCGTTGTGAGAGAACACCGGTTGCGCCATACGGTGTTCGACGATGCTGTCCGGGAGTCCGCCGTGACGGTCGACGGTTCGCGGTCGATTGCGAGTGCGTGATCGTCGCGTCGGGACCGTCCTCGACCACGTCGAAGCTCCACCGATGCCCCCATCGAGCCCCGCAGCATTCCCGATCCGTCCCAAGACCGAGGTGTCTCCGGTGGGCCGCCAGAACCTGGAGGATCTCGCCGGCGTGCCCCGATCCGCCGCGACACGGTGACCGGCTCGAATTGCTCGACTGCCATCAGCGCGCCGCCTTCACCCGCTGTCGCCGGTCAGTACGAGCCAGCGGCGCCCGTCGATCAATTCGCGCACCGCATCCAGATGTCCTGCGTGGCAAGCGGTTTCGACGATGACGTGCAGCATGACCTGCCGTAGGTTCTCGATCCGCCAGTCGCCGAACAGATCGCTGGGCCACCACACCGGCCCGCTGTCCAGTGGAGTCGCGTCGATGACGGCGTTCGCCTGTTCGATCTCCTGCCGGTAGAGGCTCAGGACGGATCCCGCCGACACCTCCGTGCCGACGTCCCAGGCGTTGTCGGAGGTCCCTGTCAGCCCGTCGACAGTCATCTGCTCACCGGCGACGACGGCACGGAACCAGAAGCGCTCCACGTCGAGGGCCAGATGATGCACCAGGCCAAGGCAGGTCCAGCCCGACGGCAGGACGGTCCGTCGAAGCGCGTCGTCGTCGAGACCCTCCAGGATTCCGAGAACGTGGTCGCGCTGCGCGTCGAGATACGACTTCAGCGACGCGGTCTCCTGCTCCGGCAGCGCCATCACTCGCGCCCCGACCCGGGCTCGGGGCGCGGGTTCGCGCAGGCGATCTCCCAGATGTGCCCGCCGGGATCGACGAAGCTGGCTGTGCGGATGCCCCACGGCCGGTCCATCGGCCCGTTCAGCAACGTCACACCGCGCCCGGCCAGCTCGGTGCACATCGCGTCGACGTCGTCCACCTCGATCGTCAGCTGAAGGCGCGATCCGGATGCGCGCTCGGCCACCGCAGCCGGATGGATGAGCTCCGAGGCCGCGGTCGTCACAAGCAGGTTGATGATCGTGTTCCCGAAGTCGAACACGGCCGAGCTGTCGTCGGTGAACATCACCGCCAGTCCGAAGACCTCCTGATAGAAGCTCTTGGCAGCTTCGAGATCATCGACGAACAGCGTGATTGCACCGATGCTTCTCGGCCACGGACCCACGTACGCACCTCTTCCTGACTCGAACCCCGTCGTGAGGACCGGTTGGTCTACGCTGTGTACTTCGATGGACACAGCGTAGATTCGCACCGTGACCGAGGCAAGGACCAGGTACCACCACGGCGGTCTGCGCGACGCGCTTCTTCAAGCCGGGCTGGCGATGTCGCGCATCGGCGGTGCGGACGCGATCGTGCTCCGTGAGGCCACCCGGCGCGCCGGCGTGACCCCGCGCGCTGCCTACCGGCACTTCGCCGATCACGGTGCGCTGTTGCGGGCGGTGGCAGGGGCGGCGCTGGCCGAGATGGCCGTCACGATCGACCGGCGACAGCTCGGCGCGACCGGCGGCCTCGCGTTGTTGGAGGGGGTCGGCCTCGGCTACA
Organism: Actinopolymorphaceae bacterium; assembly: GCA_036786375.1. GTDB lineage: Bacteria > Actinomycetota > Actinomycetes > Propionibacteriales > DAIQRJ01 > DAIQRJ01. Next base: position 26,995 of record DAIQRJ010000005.1, read on the forward strand.
TCCAGTTCGCGCTCGACGAGCCCGGCTGGTTCGATGTCGCCTTCTTCGCTATGGGCGGCATGGTCGCCGCCGCCCCGGCCCGATCCGATGCCACCATCGGGCGCTCGCCGTACCGGCAACTCGAGGACGCCCTGGCGCGACTCGTCGACGAGAGCCTGCTCGACGCCGCCCGTGCCGGTGACGCGGCGATCATGTGCTGGTCCGGCGTGCACGGCTTCGCTACCCTCACCTCGCGCGGCCCACTGCGGGAGCTTCCGCGAGATGCGATCGATGCCCAGGCGGAGCGCCTGGTCGCCGACCTCGTCGCGGCCGTGGTCACGATCCGCTGAGCCGTCTTTGACGATCAGCAGTCACACCGAGCGCCGGCGTTCGCCGGGAGCGCCTCGGCACGTCGGCGAATGCTTGCCCGGGAAGATCCCTGGCGGAGGGCGGTGGCGTGGTGGCGATCATCGGTACACCGCACGAGCTGACGACTGAGCTGCGCGCACTCGTTGGGCCCCGCCTCGACTCGATCCCCCTGGCGGAGCTCTGCACACAGATGCCGCGTCGTCCTCGGTGGCGACCCCTATCCCGACATCAGCGCAGCGGACGTCTTCGACGCCGCATCGAGGCGCATATCTCTACTCCAACCTCGGCGCGGCGGTTCTCGGTCAGCTGCTGGTTCGTGTCACCGGCAACGACTACCCCAAGCCTGCTTGGTGATCGGCTCCTCGGTCAGTTGGCGATGTCAGCGTCATCGGTCGGAAGCCACGACCGCCCCGCCCCGGAGGGTTGGGCCTCGAGCCGCCGGCGGTCACGTCCCTGGCTGCTGGACGGATACGCCCCTGCGGGTGGCGTCGTCAGCACCCTGCCGGAGATGGTGTGGTTCCTGACGGAAACAGTGGCCCTGTCCACACCTGGGCTCGCGTCGCTCAACCCGATCGCCGGGGTGAGATCGGCCATGCAGGGAAGGAGGTCGGGCATGTTCTGGGTCATCGACATCGTCCCCGGATCCGACCGGACCATGGTCTGGCACAACGTGCAGACGGGCGGGTACTCGTCGTATCTGGCCGCCTTCCCCCAGACGCGTCGCGGTGTCGTCGTGCTCGCGAATGTCGCCGATGCATCCGCTGAGCGACGCGTCGCCGACGGGCTCGTGCATTGGCTCGGCGTGCCCGTCGGGCCGGAGTCGAGGTCGCCGCCATTCCGCTGATATTCCCGCAGTCGATCGAGTCCCGGTCGGGCCGTTGAGCGTGAATCGCGTCCCGAGCTCGCTTCGACTACGCGAATATCAGCGCGACGAGGTCCGAAGCCGCCCACGAGAATCACTCGGCGAGGACGGGGACTCCACCGGCGAAGCCTGGGCGATGGGCCAGGCACGAAACGCGGGGGTGCCCGTCCCTCAAGTGCTTCTCGTAGCTGCGATTCCTGCTGTGGACGCCAGCGGCCTCATCGACTTCGGCATGTTCGGTGGTGGTTCGCCCGTCGGAGACTTCGCCTACATGAACTGCGCGCTCCGGCCGAGCGATGTCGACGCGACCCTGCGTCGGCTCTGACAGCCGCCGGCTCAGATCCCGGCCGCGTAGCGCCAGAAGTCGCGCATGTGGGCCGGCGGGGTGGGGTCGGTCATCGCGCGCTGGGTGAGCAGGATGGCGATGCTGCCCGTGGCCGGGGTGACGTGCGCGCTCGTCCCGGTGCCGCCGACCCAGCCGTAGCGCCCGGCCACGTTCCACGGGTCGATGGCGGCCACGTCGACCGAGCCTCCGAAACCCCAGCCCTGGCCTTCCAGGAACAGGCTGCTGGCATCGCGTTGCGCCTGCGTCAGGTGGTCGGTGGTCATCTGGCGGACCGACGCCGGTGTCAGCAACCGGCGGCCGTCGGCGGTCCCCTCGGCAAGGAGCATCCGGGCGAAGGCGGACCAGTCGTCGACGGTCGACACCAGCCCGCCGGCGCCGGACGGGAAGGCCGGCGGGCTGCTCCACTGCCCGTCCGGAGCGTCGGCGAGTTCGAGGCCGCCACTCGAGTCGGGCCGGTAATAGCTGGTGAGACGGTCGCGATTGCCGGCGGGGACGTCGAATCCGGTGTCGATCATCCGGAGCGGCTCGAACAGCCGCTCGGCCAGGAACTCGGGCAGCGGAGTACCCGACACCCTGGCGATCAGAACGCCCAGGATGTCCGAGCCGGTGTTGTACAGCCACGATTCTCCAGGCTGGTGGAGGAGCGGAATGCGGGACAGCGTCGCCATCCACTCGTCCGGTGCCGGTGGCGCTTGTGGCATCGGCGATCCCTGTGTCAGCTCGCTGAACAACAACCCGACCGCCGGCCGCGAGAAGTCGGACGGGAAGCCGTGCCCCGCGCGGAAGGTGAGGAGGTCGAACACGGTGATCGACCTGGCCGCCGGGACGACGTCGTCGACCGCACTGCGGGGGGTGCGGACGACGCTCGGTGATGCCAGCTCGGGAAGCCACTCCTCGACGGCATCGTCGAGCGCGATCCGGCCGTCGTCGACCAGCATCATGACTGCTGCGGCCGTGATGGGCTTGGTGATCGATGCGATGCGGAAGATCGAGTCCCTGGCCATCGGAGCCGTGCCGTCGATGTCGAGCGATCCGACGGCCTCCACCTCGAGCCGGTCGCCAAGAGCCACCAGGCCGACTGCGCCGGGCAGGGATCCGTTGCTGACGTGCTTGTGCAGGACGTCGTGGAGATTCGGCATCGGTCCACCTTCTCGTGTGTGCGGTCAGGGGGAGGACTGTGGTCGCGCCGCAGAATCATCGGCCAGCCGCGTGGCGTGTATCGGAGAGGTGCCTGCAGATTGATGCACCACTCGAGCAGCCGGCCTTGGGATGCACGAGGGCAGGGAAGATGCCTCGCGCCCGCTCACGTTGCGGGCTGAACCTCCACCTTGCGCGAGACCTCCTCGGCCTCGCGGGCGATCTCGCGCAACAGCCCGGCCAACAACACATCGATCCCCACGAAATACAGGCCGGGCGCCTCCGCCATCGTCTGCGCCCCGTGCGCCTTCGGTGATCCGGACTCGTCGAGCACACCAAGGTCCCCGACGAGCGGACCCAGGTCGGGCCGATAACCGGTTGCCGCGATCATCGCGTCCGGGCGCACGATCTGTCCGTCCGCAAGGTAGACGTCCTGCCCGTCCATCGACTCGACCGCGGGCACGACCCTGATCCGGCCCTTCCGCACCGCGGCGACAAATCCGTGGTCGAGGATCGGAACTGTCTGCGAGCGAAGGAATTGCGTGAATCCGTCACCGGCGGGCGCAGGGAGCCCGTACTCATCCAGATCAGGCACCGTCAGCCTGCGTAACAGGCCGCCCAACGGATTCATCAGCGACTCCGGAACTCGCCGGAGCGCGATACCGAATACCTGGCTGGGTAGGCCGAGCACGTCTCGGCGGACGATGTTCGGAGGTGTCCGGACCGAGAGCAGGACCTCGGGAGTCACATCAGCGAGTTCGACGGCAATCTCCGCAGCTGAGTTCCCCGCTCCGACCACGAGAACCTGCTTGTCGCGGTAGGCCGACGGTTCCTTGTACGTGGACGAGTGCGCGAACGGACCGGGGAACGACTCGCGTCCGGCCCACTCCGGGACGAACGGCGTACGGCTGTACCCGGTGGCGAGGACAACCGTCGTGGCCAGCCGGGTGCCCGCGGACGTCTCGATTCGCCAGCCCGCCGGATCGCGCTCGATCCGGTTGACCTCCACGCCGAATTCGGGCTTTATGTGGAAACGGTCCGCATAGTCGTCGAGATACGTGACCAGGTCATCCCGAGGGACCCACAGTCCGTAGCTCCGTGGGATCGGCGCCCCGGGCAGAGCCGAGAGCCATCGGGCGGTGTGCAGGTGGAGGCTGTCGTACCGGCTTCGCCAGGACGATCCGACCGAACCCGCCCGCTCGAGAACCGTGTAGGCGGCGCCTCGCTCACCGAGCATGGCGGCAACGGCTAGACCGGCGGGTCCGGCACCCACGATGACCGTCTGGTCAGTCACGCTGGCACCCTACGCCGCCCACCTGGCATCGGGCCCGGGCTCGGGCCGGCATCGGGCGCGCGCTGCGCGCGATTCGCGATCACCCACTTTTCCTTTGCTCGCCACGGGTCCACGGAGGTTCAGGTGGCGCATACTGACGCTGTGCAAACGCGTGGGCACATCGAGTGGCCGCTTATCGGTCGCGAGATGACCGACAACGAGTGCCGGTGCCGCATCCGCGAGGCGTCGACCGCCCGCTTCCGAGTTCTCGACGGCGGAACGTCTGCCGCCGTGGACGTCACCTATTCCGTCGACGGCAACACCGTCGTCCTGCGTCCGAGCGACGAATCCCGATCGGACGTTCTCCACAGCCGCCGCAGCGCCCTCCTCGAGATCGACCACGGAACCGTCGAGGCACGGACGCGCTGGCGCGTCGTCGTCACCGGTCTGTGCGAGCCGATCGGGACGAGCCAAGACCAGCCGGCCACACCCGGGGCCGACGCCCGGCCGGAGGACTCGATCGAACTGCAGATCCAGTTCCTCGAAGGCCGCCACGGTGCGCCCGAGGCACTGCCACCGGGAAGCGTGGTTCCGCAGCCGCGGCGGGCCACCGGCTGACTCCACATCGGCGGCCGGCCGAGCAGGTTGGGCGCGAGTTGTGGTCCGCAGTCAGGCCTCGAACGTGGCGGTGTCGATGACGAACCTGTACTTGACGTCGCTGTTGACCACGCGGTCGTACGCCTTGGTGATGTCCTCGCCGCCGATGATCTCGATCTGAGCCGCGAGGCCGTGCTCGGCACAGAAGTCGAGCATCTCCTGCGTCTCTGCGATGCCCCCGATCGTCGAACCGGCGAGGATCTTTCGCTTGTCACCCAGCACTCCGGCCGAGACGGTCAGCGGATCCTCGGGCAGCCCGACGTTCACGAGGGTGCCGCCGACCTTGAGGAGATCGAGGTACCCGTCCATGTCGGTCGTCGCCGAGATCGTGGACACCATCAGGTCGAACGTGCCGCGAAGTGACGTCATCGTGGCTGGATCGGACGTGGCGTAGTAGTGGGTCGCGCCGAACTTCAGCCCGTCGTCCTTCTTCGACAGCGTCTGGCTCAAGACAGTGACCTCGGCACCTAACGCGGCGGCGATCTGAACACCCATGTGCCCGAGACCACCCATCCCGACGATCGCGACCTTCTTGCCCGGACCCGCGCCCCAACGCTTCAACGGCGCGTACAAGGTGATGCCCGCGCACAACAGCGGAGCGGCCACATCGAGTCCGAGCGCATCGGGGATCCGGCAGATGTAGTCCTCCTCGACCGTGATCGCGGTGGAGTATCCGCCCTCGGTCGGCTTACCGTCGCGTCCGATCGAGTCGTAGGTCCAGACCGTGTCGTCGTTGGTGCAGTACTGCTCCTCGCCAGCCTTGCATTCAGGACATTCACCGCAGGAGTCGACGAAACAGCCGACGCCGACGCGGTCACCCGGCTTGAACTTTGTCACCGCTGTGCCGATCTCGCGGACGATGCCGGCGATCTCGTGACCTGGGACGAGGGGATATGTCGCGGGGCTCCACTCACCACGCGCGGTGTGGATGTCGGAGTGACAGATGCCAGCGAACTTGATGTCGAACAGGACCTCGGTCGGTCCGGGTTCGCGCCGCTCGATGACGACCTTCTCGAACGGCGCGGTCGTCGAACTGACCGAATATGCGATTGCCTTGACCATGGAGCGAGCACCTCTCTGGCGTGTGATCCCCGACGTGGGTACCCCCGCCGCGGACGATACCGGCGCGATGTTGCCGACGAACACGTCGTCGGTGACAGAGCAGAGTGGCGGGGCCAGACTTCGTCCGTGACCCCACCTGAACCGTCCGCACAGACAGGCGGATCGCTTGACCTGCTCGACCAGCGGGGAGTGCGGGTGATGTCACTCCGCTGCACATCCACCACGACGACGCCGAGGTGTTCTACGTGCTCGAGGGTGGAATCGTCGCCTGGTCCGGCGACGACGTGCACACATTGAAAGCCGGGGATCCCGTCTATCCTCCGCCCGGGAAAGTGCACGCGTTCGGCATCGAGACGCCGCGGGCCCGCATCATCACCGTCACCGCACCGACGGGCTTGGCCGCGTTCGTGCGTGCGGCCGGAATACCGGTTACCGGTGACATCCCGGCGTCGTGGAAATCCAACCTCGACGCCATCCTCGCCAACGCTTCGCGCCATGGAATCGAGATCGTCGGTCCGCCCCCGCCGCTGCCGGAGCGCTAGTCGGGCCGACACCGTCCGGGGTTCGGCTGCGAGACTGCCCGGATGAGCACCCGCGAGCTCCCGCCTCTGGTGGCTCCCGTCATCGTGGTCGTCGTCATGGCGGCGCTGCTCATCCCGACCCTCGGACTGTTGACCGGCCGCAGCCGGCGAATCCCCCGCCGGCACGCTCTTCTCGGCCTCGGCGTGCTCGTGTACAGCATCGCGATGCTGGCCTACGTCCTGGTGCCGGTCCCCCGCGATCCGGGCGCCTTCTGCGAACGTCACCACATCGAGCCGAACCTGGTGCCGTTCGCGTTCCACGACGGCGTCGGACCGGCCGTTCTCCAACTGGGGCTGAACATTCTGTTGTTCGTTCCGTTGGGTGCGCTCCTGCACGATCGGGGTCGTCACGCGACACTGACGGCGACGGCCGCCGGGTTCGCCCTGTCCCTGCTGATCGAACTGACCCAGCTGACCGGCGTCTGGTTCGTCTACCCGTGCGCCTACCGGCACTTCGACGTCGACGACATCATCTTCAACACGATCGGGGCAGCCCTCGGCGCGGCACTTGCCATAGCGGTCCACAGTCGCCGTCGCCGGAGGGCGTGACAGGGCACCGGATCGCCAGGGCTTTCCGCTCTCCGCGCGCCTAGGATCCCGCCATGGATCGCTACGTGATCCGAGGCGGCAAGCCTGGTGCCGACCGTCTCGAGGTTCTTGCGCGCACATGGGAAACGACGACGTCGGCGCTGCTCGATCGTGCCGGTGTCTCGACGAGCGCAAGCATCTCCGGGACATCCGACGCGTCCAGCCGGATCGCCTCCGGATCAGGCGCCGCGGCGACCCCGTCGTCGACGAATTGGACGCCTTCGCCGGTCATGACGATCGCCCACCCGGCCGGCGGCGGGACGTCCACGCCGGCGAGCGGGACTATCCCGCCCGGGCCGACCGTGGCCGCGACGTCCGCCCAGTCGGCAGCCGACGGGTCCCGGGGGAGCACGACGAACGGCGACACGTCAGCCGGGTAGAACAGGACGTTCCCGCGCCGGATGGCGAAGCCTGCCTGCGGTCCCGTCAACGACGCGAACACGGGATTGTCGAGCGGGTGCAGCGATTCCATCGGATACCTCCGCGACGATCCTGCCGTACGAGGGTCCCCGATCGGTCAGCAACCTCGCTCGGCTGGAGAGGTGGCGGCACCTAGGCTCGACCCGTGCCCGACTCAACGCGTTGCCGCCAGCACCCAAGCGATGTCGCATGACCGGCCTGACGGTTGCGGTCGCCGGCCTCGGGTTCGGCGAGGACTTCCTGCCGATCTACCTGAGCCATCCCGACGTGGCCGCGGTCGTGCTGATCGAGGCCGATCCCGCTCGGCTCGCATCGGTCGGGGACCGGTACGGGATCGCCGGGACGAACTGCCTCCGCGACCTCGACGAGGCACTCAGACGTGACGACATCGACGCCGTGCACGTCGCCACCCCGGTGCGGTTCCACGCCGATCACGTGGCCAGGGTGCTGTCGTCGGGGAAGCACTGCGCCTGTGCGGTGCCGATGGCCATGTCGCTGGAGGACATCGACCGCATCATCGAAGCCCAGCGGGTCAGCGGGCGGAACTACATGATGATGGAGACGATGGTCTACGGGCGCGAATACCTCTACGCGCAGGATCTGTACCGCTCCGGTGTGCTCGGCGAGATCACCTACTACGAGGGTTTCCATCTGCAGAACCTCGACGGCTTTCCCGAGTACTGGATGGGCTATCCGCCGATGGCCTACATCACGCATGCGCTGTCGCCCATCCTCGGGCTGACGGGTTCGCGGGTGCACACCGTCCGCGCGCTCGGCTCCGGCCGACTCGCGGCCCATCAGCTGGGGACCTTCGCCAACCCGTTCCCCACCGAGACAGGGTTGTTCGAGCTCGACGGCAGCGACGCCGTGGCCCAGGTGACGGTGTCGTTCTTCCAGCTCGCGCGCAGCTACCGCGAAGGGTTCTCCGTCTACGGTGACCGCGTCGGACTCGAATGGCCGGCACGCGAAGGTGAACCCCTGCACGAGTTCGAGCTGGCGGAGGTTCCGGCGGGCAGTCGCGGCCGGCACGTGATCGAACGTCTCGTGTCCGCACCCGACACCGGTGACCGGCTGCCCGGGGCGATCGCCGCGTTCACCGGGCCGACGACGTTCCAGCCCGGCCCCGGTCGACCGGCGATCGAGGTCGGTGCGGGACATTCGGGCTCGCACCCGCACCTCGTCCACGAGTTCGTCACCAGCATCGTCGAGGGACGCCGCCCCGCCGTCGATGTCGTCCGTGCCGCCGAGGTCACCGCACCCGGCGTCTGTGCCCACATCTCTGCCCTGGCAGGCGGTGACGTCGTCGCCGTGCCCGACTACCGCACCTCTGCCGACAGCCACGTGTTTCAGCTGTGTTTCACCGGATCTTCGGAGCCGGCATCGCCGGTGCCTTGGGCGGCTTCACGGTGTTCGCCGGACGTGCCGGGCCGACCAGCATCGGCTTCGCCTTCGAGCCGACCGGGACGAACTGGCGGGTGCCTCGGTCAGTAGCGGACTTGGGTGTCTCGACGACGATCGGGTGCGCCTTGGCGTAGGCGTCCTGGCGGATACCCGTCACCTGCCACGACACCTCCAGTCCCGCCGTGCCACCGGCGATCCCGAAGCTGTTGTTCTTCACCCGGCGGGCGATGTAGACGGGGGCGTGCGCGCCGATCGGCGTCAACTGGTAGCGGAAGTCCTTGTTCAGCTCGGCGAAGTAGTCGGGCAGATCGATCGTCGCCGTGCCGTGCGCATCGAGGACGACGTCGCCGTTGTAGACGTTCATCATGTCCGGCGACTCGACGAACGAGTGCGACAGCCACTTGCGTTCGGGGTCGAGCGGGTGGTCGATCTTGAAGGAGCCGGCCGCCTTCGACAGCGTGCCGTTGACGTGCGCGTTGCCCTGCGCGAACACCGCGTACGACGTCGACGCGTTGGACTTCGCGAAGACCGCGTAGTTCTGCCCGCTGGCCGCGGTCGACTCGGCGTAGAGCGCGAAAGCCGGTGCCGTGGACCGCGTCGCCGTACACGTTGCTCGTCGTTCCGGTGATGCCCTCGCTGCTGCCGGAGCCGTAGACGCCGGTCGAGCCCCCGCCGTACGGGCCGTAGGTACTCCCGGAGCCGTACAACACCGTAGGAGTTCCCGGCACCGTGCACGCCGTAGCCGTTGCCGGTGGCGTACAGACCGATGCTTCCCGTGCTCGAGCTGACGAAGATGCCGCCGTAGGACCCACCGTCCGAGCGGACGACTGAGTAACCGCCCTGTGCCTTGACGCCGTAGAGGTCGGTCGACACTCGGCTGACGCCAGAGCCCAGATTGGACGTACCGGCGTCTTCGTCCCGATGCCGAGCAGCCCGCCCGGTGTCAGCCGCATCCGCTCCCCGACACCCTCGGTGCTCGACGGCTTCGTCTTGAAGATCAGCGGCGCGACGTTCGTGGGCCCGATGAAGTTCGAGCCGGTCGTGGTACACCGCTGTTGCCACCGAGCTTCCACGTCGTCGATGGGGACGCGGCGGAGGCGGCCATCAGGAAGCGCCGGGGGAAGCGGCGTTCGACGTCGTCGATGGGGTTGGTACTGGACATTCGGGGTCTCCTCGAGCTCAGGGCGTTGATGGGTCCGATGGCTCGGGCCGCCCGGGTTGCGCCGTCGGATGCGACCCGCAGTCCGTTCGTCGAGCCCGGCGTGGAGGTGGTGTTCGGCACTGCTGCTGATACCTGCCGGTCCCGTTCCGGCAGTGCCGTTCTGCCATGCTGCGTGGGTGACCACGATCAAGCTCGGTGCGCAGATCTCCTCCCAGTGCGACGACTGGGCGACGCTGTTGGCAGCGGCTCGACTCGCAGACGATCTCGGCTACGACTACGTCTTCATGCCGGACCATCTGACGCCGTTGCAGGGCCCGGAGGACGCGACGATGTTCGAGGGGATCGCCGGGACGAGCGCGATCGCGGCGTGCACGCAGTACGTCAAGGTCGGGCTCCTGGTCGGCTCGAACACGTTCCGCAACCCGACCGTGCTGGCGAAGTCCGTCGCCACGATCGACCACATCAGCAGCGGTCGCGCGGTGCTCGGCCTCGGCGGGGGCTGGCACTCCCGCGAGCACGAGGCATGGGGCGTCGACTTCGGCCGCAGCGCGGGCGAGCGACTCGACTGGCTCGACGAGGCGCTGTCCGTCATCCGCCCGCTGTTCGGCGGTGAAACCGTCACCCACGCCGGTGACCGCTACCGCACCGATCGGCTCTATCTGAGCCCGCAGCCGGTTCAGGATCGGCTGCCGATCATGGTCGGCGGTGTGGGCGAGAAGAAGACCCTGCGCACCGTCGCCCGCTTCGCCGACATCTGGAACGCGCAGGTCGGCCTCGACGGCGCGCAGCACAAGATCGACGTCCTGCAACGGCATTGCGACGACGCCGGCCGCGACATCGGCGAGATCGAGCTCTCGATCGACTCCGGCCCGATGATCCGGGACACGTCCGCGCAGGCTCGCGCCGCGGTCGCCGAGATCGCCGCGGCCAGCGGAGCGGCACCGCCGGACCCGGCCAGCCCGTATCACTGGGTCGGCACCGTCGACGAGCTGGCGGAACGCATCGTTGCCTACAAGGCGCTGGGCTTCACCACGGTCACCTGCTCGTTCGGACCGCCTTACGACGAGGAGACGATGACCCGACTCGTCCGTGAGGTGAAACCGCTCGTCGGAGTCGCCTGACACGGGTCGACCGCGCTCGATTCGCAGGGAGGTCGCGCGCCCACCCGTGAGCTCAGGTGATGTCGACCGGAACCTCGTAGACCTCCGAGGTCGGGTGGCCGGCGTGTTCGTGCACCCGCATCACGCTCTCCTTCGAGGGCCCCGTCGACAGGCAGAAGACCTTGCCCGACTCGGGATCGAGCCACGCACGCTCGAAGTGGACGCCTTCGGGACCCTCCGCGGCGAGGTCGCGTTCGTGCGCTTCGCGCAGCTCGGCCTCGGTGACGCCGACGAAGCCGCTGTGGACGTCCATGAACTTGGGCATTCTCGAACTCCTGTTCGTTGAACTGACGATCTGTCGGCACCAGCGTTGCCTCTCCGACGCAGCCGGCGCATCGGTCGTGTGACCTAACTCGAGTGCGCGGACGGACGTTAGGGTGTCGGTCGGAGGTTCGTGATGTCCGGTCCCGACGTGATGGCGTCGCCCGTCATGGTCGGCCGTGACGAGCCGCTCGCGCTGGCCGGGCGACGACTCGACGATGCGTCCGCCGGACACGGCCGGCTGATGTTCGTGGCTGGTGAGGCCGGGATCGGAAAGACCCGCCTGCTCGGGTCGATCACCAGGCAGGCGCACCGATCGGGCTTCGACGTCGCACGCGCGGCGGCCTTCGCCAGCGACGCGAGCACCTCGGGTGGCGTGCTCCTCGATCTCGCCGGCGACCTCGCTCGGACGGCGAGTGCCGCCATCCGCTCCGTCGGTCGGTCACTCGCCCTCCGGCTGCGCTCGTCGACCTCGAATCCGACCGTGCCGTCCTGATCGTGCTCGAGGATCTGCACTGGGCCGACCACCTCAGTCTCGAGGTGATCGGCCGGGCCGCCGCTCGCCTGGCCGATCACCGGATGCTCGTGGTGGGCACGTACCGCAGCGACGAGCTGTACCCGCGAACCGCGATGCGTGAATGGCGGGCGAGGCTGCTCTCGCAGCGCCTGGCCGAGGAGATCCGGCTCCAGCGCCTGACCGTGACGCAGACGGCCACCATGGCCAGCACGCTGCTCGGCCGCGCGGCGCCCGCCCGGTTGGTCGCGGGGATCCATGACCGAAGCGACGGGATCCCCTTGCACATCGAGGAATTGCTCGCCGCCGTCACTACCGCGACCATCGGGGCGACGGGTGGCGGAGATCCGGGCTACGAGGTGCACGAACTCCGGGTGCCGGACACGCTCGCGGACGCGATTCTCCAACGTGCGCGCACCTTGCCCGATTCGGTGCGCGACATCGCGGCGGCGGCCGCCGTCATCGGCCGCTCCTTCGACTTCGACCTGCTCGCGGCCGTGGCCCAGGTTCCTGGTGCCGACGTGGACGGGTCACTTCGCGAGTTACAGGACGCGTATCTGGTCCAGGCGGGTGCGGACGCCACGACGTTCGACTTCCGGCATGCGCTCATCCGTGACGCTCTCTACGACGAGATTCCGCTGCCCCGCCGTCGTGTTCTGCACCAGCGGGTCGCCGCGTGCGCCGTCGACCGCGGCTACCGCGACGCGTTCGTATCAGTGCACTTCGATCTCGCCGGGATGGCCGGGCCGGCATACGCGCACGCGTTGCGCGCAGCCGACGACGCCTCGACCGTTTCCGCACACCGCGACGCGTTGTCGCTCTACCGCCGGGCGCTGCGCAACCTGCCGGCCGACCTCGGGCCGGACGCCCATGCCGCACTCCTGGTCCACGTCGGCGAGGAGGCCGCGGCCGTGGACGACAACGTGGCCGCCGACCTTGCGTATCAGCAGGCTTACACGATCTGGATCGAGGCAGCCGACATTCTCGCCGCTGCCGCGGTCGTCCCACCGATGGTCGCGGTCCGGCATCTGCTGGGCGACGGCCTCGACGTCAGGGTGGGCCGGCTCCTGGACGCACTCGCCGCCATGGAGAACCTTCCGACGGCGACGCCGGTCCGGATCCGGCTGCTCAGCGCACTGGCGGCCGCCTACGTACTCGACCGCAGGTTGGAGCAGGCCATCGAGTACGGCGAGCAAAGCCGGGCGCTGAGCCATGCCGGCGGTGACGAGCACTCCGATCTCGACACGGCGGCGACCCTCGGTTCCGTACTCGCGTTCGCCGGCGACCTGAGCTCGGGTTGGGACCTTCTCGAGACCGCCGTCGATCGTGCGACGGCCAGTCACGACGAGGTGGAGGCAGCGCGCAGCTATCGGATGCTGGGCACCAGCGCGTCGGCGCTGGTGGAGTACGAGCGGGCCGACCTCTGGCTCAACCGTGGCATCGCCTACTCGGCGTCGGTCGAGCTGTGGAACCACCACAGCTACATGACGTCCCATCTGGCTCATGTGCACTGGGCGACAGGACGCTGGGACGAGGCGACCGAGTCCGCCGGCCACGCTCTCGCCGACGGACGCGGCGGTGTCACCACCCGGATCACCGCAGAGTACGTCCTCGGCTATGTCGCGCTGGGTCGTGGCGACTGGGCGACCGCGACCGAGCTCCTCGACGAAGCGCTCGGGCTGGGCACCGCGATGGGCGAGCTGCAACGCATCTCGCCGCCCTTGTGGGGACTGGCCGAAACCGCTTGGCTGCAAGGTGATCACGACCGTGCCGTCGCGCTGTGCAACCGCGGGTACGACGCCTCCGACGAAGTCGCCGACGCCGCCTACCTGTTCCCGTTCCTCGTCACCGGCGCGCGCGCCCGGCTCGCTCAGGGCGACGTCGACGGCGCGGACGCCTGGCTCGAACGGGTCGAGCCGATCCTGCGCCGTCGCAACATCCCCGGCACGATGCCGGCGATCGAGCACGCACGCGGGCTCGTCCAGCTCGCACGCGGCCAGACGCGGGCCGGTAGCGCGAGCCTGGGAGCCGCACAGACCGACTGGGCGGAGCGCGGACGCTTCTGGGAAGGGACCTGGGCGTTGCTCGACCGTGCGCGCTTCGAGATCGGCGCCGGACGCCGAGACGACGCCCGATCACTCGCGCAGCAAGCCCGAACCGTCGCCCAGCAGGCGAATGCAGGCATCCTCGTGGCCGCCGCCGACGAGCTCCTCGACCGTGTCGGCGCCGCTCGCGCATCCCAGCCGTGGCATCCGCTCACGGCTCGCGAGTACTCGGTCGCCACCCTCGTCGCGGCCGGGCTGACGAACCGCGAGATCGCGGGCCGCCTCGTCGTGTCACCGAAGACCGTGTCGGCGCACGTCGAGCACATCCTCGGCAAGCTCGGAGCTGCGCGGCGCGCCGAGATCGCAGCATGGGCGGCCCGGATCGCGACCTGACGGTGTCAGCGTCGACGCGCCTCGGCGGCGAGGCGGTGGAACTCGCTCAGAGCGCGCTCCGCCTCGTCGAGCATGGAGGCGGCGTTGGCCGGTGAGCCGCGGCGTGCGACGACACCGGCGAACGTCGCGTTGACGAGCGCGGACGCCCACGCGTAGCCGGTGGCAGCTTGGACGGGATCCAGCTCGGTACCGGACTCGCGTTCCCACGCGGCGGCGTAGGCGGCGTACGCAGCGGAGTCGCGGCCCACACCCATGGCAACGTCGAACATCGCCGGGCCCACCCGCGCGCAGTTCCAGTCGAGCAGGACCGGCGTATCGCGGCCGGCGCTCGGCCGCACGATGTTCATCCCATAGAGACCTCCGTGCAGGAGGGTCCACGGGAAACGGTTCGGGCCGTCGATCAGGTCGGTGTCGCGCGCGAACCTGCGCGCCAGTGCGGCCGCCCGCTCGAGGACAGGATGTGCACCGATCTCCACCCTGGATTCGGCCACCGCCCGTTGGGCGAAGTCGCCGAGGGCATCCGCACAGAACCCTGGATCGACCCGTTCGAAGCATGCGGGCAGTGCTCCCGCGCCGTCGAGGAAGTGCGAGTGGACACGAGCGATGGCCTCGTACGCCGACGGCGGCGGTTCGCTTATCAGACCGACGATCTCGCCGTCATAGAAGGGGATCACGATCCAATGCCCGAGCTGATCGTGGCCGCTCGCGATCAGGTCGGGAATCGCGTCGTCGGCCAACTCGCCCAGCAGCCCGAGTGCACGGACCTCGGCCTCGTCCGTCCGCTTGACGACCACGTCGATGCGCTGCGGGCCGCCACCATCCAGCATCACGAGCAACTCCACGCGCTCGACGAGCAGCGACGCCAGGCCACCGCGCAGCGGCATACGTTCCCCAACCTGCACAGACGAATGTGGACCGTACCGAGCGTCCAGCCAGCGGTCGACGTCGGCCGCCGACAAAGGGACCTTGGAGGGATAGGCGTCCACGTCGACCTAATCCCGACTCGAGCGGCCGGTTTCGGGAACCTCGAGTTCGAAGCGTGTACCGAAGACGGTGACCGGCTCGGCGCGCGCGTCGCCGACCGGAACGAGGTAACCGAGCAGCTCATCGTCCTCGTCGCGCCGGTAGGGCGTCCAGGTCTGCGGAATCACCGGCGAAGGCTACGTGACCGACCCTGCCCGGCACACGGGACAAACCTCGCGTGGCCCGCACTGATGACTTCGAGCCGTCCCGACGGTCAAAGCGCAGACGGCTCTGCAACTGGAGGACCAGATGACACTTCCCGACATCGTGTCGCCCGAGGAATGGCTCGCGGCGCGTAAAGCGCTTCTCACCCGTGAGAAAGAGTTCACCCGGGCCAACGATGCGCTCAACGCCGACCGCAGGCGACTGCCGATGGTTGCGATCGAGAAGGACTACACCTTCCACGGCCCCGGCGGCGACGTCGGCCTGGTCGATCTGTTCGACGGTCGGCGCCAGCTTGTGGTGCAGCACATCATGTTCGACCCGTCCTGGGACGACGCCTGTCCGAGCTGCTCCGCGGGCATCGACGAACTCTCGGACGGGCTGCTGGAGCACATGCGTGTGCGCGACACGACCTTCGCCGCCGTGTCGAGAGCACCCTTCGCCAAGCTCGACGGCTACCGCATCCGCAAGGGCTGGGCGATCCCCTGGTCCTCCTCCGAGGGCAGCGACTTCAACTACGACTTCCACGTCACCATGGACGCGACCAAGGCCCCGGTGATGTTCAACTACCGCGACGCCGGCGAACTCGCCGCGAAAGGTATGGGCTGGATCCTCGACGGGCCGTCGGAACAACCCGGCTACAGCTGCTTCCTCCGCGACGGCGACCGGATCTTCCACACCTACTCGACATTCGGACGCGGCACCGAGCAGTTCGGCGGCGCTTACGCCGTCCTCGACATGACCGCGCTGGGTCGTCAGGAGGAATGGGAGGAGCCCAAGGGCCGCTCCGACGCAGCACGTGCCGCCATGCCGGACTTCGCGAGCTGAGCTCAACTGCCGTCGGGGTAACCGCCGCGGTGCAGCACCATCGGGTAGTGCGGCAGGGTCGACGGCCTGCGGACCTCGGCCCGCCACCCGTCCGGATATGGCTCGAGGCCGAGAAACAGCGGGGAGCGGCCTCCTCCGTCGCCGACCATCGGCTCAAGTGCGGTTCGCACGTCGTCGATCGTGGACGGGCCGAAGCGTGATCTCCATCGACGCTCGATGTCTGCGAGCAAAGGCAAATACGACTCGCGGGCCTCGGCACCTGACGGCGTGACCCGCACGAACCGTCCGCGCCCCGGTGTCGGCATCGGAACGAGTTCGGCAAAGCCGTTCCTCTGGAGGTAGCCCGTCGCCATGGCGACCGACTCCTTCGAAACACCGCCGAGCAATGGCACGTCCCGCACGCGGATGCCGTCGTCCCCGACGACCCGGAGGACGTTCGCGCTGATCGCCAGCGACACCGGCGACGTGGCTTCGTAGGCGATTGCCATTGCCAGCAGCACCTTCGCCAGCAATGCCGGCAACGCCACCCCGGCCAGGACATCGGCGGGCTCCGCGCGTCTCTGAGCTTCACCATCCTGCGCTGGCCGTGAGGGGTGGCTGGACAAGCCGTTGCCGAGGATAGGCAAGCAATCCGGCAGGACGAGATCGACCTTGCCGAGCAGCGTGATCAGCGCATCGCGCAGGTGGTCCAGCGCCGGCCCGCCGAAGCGTTCGCGCCACCGTTCCTCGACGACGCCGAACGACGCACGCCACACCTCACCCGCGAGCCGTCCAGCAGCGGTCGGGCGGGCGACCGACCCTGGTCCGGGTCGTGCAGCAGATCCGGCCGGCTGATCCGATTCGACCTCGATGTAGCCCCATCGGCGCATGCCGTCGACGTTCGTCGGTGTCCTGGCACGCAGCCCCAGTTCACCGAGAGTCATCCCGTCGTCGTCGAGGAATCGCAAGCAGGTGAACCACATCACCGCCGACGTCAGCCACGGACCGTGTCGCGGGTCGACCGACGACGTCGGAAGGCTCGTGCGATGCGCCATCAGGTGCTCGAACTCGTTGTCGACCTCGATGGTGAACGCGACGAAGGCCTGCGACAGCAGCGCCGTGAGCGGGAGCGGCATCGACGCGGTCAGTCCCTGCGGGTGCCGGATGTCCGGAGCTCCTCGGCGAGGCTCTCCAGACCGGGCAGCGCGGCCACGATCGCGGTCCGCTGCACCGCGGGCAGCCGGTCGAGACACCCGGAGACGACGTTTCCGCGTTCGGCCCGGATGCGCTCGTTGATGACCTGCCCCGACGGCGTGATCTCGACCAGCGCGGCGCGCAGGTCCTGCGGGTTCTGCTTGCGCTGGATGAGCTCGAGCTCGTCCAGCCGGCCGACGATGCGCGAGACCATCGTCGGGTTCAGGCCCTCCAGGTCAGCCAGCTCGGTGAGGCTCAACGGCCCTCGCCAGGCGATCAGACCGAGAGCCGACGCCTGCGACGGCGTGAGTCCTTCGTGGGTCGCGGAGGCGTTGAGCTGACGTGACAGCCGGGCGATCACGCCGCGCAACCGGGCTACCGCATCGACATCGATGTCCACCATCTGATCCTCCCACTTACTTGCTTGCCGGCACGCAATGTAGGATCCCCCAATTGAGGGAGTCCGACGGCGCACTCCAGTATCGGCGTTTTCGGCTCGAGGAGTTGTGTTGCTCACCAGGTCCCAGGGTGCCCGGGTCGAAGCCCCGGCATCCGCACCTGCCGGTCGGCAATCCCAGCCGGGCGCAACGTCGACGGCGAACAGCGACGAGCCTCTACCGCGTCGAGGACTCGTCTTCTTCATCGTCTCGATGGCACTGTTCATGGCCTCGGTCGACCAGACCGTCGTCGCGACAGCCTTGCGCGCGATCCAGACCGACCTCGGCGCCGGCCTCGAATGGACCGGCTGGACCGTCACGATCTACGCGCTCGGCCAGGTACTCGTGATGCCGCTCGCCGGGAAGTTCAGCGATCTCTACGGCCGCAAGAAGATCTTCCTGATCGGTGCCGTCCTGTTCACCGGCGCCTCGCTCGCGTGCGGCCTCGCCGGCAACATCTACCTTCTTGTCGTTCTCCGCGCCATCCAGGCCATCGGTGGTGGAGCCTTCCTCCCGTCGGCTACCGGCATCGTCGCCGACCACTTCGGCCGTAACCGCGACCGCGCCCTCGGCATGTTCACGAGCATCTTCCCGATCGGTGGCATCGTCGGACCGATCCTGGGCGGCGTCTTCGTCACCTACTGGTCGTGGCGCGGCATCTTCCTCGTCAACGTGCCCATCGGCGTCGTGCTCATCATCATGTGCTTCATCTTCATCCCCGAGAGCGCACGCCGACCCAGCAAGAAGATCGACGTCTACGGGGTTGTCCTCCTAGGCGCTCTCATCTTGTCCGCGATGCTCGGGATCACCTACCTCGGCGGCGGGAACACCTCTGTGCTGGACCCCGGATTCGTCGTCCCAGAGGCGATTGCCGCCATCACCCTGGTTCTGTTCGTGCGACACGCTCGACTCGGATCTGCACCGTTCATCCCGCTGGAACTCTTGCGTGGCAGGGGATTCGGGACGATGAACCTGATCAACTTCCTGCACGGCTGCACGGCTCTGGGCTTCGGCGCGCTCGTACCGCTGTACGCCTACGACCGGTTCGGCATCGCCATCCTGCAGGGCGGCACCCTGCTCACCGCACGCGCGGTCGGCATGATCTGCGTTGCCGGGTTGGCCGTGCTCGCGTTGCGGCGTACCGGCTACCGGCTGCCGATGACGATCGGCTTCTCCCTCATCGCGGCCGGCCTCGTCGCGATGGCGCTCACACCGAGTTCCGTCCCGCCGTACGCCTGGCTGGCGGCGGTCGCCGGCGTGACCGGTGTCGGGATGGGATTGGGCTTGCCTGCTGCGAACAACGCGATCCTGTCGCTGGCTCCGGACCAGGCCGCGAGCATCGCCGGCATGCGGGGCATGTTCCGGCAGTGCGGCTCGATCATGTCGATTTCGATCGCCACCGCCGTCGTCGCCCGGAGCAGCTACCCGGGCGCCGCACTCGGGCACATCTTCCTGATCTTCGCGGTGGTCCTGGTGTGCGTTCTGCCGCTGGTGCGGAAAGTGCCCGAACATCACGGCGAGTGGTGACGACCGAACGACGAAAGCCTTGGATCAGTAGCCGGTGGACAGATCCACCACGTTCGTCAGCGGCTCTCCTGCGCGAAAGCGCAGGAGATTGTCCACGAACAACCGCAGACCGCGCGTGCGGCCGGCCGACGACGAGCCGGACATGTGCGGCGACACGATCATGTTCGGCAGCGACCAGGCCGGGCTGTCGGCGGGCAACGGCTCCGTCGTCCAGGCGTCCAACGCGGCGCCGCCGAGAACGCCGTTCCGCAGCGCCTGTACGAGAGCGTCCTCGTCGATCGTCGCGCCGCGTCCGACATTGAGCAGCCAGGCTCCGGGTTTGAAGGTCGCCAGCTCGGGAGCCGAGATCATCGTCGCAGTGGCCGGCGTCATCGGCAGGGTCGACACGACGAAGTCGGATTCCGGCAGCAGGTCACGCCACCCGTCGTCCTGGACGACCCGTTCGGCGCCCTCGACGGCTCGCCCGCTGCGGTTGGACGCCCAGATACGCATCCCGAATGCGTCCGCCCGCTTGATGATCTCGCGTCCGATGCCGCCTGCACCGAGCACCAGCAGGGTCTTGCCGTAGAGCTCCTCAGCCGGCAGCTCACGCACCCAACGGTGCGCCTGCTGGGATTCATGAACCGCGTAACTGTTCTTGACGATGGTCAACATCGTGGTCAACACCCACTCCGCGATCGGGATGGCGAAGACGCCGGCACCGTTCGTGAGAGTGATGTTCCGCTCTGCCAGGACGTCGAGGGGCCACCGCTCGACGCCTGCGCCAGGGCTGTGCAGCCAACGCAACGACCGGGCTCGATCGAGCACGACGCGGATGCCGTCGTCGTCGAGGTCCCAGCGGACCGCCGCATCCGCACCGGCGAGATCGTCTCCGGCGCCGGACGCGTCCACCTGCAGGAGCTCGATCGGTTCGCGGTCGTGGGCGCGGCCGCCGGCGTTTGCGTCGTCGAGCATCGACCGGACATCGTCGGAGATCGACGTTCCCACCACCACCTGGACCATGCGTCGATCCTATTTGGCGGTCGGCCCAGGGAGTCCGGCGAGGCGACCCCGGCGGTCTTGACCGGCAACGCAGCGAGTCTCCGGTCCGGATGAGCCTCCGCATCCTAGGCTTCGGTCATGGCACGCATCGAGAACGTTGTGATCACCGATGACTTCGACGGTTCGGAGGGCGCATCGACAATTGTCTTCGGGCTCGACGGCCGCTCCTACGAAATCGATCTCTCGGCCGAGAACGAGACCGAGTTACGCGATTTCCTTACCCATTACATTCAGCGGGCCCGTCGACCGCGCTCGGCTCGCGTTGCCGCGGCGGCGCCGGCACCCGCGAAGACCGAGGACATCGCGGCCATCCGGGCATGGGCGAAGGAGCACGAGTTCGAGGTCAGCGACCGCGGCCGGATCTCCTCGGAAGTCCGCTCGGCGTACGCGGCCGCGCACTGACCTGACCCGTACCGATCTCAGCGGCCGAAAGCACGCCGGCATTGCGTGAGTAACTCGCGCAATGCCGCGCTCTCCGGCGCCGTCCATACGAGCGCCAGCACCGCCGGGATGTCGATACCGTGAATCGGCACGGCCGTCAGACGGTCCCGGTAGCCGGCCGCCATCGATGCGCTGAGCACGGCCACACCGAGGCCACGGGCGGCGAGATCGGCGACCGCGTCGGGTGCGCTGCACTGCAGGGCGATGTCGGGTTCGATCCCCTTGCTCGCGCATTCGAGGTCGAGGACGGTCCGGACTCCGGTCCCTGCGGGCAGGCAGACGATCGGAAAGCCGGTGAGCTCGGCCAGCGTCACCCGGCCCCGGCCGGCCAGCGGGTGACCGGCGGGGACGGCCGCCACCAGCCCCTCGCTCACGATCGGCAGCGCGGCCAGGCCCGAGGGTGGGGCACCGGCGGTCGCCGCTAGGGCCACGTCCATCAATCCCGTGCGAACGGCGTCGACGAGGCGATCCGAGGTGTCCTCGGCCAGCGCGATCTCGATGCCCGGGTAGGCGCGGTGGAACGCTGCGAGAGCGTCGAAGAGCGGAGTCACCGTGCAGGCCGTGACCATCCCGACGACGAGGCGACCACGCATCAGACCGGCTACGTCGTCCACCGCACTGCGCACGGAACTCACCGCAGCGAGGGCGGCGCGGGCGTGCTCGAGGGCAGCCTCGCCGGCCGTCGTCAACGTGACCACCCGGCCGGATCGATCGATCAGGTCGGCCCCGAGATCACGTTCGAGTTGACGGATCTGCGCGCTCACACCGGACTGGCTGATGTGGACGCGTTCGGCCGCGCGGGTGAAGTTCGCTTCCTCCGCCACCGCGACGAAGTACTCCAGCTGCCTGAGTTCCATACGCAGAAATTCTAGTATCGAGAAGAAACATCTGTTGGACTTCTGGCATCGGGCTCGGGAGGCTGGTGATAGATCGCAACAGCCCAGCCCGAGAGGACCACATGTCCGCCCACGAGAAAGCCAGCAGACCCGAGGACCTCACACGTCTGTTCGTCGAGTGCGCGAACGCGCAGGACGCCGACGGGATCGCCGCCCTCTACGAGGAGCAGGCGGTGATGGCGTACCCGCCCGGCAGCCAGACAGTCGGTCGCGACGCCATCCGGGCGTTGTGGGAGCGGGTGCTCTCGCACGCACCGCACTTCGAGCAGGAGCCACCATTGCCCACACTGGTCAGCGGCGACATCGCGCTCACGTCGACGCCGCCGAAGGACGGGTCCGGGGCTCGTGCCCAGGTGGTGCGGCGGCAGCCCGACGGCACGTGGCTGCGCCTACTCGATCAGCCCGAGTTCAACGCGCCCACGAGCTGACGAGCTCGGCGGATCAGGTCTCTCCGATCGCCGAGAACAGGGTGTGGAGGCCACCGGTGCCGAGCGGGACGACCTTCTCGAACAGGGCCCCCGCCTCGGCTGTGGTGACGGCGGCGCTCGGCGTGTCGTAGTCCGGGAAGTGCATGTCGACCATCCGATAGGCAGGTGTCGGCGTCCCGTCTTCCTTCGGCTACACCTTCGAGGTCTCGAGGCTCACGAGGCCGGGCAGTTGGCGGGCAAGCCCGACTGGGCCGACGTAGCCGGCCTCGGGCCGTGTGGGTTCAGAACGTGAAGTGACCGTCGGAGTCGAAGCCGGCCGGGAGAATTCCGGTCACGAAAGCGGTCCGGATCGGGCCGTAGATGTGCGGGTACAACTCCCCGTCGCCACCGTCCTCGTAGCGCACCGGGGTGCCGGTCGCGCGGATGGCGTCGTCGTCCATCACGAGCACGACCAGAGCGTCCTCACAGCTCGCGTAGGCGAACTCGGCGACGGTTCTGAGCTGGCCCGGTGCGGACGCGTGGATGAGACCGACGTCATCGAGGGTGGCCCCGGCGAGTCGAGATCCGGTACGAGCCGCTCTCGAGGGCCGCGTCCCAATCACGCTTCGACGCCAGGTGCAGAATCCGCATCCGCCCAACCTAGGTGCGAGCCGGGGTCAGAGTCCCGGCAGCCACGCGTCCAGCGCCTCGATCGCCCCGATCACCTCGGCCGTCGCTCCGGCGAACGACATCCGGACCCAGCGGTGCCCGTCGACGGTGTCGAAGTCCGCACCCGGTGCGATCGCGACCCCCGCCTCGGCCAGCGCCCGCGAACACAGGACGGCCGAGTCGTCGGTGATCGCCGACACGTCGGCATAGACATAGAACGCACCATCGGCGGGCGCGAGCCGGTCGAGTCCGAGCGAGGTCAGTCCGGCCACCAGGAGGTCCCGGTTGGCCCGGTAGTGCCGAGCGTGGCTGTCGAGTTCGTCGTAGGCCTCGAACGCGCGGATCGCAGCGTGCTGAGACAGCGCGGGCGGGCACAGAGCCAGGTTCGAGGCCAGCGCGTCGATCGGATCCCGCAGCTCCGGGGGGACGAGCAGCCAACCGAGCCGCCAGCCCGTCATCGAGAAGTACTTCGAGAACGAGTTGACGACGATGGGGTCGCGGCTCGTCCGCCAGGCGGTGTCCTCGCTGCCCCGGTAGACCAGACCGTGGTAGATCTCGTCGCTCACCAGCCGGGTCCCGTTGCGGGCGCACCAGGCCACGACGTCGGCCAGCGTCTGCGGATCGGTCAGCGTGCCGGTCGGATTGGCCGGGCTGGCCAGCACGAGCCCCTTCGGTGGGCGGGGCAGGCGGTCGAGCATCGCCGTCGTGATGGTGAAGCTCTCAGCGGGGCCGGCCTCGATCTCGACGACCCGACATCCGAGAACCTCGAGAAGGTTGCGATAGGCGGGATAGCCGGGACGGGCCAGGACGACGTCGTCGCCCGCGTCGAACGCGGCAAGGAACGCGAGCAGGAAACCGCCCGAGGATCCGGTCGTCACCACCACGTCGTCGGCGTCCACGGCAAGGTCGTACCGGGCCTCGTAGTGCCCCGCTATCGCCTGGCGCAGTAGGGGAATCCCGGATGCCGCCGTGTAGCCGAGCCGCTCATCGCTCAACGCGTGTCGAGCCGCCTCGAGCACCTGCACGGGAGCCGGCGTCCCCGGCTGGCCCGCCGAGAGGTCGAACGTCGGCAGGCCGGCGGCTCGTCGGCGTGATGCGGCGTCGAGGACGCGCATCACCTGGAACGGCGCGACCTGGCCGCGACCGGAGACGGGGAGCACGGTCGTCACGCTATCCGGCCGATCAGAACTCCGCCTGGTGAACGGCCTTGCTCACCGGCCGTTCAGCAGTTGGCGATGCGTCGCCAGTTCCAGCGCCGGGACGGCCGGGCTCCACAGCCAGCCCTGACCGAACGTACATCCCATGTCCTGCAGGATGCGGAGCTGCTCGTGACTTTCGACGCCCTCGGCCACGGTCGTGATCCCGAACGCATGCGCCAGTTCGATGATGCTCTGGACGATCGCGCGATCGTCGTGTTCGAGGACCAGGCCGAGGACGAACGATCGGTCGATCTTGAGGATGTCGACCGGGAACCGCTTGAGGTACAGCAGCGACGAGTAGCCGGTGCCGAAGTCGTCGATCGCGATCCCCACGCCGAACGACTTGAGCTCGTTGACCACCTCGAGTGCGGCCTCTGCGTCGGCCATCAACGCGCTCTCGGTCACCTCGAGGACGAGCAGCGCCGGGTCGATGCGGGACAGGTCGAGCGCGTCTCGCACGGCCTCGATCAGCCCGGATCCCTGTGTCAGTTGACGTCCCGAGACGTTGACTGCCATCTGCTGGTGCGCGGTCGGATCGGCGCGGGCCCAGATCGCCGCTTGACGGCACGCTTCCCCCACGACCCATATCCCGATCGCGGGCATCAGGCCACTGCTCTCGGCGACCGGGATGAAGTCGTCGGGTGGGACCAGACCTCTACGCGGGTGCTGCCATCGGAGCAACGCCTCCACGCCGACAGGGGTCTCGTCATCGAGCTTCAGCACCGGCTGGTAGTACAACCGCAGCTCGCCCCTCGGCGCCGCGTGACGGATCTCGGTGAGGACGCACAAGCGCGAGGACGCAGCGACGCGCAGATCTTCGTCGAAGAGCTCGATGATGTTGGGGCCCCGGCGTTTCGCCTTGTACATGGCTTCGTCGGCATCGTGCAGGAGCGCTTCGGGCGTGGTGGCCGGATCCCCGGCGATGGACACTGCGATGCCGATGCTCATGGAGATGTCGAAGTGCGCCGGTCCGGCGGCGATCGGCTCCGACACCGCCGCGCGCATCCGGGCGGCCACCGCAGCGATGTCGTCGACGCTGACGGCCGAGTCGATCAGGACGACGAACTCGTCGCCGCCGATCCGCGCGACCGTGTCCTCCGGTCGCACCACCGAGGTGAGTCGCGAAGCGATGATGCGGAGCAATTCGTCGCCGGTGCGGTGCCCGTACTCGTCGTTGACGTTCTTGAATCCGTCGACGTCGCAGAAGAGCAGCGCGACCATCTCGTACGCGGGGGCACGACGGTCGAGGGCATGCTGAATCCGGTCGGCCAGCAGGATCCGGTTGGGTAGGCCGGTGAGTGCGTCGTGCTCAGCCAGGTGCGCCAGTGCCGCCTCCGCCTGCCGCTCCCGGCTCAGGTCGGTGACGATGATGCAGGTTTGCTCGTCGCCATTGACCCGCAGGCTGGCCGACGAGCTGATCCGCACCGGGATCGTGTCGCCGGCGCTGGTGAGCAGCAACGACTCGACCGAGCCACCGTCGCTGTGCGGTCCGATGGCCGCGGCCAGCGTCGGCCAGCTCGCGAGCGTGACGAGCGCGCTGAGCGGATGTCCGACGATCAGCTGGTCGGAGGACTTGACCAGCTGCGCGAGGGCCGGATTGGCGTAGAGGACTATGCCGTCCGCCGACACCGTGGCTGCGCCGCCGGGCATGTTCTCGACAAAGGTCCGGTACGGCCGGTCGGCGCTGGACAGCGTGAAGACACGCTCGTCACCCGGAGTCACAGCGACGACGACGGCGTCCACTTCGCCGTTTCGGATGGCTCGCAGCGTCCCGTTGGCTGCTTCGAGCCGGTCCTGGACGGCATTCAGTTCGTCGCGGAGGGCGCCAATGTCGATAGTGACGTGGTCGAGCACCGGGTCGGGTTCCAGCGACTTCTGCTCAGCCTGCTGGCTCATGTGCCATCACCTCCTGTGTCTGGTGTCTCGCGGTGATACCGAGGGTGGCGAGGACCACCGACGTGTTCGACAGATCACCGACGAGTCGCCGTTTCGGGAGCGGAAGCTCCTTGATCAACGTGGGCGTCGCGAGGACGTTGTGCAGTTCGGTCATGTCCGCATGGCGATGGACATCGACGACGGCGAGCTTGAAGTGCCCGGCCAGATGACGCTCACACAACGCACGGACCTGGCCGATGGCCCGCATGGACAGGTCAGACGCTCCGGCGACGTAGAGGACAAAGACGAAGTCGGCAGATTGGTTCTCGGCCAGCCGCGCCTCGAACCTGCGACGAGTCGCGTCGAAGTCGCCGTCCACTAGAGATGCTTCTGCCGGATCTGGAGGCTGATGAGCACCTCTTCGGTGTCGGACAGGTCACCGATGATCTTGCGAATCGGCGTCGGCGCCAAGCGCACCAGCGTCGGGACGGCCACGATCTCCTCGTCACGAGCAAGAGTCGGGTGCTCGAGCAGGTCGACGATCTCGATCTGGTAGCGGCCCGCGAGGTACGTCTCGCACAGCTGCTTGAGATTCGCGTACGCCACCAGGGACTTCGGCGACTCACCGGAGACGTAGAGGCGCAGGCGCCAGGCCTCGGGTGTCACCTCGGCCGCCGGCCAGCCCGCGTCGTCGGCGATATCGGTGTCGAGCGGGTGGTTCCCGTTGCCGGCAGCGTTGTGTGGGCGCTCGTCAGCCCACTTTCCGAAAGACATCGGTCAACTCCAACCCTCGCGAGCTCAGCCCGAACTTGCGGATCTCGTGTGAGTGCGCCATTCCTCTGGACTTCAGGACATAGAGGACCCGGGTCCTGAGCCCATCTCCCTCCTCCAGTTTGGCGATGATCCAGGTGTCGATCAGCGAGCCGATCTCCTGTTCGGAGTTCTCCGCGTCCTTGACGACGTTGAGGCTCGTGAAGACCGTGGTGACGCCGCGGCTCTTCAGGTAGTCGACCTGGCGCGTGAGCATCGCGACCACCTCCGCGCCACCACCGGTGTGGACGAGGTCGGAGATGGGGTCCATCACGACAACCTTGGGGTCGAACGTCGAGACCAGTTGTTGCATCGACTCCAGGTGCGCCTCCAACCCGAACAGACTCGGCCGGATGCAGCGGAACTCGAGCAGCCCTGCGTCGATCCAGCGTGCGAGGTCGATGCCGATCGTTGCCATGTTGCGCACGATCTGGGCCTGTGATTCCTCGAATGCGAAGTAGAGCGCGCGTTCGCCCCGGCCGCACGCCGCCGCACAGAACTGTGCGGCGATCGTCGACTTCCCACTTCCGGCCGTGCCGCTGATGAGGACGGAACTGCCCAGGTAGACCCCGTCACCGCCGAGCATCGCGTCGAGGTCGTCGAGGCCGGTCGAGACACGTTCGTTCGACGCGGCGTGCTGCAACCCGAGCGAGGTGATCGGAAGCACCGAGACACCGTTTCGGCCGATCAGGAACGGGTACTCGTTGGTGCCGTGCAGCGTGCCGCGGTACTTGAGGACGCGGAGCCGGCGGGTGGAGGTCTGCTCGCTGACCCGGTGGTCGAGCACGATCACGCAGTCCGAGACGTACTCCTCGATGCCGTGCCTGGTCAGCGATCCGTCACCGCGCTCGCCGGTGATCACTGCGGTCACCCCGCGGCCTTTCAGCCACGTGAAGAGCCGACGGAGCTCGGCCCGCAAGGTCGCCACGTCGCCGAAAGCACCGAACAGGTTCTCGATCGTGTCGAGGACGATGCGCGTGGCACCGACCCGGTCGATCGCGGCGCCGAGCCTGATCAACAGGCCTTCGAGGTCCCAGGCCCCGGTCACCTGCAAGTCGCCGGGAGTCACGTTGATGTAGTCCATCACGAGCAGACCGTCGGCTTGGAGTTTCTCCAGATCGAAGCCCATCGACAGGACGTTCTCTGTGAGTTCGGCAACGGTCTCCTCGAACGCCACGAAGACGCCAGGTTCGCCGAACTCGATGATGCCTCGAACGAGGAACTCGATCGCCAGGAGAGTCTTTCCACAGCCTGCAGGCCCGCAGACGAGGGTGGGGCGCCCCCACGGGAGTCCTCCAGCGGTCACCTCGTCCAGCCCGCTGATGCCTGTTGCCACCTTGCGTAGCCCACGCACGGTCGTCACCGGCGGTGCCGGCTCGACGTAAACCGGTAGCTGAAGTGCCATGGTGTCCTTCCCGAAGGTGTAGGTACGCAGCGTAGCCGCCTAAATACCAATTGTTGAAGCGATGCCCGAATTATTCGCTTATAGATAACTGGTGGTAGTGCCCGGCTTACAACTCTTGCAGATTTGTGTCACTAGGTTTCAGCGAGTGAGCAGTCGACGCGCGGCGCCGTGCGTCCTTGCGAGCCGGCGGCTCCGAGGTCAGTCGGGACGGACGTCGAGCCCGACAGCCGAGGCGATCACGATCGCCTGCTCGACGGTGATGACCGCGCCGCGCAGGCCTGTTGTGAGCGGGTCGATCGTGTCGAACGTCGTCCGGCGAAGGTCCGCACCGGCGAGCGACGCATTGTGGAGCCAGGCGCCGGACAGGTCCCCGTCAGTGATCGAGGCGCCGTCACATCGTGCGCCCGTCAGGTCGACCTCACGCATGCGGACGTGGGTGAACGACGCACTCCGCAGATCCGCACCCGGCAATCCGACAAGCGACCAGTCACCCTCGATCACCTTCATCATGCCGAAGGAACAGCGATCGAACATGCTGCCGACCAGCTTGCACCGGGTCAAGACGGCCGAGAAGAACGAGCAGCCGATGACCGTGCAGTTGATGAACCCGGCGTCGTTGTGGGTCGAGGCATTGAATCGCGTGTTGCGGAACGTGCATTCGGTGAAGACCGAGCCGTTGGTCGTGGCCTCGCTCATATCGCACTCGACGAAGGCGGTGTTGTGGTGGCTCTCGCCGCTGAGGGTCTCGCCGAACCAGTCCCTCGACTGCACCGTGGTGTCGGTCGGCGGCGTCGGCGCTCCGTGTCGACGGTCGGCCACGTCCACGACCTCCGCTCTCTCCCGTCGTCGGCTGCCGATGGCGCGATCGTGCCGCTCCCGGCGATTCGTCTGCCCACACCGACGATCAGCATCATCCTATGATCTGGGAATGGCGCGACAGGACCTCGGTGCGATGTTCGCTAGGATCACCGCACGTCTCATCGCCGCCGAGCGGCCGATCCTCGCCCGCCATGGCCTGTCGATGTGGGCCTACATCGCCCTGTCGGAGCTTGCCCGTCAACCCGCCGACACCCAACTGGCCCTGGCAAACGCGATCCGGTATGACAAGACGCGGCTCGTCACGCTCCTGGACGAGTTGGAACACGAGGGTCTGCTCACCCGCGAGCCCGACCCCGCCGACCGGCGTGGCCGCATCGTCGCGCTGACCGAGGTCGGCGTGACACGGCTCGCCGCGACCCGCGCCGACATCCGCACCATGGAGACGGCGCTGCTGCGCGAGTTGAGCGTCACCGAGCGCCGAACGCTCATGGCCGTCCTCCCACGGCTGGCGTCGGGCGGAGACTGACGGACGGGCACGAGCCGGAGGTCGGTCACGGCGCGACCCAGGACGGGTCCCGACCGAGGACGAGCAGAAGTCGCGCGATCGCGGACGACCCCGTCGGGATCGGCAGCACTGGCTTGAACGCGGCGCCCTCGACCTCGCGCGCGGCGCCGGCCGGCACCCGCTCGGCGATGCGAAGGGCCGCGACAACCAGGTCGTCGTCGAACACCACGCCGACTCCCATGCTGACCGCGACGTCCCAGGTGTGGACCACGTAGTCGACGAGGTGGAAGCCGATCGCCATCGCGGTTGGGAACGGCCCACCGTCCCGGATCTCGGGCAGCCAGAACCCGCGGTCGGGGTCATGTCCGGCGAACGCACCGACCACCCGGGCCGCCGCGGCCGAGTACTCGACGGCCGGGTCATGTCCTACCGGATTGGCCACCCATCTGGACAGATCAGCGGGCGCGCCGTCGGCGGCTGCTGCGAAACCGTCGTGCTGCACGATCATGTGGCCGAGAAGATCACCGAGCGTCCACCCCTCACACGGAGTGGCGCGGTCGGGGTCGGAGGCGGTCACCGAGGCGACGACGACGACGCTCCGCTCGACCGCACGGCGGTCGAAATCGACCAGATCCTCAGATTCATTAATACGCATCTGCCTACCATCTGGCGACACCTACTACTTGTCAAGGTCGGGCTCGAGCTCGCGGAGATCTGCGCCGAGGGCGCGCGCGAACGTTCGGGGATCGAAGCCGACGTCGGGGTCGTCGATCGTCTCCATGAGCCATGGCAGCGCCTGGAGCGACGAGACCACGCGAACCGACAGGAGTTCCGTCCACGCCGACTCCTCCTGCAACGCCGTGCCGGTCAGAGCCACGTACTCGCGGAGGTAGCCTCCGAAGAGGTCGCGCTGATCGCGACCGGTCAGTTGCGCGAGGCCACCGAGGACGGCCGCGACATCGGTGAAACGTGGGAGCACCGCCATGGTCTCCAGATCGAACAGGACCACCCTCCCGGACCCGGTCCGGCCGACTTGCTGGAAGGCGAGCTCACCGTGGTTCAGGGCGGCCGGCATCGAGCCCACGGCGTCCTCGATCGACTTGTACGCGCCGAACCACCGCTCGCGGTCCACCACGTCACCCGATGCGGGATCGTCTGCCAGCAGCGCGAGCGCGGCCAGCACCTTCGCGTCGAAGATCTCCACCGGCATCCCCGCCGACGCCTTGAACAGCTCGGCCGGCGGGTGCGCGACGGCGTTCAGTAGCGCGACGAGGCCGAGCAGTTCATCGGCGTCGTGCGACCCGACGCCGATCGTGGGCAGGAACTCCACCACGATCACCTCACCATGCGCGGTGTCCACCGACGCGAGGAGCCGGGGTACCGGGATTCCTCGGCTTTCCAGAAACCTGTACCTGGCCGCTTCGGCCCTCGTCGGATCGACCGCCTGCTTGACGAATACGGTCTGGGTCCGCTCATCGCCGTCCGGCGTCGGATATCCGATGGTCAGGATGCACGACGTGACGCCACCGTTGAGTCCCTGCTTGTCGTGGGCGATCCACGCACGCGCACCGGCCGCTGTGGTGAACCCGGGCAGGCAGTGACGAAGGTCGTCCCACGTGACCCCGTACGGAAGCGCGCACGGACGGTGATCCACCGGCGCCGGCGAGAGCCGCGCCGGCGTGAATGACCCGTCTGCATCCGTCATGTCGTCATCCCGTCCCGGTTCTGGCCGTACTGAGCATCTCCGGTGCCATACTCCGCCATGCCCGTCACGAATCCTTGGCTCGCCGGTCCCGCACCCACCCGTCGGCTCGACCGCCCGCGTGTCGAGGAGCGCATCCTCAATGTGCTGTCGTCACAGAACATGTGCGTGCTCGCGACCACGGGCCCGGACGGACCACTCGCAACGCCCGTGCGGTACTTCCACCTCGACTTCGCCGTTATGTTCACAGCGGCACCGGAGTCGCCGAAGATGCGCAACATCGCACGCGATCCTCGTGTGTCGATCGGCGTCTTCGCTCCCCTTGTCGGCCAGGCGAGCAGCCGTGGTGCCCAGCTGTTCGGCAGCGCGCGCATCGTCGAACCGGCCGATGCCGACCACCAGCACTACTGGGAGGCCGTCCGCTGGCACTCCGACCACGTCGAACGCTCCCGCAGTCTCGACGACCCGCCGCTCGGTCCGCTCGTGGTGGTCGAATCCGTCCGGATCGTCTACACCGAGCACTGGCTCCGACGCGACGGGTTCGCGCCGAGGCAGCACTGGAAGCGCGACGAGCCGACCGGGTACTAGTACCAACGTCGGATGGCGCGGCCTACCTGCGACACGGGAGAACTGGAGTCATCAGCTTCGGACCCCCTGAAAGGAACCCGACATGAAGCGCATCATCGTTCTCGCCGTCGCGGCAGTTGCCGCGGCTGCACCCGCCGCGGGCGGACTCCTCGGCAACCAGTCGTTCGCCAGCAGCGTTCCGGTCCGCTCGGCGGCAGCTCCGGCGGCCGTCTCGCGGAGTGTGACACCGGTCACCGGCACCCCGATCGGCACCGTCAAGGCCAAGCACAACGACGACCCAGCCGGCGACAACCACGGCAAGGCCAAGCACGGTGCCGATGACGACATCGTCAGCACGACCTCTGCGACCATCGTTCCCGTGAGTGCGAAGTCAGCGACGCGGCAGGCAGAGAAGGGCGACGACCACGGTCGTGGCCGCGGTTCCGACGACAAGGGGACCGACGACAAGGGCAAGCACGGCGGGCACGACGACGGGCCGCGCCACACGTGATCCCAGCCGATCCAGACGAACGTGCCGCCGCGGAGCAGTCCTCCGTGACGGCACGTTCGTCCGCGCCGTGGCTCACCCTCGCCAGTGCAGGCGCGGTCCCGCCGGCGAAGGCCGTGGGCACGCGCCGGATCGTCATCCAGGTGATCGCTGCGGCGGTTGCCGTCATCGTTGTGGTCGCGCTGCTCGGGTCGGTCGCGGCCCGCAGGCTGGCCGAGCGCGAAGCGGTCAACGACGCGGCCCAGCGCGCCGACCTGATCGCCGAGACGGTGCTGGCGCCCGCGCTCCGCAACAACCTCGTCACCGGCAATACAGGCGCGATCGCCGCCGCCGACAAGGTCGTACGCAGCCAGGTTCTCGGAAGTTCGATCGTGCGCGTCAAGATCTGGACCGCCGACGGGCGCATCGTCTACTCCGACGAGCCGCGCCTGATAGGCCAGAGGTTCGAGCTCGACGACGATCAGCGTGAAGTCCTCACCAAGCCCGAGACCCGCGCGCAGGTGTCCGACCTGGACCATCCCGAGAACGAGTACGAGCGCGGCCAGGGGAAGCTGCTGGAGGTGTACCGGCCGGTCTGGACGCCGAACGGAACCGCGCTGC
Organism: Actinopolymorphaceae bacterium; assembly: GCA_036786375.1. Classification (GTDB taxonomy): domain Bacteria; phylum Actinomycetota; class Actinomycetes; order Propionibacteriales; family DAIQRJ01; genus DAIQRJ01. Next base: position 59,799 of record DAIQRJ010000005.1, read on the forward strand.
TCTTCGAGACCTACTCCCCCTACAGCGAGGTGACCAGCCGGAGTTCGCAGCTGTGGCGCGGGTTCGCCGGATTGACGGTGTCGAGCCTGCTCCTGCTCGTCGTGCTGCTGATCCCAGTGCTCTGGCGCCTGCTCGACCGGATCCGACGTGACCAGACCCAGCGTGAGCTTCTCCTCCAGCGTGCGGTCGACGCATCGCTGACCGAGCGGCGCCGCATCGCTGGCGCGCTGCACGACGGCGTCGTCCAGGAACTGGCCGCAACCTCCTTCGTGCTCGCCGGCAGCAGCGACCTGGCGCAGCGCGAGGGATCGGCCGAACTCGCCGCTCAGCTTCACGAAGCGGCCACCACCGTGCGCGGCAGCATCGGCGGGCTGCGCTCTCTGCTGGTCGACATCTATCCGCCGAGCCTCGCCTCGGCCGGGTTGGCGGTTGCACTGCAGGACCTTGTCAGCCCACTGATATCACGCGATGTCGCGGTCAGCGTCGACGTCGCGGACGCACGCACCCTGAACCTGAGCAGCGATGACGAGCGGCTCGTCTTCCGGATCGCGCACGAGTGCCTGCTCAACATCGCAAGCCACTCGGCCGCCACGAACGTCCTCGTCCGGCTCCGGCGCGACGACGACAACGTGATTCTCGACGTGGTCGACGACGGCGTCGGCTTCGATCCGGAGGCCGTCATCGCGTCACCGGCCAGCGGACACCTCGGCCTGCAGGTGATGATCGACGTCGCCAACGAGGCCGACGCGACCCTCGCCGTCTCCTCGGCACCGGGCGCCGGCACCAGCTGGCGGCTGCGGGTGCACCCGGCATGACGAACGTCCTCCTCGTCGACGATCACCGGCTGGTCCGCTCCGGGCTGGCCGCGCTCCTCGCGACCACCACCGACATCACCGTCGTCGGCGAGGCCGCCGACGGTGCACAGGCGGTCGATCTCGCCGCGCAACTCAAGCCCGACGTGATCCTGATGGACCTGTCGATGCCCGTGCTCGACGGCGTGTCCGCCACGAAGCTGATCGTCGCCGCCGACCCGGCCAGCCGCGTCGTCATCCTGACCTCGTTCGCCGATCACCACCGGGTCACCGATGCGATCGCCGCCGGGGCCGTCGGCTACCTGTTGAAGGACAGCGAGCCGCAGGATGTCCTTGCTGCGTTGCGATCGGCGGCGAGCGGCGGGGTCCCGCTCGACCCCCGGGTGGCCCGCGCCCTGCTGCCGACGGCCGACCAGCGCCCGGGCGACGGACTGAGCAGTCGTGAGCAGCAGGTTCTGAGGTTGCTTGTGCGGGGGTTGGCGAACAAGCAGATCGGCCGCGCCCTCGGCATCAGCGAGCGGACCGTGAAAGTCCACGTGGGCAGCATCTTCCGCAGATTGGGAGTCGCCGACCGGACGAGCGCGGCGATGTGGACCAGGGACAACCTGCCCGACGACGAGACCTGACATCCGGCCTGCCCGCCGCTTGGTTCAGCGAGCGTTCGGCCAGACGAGCTTGGCGGTGGCACCCAGACTTCCGTTCACCGCATTCGGGCCCGCGATGAACGGCGCGATCGACTTCGCCTCGAGGCGACGAACGGATCGCCCGTCGTCGAATCCGTTGTGGTCACAGCTCGAATAGCGCAGGTACACCTGCGATTCACCCGTGTCCGAGGTCACCCGGAGCACGATCAGCTCATTGCCGTAGGACGTGTCCGCCGTGCAGTTCTGAGGTGCGTTCGGACCACCGCTCTTCGCCGCGGCGGCGATTCGTTCCACTGCCGTGGCCGCCTTGGCTCCGTCGAGTCGTAGTGAGCCCTGCAGCCGCGGGTCGGAGCCGTAGTCGTCGTGGCCGAGGATGTACTTGCAGGCGGCCACCGCGGAGACGTTCGCGAGCTTCGACACGTCGCCGGCCGGTGCGGGTCGTCGGGCCGGATCACGGCTCACCGGATCGGTGGCCGGGCAGCCGTTGACGTCGACCGTGACGGCGTGCACGGTGGCCACGATCTCCTTACGGAGTTCGGGTTCTACCTGCACGGTCACCTCGACCCCGTTCAGGCCCACGGTCGTACGGTCGCCTACCTTGACGACGCCGTCCCTCGACTTCTCCGGCCGGTCGAACGCGACGATCGGCCCGGTGTTCTTCAGCAGCGTCGACGGGTCCGGCTTCCCCTTCGGGGTGTCCATGCCGCAGCCGACGAGGCTGCTGACACCCGGCCGCCCGACCGCGGGGATCTGGTCCGCCTCGGCGGTCCGGGGATTCGCGCACCACTGGCCGATCCGCTGGCTGCCGTTGTCCCAACGCCAGTCGCCGGGCACGCCGACCTCGACGCCTCCGTAGGACTCCCACCGCCAGCCGGCCGGAAGCGCGGGTGCGCGCCCTCCGCCCTGAGCCGTCGAACCGGGTGCCGAGGACGGCGCAGCCGTGATCGTTCCTGGTGCCGCCGCACAGCCCGAGGCCGCGACGACGCTCAGCATCGCCAACACGACCACCACACTCCTGCCACGCATGACGCTCCCCTCACCCGGGCGCGGCGCCGCCCATCGGCAGCCCGGAGTCATAGCTTCGACGCCGGGGATCGCCGATGGTTCCCCCGTTTCTCAGCGATCGTCGAGCAACTCGGCGAGATCAGCTGCGCGCTCGCTGGCGAAGACATCCTCGAGCGACATGGGCGCACCGTCGGGGCCCGACAGCGGCACCCGCCAGTTGGGGTATTCGTCGACGGTGCCGGGCTGATTCTGCGTGCGCCGGTCGCCCACGGCATCCGACAGCGACAGGCACAGCAACCGGGCCGGCGTGCTGACCAGGTAGCGGTGCAGGGCGCGCACGACGGCACCGACATCACACTGGGGATCGTCGACCAGCGCAGGGTCGAGCAACCCGTGATCGCTCAGAGTCGCAAGCCAGGCTCGGCGTTCGGCCTTGTCGATGTCGAGCTCTGCGTCGAGCTCGCGTGTCAGCAGCCCGAGTTCCTCGCGCAGCCGGACATGATCGCCGGCGAGGTATCCGGCGGTCGGCGGGAGGTCGTGGGTCGTCACCGAGGCAAGGCAGTACTCGCGCCACCAGCCGGGCCGTCGCGGTGCCCCTTCGGCCTCGTGCTCGAACTCGAACCAGAGGATCGACGTGCCCAGCAGACCTCGCTCCCGCAGGATGTCGCGGGCACGCGGCTCGACGGTTCCCAGGTCCTCGCCGACGACGACCGCACCGGCCCGTTGCGCTTCCAGGGCAAGGATCCCGACGAGTGCCTCCTCGTCGTAGCGAACGTAGGTACCGGCGGTCGGCGAGTGGCCCGGCGGGATCCACCACAGCCGGAACAACCCGATGATGTGGTCGACGCGGACACCGCCCGCATGCCGCAGGACCGTGGCGACGAGCCGGCGGAACGGGTCGTACGCGGTGGCGGCGAGCCGGTCCGGTCGCCACGGCGGCTGCGTCCAGTCCTGCCCGTTCTGGTTGAACGCATCCGGTGGCGCGCCGACGCTAACGCCACGCGCGAACACGTCCTGCAGCGCCCAGGTGTCGGCACCTCGCGGGTGCACGCCGACCGCGAGGTCGTGCATGATCCCGAGCGGCATCCCGGCCGAACGCGCAGCCGCCTGCGCGCCGTCGAGCTGCTCGTCGAGGACCCACTGCATCCAGGAGTGGAAGCCAACGGCCTCCCGGCGTTCGGCGGCGAAGGTGGCCACCGCCGGGGAGCGGGGATCCTTCAAGTCGTCGGGCCAGTGGTGCCAGTCGTTGCCATGGACTTCGGCGAGCGCGTTCCAGGTCGCGAAGTCCGCGAGGCCACGGCCTTCGCGTGCCAGGTAGGCGCGGTACGCGATCGCACGACCGGCCGAGCGGGGTGCAGCGAAGACCTCGGCCAGCGCGGCGCGTTTGGCGGTCCAGGCCAGATCCCGGTCGATGCGGTCGAGATGGTCGACGTCGTCGGCAAGTTGCTCACGCAACGCCTCGACGCGGTCCCGGGCATCGGTGTCGAGACGCACGTACTCGGGGATGCGTTCTGGCCTTATGTACAAGGGATTCGCGAATCGCCGGCTCGTCGGGAGGTAGGGCGACGGTTCCATCGGCGCGACCGGTTCGGCCGCGTGGAGCGGGTTCACCAGGACGAATCCGGCGTGGTAGGCGGTGGCCGACCAGACGGCGAGATCGGTCAGGTCGGTGACGTCGCCGACGCCCCACGAGTCGCGCGACCGCACGCTGTACAGCTGGGTCGCCATGCCCCAGGTGCGGCGGTCGCCCAGCCGGTCGCCGAGCCCGAGCCATGCGGGCGTGACGATCAGCGGCATCGCGGCCTCGACGCCGCCGGCAGCGGATCGGAGGGTGTGGTAGCCCAGCGGGAGATCGCCGGGAATCCTGAACGACGCTTCACCGACCATGCGTCCGTCGATCTCGCGGTCGGGTTCCCAGTTCTCCTCCTGGGTGAGCCCGTCGCGTCGACCGCCGTCCTCCAGGTCGATCCAGATCCCGACGGTGCTGCCGCCGTCGACATGAACCGGCACGACCGGAGACCAGAGTTCACGGATCACCAGGCAGGACGGAAGCATCTGCCGCCAGCCGCTCAGGTGTCGGTCGGTCAGGGCGCGGGCGACGGCGTCCGGTGTGGCGGCGTCCACGTCGAGCGCGGCCAGCACGCCGATGATCGTCTCGGCGGTGACGGCTACCGGACGTCCGAGCCAGTCCCAGAACTCGGTGGCGATCCCGTAGGAACCCGCGAGGTCGCGCAGCTCGGGATGCAGCTCGATCGGAGTGCTCTGCTCGGTCACGGCGTCATCCTGACAGGCCCGGGACCGGAACTGGGCGGCGGTTCGATCACCATTCGTCCTTGCCGGCCGCGATCGCGGTCACGCCGGTGAGGGACCGAACATCGATCGCAGGATCCGGGCGCTGGGACGGATCCTGCCCGACCGGATGCGTCGACGGACATCCGTTGCTGTCGACCACCGCAGTGTGCAGAGTCGCAACGATTTGGGCCCGCAGCGTCGCCTCCGCCTGGATGCGGGCCTCGACGCGATCCAGGCGAACCGTGGTCCGGTCACTCTCGTTCTCCACTATCCGCGCGCGAGTCGGCGTCCGGCCGAACGCGACGACCGACGCCACGTTCTCGAGCAGAGTGGCGGGATCTGGCCGACCTGCCCGGGGAGTGTCGTACCCGACCAGCGTCGCCCAGCCGGGGCGGCCGACCATGGGTTTGCGCGCCCACCTGCCGCGGTCGCCGACCTTCCACCGGTCGAGTCGCTGGTCTCCGTTGCCCCAGCCCCACGAATCGGGAATGCCCACCTCGACGCCGCCGTAGGACTCCCACCGCCAACCGGCCGGCGACTCCGTCACAGATCCCCCGATCGCCCAGTCGTCGTCAGTGTCGTAGTTGTCGGTACCCCGCCAGGCTATGGCTGCACGTGCAGCGCTACGGACGGCTGCCCGGGGTCATGGTCGCCGGATCGATCGAGGCGCTGAACCCGTACGTGCGCTCGAGTCCGTCGGTCGCGTAGACCGAGGCGTGCTCGTTGCCAGGCTTCTCGTAGTGGGACAGATCCAGTTGGTCGGCCCTCTCACCGAGGACGCGGCGGAGCGCGTCCGCCGTCGGGAGCGGCGTCCTGGCCAGCGGAGCCACCAGATTCACACGATGGACGCCGGGGCCGGCTCCTTCGTTGGTCGCCCGTGCGAGCGCCTCGACGACGTCGCTCGCGACAATGCCGCCGAGGCTGACGAACGGGGCCACCACGGACGCGAGCCAGTTCTCGTCGACGGCTTCGGCGGTGTCGGGCTGGACGGCGCCGATCCGGAACATCGTGATGTCGAGGTCCGGGCGCTGACGGGCGAAGTAGCAGGCGAGGTCCTCCATCAGGGCCTTGGAGAGTCCGTAGGCATCGACCGCGTCGCACGGATGGTCGTCGGGAATGGGGAGCGTTCGGGGCAGGAAGTCCTTCGACAAGCACCCGACCGCGGCGATCGAGCTGGCGAGGACGAAGCGCGTGATGCCCCGATCGACGCAGTAACGGAGCAGCCGACGGGTGCCGCTGACGTTGATGTCGAGCGCGTCCTCTTCGCTCGAGCCTCCCGTGGTGGCCGCGAGGTGGACGACTGTGTCGATGGGATGCGCGTCGAGCCGGGCGAGGTCGGCGGGCGAGGTGAACGTTCCGTTGACGGCGACCGCAGCCCGTTCGACCGGGCTGCGGGTGAGCGCGACGACGCGATGGGTGTTCGTCAGGCCTGCGACGAGCCGTGACCCGACGAATCCGCTCGCACCGGTGACGAGGACGTTGCTCATGCGGAGCGACGCTAACGGTTCGAGGTCGAGGAAGCTGGGCCGGCGTCGACTGGTCATACGAAGGGCGCGCCTCACCGCACGCAACGCCTGACATAGCGGCGTGGGCCGGGCGCCGAGACCAACCTCGGCGTCCGGCCCACGGGGCCTACGTACGTACGGAGTTAAGCGCGGATCAACACTTCGCCGTACCCCACGCCGTGCAGGTGATCGGCTGGTTGCCGGCCGTGCGCAGACGGACGGTTCCGTTGTTGCCGAGCAACGGGTGCGTGTACTGCCAGTACTTCGTCAGCGCCGTGTTCGTGCCAGTCCCGCTGTGGAGACGCAGGACCTGACCCGGCTTGAGGATCCCGTTCTGGCCGAAGTTGAACACGTGCCCGCCGAGGGTGACGACGACCTTCGTCAGATCGACGGTCGTCGTGCCGGTCGTTACGATCGAGATGTACTCGCCGTTCACGTTCGTGTAGTCGTCGCCGGGCGGGTTGTACTCGACGTGGCTGATCTTCAGGCGGGGCGCCGCCGGGCAGTTGTAGACGCAGGGCCAGCTGACGTGCGCCCGGATGTCGGTCTGCGGGTCCTCGAGGTAAAGGGCGCCGAAGCTGTTGTCGACGAGCGACGTCGGATTGGTGAACGCGCCCAGGTCACGGTTCCAGAAGAAGGATGCCTTCGTCGCCGTGCCGGCACCGGTGTAGAGCGTGATGACGCCCTTCGGCTTGATCGCCGTGCCGATCGGGAACGTGAACGGCTTGTGGTGCGAGCCGTCCCGGATGGACCAGCCGCCGAGGTTGAGGGTCTCCGTCTTGCTGGTGTTGCGGATCTTCACGTTCTCCGACGCGGTGCCCTTCTTGTCGAAGTCCGACATGTCGAGATCCCACTTCACCCACATGTCCGGTGTGCTGATGCTCTGCTGGGGACCCACGCCGCATGCGTCGTTGTTCCAGAGGTTCTGGCCGCGCGTCGCCGCGCGCTCCATGGCCAGCTGGTACTGGTGGCCCCGGACCTTCTCGCCATTGAGGTTGACGGCCATCACGAGGCCGGCGTTGAGCGACGAGAGCTGCGGATCGAGACCGGTGCCGTTGATGTCGAGGAACCGGACCGGGCGGCCATCGTTCGTCGCCGACACCGTGGCGGAGAGCTTCACGCCCTTGCCGGACGTCATCGACTTCATCGCCGCGCTCGCGTCAGCGGCGTGGCATGTGCCGATTTCCATCGCCTGGATACCGGCGTTCCGTACCGAGACCGGTCCCTTACCGTCACCGGCGATGTCGACCCATACGGTGTCGCCGTCGACGTCCTTCGAGGCCACGCCCTGCCAGGTCGTGACTGTCGTAGCCGCTTGAAGGGGGGAGGCGATCGTTCCGACCACCAGAGCCGCGAGGGCAAGTGCGCTGAGAGATGCCGCCAGGCGGCTACGCGTAGTCATTGGTTGATTATGCAGAGTAACCACACGCTTTGTCACGTTCGTTAACCGAGAGTGATCGAATGCCATTGATGTCATTCCCCTTCAGGCGTAATCGACGTCCTGGTGAGCGAATCTGCCGCTATCCCATGGGCATCGACGCCGCCGTTTCACAGCCCCGAACCGTCCGCGGACGACCCTCCGGCCAACCAAACGTGCAAACGGTGCGGTCACAGAAACGATGATTAGTGACCCGAAGGTGCTTTTGTCCTACCTTCGCACCGACGACGAGCGGACGGACGGACGTCCCGCCCAGTGCCGCACACCGCCTTCACCGCCACGTCGGTCTCCCAGCTGCCAGCGATCCGGCACGCGCCGGATGACCTCGCGTTGCGCGCCAGTCTGCCGTCGCGACTGCCCGTTGGGAGGGGGTGCGGATCGAGATTCAGCCCGCAATGGGGGCCCCGGATAGAGTCTTGCGACGTGATCTTCAAGCGCGTCGGCGAGGACCGGCCATACCCGGACCATCAGACCGCGATGCGCGACTGGGCCGCTCTGCCACCCCGCCAGATCCGGCTCGACGAGCTGGTCACGACGAAGCGGACGCTCGACCTGGCCACTCTGCTCGACGAGGACTCGACGTTCTACGGCGACCTGTTCGCCCACGTCATCGCCTGGCACGGCGAGTTGTACCTCGAGGACGGCCTGCATCGGGCATTGCGTGCAGCACTCGCCCAACGAACCGCGCTTCATGCGCGTGTGCTGGAGATTTCGGGCTAACCTCGGCCCGGCAGAGGGTGGGCACCGGTCATGGATCGTGCGCGGACGGAGGAGCATGTCGAGCGTCGACGGGCACGCGTATCGACCGCGGCTGAAGCTGCGCGGGCCGATCACGCTCTTCGTGCTCCTCGCGCTGCTGGCCGGAGCGGCCTGGTACGGCGCCAAGACGGTGCTCGGCCAGGACGGCAAGACAGCGCTCGCCCCGGTCTGCCACACCGAGAAGGCGACCGGATCCAAGCGACCGAAGATCAGCAGCAAGCAGGTCAACGTCAACGTCTACAACGCCGGCAAGGCGCGCGGCCTCGCGACGCGCACCGCCGCCGATCTGCGTGACCGCGGCTTCGTCGTCGTGAAGGTCGAGAACGCGGGCGCCAACGTCAAGGTCGCCAAGTGGGAAGTCCGTGCGAAGTCGAAGTCCCCGCAGGCGAAGCTCGTCGCCGAGCAGGTCAAGGGTGCGGCGATCAAGACGAGCAAGTCGCACGACTCGAGCATCGATCTCTACGTCGGCGACGACTTCAAGAACCTGACCTCGAAGGCGCCGACGACCATCGCGATCACCGGCTCCGTCACGGTCTGCACGACCCCGTCGCCGAAGTAGGCCGCCGTCAGCGCTCGCCGGTCCAGCCGGCCAGCCGGCCACCACGCGAGATAGCCCGCAGCCGCCGCTCCGCGGCCTGTCGGCTCTTGCGTCCGGCCACCACCAGCAGCTGGTCACCCTGGCGCAGGACTGTCTCGGTATCCGGGACGAACGACGCCGTCCCCCGGACGACGAGAGCGACCGACGCACCGGGCGGCAGGCGCAACTCGCCGACCTCGACGCCCTGCAGCCGTGACCCGAGCTCGATGCTGACCTCGAGCAGATCCGCGTCGATCCGGCCCAACGGCGCGGTCTCGACCTCCAGATCCCGGGTCTCCTCACCTGCCAGCCGCAGCCGCTTCGCGAGCCACGGCGCCAGCGGACCCTGCACCAGCGTCATCACCAGGACGAGCACGAAGACGATGTCGAACAGCTCCTTCGAGTCGGCGATCCCGGCAGCCAGCGGGATCGTCGTCAGCACGATCGGCACCGCACCGCGCAAGCCGGCGCCGGTGAGGAAGATCTGGTCGCGCCAGCCCACCCGCAGCGGCGCCGTCGACGCGAACACCGCCGCCGGCCGCACGACGAAGATCAACAGCGCCGCCAGCAGGAGGCTCACACCGACCTCATGGAGAGTGATCTCGGTCGGCGTGGCCAGCAGGCCGAGCATGACGAACAGGCCGATCTGCGCGATCCAGCCAAGCCCTTCGGTGAACGATCCGACCGTCCGCCGGTGCGGCAGGTCGGAGTTGCCTAGCACGAGTGCGGCGACGTAGACGGCTGCGAAGCCGGAGGCGTGGATCAGGCCGGCGCCGGCGTACCCGAGGACGCACAACCCGAGCACGGCCAGCGGGTAGAGGCCGGACGACGGCAGTGCCATCCAGTGCACGGCCTTCGCGCCGAGCCACCCGACCAGCAACCCGAACGCGACCCCGGCGACGAGCTCGTAGAAGATCGTGAGCGCCAGCACCCACACCTTCTCCTCGTGGCCGGCGCTGACGCTGAGCGCAGTCACCAGCAGCACGGTGGGAGCGTCGTTGAGGCCCGACTCCGCCTCCAGGGCACCCGACAGCCGACGTGGCAGCGACACGTTCCGCAGCACCGAGAACACGGCAGCGGCATCGGTCGGGGCGGTCACAGCCCCGAGCAGCAGCGCGAACTTCCAGTCCAGGTCGAACGCGAGGTGGGCGATCGCACCCAGGCTGAACATCGACACCAGCGTGCCGACCGTCGCCAGCGACAGCCCGACCGGCATCGACGGCCTGATCTCACGCCAGCGGGTGCTCAGACCACCGTCGGCCAGGATGACGATCAGCGCGGCGAAACTCAGCGTCTGCGCGAGTTCGGCGTCGTCGAAGCGGAAGTGTCCGAGCCCGTTCTGACCGAGTAACAGCCCGAAGCCCAGGTAGATCAACAGGCTGGGGAGGCCGATGCGCACCGACAGCCGGACGGCGACCACCGATGCGAGCAGGACGAGGGCGCCGATCAGCAGGACGACACCGAAGTCGTCGATGTTCATCGCTGCTCCCTCGCGCCGACGACGAGCGCGCCGGCCGTTGCTGATGCAGTTGTCCCACGCCCGGTTGCCCCACGCCCAGCTCTCGCCCGCCCACGTGTCTGGATCGCCCCAGATGTTTCGATGACGAGTGGGCCCGCACCGAATGACGACGTCGGTACGGGCCCACTGGCGGTGGCGGCGGGATTCGAACCCGCGGAGAGTTGCCCCTCACGCGCTTTCGAGGCGCGCTCCTTCGGCCGCTCGGACACGCCACCGCGGAGCAGGTTATCGGACCGGCGGCCGGTCCGCAGAATCCGATCCGTGCGCCGGCGGCCCGCCGGGGCGGCGGCGCCGCCCGGCGAAGAAGGCCCGCAGCAGCGCGGAGCACTCGTCGGCGAGGACGCCGCCCTGCACCTGCGGACGATGGTTGAGCCGCGGGTCGGCCGGGATGTCGTAGAGCGACCCGACAGCACCGGCCTTCGGGTCGATCGCGCCGAACACGAGGCGGTCGACGCGGGCCAGGACGAGGGCGCCTGCACACATCGCGCAGGGCTCGAGGGTGACGACGAGCGTGCAGCCGTGCAGCCGCCAGTTGCCGATCGCCCGGCTGGCCTGCCGGATCGCGAGGATCTCGGCGTGGGCGGTCGGGTCGCCGTCGGTCTCACGCGCGTTGCCGGCGGCGCCGATCACCGCGCCGTCGGGGCCGAGGACGACCGCGCCCACCGGCACGTCGCCCACCGAACCGGCTGTCCGCGCCAGGTCGAGCGCGCGGCGCATCGGCTCGGCCCACTCGGTCAGCGAGGTGTCGTCGGGCGGGCTCGGCGTTGGCTCTGGCGTTAGCGGCGGCTCGGCCGGCAGGTCAGCCGGCAACGGCATCGGCGGCTTCACGGAACGCGTCGGCGAAGCCGAGCTCCGCCGCGATGTCGTCGAGCAGTTCGTCGGGGAACGCGTCCACGTCGTCACAGATCGCGGCGAGGTGACGGGCGTCGAGGCCGAGGTCGGAGAACAGCGACAGGTCGCCGGCCGGCTCGGGGTTGTTGGGGTCGAGGTCGTCGAGGTCGATGCCGAGCTCCTCGACCACCTGGCGAGCAAGCGGCCACTCCTCGGCGGCGGTCACGTCGGAGAGCAGCAGCCGGGCGTGGGACCCGGCGACCCGGACGAGGACGAAGAAGTCCTCGTCTACGGACACGAAGCCGAGGATGCCGGTCTCACCGGGAAAACGGCGGAGGGACCTGAGCAGGTCGTCGAGCGAACCGGCGCGCTCGGCCTGCAGGCCGGTGAGGATCCACTCGCCCTCCTCGCGGTAGGCGGCGACGGCAAAGTCGATCGCGTCCGCGTTCGACTCGAGCTCGTCCGACACGTCGACCTCCGTTGTACACACGGTCGCCGGCTCCGGCGACGCCGCTCATAGTCGCAGACTTCCGGGGCTGCCGCGACGTGTCCGATGCGCTCCGCGGGTTGATCTCGGCGACACCCGCAACCGGTAGCCTGCGGCTCGTGCAGATCGTCGTCGTGGACCATCCCCTGGTCGCCCACAAGCTGACGGTGCTGCGCGACCGCGACACTTCCTCGGCGAAGTTCCGGCTGCTCACCGACGAGCTGGTCACGTTGCTGGCTTACGAAGCGACCCGCGACGTCCGCACCGCGCCCCGCACCGTGCAGACGCCGGTCGCCGCTGCCAACGGGTCGAAGCTGTCGACGCCCAAGCCGCTGGTCGTGCCGATCCTGCGGGCCGGGCTGGGGATGCTCGACGGGATGATGCGGCTGCTGCCCACGGCCGAGGTCGGGTTCCTCGGGATGGTGCGCGACGAGACCACCCTGCACGCCTCGACCTATGCCAAGCGGCTGCCCAACGACCTCTCCGGGCGGCAGTGCTACGTCCTCGACCCGATGCTCGCGACCGGCGGGACGCTGGGCGCGGCCATCCACCTCCTGGTCGAACGCGGAGCGGACCACATCACCGCCATCTGCCTGCTCACCGCGCCGGAGGGGATCGCCGCCCTCGAGACCGATGTCGCCGGGCTGACCGTGCCGATCACGGTCGTCACGGCGGCCATGGACGAGCGGCTCAACGAACGCGGATATATCGTGCCGGGGCTCGGCGACGCGGGTGACCGCCTCTACGGCGTCGTCGACTGACGGCCGTCAGTAGAAGTAGGGGTAGCCCGACCAGTCGGGGTCGCGCTTCTCCAGGAACGCGTCCCGGCCCTCGGTTCCCTCGTCGGTCCCGTAGGCGAGCCGGGTCGCCTCGCCGGCGAACATCTGCTGGCCCACGAGCCCGTCGTCGACGAGATTGAACGCGAACTTCAGCATCCGCTGGGCGGTCGGGCTCTTCGAATTGATCGCGGTGGCCCACTCCAATGCGGTGGTTTCGAGCTCGGCGTGCGGGACGACCGCGTTCACCATCCCCATCCGGTGCGCCTCGTCGGCGGAGTACTCGCGGCCGAGAAAGAAGATTTCGCGGGCGAACTTCTGCCCGACCTGGCGGGCCAGGTAGGCGGATCCGAAGCCGCCGTCGAAGCTCGCGACGTCGGCGTCGGTCTGCTTGAACCGGGCGTGCTCGGCGCTGGCGAGGGTCAGGTCGCAGACGACGTGCAGGCTGTGGCCGCCACCTGCGGCCCAGCCGGGCACGACGGCGATGACGACCTTCGGCATGAACCGGATCAGCCGCTGCACCTCGAGGATGTGCAGACGTCCAAGCCGGGCAGTGGATTCGGGGCCGGTCGACGGCCGCTCGGAATCGTCAGCGTACTGATATCCGGACCGGCCGCGGATGCGCTGGTCGCCACCGGAGCAGAACGCCCAGCCGCCGTCCTTGGGCGACGGCCCGTTCCCGGTGAGCAGGACGGTGCCGACATCGGCGCTGCTGCGCGCGTGGTCGAGGCAACCGGCCAGTTCGTCCACCGTGTGCGGACGGAATGCGTTGCGCACCTCGGGTCGGTCGAACGCCACCCGGACTGTCGCGCCGGCCGGCCCGAGGGCGACGGCACGGTGGTAGGTCACGTCGGTCAAGGATTCGAAGCCGGGGACGACGGCCCAGGCCGACGCATCGAAGATCTCGGACACCATGTGCGCAGGCTAACCGTCAGAGCTCGAGGAGTCCGTCGCGGACGAGGTTGCCACCCGGCTCGAGCCAGGTTCCGAGGTCGGCGAACCCCAGCTTCCGGTAGAACCGCCGGGCGCGGACGTTGCCGTCGCGGACCCCGCCCCAGAGGATCAGCCGATTCCGGCCGAACGTCTTGGCCACGTCGAAGGTCGCCGTGCTCGCGAGGGCGGCCGCGCCGGTTCCCTGCATCGCGTCGGCGATGCAGAGACCGAACCGTGCGTCACGCGCGCCGAGGTCGACTCCGTAGCCGAGGAACCGCTCGACGTCGGCCGCCACCACGTCGAAGGACAGCTCGAGCAGCCCCGCGATCCGCCGGTCGCCGGTGCACAGCGCCAGCCGCAGCTTGTCGTAGCGTCCGATCGCGTCACAGTGCTCGAGCGCCTGCGCCACCGTGTCACCGGAGACACCGCCGTAGAGCCGTGAGCGTGCCGAGAGGCCGTCGAAGAACGACGCCAGACCACCACGATCGCGCGGTTCCAGGGGACGCAGGACGAGCGCCGTCCCGGACGGCAGCACGAGCTCGGCGGTCGCCGTCCCCGGGTCGGCGGCCACGCCCGCGAGTGTGTGCACGACGCCTCCGATCCGGCCCAAGCCGGTCTCCGTGCCCGGCCGGCTCGGCCGAGACGCATGGCTAGGCTCGACATCATGTCTCTCGCATCGACCTCCGGCGACCGATATCTGCTCAGCGCCGGGCCGTACGCCGCCGAAGTCGTGCAGTGCGGGGCGACGCTTCGAACCCTCACCCACGGCGGCCGGCCGCTGATCCTGCCGTTCGGGCTCGACGAGGTACGGCCGGACATGCGCGGTGCCGTCATGCTGCCATGGCCTGGCCGGATCGAGGACGGCCGGTACACCTTCGCCGGCGTCGATCATCAACTCCCGTTGACCGAACCGCGTACGTCGAACGCGATCCACGGCCTGATCGGGTGGGCGCCGTTCACGGTCGTCGAGCAGGACGAGAGCTCGGTCGCCCTGCGCTATCTGATGCTTGCGCAGGCCGGCTACGAGTTCGCGCTGCAGGTCGACATCGGCTACCGGCTCGACGCGACGAGCGGGCTCACCGTCAAAATCGGTGCTACGAACCTCGGCACCGGTACGGCCCCCTACGGCGCGGCCAACCATGTGTACTTCGTCGCCGGCAAGGGCAAGGTCGACGACTGGACGCTGGAGTTCGACGCCCAGAGCTACCTGACCTCCCCCGGCCCGCGGTCACTGCCCGACGGTCCCTATCCGGTCGCCGGTTCCGATCTCGACTTCGGCTCGGCACGCCCGATCGGCCCGGTCCGGCTCAACCACAGTTACACCGGCGGCGGCCGTGACGCCGACGGCTGGGGTACGGCCACCGTCCTCGCTGCGGACGGTCACGGCGTGCGGGTGCGCTGGGATCCGGCCGTGCCGTGGATCCATCCGTTCAGCTACGACCTGCCCGGCGCGGCGTCGCGGACCGGGCTGGCGCTCGAGCCGATGACCTGTCCACCGAACTCGTTCAACTCCGGCACCGACCTGATCGCGCTCGCACCCGGCGACTCGCACACCTTCACGATGGCGATCGACGCGCTCTAGGAGAACCCGATGACGCATCCGGCCCCGGCTGCCCGTCCCAACGTCGTGCTGATCTGCGTCGACCAGTGGCGCGGCGATGCACTGTCGGTGGCCGGGCACGACGTGGTGCGGACACCCTACCTCGACCAGATGGCCTTACGGGGAACACGATTCTCCCGCGCCTACTCGGCCACGCCGACCTGCGTGCCGGCCCGCATCGCCTTGATGACCGGGCTCGGGCAGAGTCGGCACCGGCGGCTCGGCTACCAGGACGGCATCCCGTTCGACTTCGAGACGACGATGCCTGGCGAGTTCCGCCGGCACGGCTACCAGACCAAGTGCGTGGGCAAACTGCACGTCCATCCCGAACGCAACCGGATCGGCTTCGACGACGTCACCCTGCACGACGGCTATCTGCACTTCACCCGCCGCCGTGACCGCGCTGTCGACGCCTACGACGACTACCTGCCCTGGTTGCGCAATCAGGCCGGCCAGAGCGTCGCAGCGGACTACTTCGACCACGGCCTCAACTGCAACTCGGTCGTCGCCCGGCCGTGGGACAAGCCGGAGGCCCTGCACCCGTCGACCTGGACGGTCACCGAATCGGTGAACTGGCTGAACCGGCGCGATCCCACCTGCCCGTTCTTCCTGTACGTGAGCTTCCACCGGCCACACCCGCCCTACGACCCGCCGGCATGGGCCTTCGAGCAATACCTGTCGGCGCCGCAGCACCGGCCGACTGTCGGCGACTGGACCTCACTGCTCGAGCCGTGGCGCTCCGACGGCGACCCCGAGGCGCTCGTGGCCCGCTACGACGACCAGACCGTGCAGCGCGTGCGGGCCGGGTACTACGGCCACATGAGCCACATCGACCAGCAGGTGAACCGATTGCTGGAGTCCCTCACCGAGGCCGGCGTCGCGGACAACACCTACGTCGCGTTCGTCGCGGACCACGGCGAGATGATGGGCGACCACGACATGTGGCGTAAGGGCTTCCCGTACGAGGGATCGGCGCACGTGCCGCTCATCCTGCGTGGCCCGGCCGGCGGCGTCGTCGAACGCGGTGCCGTCGACGATCGCATCGCCGAACTGCGCGACGTGATGCCGACGCTGCTCGACTGTGCGGGACTCCCCATACCCGACGACCTGGACGGCCGGAGCCTGCTTCAGCCCGACGCACGTCCGTGGCTGCACGGCGAGCACACGATCTTCGAGCAGACGCTGCAGTGGATCGTCTCGGACCGCTGGAAGTACGTGTGGTGGTCGCAACACGGGACCGAGCAGTTGTTCGACCTGGTGGCCGACCCGATCGAGTCGCACGATCTGGTGAACGGCACCGGACGGATGCCCCGGGAGGCTCGAACAGCGCTGTCCGAGCATCGGGCCGCGCTGGTGTCGCAACTCGACGGGCGCGCGGACGGGCATGCCCGACGGCACAAGCTCGTCATCGGCCAGCCGGCCACGACCTTGCTACCGCGCGGCGGTGCCGAGATGGAGCGCTAGTCGCCGCGATCCGGGTCAGATCGTGAAGGCGTCGATGTCGGAGACGTACCAGGTCGGGTGGCCGACGTTGATCATGTTGGTCCCGGCCTCGAGATGCACCATGATCTTCTGCTCCTGCGGGTGATTCCAGTCGTCGTCGTTCGAGCCCTGGAAGTCCACCCCGACCAAGTCGGTGCCGTTGACCGTGAGCACGACGTCGAGGACCTCGGCGCGCATGGTGGTCGCCACTCCGATGACCTTGTCGACGTTGACCTTGATGCGTGCGATCGGGCCGTGCGTCAGGATGCGCGTGAAGACGTCGATCGCCGACGCCGTCTTGAGCGTGAGCACCGGGCCGGCTCGCATCACACCCGCACCACGCTGTTGGGCACCCGGCGATTCTCACACCGTCGGGTGCCCGACCACGCCGCCGGTCCCGTCGCGTGAGCCGGTCGACGGCCATCCGGGGCACGCTCATCAGCCGTTACGCGCCGTGGTGGGCGTGTCACACTATGGCGCTCGATGGTCTCGGTTGTCCGCGTGTGGCGCGACCCGTTTGCCTGGCCTCTCGGTAGGGCAATCGCGGGGTGACGAGCGGTGAAGTCCGGCGACGAGGAATACCGTGTGGTGGCCGTCGGTTGCCCAACAGGCCTCGCGTCCGGGAATCGGCCCGGTCGCGCCGTCCACGTCCTTCGAGGAGTTGAACCGTGTCCATCGGGGTCAGGGTTGACGCCGACGCCGTGGACGAACCCCGGCACTCCAACGCACGCACGGTCTGGGCCCAGTTGCTCGGCGACCGGGCGGCAGTGATCGGCGGGGCGCT
This sequence comes from Actinopolymorphaceae bacterium, assembly GCA_036786375.1. Taxonomy (GTDB): domain Bacteria; phylum Actinomycetota; class Actinomycetes; order Propionibacteriales; family DAIQRJ01; genus DAIQRJ01. The sequence continues at coordinate 77,243 of DAIQRJ010000005.1, forward strand.
GATCGTCTTCTTCGTCCTGGTCGCCGCGCTCGCTCCCCTGCTGGCCAGGCTCGAGGGCCAGGACCCGTTGAGCTTCCACATCGATGCGCTGGACGGGTCGGGGTTGCCGACCGGCCGGCTCGGCGGGATGAGCGGCGAGCACTGGTTCGGCGTCGAGCCGCTCAACGGCCGCGACCTGTTCGCCATCACGGTCTACGGCGCACGCACGTCGTTGCTCGTCGGGGTCGCCGCGACGGTCATCGCCGTCAGCCTGGGCGTCCTCGTCGGTGTGACCTCGGGCTTCCTCGGCGGCTGGTACGACAAGGTCGCGAGCCGCATCGTCGACGTCCTCTTCGGCTTTCCCGGGCTCGTCTTCATGATCGCGCTCGGCGCGATCGCCCCGGCCGGCTTTCCGAAGCCGGTCCTGATCGTGCTGGTGATCGGATTCTTCGGCTGGCCGTCGATCGCCCGGGTGGTGCGCGGCCAGACGTTGTCGCTGCGTCAGCGCAACTTCGTCCAGGCGTCCACAGCGATGGGGAGCAGCAACTGGCACGTCGTGCGGACGCAGGTGCTGCCCAATCTGACCGCCACGATCATCGTGTTCACGACGATCTCCATCCCCGGCATGATCGGCGCCGAGGCGGCGCTCTCGTTCCTCGGCGTGGGCGTGCCGCCGCCGACACCGTCGTGGGGACGCTCCATCGGCGATGCCGTCGCCTGGGTCCAGACCGACCCGCTCTATCTCATCTTCCCGGGTGTCGCGCTGTTCGCGGCGACCCTGGGTTTCAACGCGTTCGGCGACGGCCTGCGGGACGCGCTGGATCCCCGTTCACGGAACCTCCGCTCATGAACAGCACCCTGCGCTACCTCGCCGGCCGTCTGCTCGCCATGGTCATCGTGCTGCTCATCATCAGCGCACTGACATATGCGGTGTTCTACCTGCTCCCGTCCGACCCCGCGCAACTGTCCTGCGGAAAGCCGTGCACACCCGAGCGGCTGCAGGAGGCCCGCACGTTCATGGGCTTCGACAAGCCGGTGTGGGAGCAGTTCGGTGCCTTCCTGCTGGGCATCGTGTCCGGGCGCGCCTACGGCAGCGGCGCGGCCGTGATCCAGTGCTCGGCGCCGTGCTTCGGGTATTCGTTCCGGCTCAACGACACCGTCACCCACCTGATCGCGAGCCGATTCGGCGTGACGTTCTCGATCGCCGTGGGCGCGGCGATCCTCTGGCTGATCGTCGGAGTGAGCGCGGGAGTCATCTCCGCCGTGAAGCGCGGCACCGTCCTGGACCGGGTGACGATGACGGTCGCCATGGCGGGGGTGTCCGCACCGAGCTATCTCGTCGGGCTGTTGGGGATATCCCTGTTCGGGTTCAAGCTCAACATGGTTCCGGTGAGCGGGTACGCGCCGTTCGCGCAGAGCCCGATCGACTGGGCCTGGCACCTGATCCTGTCGTGGTGCGTGCTCGCGTTCATCTCCGCGGCGATCTACGCGCGGCTGACACGCGGACAGATGCTCGACGTCCTCAGCGAGGACTACATCCGCACCGCGCGTTCGAAGGGATTGGGCGAAGGCCGGGTCATCGGCCGGCACGCCCTTCGCAACGTGCTGATACCGGTGATCACGATCTTCGGCCTCGATCTCGGCGGCCTGCTCGGCGGGGCGGTGATCACCGAGAAGGTGTTCAGCATGCAAGGCCTCGGCGCCCTGCTGCTCGACGCCGTCGGCAACATCGACCTGCCGCTGATCGTCGGCGTGACGCTTTTCTCCGCCTTCCTCATCATCATCGCCAACGTCGTGGTCGACATGGTCTACGGACTGCTCGATCCGCGCGTCTGAATGTTCAGAAGCATGAAACCCCTAGAAAGGAAGACATCCCCGATGAGACGACTCGGACTGGTGGTCGCCGTCGCGGCCACGAGCCTGGCCCTTGCCGCGTGCAACGCCAACCCCAGCACGACGAACGCGTCCCCCGGTGGCACCAGTGGTCCCGCCGCCAAGGGCGGCACGTTGACCATCCTCACGAGCGCGACCACGGTCGAACTCGATCCGGCCAAGAGCCAGAGCCTGGCCATCACCTCCCTCGGTCTGGTCGAGCGACGCCTGACCACGTGGGACATCGCGCCGGGCAAGCCGGCCACCGTCGTCCCCGACCTCGCCACCACCACCACCACCGGCGCCGCCTCCGACGGCGGCAAGACATGGACGTACACGCTCAAGGACGGCCTGAAGTTCTCCGACGGTTCGCCCATCACCAGTGCCGACGTCAAGTACGGGGTCGAGCGCACGTTCGCGGCCGAGTTGTCCGGCGGTCTCGGCTACCACAAGGGCTTGCTGGTCGGCGGCGACACCTACAAGGGTCCCTACAACGGCAAGGAACTGGCCTCCATCCAGACCCCGGACGCGAAGACGATCGTCTTCCACCTCGAGTCCGCCTACGGCGACTGGCCGTGGATCGTATCGATGGGCCCGTTCGCCCCGGTTCCGAAGGCCAAGGACCCCAAGCCGGCCGAGTACGGGAAGAACCCCGTCGCGAGCGGCCCGTACGACGTGAAGTCCTACAACGAGGGCACCAGCCTCGTGCTGGAGCGCAACCCGAACTGGGGGCAGGACAGCGTCCGCACGGCAGGGCCGAACTCGATCGTGTTCTCCCTCGGGCAGGACAACTCGGTCTCAGCGAAGCGGCTGATCGCGGACTCCGGCGACGACAAGAACGCCTTCGGCGCGACGTTCGTGCCGCCGGCGCAGCTCGCTCAGATCCAGGGCAACCCGACCGCCAAGCAGCGGCTGGTCACCTCCGATCCCGGCGCGCTCGCCTACCTCGCCATCAACACCACGCGTGGTCCGCTGAAGAATCTCAAGGTCCGGCAGGCGATCAACTACGCGGTCGACAAGAAGTCGTACCTGCTGGCTTCCGGTGGCGACATCTCCGGCGGGCTCGCCACGACGCTGATCACTCCCGGCATTCCGGGACGGGTCGACTACGACCTCTACCAGGCCGATCCGACCGGTGACGTCGCCAAGGCCAAGAGCCTGCTCCAGGAGGCCGGGTACGCCGACAAGCTCAAGCTGACTCTCCTGGTGCAGAACGACCCGACGAGCCTCGGCCAGGCGCAGGCCATCCAGGAAGGCCTGAAGCGCGCCGGGATCACCGTCACGCTCAAACCGGAGGACGCCAACCAGTGGTCCACCGACGCCGCCGGCGACAAGGTGTCGTTCGATCTGACGCTGAGCAGCTGGCAGCCGGACTTCCCCAGCGCGAACGGCAACATCCAGCCGTTGTTCGACTCCAGCCAGATCGGTGGCGGCGCGTACAACCTGTCGCGCTACTCGAACCCGGCCGTGGACAAGCTGATCGCCGAGGCCACCGCGGAGACAGACCAGACGAAGTCACAGGCACTCTGGGCGCAGGCGGACAAGAAGATCATGGGCGACGCCCCGATCGTGCCGCTGATCTACACCCGGAACTCGTTCCTGCACGGCTCGAACGTCGCCAACTTCTTCGTCGCGGCGTTCCCGGCCTACCCGAACTACCTGAAGGTGTCGCTGAAGCAGTGAGCGGCACATCCGAGGTGATCCCACTCCCGGCAGGTACGACGCCGGGGGCGGGATCCCTCGTGGTCGAAGGTCTCACGATCACCTTCTCCTCCGGCGAGCACCGGGCCGGTGACCGGCCCGCGGTCCACGACCTGTCGTTCACGCTCGAACCCGGGCGGATCCTCGCTCTGGTAGGGGAATCCGGATCGGGCAAGAGCGTCTCGGCGATGGCGACACTCGGCCTGCTGCCGGCCACCGCGACCGTCACCGGCAGCATCCGGCTCGACGGCGAGGAGCTCGTCGGCGCGACATCTCAACGTCTGCGTGCCGTCCGGGGCGGCGCGATCGGCACGATCTTCCAGGAGCCGATGACGGCCTTCAATCCGGTCTTCACCATCGGCTTCCAGATCGCCGAAGCCATTCACACGCACACCGAACTCGATCGCCGCGAGGTGCACGCGCGTGTGCTCGACCTGCTTGCGTCGGTCGGGCTCGACGACCCTGATCGCGTGTCGTCGTCCTATCCCCACCAGCTCTCCGGCGGCCAGACCCAGCGGGCGATGATCGCCATGGCGATCAGCTGCGACCCGCACATCCTGGTCGCGGACGAACCGACGACGGCGCTCGATGTCACTGTGCAGGCAGGGATCCTCGAACTGCTGCGCGATCTGCGGGATCGCCTGGACATGGCGATCCTGCTGATCACGCATAACATGGGCGTCGTCGCGGACGTCGCCGACGACGTGGTCGTCCTACGTGACGGCGAGGTCGTCGAGCGGGCGGATGTCGACATCCTGTTCGCCGATCCGCAGGCTGAGTACACACACGCACTGCTGGACGCCGTGCCCGAGCTGTCCGACATCGACGATGCGGCCGGTTCAGCAACTGCCGCCGGAAACGCGGCTGTCTCGTCGTTGCCCGTCCCGCGCGCCGGAATCGGCGACGCGGTGGTCGCCGACCTCACGCACGTGTCGGTCGACTACACGGGAAGGCGGCGTTCGGTCGTGCACGCCGTGGACTCCGTGAGCCTCGAGATCCACGCGGGCGAAACCCTGGGCCTGGTAGGTGAATCCGGCTCGGGCAAGTCGACGATCGGCCGTGTCCTCGCCGGGCTCGCACCGATCGCGGGCGGGTCGGTGGTCGTCACAGGGCACGACGTGAGCAAGGCTTCGAGGAACCAGTGGAAGGAGGTCCGCCGCACTCTCGGGATCGTCTTCCAGGATCCGGCGTCGTCGCTGAACCCGCGGCAGACGGTGGGTACGAGCATCACCGAGCCGATCGTGGTGCACCATCGCGACAGCCGCGGCGATCTCGACCGACGTATCGGCGGTCTGCTGGAGCAGGTCCAGCTGCCGGCCAGGATGGCGGAGCGGTACCCGCACGAGATGTCGGGTGGGCAGCGCCAGCGGGTCGCGATAGCCCGAGCGATCGCACTCGACCCCGACCTGCTCATTGCGGACGAACCCACGAGTGCGCTCGATGTGTCCGTACAGGCACGCATTCTCGACCTGTTCCGTGAGCTCCAGGACCGGATCGGGTTCGCGTGCCTGTTCATCAGCCACGACCTCGCCGTCGTCGAGCAGCTCGCCGATCGGGTCGCGGTCATGCAGTCCGGCCGGATCATCGAGGAGGGGACGGCCGCGCGGGTTCTGCGGTCGCCGCGCAACCCGTACACGCGCCGGCTCCTGGCTGCCGCGCCGGTGGCCGACCCGGTTCGTCAACGGCTTCGGCGTGAGGCTTGGCGTCAGCTCGCCGGATGATCACGCCGCCGACTGATCACGCTTCCGGCATGTACGGCTGATCACCGTATTGGCGTTGCAGGCGGACGAGTTCTGCTTCGAGGTCGGCTCTCGTCGCCTCGTACGCGTGATTGTCGGCGACGTTGTGCAGCTCGGCCGGATCGGCGACGAGGTCGTAGAGCTCCCACGCGGGCGGGAAGATCTGCTCCGAGGAGCCGTCCGTCCCGAGACCTGCGTTATAGAAGTAGACGAGCTTGTGCGTGCGGGTCCGGACTCCGTAGTGGGCGCGGACGTGATGGCTCGGATCGTCGTGTTCCCAGTAGCGGTAGTACATCGAGGTAGGCCAATCCGGCGGTGTCCGGCCGGCGAGGACATCGAGCATGTCCCGCCCCTGGGCTTGCGGCAGCTCGGTCGCAGCGTCGCATCCACACGCCTGCAGGAAGGTCTGGGCGAAGTCGGTGTTCGTGACCATGGCGTCGCTCACGCTCCCTGCCCTGACGACGCCAGGCCACCGCACGAGCATCGGCATCCGCAGGGACTGCTCGTAGATGAAGCGCTTGTCGTACCAGCCGTGATCGCCGAGGAAGAAGCCCTGGTCGGAGGTGTAGACGACGATGGTGTTCTCGGCCAGGCCGGAGTCGTCGAGGTGGTCGAGCAGCCGGCCGACGTTGTCGTCGACCGAGGCCACGCAGCGCAGGTAGTCCTTGATGTAGCGCTGGTAGTTCCATCGGGTTCGCTCGACGATGGCATCGTCCCCCGTCAGCTCGGCCGGGACTTCCGCCTTCACGTCAACGGCATTGAGGTGAACGGCAACCCGCATGGTCGCCGCCCGGGCCGCATCGGTGCGGGTCGCGTAGTCGTCGAACAGCGTGTCGGGTTCCGGAATGTCCACATCGGCGTATATGTCCGCGTGCGCGGCGTCGGGCTCCCACGGACGGTGCGGCGCCTTGTGGTGGACGAGGAGACAGAAGGGCTGATCATCCCGGAGAGTGTCGAGCCAGTCGAGCGAGAGGTCGGTGACGATGTTGGTGGCGTAGCCGGAGACCCGCGCGTGAACCGCCTGCCCGTCCGAACCGGCCGAGATCATCATCGGGTCGTGGTAGGCACCCTGACCTGGGAAGATGCGCCAGTCGTCGAAGCCCCGTGGGAGATTCTCGGGTTCGTGACCCAGGTGCCACTTGCCGAACAACGCGGTCGCGTAGCCGGCCTCATGCAGGACTTCGGGGAACGTCGGCAGCCGGTAGTCGAAGCCGGAGTAGATGCTGGGAACGCCGTTGAGGTGGCTGTAGGTGCCGGTGAGGATCGTCGCCCGGCTGGGTGAGCAGATCGAGTTGGTGCAGAAGACGTTGTCCAGCCGCATGCCCTCGTCGGCGATGCGATCGAGGTTGGGCGTCTGGTTGATACGGCTGCCGTAGGCGGAGATGGCGTGCGCGGCATGGTCATCGGTCATCACGAACACGAGGTTGGGTCGACGACTGTTCACGCCGGCGATCCTGCCACGCCCCGCGGCGAGCTGGCGGCGGGAACGCCGTACCGCCGGCTGGGCAGAACCCCGACTCGGCCGGTCGGCTGAGCGTGCACCGAGTGGCTCGGGAGGACTTCTGCCCAGCTGGCGGTACGGAGTCTGGCCGGCGGCCTATCGCCACACGACGGGGAACGAGCCGTTCGACGTCCACGTAATCGCCGCGAGAGCGTCCAAGACAGGTTGCTGCGGCTGCCCGCACGCATCGACGGGGATCCGGGGACGGCAGGCGCGGCCGGCCTTGTCGACGACGGGGCAACGGATGACCCGCACGGGCACGAACCCGTTCGGCCGCGACCCGGCCCCGATCGCGCGGCCCTGGGCGTGGGCGAGGCCGGCACCGTCGCGTGGACATCGGGCTGCGACAATCGGTGCCGGCGCAACGTCGACCGTCGGGGTGACGCGAACCTCCGGCTGGAGCGCGGGGTAGGACCGCATGCAGCCGCTCGACACCACGGCGAGTACCGCGACCGACGCCGCGACCCTGAGGCCGATCACCGGCTGCCCCCATCCACAAGCCCGAGCTGATGTGTCTGCTTCGACGCATGGGCCCGGACGAGGGTTCCCGTGCGCAGCCTCTTCCAGCCGTCACGCCGCCGCCAGGTAGATCCAGACCTCGCCACCAGTGTCGTCGATGGTGGCGCGGTAGCGCCTCGCGTCGACCGTCGTTTCGTACGTGGATTGCACCGCTCCGGCGGTCGCCTCGGGCGTGACGTCGGTCCAGCCCGTACGGGTGAACCCATCCGTCAACGCGGCCACGAGTTCGCCCGCTCTGGCCCGTTGTCGGGCTGGTACCGGCGCATTGCCGTCGCGGGTTCCCCCGACTGACATGAACCTGGTTCGTCGTCCGCGATAGTCGCGATCGCGGGAGTCTCGATGGTGTCGAAGACCTCGTCCACCCGATGGCCGGCAACGGGGCATCCGATCGGCGACACCGCGCAACCTGTCAGGACGACCGTCAACGCCATCCCCGCGAGAGTGCCGAATGCTTTGGCGGCGTTCACGTTCACAGTCCCCTCGTGGCCTCTGGCCGCCCAACGTCTCGGGCGTGTGTCCGTTTCCCGCACAGGATCCGACACCCGGCGAGTGACCGTTGTGTCGCTCAGAGTCCTTGCCTGGCTGAGAATTCTTGCTGAGCGGATTGTCGGTGGTCGGGTCTAGCGTTCTCACTATGTCGATCACCACTCCACCTGATCTCGACCATCCGGTCCTGACCGCACTGGAATCCGTAGTCGACGCCGTCACCCCGGTCAACACCCCCGGGGCCGTCGACTGGTGGCGGTTCACCGACAAAGAACGCCTCGCGGCTGTCAAACGCATCCTCGAGGTCCGCGCCAGCATCGACGCGCTGGTGTCCCAGGCGATCGGGCACCTCGACCGCGACGGTGTCGCCGAACGCGAGGGATGCATCAAAACCGCCAACTGGCTCCGCACCACGAACCACCTGTCGTTGGGTGCAGCACGGCGTGAGGTCGCCGCCGGACGCGCGCTGACCGGACGGTTCACCACCACCGCCGACGCACTCGCAACCGGGGAGATCTCTGCGGAGCAGGCGCACGCGATCGTCGGCACCCTCGACGAACTCCCACCCGAGATGTCCCCCGAGCGGGTCCAGGCCGGAGAGGCGACCCTGCTGGACTTCGCCCACCGGCTCGGCCCGAAAGAACTCGAGCGCTGTGCCCGCCACGTCCTCGACGTCATCGCGCCCGAACTCGCCGAACTCAAGGACGCCGAACGACTCGAGAGACAGGAGAAGGAGGCGCGCCGAACCCGGTTCCTCCGGTTCTTCAACGACGGCCACGGCGCGACCTACGGACGGTTCAAGGTGAGCATCGGCGACGGCGAAGCGTTGCGGGCGGTCATCGACGCGATCGCCAAACGTGACCGGATCGGCGACGACATCACCGCCGGCCACGGCGACCTCCGCACGATGGAACAACGCCGCGCGGACGCGCTGGTCGAGATGACGCACGCGTACCTGACCGACGGCAACGGCCCGGCGAACGGCGGCGACCGTCCCCGCGTCAACCTCCTTCTCGACTACAAGACCCTCGTCGACGGACTCGTGCCCGCCACCCTGCTCGACTCCGGTGAACAGATCAGCGCCCAAGAGGCACGGCTGCTCGCCTGCGACGCCGACATCCTCCCGATCGTCTGCAACGGCACGAGCCAACCTCTCGACGTCGGCCAACAACAGCGGCTGTTCGCCGGCGCCCTCCGCCAAGCGCTCGCTGTCCGCGACCGAGGATGCACGTTCCCCGGCTGCGACCGCCCGCCGCGGGACTGCGATGCGCACCACGTCAAACCCTGGTGGCACGGCGGCGACACCGCGCTGAACAACGGCACCCTCCTCTGCCGGTTCCACCACAACCAGGTCGAACCCCAAGACCGACGCGGCGTCCAGGAACACCAGCAATGGACCATGCGCATGAGCCTCGACGGCTACCCCGAAGTGATACCCCCGGCGTACGTCGACCCGCTCCAAGCCCCGAGACGACACGAACGATTCCCGAAACGCCAATAGCCACGTCAGAGTTGGATATTCGCCGTCTCACGTCCCCATCACGCGGCCGGCACCCGCCGATCACAGGATTGCCAGTTCTCGAACGACTGCCCTGTGATCGCGTCCACCAACCTGTAGTCGGTGCAGCTGAAGCCGGCCATCAGGACCTCGTAGACGCTGCGCGGCGGTAGATAGAACCTGGCGATCAGACGCGACGGCTGGACGGACGGGCCATAGAGCATGACGGGTGCGTCGAACAGCGCGAACGCACTGTCGAATGGGATGCGTACGGGGGTGGAGGCCGGGACCGGCACGAGGTCGAGGCCGATGGTCCCCACGTGGACACCGCCCGGCGGCAACTGTCGCGGCTCGAACGGCCGTTCCATCACCTCGACCGGGAACGGCGGGACGTGCGCCGTCGCATGTACTGGCGACGCCGTTGCGAAGGTCGATCCGACGAGCGCAACCAGCAGCAGCGTGGGCCCGCAGGTGACGACACGAGCAGCGACGCGTGCCATCGCCGCACCCCCTCGGGACCTCCAACGCTGGGCTCAGCCTCCGTCCCGCCCACCCACTCGTCAAGGCTGGACGGTGAGGAGGTGGAGAACCAGCAAATCGTCCCGCGCCACATTTGGCAGACCGCAAATTCTCCTGCAAACTTGCGGTATGACGCAGCTTGCCGACCCGATCGCGCCGCTCTCGCCGGAGGATCTCGTCCGTCCGTCCGACGTCCACCCGATCCTTCGGCGCAGCATGCTCGCCGACGGCTTCGACCTCGTCCTCGACATCGCGAACTCCCGCGGCTCGACCCTCGTCGACGCCCGCGACGGCACCCGCTACCTCGACCTCTTCACGTTCTTCGCGTCCAACGCGCTCGGCATGAACCATCCCGCGCTCGCCGACGACCCCGACTTCCGCGACGAGTTGCTGACCGCCGCACTGAACAAGCCGAGCAACTCCGACGTCTACAGCGTCCCGATGGCCCGCTTCGTCGAGACCTTCGCCCGCGTCCTCGGCGACCCGGCACTGCCCCACCTGTTCTTCGTCGAGGGCGGTGCGCTCGCCATCGAGAACGCCCTCAAGGTCGCCTTCGACTGGAAGAGCCGCTGGAACGAGGCACACGGCATCGACCCCGCCCTCGGCACGAAGGTGATGCACCTGCAGCACGCGTTCCACGGCCGCAGCGGTTACACGATGTCGCTCACCAACACCGACCCGAACAAGACCGCCCGCTACCCCACCTTCGACTGGCCGCGCATTCCCAGCCCGGCCATCGGTGACAGCCAATCGCAGGCCGACCTCGAAGCCGCCGAGGCCGCGGCGCTCGACCAAGCCCGCGACGCCTTCGCCGCGTACCCGCACGACATCGCCTGCTTCATCGCCGAACCGATCCAGGGTGAGGGCGGCGACCGACACCTGCGCGCCGAGTTCCTCCAGGCCATGCAGGCGTTGTGCCACCACCACGACGCTCTCTTCATCCTCGACGAGGTGCAGACCGGCTGCGGCATGACCGGCACCGCGTGGGCCTACCAGCAGCTCGGACTCACCCCCGACGTCGTCGCCTTCGGCAAGAAGGTGCAGGTCTGCGGGATGATGGCCGGCGGCCGCGTGGACGAGGTCCCCGACAACGTCTTCCACGTCAGCTCTCGCATCAACTCCACCTGGGGTGGGAACCTGACCGACATGGTCCGCTCGCGCCGCATCCTCGAGGTCATCGAGCGCGACGGCCTCATCGCCCGCGCAGCCGAGCTCGGCACCGCGTTGCTGGGCCGTCTGCACGACCTCGCCGACACCCACCCCGCCGTCACTGATGTGCGCGGGCGCGGGCTGATGTGCGCGTTCACCCTCCCCGACGCCGGCACCCGGGATGCCGTCATCGCCGCCGCCCGCGACGACGAGCACGTCATCATGCTGGGCTGCGGCGGAAACAGCATCCGGTTCCGCCCGGCGCTGACGGTGTCCGACGACGAACTCGCGCACGGCGTCGCCTCGATCGATCGCGCCCTCACCGGTCTGGGTCTGTGAACGGAGCGCACCGCAACCGCTGGGAGCTCCGCGCGGCGTTCGCGCGGTCGCTCTCGCAGATGTACGGGCGTGAGGTGCCCGAGTACACGACCCTGGTCGAGGTCGCCGAACAGGTGAATGCCGACGTGCTCGCGCGTGACGGTGCGGCCGCCCAGCGTCTGGGCAGCATCAGCCGCGTCACCGCCGAACGCCACGGCGCGATCCGCCTCGGCACCCCGAGCGAGATGCGCGACGTCGCCCGGGTGTTCGACGCGGTCGGCATGTCCCCGGTCGGTTTCTACGACCTGCGCGACGCGTCGTCGAGTTCGGTGCCGGTGGTGTCGACGGCGTTCCGTCCGACCGACCGCGACGAACTGGCCCGCAACCCGTTCCGCGTCTTCACGTCATTGCTGACGGTCGACGACGAGCGGTTCTTCACCCCGGATGTCCAAGCGGGCTTGAACGAACGGCTGTCGCGCCGTCACCTGTTCGGACCCGAGCTGCTCGCACTCGCCGATCGCAGTGTCGCCGACGACGGCCTCGCCGAGGAGGACGCCGACCGATTCATCGAGCTGGCAACGGCGGTGTTCGAGCTCTCCACCGAGCCGGTCGATCGCGCCTGGTACTCAACCCTGGAAGCGATCTCCGGCGTCGCCGCCGACATCGGCGGGGTCGGCTCCACGCATATCAACCACCTGACACCACGGGTCCTCGACATCGACGAGCTCTACCGCCGGATGACGGAGCGGGGCGTCACGATGATCGACGAGATCCAGGGCCCGCAGCGCTGGGACGGACCGGACGTCCTGCTTCGGCAGACGTCGTTCAAGGCACTCGCCGAGCCACGGACCTTCGCCGAACCCGACGGAACCATCTCGACCGGAGCGTTGCGCGTCCGCTTCGGCGAGGTCGAGGCGCGCGGCATCGCCCTCACACCGAAAGGTCGCTCGCTCTACGACGCCCTGCTGATCGAGGTCGACCGCCGGCTTGCCGATCGGGGCGGCATCCGCGCCGACCACGCCCGCGACGTGTGGGCCGGATCGCTGCCGGACAACGAGGACGACCTCGACCGGTCCGGGCTCGGCTTCTTCGCCTACCGGCTGGCCGGCAACGCGACCGCACGCATCGACCCCGCCGGCCGGACCCTCGACGAGCTCGTCGAGACCGGCGCCGTCATCGCCGATCCCATCGTGTACGAGGACTTCCTGCCCCGCTCCGCGGCTGGCATCTTCCAGTCCAACCTCGCCGACGCCGGCACCCGCAACAGCGACCTCAGCGGCGACAGTCGTGACCTGGCGTGGATGTCGGGGATGCTGGAGCGTGAGGTGGCCGATCCGATGGACCTCTACGCCGCCGAACGTGCCCGATCGCTGCAGGCACTGTGCGATCGGTTCGGAACCGACCCGAACCGGCTGACCCGCACAACCGGCACGACCGGCTCCGCCGAACATCCGAACCGTCACTCGAGCACCACCGTCAAGGAGTCGATATGAGCACCACGACCGCCCCGGAAACCGCGCAGCTGCCCGCTACCACCGACCTCGCTGCCCGCGCCCGCGAAGCGCTTCGTGTGTGTGGTGTGGACGCGTCCGCCTTCGGCCCCGGGCTCACCGCGCACACTCCTCTCACCGGCGGCGTGCTGGCCGAGGTCGTCGTGACCGACGCGGCCGGTGCCGAGCAGGCGATCGCCGCCGCCCAGCAGGCATTCCTCCAGTGGCGCACCACACCTGCGCCCGTCCGCGGCGCGCTCGTCAAGCGATTCGCCGAGCTGCTGGCCGAACACCGGGACTCCCTCGCCACGCTGGTCACCCTCGAGGCGGGCAAGATCACCTCCGAGGCCGCCGGTGAGGTCCAGGAGATGATCGACGTCGCCGACTTCGCCATCGGCCTGTCCCGCCAGCTCTACGGACGCACGATGCCCTCCGAACGTCCGGGCCACCGGCTGTCCGAGACGTGGCATCCGCTCGGCGTCGTCGGCGTCATCTCGGCGTTCAACTTCCCCGTCGCCGTCTGGGCCTGGAACACCACGATCGCCCTCGTCTGCGGTGACTCCGTCGTCTGGAAGCCGTCGGAGAAGACCCCGCTGACCGCCCTCGCCTGTGCGGCACTTCTCGAGCGGGCCATCGAGGAGCAGGGCGCGCCGGCCGGCATCCATCGCCTGCTGATCGGTGGCGCCGACCTCGGCGAAGCCCTCGTCGACTCCCCCACCGTCGCGCTCGTGAGCGCCACCGGGTCCACCCGGATGGGCCGTTCGGTCGGGCCGAAGGTCGCGGCCCGCTTCGGCCGCACGCTCCTCGAGCTGGGCGGGAACAACGCCGCCGTCATCGCAGCGTCGGCCGACCTCGACCTGGCGACCCGCGCCATCGTCTTCGCGGCTGCCGGAACGGCCGGGCAGCGATGCACGAGCATGCGCCGGCTGATCGTCCACGACGACGTCGTCGACACCCTGTGCGACAAGCTCACCTCGGCGTACCAGCGGCTCCCGATCGGTGACCCCGGCTCGGCCGGGACGCTCGTCGGCCCGCTCGTCGACGGCGCCGCGTACACCAACATGCAGGCCGCGCTCACGCAAGCCCGAGCCGACGGCGGCGAGATCCTCGCCGGTGGCGGACGCAGGCTGGCCGACTCCGCGCCGGACGCGTTCTACGTCGAACCGGCCCTCGTCCGGATGCCCGCGCAGACCGACGTCGTCGCGACCGAAACCTTCGCGCCGATCCTCTACGTGCTGACCTACACCGACTTCGACACCGCGATCGCGCTCCACAACGGCGTCCCACAAGGACTTTCCGCCGGCATCTTCACCCGTGACCAGGCCGAGGCAGAGCGCTTCCTGGCGTCCGACGGAGCGGACTGCGGGATCGTCAACGTCAACATCGGGACGTCGGGCGCCGAGATCGGCGGCGCGTTCGGCGGCGAGAAGGAGACCGGCGGCGGCCGCGAATCCGGTTCGGACTCGTGGCGCTCGTACATGCGCCGCTCGACGAACACGGTGAACTACTCCGGCGAGCTCAGGCTCGCGCAGGACGTCACGTTCCTCTGACGTCGGCCACGCAGGCCCGTACGAGCTACGGCAACGGGGTGACCGCGTCGGCGAAGACGAGGTCGTCGAGCTTCGAGACGTGCAGGCCGACGGTCGTGAGCCCCTGCGCCCACCGGATCCACACATGGTTGTCGACGACGCCGACGATGCGGCCCCGGCGCCCCTCGATGATGCCTGCGGGCCGGTAGACCACTTCGGACCCGGCGCGTCGCGCCGCCATCGCCAGCGTCATCCCGCCGGTGACTGTGTCTCGGCGTCTCATCACAGTGCGACCACCGGCTCAGTGTTCATCGACGTCTCCAGGACGAGCTGCACCGCCGCGCACCAGGTGTGGGACCTCGTGGTCTGGAAGTGGAACCGTTCGGGTGGAGTCTTGCACGTCGGCATTTTGACGACGGCGAAGCCCCGTCAGAATGTTTCAGGACGGCCGGACCAACCCGGCGTCATAGGCCAGCACAACCGCCTGCACCCGGTCGCGCACCTCGAGCTTCGACAGCACCCGCCCGACGTGGGATTTGACGGTCGCCTCGGACAGGAACAGCGCGGCCGCGATCTCGGAGTTGGACTGACCGTCGGCCATGCCTCGCAGCACGTCGAGCTCCCGGCTCGTCAACGAACGAAGCCTGGGGTGGAGTTCGGGGTTGGCCGCGGACGCCGGTTCGGCCGACGGCAGGTGCTGCGCGAACATCTCGAGCATCCGTCGCGTCACCCGCGGTGAGACCACCGCGTCGCCGCTGACGACGGCACGGATGGCGGACACCAGCTCGGCCGGCTTGGCGTCTTTGAGGAGGAACCCGCTCGCACCGACCTTCAGCCCGGAGAACGCGTACTCGTCGAGGTCGAACGTGGTCAGGATGAGGACCCGGCAACCGGGGCGGGCGGCGACGATGCGTTCGGTCGCATCGATCCCGCTCATGCCCGGCATCCGCACGTCCATCAGCACCACGTCCGGCTCGAGGGAGAGCGCCAGCGCCACTCCGTCGGCACCCGTGCCCGCCTCGCCGACCACGATCAGGTCGTCCTCGGCCTCGAGGACGATACGGAACCCCACCCGCAGCATCGGCTGGTCGTCGACCAGCAGGATTCGCGTCGGGCTCGTCGTCGGGATCGGCGTCGGGCTGGAGGCCGGGCCAGGGGGCCGCGCATACCGGTCGGTACCGCTCACGCGCGTACCTCCGTCCATCGCATCGTCGCCTGCACACGCCAGCCGCCACCATACGGGCCGGCGCTGACCGTCCCCTGGTAGACAGCTGCGCGCTCCCGCATGCCGAGGATGCCCTGGCCGGTCCCCGGGATCGCGAGCAGCGCGCCCCGGTGGTCGCCGCTGTTGTCGACGCGCACGTCGATCGCGCCGTCGACGTGGGCGATCACGACGTCGACGTTGTCGGCGCCGGGCGCATAGCGCAGGACGTTCGTGAGCGACTCCTGCACGATCCGGAACACCGCCAGCTGCAGACCGGCGTCCGCGGGCAGGACCGCTCCGCGGGTGGTGAGCTGGACGGGCAGGCCCGAGCGGCGGAACGTCTCGATGATGCTGCCGAGATCCGCCGAGGTGGGTTGAGGAGCGAGCGGCGCCACCGGATCCCGCAGCAGCCCGAGCACCCGGCGCATGTCCGACAGGGCCGACCGCCCGGTCTCGGCGACCTGGTCGAGAAGCTCGGCGGCGTTGGCCGGGTCGCGACGCAGAACCACCCCGGCACCGTCGGCCAGGCTGATCATCACCGACAGGCTGTGCGCGACGATGTCATGCATCTCCCGGGCGATCCGGGTGCGCTCCGCCGCCGCCGCGAGAGCTTCGCGTTGCTCGCGCTCGCGCGCCAGTTGCTGCGCCCGCTCGATGAGCGCGTCGACGTAGCGGCGACGGGATCCGACCGCCATGCCGATCGCCGCGACGGCGAGGGTGAAGACGAGGACGAACGCGGTCACCACCCACCGGCCGGGCGCATGCATGAACAGGAACGTGGAGGGGACCGTGACCGCGACGACGGCGGCGAGTCCCGTCCACGACGACCGTGTGGAGCGGTAGACCGCCAACGCGTACAGCGAGAGCGGGACGGCGATCGGGTCGGGCGACCGGCTGATCGGCCAGCCGATCGTCGACGCCGCGAGGATGACGACGAACGACCCGGCCGGCCACCGGCGGCGTACGACGAGGGCAGCCGCGATGACGACGCTGAGCGCGATCGCCGCCGCCTTCGACCATGGGCCGACGTCGGACCCGAACAGGCTCGCCGGGATCGCGATGGCGAGGTAGCCGACACCCATCGCCACGTCGACGACGCGGCGGTGGCCGGCCATGAACCGCCGGACCCGCCCGGGGCTCGGCAGTCGCGCATCGCCCGGCACCGGTTGCACGGTGGCAACGGTGCCGGGCGATGGCGGCAGTTCGGTCGTAACGGTCAGACATCCCTCCGACGCAGGAGCGCCGCCGAGGCGATCCCGAGGACGACGACATACAGCGCCAACATCCCGAACCCCTGCCAGGGGGTCAACTGACCGGAGTCGGTGGTGGTGGCCATGATCCGCCCGCCGACCTCGGTCGGCATCCATTTGGCGATGTTGTCGGCCCAGGTCACGAAGTTGCCGAGGATGCCAAGGATGATCGGGACGAGCAGCAGAATTCCCAGGACCGTCGAGATCGCGCCGGCGGAGTGACGCATCATCGCGCCGATGGCGAGGGCGAACAGGCTGATCAGCGCGAGGTAGAGCGCGCAGCCGAGGAACACCCTGACGATCTGACCGTCGAGTCCTGCATTGAGGTTGTCGGCGCCGAGAATCGGCTTGGTGACCAGGTAGGAGATCGCGATGGCGAAGGCCGACACCACGAAGGTAGTCACCCCGACGACGATGTACTTCGCGATCAACGCGGGTACCCGCTGCGGCACGGCGGCCATGGTCGACCGAATCATCCCGGTGCCGTACTCGCCGGTGATGAGCAGAACCCCCAGGACGGCGACGACGAGTTCTGCGAAGTAGTAGCCGAACGTGTTGACCAGCGCGACAACGTCGGGATTCGACATCCCCGGCGACGGCGGCCGCCCCCCAGGCTCCCCGGCACTCGGCGTCGCGAAGTTGTGCGCGACGGCGGCCAACAGCAGGCTGAAACCGACCATCACGACGACAGTGATGATGAGCGCCCACATGGTCGAGCGCAGCGTCCGGAGCTTGATCCACTCCGACTTGACGATGCGGGGGAACGTGAGATGCGCGTCGACCGGCACCGACGGTGCCGTCGGGCGGAGCGCCTCGACAGTGGTGGTCATCGCTGTGCTCCTTCGAGCGGTTGCGGCGCGGGTTCGGCCGGGAGTGCGGGGGCGAGGTGGTCGGCGTTGTGACCGGAGTCGGCGTGATACTCCACCGAGTCCGCGGTGAGTTCCATGTACGCCTCTTCGAGCGTCGACTGCAGCGGCGTCAGTTCGTGCAGGACGACCCGCTCATGCGCAGCCAGTTCGCCGATCCGCGCGGCGTCCAGGCCGCTCACCGTCAGCAGGCCGGGTTCCTTCGTCGAGACCGTGACGTTCGGGCCGCTCAGCGCGATGACCAGACGGTCGGCGTCGGGAGTGCGGACCCGCACCGACCGCGTCGATCCGGTCGCGATGATCTCGGCGACCGGCGCGTCGGCGATGACACGGCCGCGGCCTAGGACGATCAGGTGGTCGGCGGTGACGGCCATCTCGCTCATCAGGTGCGACGACAGGAAGACGGTGCGGCCCTCGCCGGCGAGGTAGCGGACGAGTTCACGCACCCAGAGCACGCCTTCGGGGTCGAGCCCGTTGACCGGCTCGTCGAGGATCAGCGTCTTCGGGTCGCCCAGGAGAGCGACGGCGATACCCAACCGCTGGCCCATGCCGAGGGAGAATCCGCCGACCCGCTTGCTCGCCACCGACTGCAGGCCGGTCATCTCGATGACCTCGTGCACGCGCTTCGTTGGGATGCCGTGAGTCGCGGCGAGTGCGGTCAGGTGGTTGAACGCGCTGCGGCCGGTGTGGACGGCCTTCGCGTCGAGGAGCGCGCCGACCTCGAGCAGCGGCGCGTGGTGCTTGGCGTAGGGCTTGCCGTTCACGGTGACGCTGCCGGCGCTGGGCGCATCGAGCCCGACGACCATGCGCATGGTCGTGGACTTGCCGGCGCCGTTGGGACCGAGGAAGCCGGTCACTTTCCCGGCGCTGACGGTGAACGTCACGTCGTCCACGGCCGTCGTGGGCCCGTACCTCTTGGTCAGGCCTATCGCTTCGATCACGTGGTGCCAACCCTTCGTCGATTCGTCGTTCGCCATCCGGCTACAGGCCGTCCCGGCCCCATGCACCCAAGTTTGGAAGGCTCCCGGCGTCCGCGGAACCGGCTGCAGGATGATCTTGCGAGCAGCCCCGGCTCATCCCTGAGGATGACGAACGACGCCGATCGGCCAGGGTTCGGCTCAGGGTCGGCCAGCAGCGGCCGACCGGTGCAATCCCGCCCGATCCATCACCCTCGGCTGCCACGATGGACCGGATGACTCCCACCGCACCGGTCCAACGGCACCAGCTCCGTAGCCTCCTCGACACCACCGACCTGGCCGCCTCGTTGCCACCGCCGGGCACCTGGCAGCCGGTGCCACCGTTCGCGGATCGTCAAGCCTGGCAGGGAGTCCGGCTCGACGTCGCTGCATTCGTGGCCGGCCCGGCAGCGGCTTTGACCGGCACACCGTGGCCGCAGATCCTCGCCCACCACACCTCGCGGTATCTCCGCGACGGGGACCGCTCCGAGTTCGAGACGCTCTACTTCGGCCGTCGCAGCCGGGTCGTGACGCAAGCGCTCGCCGCCCTCGTCACCGGCGACGACCGGCAGTTCGACGATCTCGTGGACGGCCTGTGGCTGATCTGCGAGGAGAGCCAGTGGTCGATCCCCGCGCACGACTACTTCGCATTGGACGCGCAGGAAGGGCTTCCCGACCCCGCCAAGCCGTTCCTCGACCTGTTCGCCGCGGATACCGCGTCGTTGTTCGCCTGGACGACCATCGCGCTCGGTGCCGAACTGGCCGCTCGTGAGCCTGCGTTGCACCGCCGGATGGCGGACGAGGTCAGGCGCCGTGTCCTGCGCCCCTACCTCGACCAGGACTGGGGGTGGTACGGGCCGAGGGAGGGGCGTGCGCCCAACAACTGGAACCCGTGGATCCACTCGAACGTCCTCCCGGCCGCACTTGTCTTCGCCTCGTCGCACGACGACGTGGTGGCGACGGTCGAGAAGGCGATCACCGGGCTCGACCTGTTCCTCGACGGCTACCCCGACGACGGTGGGTGCGACGAGGGCGTGTCGTACTGGTGGCGTGCGGGCGGTTCGATGATCGAGTGCCTGCTGACCTTGCGCGACGCGAGCGCAGGGCGCATCGACCTGTTCGGCGTCCCGGTGCTCCACGCGATGGCCCGCTATCCGCTCGTCGCGTCGATCAGCAGGGACTGGAACGTCAACTTCGCCGACGGATCGGCACGATCGAGCGCCGGCGAGAACGCGCACCTGTTCTACCGGCTCGGCCAGGTGTTCGACGACGCCGACATCACCGCACACGCACGGGCGATGCGAACCTCGCTGGCAGAGGCGTCGACGCCCGGCGTCCCGCTCGAGCGGCTCCTGTTCGGCGCGATCGATCATCAGTGGGCTGATACCTCGGTGGCCGGCGCGATCTACGCGGGTGCGAGCGACGTCCTGCCCGACACCGAGGTGCTCACGGCCCGCGAACGTCCCGGCCAGCACAGCGGGCTCTACCTGGCTGCCAAGGGCGGGCACAACGCCGAGAGCCACAACCACAACGACGTCGGCACGTTCATCGTCGCCCACGACGGTCGGCCGTTGCTCATCGACGTCGGCGTAGAAAGCTACACACGCAAGACATTCGGACCGGAGCGTTATTCGATCTGGACCATGCGCACGTCGTTCCACAACCTGCCCACGATCAACGAGGTGGAGCAGCACGCCGGCCGCAGCTTCGCCGCCAAGGACTTCGCCACCGACACCTCCGACGGGCACGCCCAGCTCTCGCTCGACCTCGTCGACGCCTACCCGGACGAGGCCGGCATCGGGTCCTGGCGGCGGGTGATGCGGCTGGAACGTCACCCTGCACAGGTGATCGTGAGCGACACCTGGTCGCTCGACCGGGACGACAACGCCGTCGACCTCACCCTGATGACCGGTGACGAGCCGGACGTCTCCGTGCCCGGCAGCATCACCTGGGCCGGTCGGCATGCCGTCGTCGGCTACGACGCGGGCCGGTTCGAGCCCGAGGTCGAGCGGATCGACTTCGACGATGCCAAACTCACGCCGGTGTGGGGGCATCACGTGTGGCGGATCCGCCTGCGGGCAACGGGCCTGCCCTCGGTGGGCACGCACACGCTGGTGGTCACGGGAACGTGACGAGCCGGCTCGACTGATGCGGTCGGCCGGCTGCCGCGGTAGATCCTGCCGCTGGAGTGGACAGGGCGGATGCGCCCAGCGGCCGGAGAACTCCTGCACTTCTCCGAGGACCCGGCGATCGAGCACTTCGTCCCGCACGTCGCGGCAACAACCACCAACGCCGATCCGATGGTGTGGGCCGCGAACTGATACTCAGCCCGGACCACCCGCGCGTCCACGCTGTCGAGTGCGGCTGGCTCGACGCGATGCGGACCGTCGAGCTGTTCGCCTACCGGCTGCCGGCCGAGCCGTTCCGTCCGGTCAGCGTCGACCGCCGGATGAACCTCCGGCACGGGGACGGGTGCGGGCGCCGGTTCCGGTAACGACGCTTCACGGTCGCGCAGGCCACCGACGGCGGCGCGCAACCTGTCGGGTTGCGACCCCGCCAGGACGCCCCCAAGCGGCCACAGGACGGCGAACGCGATGATGCGTCGGCGGGTGATGTTGACGAGGCTCTCCAGGCTCGACGTCTGGATGCCGCCGCGCCAGGCCAGATGGAGCCCGGCCGTCAGAATGACCGCCGCCCACTACGCCGGGAACAGCCGGGCGATGCGTGACGCGGTGAACTTCTCGATCGGCCGTCCATACGCCGTCATCATGATGACGAAACCACTGACGACGAAGAACAGCTCGAGCCGTGGCATGGGATCAGTCGAGGTCACGAATCGAGGCCAGCGGCCAATTCCCGTGGCGGGGTCGGCGAAACCGTCCCGAAACGGTGCTGAAACGACGTGCTGCGGGGCACCCGGCGGTCGCGGACCCGGACGACCTGCGCGAGACTGGACGACATGGCCATCAAGATCGCGATCTCGTCCTACTCCTTCCATCGCTTCGGCGGCGGACCCGAAGGCAAGGAGGCGCCAACGGTCGAATCGATGATCGACCGTTGTGCCGCGCTCGGCGTTTCGGGCATCGAGATCCTCTGGGAGCACCTCGTTCTCAACGGGCAGGACAACGTCGCGTCCGCTCACGAACTCCACCAGTACGCGGCGCTGCGCGGCATCACCCCGGTCACCCTGGCCGCGTCGCACAACCCGGTCCAGCTCACCGCCGAGGGCAGGGCGGTCGAGCTCGACAAGCTGATCGCGACCATCGATGTCGCCGAGGCCCTGGGCACCCCGTTCGTCCGGGCACACGGCGGCCGCTGGCACACCCTGAGCAACTTCCACGACATGTGGGACAACCTCGGCGAGGAGCCGCCGGCAGAGGGCTATACGACCGACGAGGGCTACGACTGGGCGATCGAGGCCCTCACAACCGCCACCGCGCACGCCGCCGAGCGCGGCATCACCCTCGGTCTCGAGAACCACTGGGGACTCACCGGCACGGCCAAGGGCTGCCAGCGCATCCACGACGCGGTCAACTCGCCGTGGTTCAAGTACATCCTCGACATCGGCAACTACTTCCAGCACCCCGACCCCTACGCCGAGATGACCCAGGCGCTCACCGACCTGGCCGTCATCCACGGGAAGTTCTACCTGGGCGGCGGGATCATCGTGGAGCCCGAGATCGACTACACCCGGGTCGCGACGTTGCTGGCCGGGATCAACTACACCGGCTTCATCTCGCTGGAGTTCGAGGGCAAGGCGCACCCGGACCAGGGCGTGCCGGACGCCATCGCGACCATCCGCTCGGCGTTCGGGATCTAGCCGACCGTCAGGTCACCTTCGACCGTACGGTCCGGCCGGCTCGTAACCCCGTCACCGCAGCGGTAACCCCGGGACTGTTGTCGTATAGCGGTGCTTGGGGTTACGACGACAGTCGCGACATTACGACGGCTCGAATTCGGGTTCGTAGCAGTGGGGGTGTGCTCGTAGCAGCGTCGACGGTGTTACGAGGACACCCTGGCTGCTACCGAGTCCACCTCGAGCACGTCAACGTCGACCCTTAGGTGGCCACGTAGATGATCAGCGCGAGCGTGCCGTCGGCTCTCTTGTCGTCGACCGTGATCGTGGCATCGCGTGCCGGGCCGGCAGCCACCGTGATGGTGTCCATGCCTGCCCCCTGGAAGGCGGCCAGGTCGGTTCCGTCGAACGCCAGGTGAGTTACCCCGACGGATGCGTCGCCGGAGGCGCTGTAAGTGATCCGGAGCGGCTTCGTCGAGGCCGGCAGTCGGGCGGTCAGCTGGCGTTTGTTCGATGTCAGCGTGAGGGTGTGGAACGCGCGCAACGTCGTCTCGTCGGGAGGTGACCCCTGGACGACTGGCACGGTGATGCCTGCCTTGGTGACTGTCTTGCCCGACCGCTCGTAGACGCCGACGGCCAACCTGGCCAGGGGATCGGCAACGAGATTCCCCTTGTCCTCCAGCCGGATCACGATCGTGGCGGTCCCCGAACGAACGCCACCGACCGAGTTCGGCACCGTGCTCAGGTCTGTGCCGCAGCCCACGAGGCCCACAGTCGTGCCGTTCTCGGTGACCTGGAATAGCAGGTCGTTCACGGGGACCGTCGTGCTTCCCGCCGGAACCAGGCAGTGCAGGAAGTAGCGGAGCCCCGAGGCCGGAGCCTTGACGGTGAACGTTTCCGAGGTGTCGCCGCGCGCGACGATGTAGCTGCGGAGCAGCCGGTCGCCGTCGACACGTCCGGGGAACGACCCGAATCCGGCCCGATCACGAGGCGTGACCGACGCGGTCGGTGACGCGGACGGTGACGTCGATGCTGCCGGCGTGACCGGCCGGCCGGCGCTCGTCAGATTCGGAACCACCAGCGCAGCGGCGACGACGGCGATCACCACCGCCACGACGGCTCCGGCCATGCGGGCCCTGGCTCGGCGACGGATCCGGGCGCCGACCTCCGCGTGTGGCGCTCGGTCCGGTGCGCTCACCTCGTCGGCGCGCTCGTCGAGCAGCGTCCGCAGATCGTCGATCCTCATGAGCTCTCTCCTCGTCCGTCTACTCTGGCGGTGCCGCTTCGCCCGTGGCCGAGTGCGTCGTCGATCCGCAGCCGTGCGAGTGCCTTGCTGGTCTGGCTCTTCACGGTCCCGATCGAGCAGCCGAGAATGTCGGCGGTCTGAGTCTCGGTCTGGTCCTCGTAGAACCGCAGGACGATCACCGCCCGTTGCCGCGGCGCGAGTTCGCCGAGCGCGCGCCACAGGTCGGTCCGGTCGTCGACGTGCTGCTCGTGGCGGGTGGTGATGCCGTCCGGCAGATCCTCGGTCGGGTGTTCGTTCGCCACCGCCGCCACCACGTCGCGTAGGTATTCACCATCACGCGCCGGACGTAGGCCTCGGGATCCTGCTCGATGCGCCGCCACTTCGGCCAGGACTTGACGAGGGCCGTCTGCACAAGGTCCTCGGCCGTTCCGTTGTCACGTGTGAGCACACGCCATGCGGACGAGACGGTGGTAACGGGCGTCGACGAACTCGTCGAAGTCCGTCGCGCGAACGGGTTCGTCCATCGAGCCCCCCTCGCCGCTGTCGTGAGGCCTCGTCAACGGCCCGGGACTTGCGTTCACATCCGGCAGA
Organism: Actinopolymorphaceae bacterium; assembly: GCA_036786375.1. Classification (GTDB taxonomy): domain Bacteria; phylum Actinomycetota; class Actinomycetes; order Propionibacteriales; family DAIQRJ01; genus DAIQRJ01. The sequence goes on from DAIQRJ010000005.1 coordinate 101,452, forward strand.
CAACGTGGCCCGGCAAGATGGTTGCCGCTGATATTCCTCTACTCGTCGACGGCGGTCATTGCCAGCTGAGCGTGGACTCCTACCCGAGCGCGCGACGAGTAGAGGAATATCAGCGCGGGGATCGATCATTCCGCAGCCTGCCGGATGCGGTCACGGGTTCCTCCCGGGGGCAGGATGGGCGCATGAGTGATCAACCGACAGGCGCATCGGCCGGCGACCGCACGGTCCTCGAGCACATCGACGAGTTGGTGGCCGAGGAGAAGGCGCTTCGTGCCCAGCACGCCGGCCGCCGCTTGGGGGACGACGACCGTGCCCGGCTCGCGCACCTCGAGGTGCAGCTCGACCAGGCCTGGGATCTGCTGCGGCAGTGGCGGGCGCGGGAAGAGCAGCACGAGGGTCTGAGCGACGTCCACGAGCGGCCCGAACGTGAGGTCGAGGGGTACCTCCAGTAGCGACTGTTCGTCGACGGGTCTGGTGTAGTTGGCGGCATGTCCGCGCCCGATCCGCCGTCGCCCGAGGGAATCCGGGCCGGATCGGTGTTCGTCCCGGAGAGCGAGCTCCGCTGGCGGTTCTCCCGGTCCTCGGGCCCGGGCGGGCAGGGCGTGAACACCACCGACTCGCGCGTCGAGCTGGTCTGGGATCTGGCGACCTCGCCCTCGCTGCCAGAACCCCTCCGGCTTCGCGCGATCGACCAGCTGGCCGGCCGGCTGGTCGACGGGACCATCGTGATCGCGGCCTCGGAGTACCGCTCCCAGCTCCGCAACCGAGCCGCCGCCCGGACACGGCTGGCATCGCTGCTGTCGGCGGCGATCCAGCCGCCGACGCACCGGCGGCGCACCCGCCCGACCCGTGGGTCGGTACGGCGGCGGGTCGACGGCAAGAAGCGCGCCAGCCAGACCAAGCAGCTACGCCGGCGCCCCGACCTCTGAGGCCGGCGGTGCCATCGGTACCCGATCCGGCATCAGTGTGCGTCGGCCCAGCTCTGGCCGATCCCGATCTCGGCGACGAAACGGACCGCGCTGCCCGCCGCCCACCACCTGGCCGTCGAGTTCAGCGCGTCGACGAGCAGCGCGCGGGCAGCCTCGTACCGGCCGGCCGGTACATGGACCAGGAGTTCGTCGTGCAGGCACAGGACGATCTGCCCGTCCAGCCCGACCAACCCGTCCCGCACGGTGCCTGCCCACGCCTTGAAGAGCTCCGCGGCCGCACCCTGGACGACCGCGTTCCGCGCGTACCGCCCGTGCGCCGCGATCGCCGGCCGGTCGTCGGGTTCGTAGGAGCCGGCCAGTGCATGCATCAACTGCAGCCGGCGGCCCCCGTAGGTCCGCAGGTCGTTGCCGCGGACGCCGGCCTGTTCGGCGTTACGCAGATAGGCCATCGCGGCGGGGTAGGTGCGGTCCATGTCCCGCAGCGCCGCGCCCGCCGCCCCGGACGTCTGCCCGTACATCGCGGCCAGGACGGCGACCTTCGCGGTCGGCCGGTCACACGAAAGCGCCGCGGCCACCGGCGCGTACATGTCGTCCTCGCGCGCGGCCTCGGTCAGCGCCGGGTCCCCGGACACGACCGCCAGGACACGCGGCTCGATCTGACCGAGGTCGGCGCGCAGCAGGACGTGGCCCGGCTCGGCCCGGACCACCGGACGGAAGGTGGCCGGCAGGTTGTGCAGGCCCGCCTGCGCGGTCATCCGCCCAGCCGCCGCGTCGGCCGCGCTCCAGGCGCCACGAAGCCGGCCGTCGGGTCCGACCTGCCGGTCCAGCCATGCCCAGCCGTAGGTGGTGGCGACGCGCTCGGCCTTGCGCCAGGCGAGCAGCGCCGCCACCGGCTCGAGCGTGTCCTCGTGCGGTTCCAGGCGCCACGAGCGGGTGTCGGGCAGGTCCAGCCCGATCCGGCTCAGCAGCGTCCTGACTTGCGCCGGGCTGCGGAGGTCGACGGCCGGGCCCGGGAACCTGCTCAGCACGGCCTGGTCACGCTCGACCCGGATGGCCGCTTCCTCGACGGCACCGGCGGGCCGCCGGCCGATCGTGCCGGTGAGCAGCTCGGTCGCCGCGGCACGGTCGATGGGCAGCCCGTCGTGCTCGAGCTCCACGGACAGCAACGCTGCCGTCGACTCCGAGCGCGCCGTCAGCACGGCGAGCGGTGTCGCGCCCGGTCGCGCCCGGGGATCCGGCACGGCGTGCAGAAGCTCGTCCTGGCGGGCCTGCAGCTCGAGAACGACCGACGCCCACCGCCGGGCGGACTCGGCATCACTCGCCCAGCGCCCCGTCAGCCAGTCACGGCTCAACTGGCCGTCGGCCCGGATCGGGTCGTCGTCACCCGCGTCGTCGTCGAGGTCGAGGTCGAAGAGGTCGAGTGACGGCCGGTCCGACACCGGCTCCGGGAGGTCGTGCGCGGCGGCCCAGACTGCTGCCGGGTCGTCACGTCGCAGCCCGCCGAGCAGCCGGCCGACAGCGCCCAGATCCCAGCAGGTGCGCAGCGGCACGCCCGCGTCGATCAGCGGCGCCGCGGTCTCCCGGGCCGACCACCACGTCCACCGCGGGTCGATCGCGGTCAGCTCGCGCACGGCGTCGGCCGGCCGAGCCGTCGGCAGCCACTCACGCCCACCGGCCCACGCGAGCGCGACGCCGGTGTCGGGGACGACGACCAGCGCCACTGGGAGCCCGCGGCGCAGGCCGGCGGCGGACAGCCGCTCGACGACGCTCACACCCACACCCCGCTCGTTGGTCCATCGTTGCCCGCTGCCTGCGCTTCCCTGCCGAGCATCCTGCCCGTCATCGCCGACAGTTCCGGCCCGACTGCCCACATGCGACCATGCCCGCATGATCGACTTCGATCCGGCGCTACGCCCGCGTGGTGATCTCGACGTGACCTGGATCCACGGTTCGCGTTCGTCGAGGACGACCGATCCGCCGTTGCAGACGCACGCGTTCGACCCGCACACCTTCATTCTCCGGCAGAGCATGTCGGTACACCGCGAGGCCCCGTTTCTCTATCTCCTGCTGGGCAACGAGCGGGTGCTCCTCCTCGACACCGGGGCGACCGCCGATCCGGCCCGATTCCCCTTGCGGGCAACGGTGGACGCGCTGATCGACACCTGGCTGCTGGACAACCCCCGAGACGACTACGCGCTCATCGTCGCGCACAGCCATGCCCACGGCGACCACCTCGCGGCCGACGTCCAGTTCGCCGACCGCCCGAACACGATCGTGGTCGGGTCGGACGTCGGCTCGGTGCGCACGTTCTTCGGATTCGACCACTGGCCGCGCGATTCCGTCACGCTCGATCTCGGTGGCCGGGTGCTCGAGATCACCGGATGTCCCGGTCACCACGACACCTCGATCGCGGTCTACGACCCGTGGTCGGGGTTCCTCCTGACCGGTGACACGGTCTACCCCGGCCGCCTCTACGTCTCCGACATCGACTCGTTCGTCGACAGCCTCGACCGGCTGGTGGCCTTCGCCGACGCTCGCGCGGTCACCCACCTGATGGGCGGGCACATCGAGATGACCAACCGCCCCGGGCACGACTATCCGATGGGCGCGACCTACCAGCCGGACGAGGTTCCGTTGCCGATGTCACCCGCGCATCTCCCGAAAGTGGCGGCCGCGGCGCACGCCGTCGCGGCCCGGCCGGGAACGCACGTGTTCGACGATTTCGTGATCTTCAACGGCCCGTGCCGGACGGCCGTCGTCGGTCACCTCGGGCGGACACTGCTGGACCGGCTGGGCAACGCGGTCAGCGGCCGTCGCGAGGCCCGAACGCCTCGATGACCTCGGCGTCCCCGGCGCGGGCATTCAGGTAGTGCGCGGTCCACTCGTCGACGCCGGCGAACGAGCACGTCCGCGCGATCTGGGCGCGGGCAGCCTCGACGTCGAAGACCGTCCGCCGCAACGTCACCGCCCCGCCGGACAGTGACGCCCAGTGCGCACCGATCCGGCCGTAGGGCATCCCCACGCTGCCGGGGTTGACGATCAGCCGACCGTGGGCGAGCCGGACGAAGGGCATGTGCGTGTGCCCGCAGACGATCGTCGCGACGTCGTCCGCGACATCGGCGAGCGCATCGGCCCACCGGCTCAGCCGGGTGTCGACGAGGACGACCTCGTTGTCGTCGCGCGGGCTGCCGTGGCAGAAGAGCACGCTGCCGAATCCGTCGACGTCGAGCGTGACCGGGTGCGGCAGCGACGCAAGCAGGCTGACGTGTTCGGGCGTCAGCTGCCGCGCCGCCCATTCGGAGATGGGATCGTCGATGTCGAGCCCCAGTCCGGCGGCCAGGTCGACGAGGTCGCGGTCGGCGTTCCCGCGGACCCAGACGACTCGATCGCCCAACCCCAGCAGACGATCCAGCACCTGACCCGGTTGCGGCCCGGCTGCGATGTCACCGGTCAGGACGATCCGGTCGGCTGCGCGCACGGCCGGTTCGGCCAACACCGCATCGAGGGCCGGAAGCACGCCGTGGATGTCGGACAGCACGGCGACGGAGGGGACCATGCCCGAACCCTGCCACGACTCGACGACTCTCAGGCGTTCGGACGTGCCAGCGCCGCCTGGACGTCCCGACCGTCGAGGCGGCCGCGCAGGAGATCCTGCTCGGCCGGATTGGCGGCGAGGTCGAGCGCCCGGGCATTCGCGGCCGCCGCCTCGTCGAGCCGGCCGAGTTGCGTCAGCAGGTGCGCCCGGGTGGCATGCAGGAGGTGGTAGGAGTCGAGCTTCGGCCCGATCGCGTCGACCTCCGCCAGTGCGACCGCCGGACCGTCGAGCCGGCCCAGCGCGATCGCCCGGTTGAGCCGGACGACGGGAGAGCCGTCCCAGCGCAGGAGCAGGTCGTAGAGCGTGACGATCTGCAGCCAGTCCGTCTCGGCCCAGCTCGGCGACGTCGCATGGCACGCCGCGATCGCGGCCTGGAGCTGGAACGTCCCCGGCCGGCCGAACGCGGCAGCCCGGGCGAGATAGCCGTCGGCGCGGGCGATCGCCACCTGATCCCAGCGGCGCCGATCCTGGTCGGCGAGGAGCACGAGGGCATCGTGCTCGTCGAACCTCGCGTGTGCCCGCGATGCGAGGAACGTCAACAGGGCAAGGAGTCCCCAGGCCTCGGGCTCCCGGTTGAGCTGGCCGGCGACGAGCTCGGCGAGCCAGATCGCGTCGTCGACCAGTCCCCGCAGTTCCTGCACCGGCTGAAGATAACCCTCGTTGTAGCAGAGGTAGATGACTGTGAGGACGTCGTTGAGCCGCGGCGCCATGTCGTCCTCCTCGGGCACGACGAACGGGATCCGCGCCGTCGTGATCTTCTGCTTCGCGCGCACGAGCCGTTGCGCCATCGTCGGCTCGGGCAGGAGGAACGCGTGCGCGATCTGCGCGGTGGTCATGCCCATCACCGCGCGCATCGTGAGTGCGATCCGTATGTCGACACGCAATGCCGGGTGGCAACAGCCGAACAGCATCGGCAGCCGTTCGTCCGCCACGTCGACGACGGCCGCCGGCGCCACGGCGGTGGCCGCGTCGATCTCGAGTTCGGCATCGCCGACGACCCGTCGTTCGCGGGAGAGCTTGCGCAGCAGGTCGATCGCCCGTCGTTGAGCGGCGAGTGTCAACCAGGCGGCGGGATTCGGGGGGACGCCGTCGCGTCGCCAGGTCTGCAACGCCGCGACGACAGCTTCCTGCACCGCCTCCTCGGCGATGTCGAAGTTGCCGGTCCGACGGTGCAGCGCGGCCACGATCAGGCCGGCTTCACGTCCGACCAGACGCGACAGGACGGCGTCCCCTTCCGAACTCATGTGCGTGACGACGGGATACCCCCGCTCACATGTCGGACGAGTGGTCGACCATCGGACGGATCTCGACCGCCACACCGGGGAACTCGAGCGACGGCCACTCCTTGACCATCGCGATGGCAGTGTCGAGATCGGGGACGTCGATGACGCTGAAGCCTCCGACGTTCTCCTTGGCCTCGGAGAACGGGCCGTCGACGACGACCGGGTCCCCGGGTGCGGCGGACTTGACCGAGGTGGCGGTTCCCGGGGCTTCGAGTTCCGCACCCATGTCGGTCATCACCGAGCCGTACTTCTCGAACCAGCCGTAGATCGCGCCGTAGACGGCTTCCTTGCGTTCGGCCGGGATGGCTTCGTCGAGGTCCGGGCGGCTCGTGTACATCAGGACGTACTTCATGCTGGGGCTCCTTCGGCCGTTGGCGATTCTGTCACCCACTCAACGCTCGAACCCGGGTCGAATCGACACTTTGCGGTGACGACTTCTGAAGCCGATTCCGGCAGGTCGTCGACACCCGAACTCGGGACGACCGAACCTCACCATCGGGCCCGGGCCGACGACCAGCAGCCGCGAGGTGCTCCGCCCGAGACCCGACGGCCAGGCGGTCGTCGCCGTCGGCGCATCCAGGCGGGCGCCGACGAGGCCGCGGACTCGAGGAAGCGCACTGCCGACCGGCAACGATCCCGAGCTCGCTGACCGACGTGCCACCGAGGTTGTTCACCAACAGGGCAACGGAATCCCCGCTCTTGAGCCCGAATCCACGATGACCGTGTGCAGCAGGCGCTCCGCGATCGCGTTCGCCGTGCGCACCGGACCCCGCTCGACACCGGCCTCGCCGTGGATGCCCAGCCCCCACCCGATCTCGTCCTCGGCCAGTCGAAAGCTCGGCTCACCGGCGGCCGGAACCGTGCGCACCACCTGCCGTGAGCGCGACGTCGTCAGCGACGCCTACCATCTCGACGGCGATGCCCTCGGCGCGCGCCAATTCCGCTGCCAGCCCGAAGTTCAGCCGATCACCCGGGTAGCTCTTGACGATCACCAGCACTCCGGCCGGACCGGCGACCGCACTGATCGCCTCGAGCACCGCGTCGACCGGCGGCGACGTGAACACTTCGCCGACCACCGCGGCAGTCAGCATCCCGGCTCCGACATATCCGGCATGGGCGGGCTCTGGCCGGCCCCACCACCGGACACGATGGCCACTTTGCCTTCCGCAGCAGCGATCGCGGCGTCCCGGCGGACCACAATCGGGTAGCCGTCGAGCAACACGAGCCCCGGGTTGAACGCAATCAGCTCGTCGAGTATCTCGGGCACGACATCGGCGGTCCCGTTGATGAGCTTCTTCACGATCCCAGGCTGCTCCATCACCGCTCAGCCGTCGAGGTAGCCCTGGACACTCGGCGCGATCAGGTCCACCAGCTCGTCGTCGGACGCGTCCGCCAGCGCGTCGATCCGCAAGACCGTCGCGCCGAGCGCCAGCCCGAGGAGCTGCGTCATCACGCCGGCCACCCGCAACTTGGGCACACCGAGCAGGCCCGACAGGCGCTCGAGCAGGAAGCCCTCGGCGAACCCTCGCAGCATCGTCGATCCCTGCTCGGTCGACATCGACGTCCGCAGCACACCCTGCAGCCGCAGGCCGACGACCGGGTCGCGCCACGTCTCGAGGAAGAGCCGCGTGAGCCGGGCGCCGAGTTCGCTCCGCGGGCCCGCCGCGACCGCGCCGGCGATCAGGTCGGCCGGGTTCAGCGGGAGGTCCATCGCGGTGACGAACAGGTCGTCCTTGCTGCCGAAGTGGTGGTGGACGAGCGCGGGATTGACCCCGGCCTTCGTCGCGATCGCACGGATCGTGGCCGACTGGAAGCCCTGCTCGGCGAACAGCGTCCGAGCCGCGTCGAGGATCTCGTTCGCGGTCGTGCTGGGTCCGGGACGGCGGCCTACCCGAGCCATCGGCACCACCTCCGGAACGGCGTCGGTCGGGACTTGACAGCCAAGCTCACCACCGTCTTTATTAAACACATGACCAATTCTTCTGTCGACTGTAGCGGCCTCGTCGTCGCCCGCGGGGGAACCGAGGTCCTGCACGGGCTCGACTTCACCGTCGGGACCGGAACTGTGACCGGCCTGCTCGGCCCGAGCGGCTGCGGCAAGACCACCCTGATGCGCGCCATCGTGGGAACGCAGATCATCCGCGCCGGCCGGCTGCAGGTCCTCGGGCTCGACGCCGGTGACGCCCGCCTGCGCGGCGCGATCGGCTACGCCTCACAGTCCGCGTCGGTCTACCCCGATCTGACCGTCGCCGAGAACATCCGCTACTTCGCGAGCGTCGTCCGCGCCGGATCCGCCGACGTCGACCGGGTGGTCGAGCAGGTCGACCTGACCCGCTCCGCCGACCGACTGGTGGGGCGTCTCTCCGGTGGCGAGCTCTCGCGGGTGAACCTCGCGGTCGCCCTGCTCGGCAACCCCCGGCTGCTCGTCCTCGACGAACCGACGGTCGGACTCGACCCGGTGCTCCGACAGGACCTCTGGCGCATCTTCGCCGACCTGGCGGCCACCGGCATCACCCTGCTCGTCTCCAGCCACGTGATGGAAGAGGCACGACGATGCGATCAGGTCATGGTCATGCGCGCAGGTCGCCTGCTCGCCCACGAACCACCCGCGTCGCTGCAACGTCGCACCGCGACCGCGGACCTCGACGCCGCGTTCCTGGAGCTCATCAGCACGACGGCGGCGACCGGATGAACCCCAGGATGACGGCCGCCACCGCCCATCGCGTCCTGCTCCAGCTACGCCACGATCCGCGCACGGTGGCGTTGATGGTCGCGGTGCCCGCGGTCCTGATGGTGCTGCTGCGCTACGTCTTCAACGATGCCCAGGCGTTCAACAGGCTCGCACCCGCCCTGCTCGGGGTGTTCCCGTTCACGCTGATGTTCCTGGTCACCTCGATCACGACCTTGCGCGAGCGGACCTCCGGCACCCTCGAACGCCTGATGACGACACCGCTGGCCAAGCTGGACCTCCTGGCCGGCTACGCGATCGCGTTCGGTCTCGTCGCGATCGTGCAGGTGGTTGTCGCGGTGCTGACATCACTGGCGCTGGGGCTGGACCTGCGCGGATCGATCCGGTGGCTGCTGCTCGTCACGGCGGTCACGTCCCTGCTCGGCGTCGCTCTCGGCCTGTTCGCGAGCGCGTTCGCACGCACGGAATTCCAGGCGATCCAGTTCATGCCGGTGGTGGTGCTGCCCCAGCTCCTGCTGTGCGGATTGTTCCACCCACGCGACGAGATGGCCCTCGTACTGCGCTGGATCTCCGACGTCCTGCCGATGTCCTACGCGGTCGACGCGATCCAGCAGGTTGCGGCCGGCGCCCACATGAGCGGGGACTACACGCGCGACGTGGTGGTCGTCACGGCGTGCGTGGTCGCCGCGCTCGCCCTCGCCGCCGCAACGCTCCGGCGCCGGACCGCCTAAGTCCTGGCGAGCGTCACCGCGCCGTGTAGCCACCGTCGATCGGCAGGCTCACGCCACTGATCATCGACGCGTCGTCGCTGAGGAGGAACACGATCGGCGCCGCCACCTCGTCCTCGGTCGCCCAACGGCCCAACGGCATCTGCTCGAGGAACGACCCGCCGATCTCGGGGCGCCCCCAGTAGAAGTCCGACATCTCGGTCATGACGACCGTCGGGTTCACGCTGTTGACCCGGATGTTGTACTGCCCCAGCTCGAGTGCGGCCACCCGCGTGATGTTGTCGAGCGCGGCCTTCGACGACCCGTAGCTGATGTGCCCTTTGAGGGCGACAAGACTGGCCTGGCTGGAGACGTTGACGATCGACCCGCCGAGGCCGAGGCGGATCATCGAGGCCGCGGCGTACTTGATCACGAGCAGGCTGCCGCGCGCGTTGATGCTGATCACCCGGTCGAACACGTCGATGTCGGTGGTGATCGGGGTGGCGATCTCGCCGCCGTAGCCCCCGCAGTTCACGACACCCCACAGGTCGAGACCATCGAGTGCGCCCTTCACGCTCTCCTCGGACGTGAGATCGAACGCCAGCGTCCGAGCGCCGGTGGACTCCGCGATCGCGGCCAGCCCCTCGGGCGACCGGCCGCTGGCGATCACGTCGGCGCCCTTGGCGAGGAGTTGGCGGACCGTCGCACCCCCGATGCCGCCGGTGGCACCCGTGACGAGGATGGTTCGGCGGTTGAAATCAGACATCGGCGGGGCTCACTCCCGTTCGGCGAGCGACCCGCTCGCGATCAGCGCTGATCGAGTGACGGCAGCATCCGCGACTGCGCGACCTCGTCGGCGATCAATCGTAGTTTGACGTCGCGCTGTTGCGAATAGCGGTTGAGCAGCGAGAACGCCTGCTCGTCGGTCACGCCGTACCGCTCCATGACGATTCCCTGTGCCTGCCCGAGCACGGTGCGCCCGTCCATCGCACGGCGGATACTCGACTGGAGGCGCACCTTCTCCAGCGCGATCGAGGCGTGGGTCGCGAGGATGTGGGCGATCGCCTCGTCCTCGACGTCGAAGGCACACGTCCGGTGGGCGTAGAGGTTGAGCGAGCCGAGCACCTGCCTGTCGCCGCCGGCGAGCGGCACGGTCAGGACGCTGCGGATGCCGATACCGGCGACCATGACGCCCCACGTGCTCCACCTCGGGTCGATCGCGGCATCGTCGATACGATGAGCCGCGCCGGCTTCGAGTGCCGTGAGGCACGGTCCCTGGCCGTAGACGATCTGCAACTGGTCGGCGCGCAGGGCCGTGTCGTCGGTGTGAGCAGCGGTCTCGATCCGGCTCACGCCGTGACGCATCATGACGCTGGCGCGCTGGCAGTCGAACATGCCGAGCGCGGAGTCGATCACGGCCTGGATGGTCTGATCCTCGTCGCGGGTCTCGTGGACCATCGCCAGCCGAAGGCCGAAGTCGTGGATGTGGGGCATATGGGCACCGAGTCCCGAGCGCTTAGCGTGCTGCGAGTTCTACGACACGGAAGCCAGTGCGCGTAGGGCATACCGCCGAGTTTCCACAAACCCGAAGGAGGATGCGTCCTAGGCGCTAGCCCGCCGGACACTCAACCACTTACGACAGTACGGCATCGGACATGTTCGGGACATTTCGTCACGGGAGCGGCACAGCAGCCCACGAGGCCGGCACCGGCGCGTCAGCCGCCGGATTCTCCGAAGGCGGGCGCGGCGGGACCCGACGTGGCGGGATCGCCGAGCACAGTCGGGATGCGAGTTGCATCCGCGATCAGCCAGCCGGCCACCTCGGCCTGGGTGACCCGGTAGAAGTGTGCGTAGTCGACGAGCACCGATGTCGCCGCGCCGATCGTCATGTGACCTGCCTCGGCGAGCATGCCGTAGGCCCGGTTGGTGGCCACCTGGGACTCGAGCAGGCCGACGATCTGCTCCACGGCCATCGGCTGGCGGTTGTCGGCGGGCCCCTGCGAGAGCACGAGCGCGGCCAGGTCGGCGAGGGTCTGCCCGGTGCCGCTGGGACGCTGCTGGCCCCACGGCTCGGCCGAGTACGCCACGAGCGCGCCGAACGGAGCACCGTGCACGCGCACCGGAAAGACACGCATCCCGCGAACGCCGACCGAGCCGAGAAGCTCGCGCATCCCGTACCAGCGGTGCCCGTCGTCGAGGATGCCGTCGACGACGACGACGGTGCCATGTCGCACGCCCTCGGCGACCGGCGCGCTCACGTACAGATCGGCCCACACGCCGGTCGAGTGGTCGGACGGGGCTGAGCAGAGCGGATGCAACTCGCCGTCCGCGGACTTGGCCACGATGGCGGCGCCGACGAGCCCGAGGCAGGAGACCGCGTACGTCACGATGGTGGCGAGCACCGAGGCCGGGTCGTTCGACCGGGTCAGCGCAGAGGTGACCGCTGCGATCGCGGCTTCGCTGCGCGTTGTTACGGGCACAGGACCCTCCTCGGTCGGAGCGTGTCGTCTAGGGATGAGCTTCTCACGGTTTGTCCTGGCTGAACCGCCGTGCTCGGCTGACCACGTCGCGCGACACCTCGCCGATCGTCTGGGCGCCCGAGTACGCGGCGGCGCGCAGCCTCGACAGCGCTTCCTGCATCGGCACACCCAGTTGGACGGCCACCATCCCGGTCGCCTGGTGCACCTCCGGATGGCTGCCCGACCGAGCGGCTCCGAGTAAGCCGGTGCCCGACCTGGTCGAGCGTGACAGCTCGTCGAGCACCAGGTGGTCGGCGGCGGTCACGATGAGCAGTGCCATGTGCAGTTCGGCGTCGGTCAGACTCCCTTCCGAACCCCGGTACAACTCGAGCACGCCGAACGGGACACCCGCCGCCTGCAACGGGAACGCGAACGTCGCATGTGCGCCCAGCTCGACGGCTTCCCGTGCGAAACCGGGCCAGCGGTCCTGTGCCGCCTCCTCCGCCATAGCAGGTTCCAGGACGGGTCGCCGCTCCCGGAAGGCGTCGATACAGGGTCCTTCGCCGAGGGTGAACTGCAGCTCGTCGAGCTCCTGCCCCACGCTGTCGGTCGCGTAGACCATCTCGCGACTGCCCGAGCCGGTCATCACCGCCAACGCGGCGCCGTCGACCGGGAGCACCAGTACAGAGAGCTCACACAGCTTGCGGCTCTGCGGTTCGACCCTGTCAACGAGCAGCTCATCGCCGGGTCGCGCCCGTTCTGAATCGCCCGCGGGCATGTTCACCCCTCCTCATGTGCGATGCGACGGCCGTAACGGCTCACAAGTGAATCAGACCACATGCTCACTGTCAGCAATCGCCTGCGTGGTCGACCGAGCCAGGCCGGTCACCTCGTCGACGCCCGGCCACGGATCACGGCGCGCCGTGACTACCCGTACGCGAACGGGGTAGACAGGGACCATGGTCGACCTCGCCGCATGGCTGCTCGCGCAGATCGATGCGGACGAGCGCGTCGCCGACCGGGCTCTCGACGTCAGCACCGATCTGGGTCACCAGGCGAGCTGGTCGTCGTTCTCGGCCACCGACGTCGTCGACGAGGCAGTCGCGCACCTGGAGGCGTGGCGCCCCGGCCGAGTTCTCGACGAGTGCGAGGCGAAACGGCGCATCGTCGATCTTCATCCCGTGGTCGGTGACGACGTCTGCGACACCTGCGTGGTCGGCAAGCGCGGGTATCCGCTGCATCCGCACTCGACGCCTGAACGCTGGCCGTGCGGCACCCTGCGCGCACTCGCCCTTCCGTACGCGGACCGGCCCGGCTACGAGCCGGACTGGCGGCCCTGACACTGCCGGTCAGCCGGTCAGCCGGTCAGCCGGCGGTCGCCGGTCCACCCCTCCATGACGCTCGGACGGTTGATCTGCGCACTCTCGACGGAGTGCGTCAGCCCACCAGGCCGTCGCGCGCGTGCCCCAGACCGAGCTGGACGGCACCGAGCAACGGCCCGGCGTCGCCCAGCACGGTCGTCCCGACCGACACCGGCAACGGCGTGAGCTCGGCGATCCGGGAGCGCACCCGATCGACGACGGCCGGCTCCGATCCGATCGGGCCGGCGAGAACGACGGCGGCCGGGTTGACCACGGCGCACGTCGCCGCCACCGCTGATGCGAGGCCGTCGCCGATGACGGTGCGGACGCGGGCGCTCGTCCGCAGCCTCGCGAGCGTGAGATCGACGTCGATCGTCGCCGTGCCGGGACGCATCAGGCCGAGGTGGTCGAATCGGTCGGCCAGGGTCGGTCCGTACCGGCCGGCGTCGGGCAGGTAGCCGATCTCCCCCGCCAGCCCGTTCGCGCCGCGGACGATGTCGCCGCCGATCGAGCACGCCATGCCCAGACCCGCACCGGCATACAGGTAGGCGAAGCTCGCCTGCGGGTCGGACCGGGAACCGCGCTCGGCCAGCGCAGCCAGATTGACGTCGTTGTCGAGGAGCACCCCGACGTCGGTGAGATCGCCGAAGATCCGCTGGACGTCGACGAGGCCTTCCGGGAACGGCGAGTGCGGCAGCGCAACGATCTCGCGGGTCAACGGATCGACGGGGTTCGCGACCGACATCGCGATCGACCGGACGGGGCCGGGCCAGCTCATCGCGTCGGTCGCGGCAGTCCGCAGCGCGTCCACGACACCGGTCATCGTCGCGGCCGGCGTGGGCGTGTAGACCCGCGACCACAGCGTCCGGCCACTCAGATCGACGCATCGTGCCCGCACGCCCTCCTGCCCGGCGTGCAGTGCCAGCACGCGGCCGGCCGTCGGCGCGAGTTCGTAGATCGTCGCCACCCGGCCGGGACGTCCCGGCACCGACCCGGTCTCCACGAGCAGGCCGGCCTCGCTCAGGCGGCGGACCGATTCCGAGATCGTCGGCTTCGAGATACCGGTCAGCCGCGCGACGTCGACGCGGGTGACCCGGCCGGCCGCGTACACGCAGTCCAGCACCGTGCGGTCGGTGAGCTCCCGCACCATCGACAGCCGGGGCAGATCGGGTCGCGACGGGGATTGCGTCATGTCACCTCTTGCGTCGACTGTGGTGTCGCGGTTAGTGTCAGCCTACTAGTAAGGAGTCCTAACTAGAGCACGTCCTCCGATCGATGCGACCGGCCGGACTCGTCCATCTCCGAGGAGCAGGCATGACCAGCAGCGGGACAGCAACCACCACGACATCCACGACCACCAGCGCCACCCGCAGTCCTGCTGGCAGTCCTACCGAGATCCTCGCGGACGTGCCCGCGGCGATCGCCCGGACGAAAGCCCTACTGCGCAAGCAGATCGGTGACTACGCCGGCGTGTTCGCGGAGGTGGAGTCGGCCATGCGCGCGGAGGTCGCCGAGATCGTGGCTGCCCGCGAATCCGGGGCGACGGTGTGGCCGGTGGTGCAGCGCAGCGACATCGTCGCCGGCGCCGTGCCGGCCGAGGTGGCAGACGCCGTGCGTCGCCGTGGGTGCGCCGTCGTCCGCAACACGTTCTCCCGCGAGCAGGCGGAGGAGTGGGATCGCGAACTCGTCCGCTACGTCGACGACAACCACTTCGAGGAGACCTACCAGCGGATCGACGACGGCGTCTTCGGCGGCCTCGCCGAGGGCAAGCCGGCCATCTTCCCGATCTACTGGTCAGCACCCCAGATGGAAGCGCGCCAGCATCCGGACATGCAGGCGGTCCGGCAGTTCCTCAACAGCTTCTGGAAGTCCGAGTCCGAGGGCCGCGTGTGGTTCGACCCGTCGCGTGACACCGCCTACCCCGACCGGGTGCGCCGTCGGCCGCCGGGAACGACGTCGGCCGGACTGTCCGCACACACCGACTCCGGTTCGATCGAACGCTGGCTGATCCCCGCCTACCAGCAGGTGTTCCGGCACGTGTTCGACGGGGACTGGCGCTCCTACGACGCGTGGGACGGCGCCTTCCGCACCGACGTGGACGAGTTCACCTCGACGGTGATGTGCTCGGCGTTCCGCACGTTCCAGGGCTGGACGGCCCTGTCGGACATGCAGCCCGAGGAGGGTGTCCTGCACGTCGTGCCGATCCCGCACGCGATGGCGTACATGTTGCTGCGGGCGCTCCAGGACGACGTCGACGAGGGCGATCTGTGCGGTGCCGCGAACGGCCAGGCACTACCGATCACCGCGGAGTTCCACTCCGTCCTGCTGCCCGCGCTGTCGCCGATCCCGGCGGTCGAACCGGGCGACACGGTCTGGTGGCACGGCGACCTGATCCACTCGGTCGCGGCCGTCGATGACCAGAAGGGCTGGGGCAACGTCATGTACATCCCGGCGACGCCCGGGTGCGCGAAGAACGACGCGTACGCGGCCTCGTGCGGCGCCGCCTTCGTCGACGGTCGCAGCCCCTCGGACTTCGCTCCCGAGGACTACGAGGTGACCTGGACCGGTCGTCCGTCCGCCGCAGATCTGAGCGACCTCGGCCGGGCCCAACTGCACCTCTGACGCCCGGGCCGGTCGTCGAACCGCGTCGGTCAGGCGAAGAGTGCGCACACCCGCACGATTCGTCTGACCGACAGCCCCGAATCGAACGTCTCGAACCGAGGACCCGGCCGAGCGGATCCGGGCCGGGTCTAGGGTCGGGAGCATGGATTATCGATCTCTCGGCACTACAGGTGTAAAGGTCAGTCCGCTCTGTCTGGGCGCCATGATGTTCGGAGGCAATGGAAACCCCGACCACGACGACTCCATCCGCATCATCCACCGCGCGCTCGACGCGGGGATCAACTTCATCGACACGGCCGACGTCTACTCCCGAGGCGAATCGGAGACGATCGTCGGCAAGGCGCTGGCCGGTGGCAAGCGCGACAACGTCGTCCTGGCCACGAAAGCGCACGGCGCCATGGGCGACGACGTCAACGAGCAAGGCAACTCGCGTCGATGGATCACGAAGGAGGTCGACAACAGCCTGCGCCGGCTCGGCACCGACTGGATCGACCTCTACCAGATCCACCGTCCCGACCCCACCACCGACATCGACGAGACCCTCGGTGTCCTGACCGATCTCGTGCGCGCCGGCAAGATCCGCTACTTCGGCTCGTCCACGTTCCCGGCGTACCAGGTCGTCGAAGCACAGTGGGTCGCGCAGAGCCGCGGACGCGAACGGTTCGTGTGCGAGCAGCCGCCGTACTCGCTGCTGGTACGCGGAATCGAGGCCGACGTCCTGCCGGTCACGCAGAAGTACGGCATGGGTGTCATCCCGTGGAGCCCGCTCGCGGGCGGCTGGCTCACCGGTCGCTACCGCTTGGGCCAGGACGCGCCGGACTCCAACCGTGGACGTCGCGCCGACCTGTCGACGCCGGAGAGCCAGGCCAAGCTCGAGGTCGTCGAGAAGCTGGCCGTGCTCGCCGAGGAGGCCGGCGTCAGCCTGGTCGACTTCTCGCTGGCGTTCGTGATCCGGCACCCGGCGATCACGTCCGCCATCATCGGGCCGCGCACGATGGAGCAGCTCGAGTCGCAGATCAACGCCCCTGACGTCACGCTGAGCACCGAGGTGCTCGACAAGATCGACGAGATCGTGCCGCCTGGCACGAACGTCGGCGGCGGCACGGCGTGGACGACGCCGGCGCTCACGGACGCGTCCCTGCGGCGCCGCTGATCGACTCTCGCCGCGCGTGGCCGCCTGTGGTCTGGGTAGCCCAGACCACGAAGGCCTGGCAGAGTCGGGGTCACTGACGAAGGAGAAACCGTTGATCAAGCTACGCAGCAAGACGATGTTGGCCATCGGTGTCGGGCTGGGCTACCTGGCCGGCAGCCCGAAGGGCCGGGAGCAGACGCAGAAGTGGCTCGAGCAGCTCAAGCGGATGCGCAACGACCCGGCGACCAAGCGGAACGTCGACGAGGCCGTCAAGACGGTGAAGGACCAGACGACGAAGCTGGCCGAGAAGGTGTCGAGCGCGACGCACTCCCACGACGGCAGCGGGACGCCGGCGAGCGGCCAGGACAAGGGCGCCGGGATCTGAGCTGACGAGAGCAGCACGCGGATGGTGCCGGGCGCAGGCCGGGCACCATCCGCACGTCGTCAGGACTTGAAGATGTCCTTCACGTCGTCGCCGACCTTCTTGACCTCGGCCTCGACCTGGTCGTTCTCACCCTCTGCTTCGAGGCTCTCGTCGCCCTTGGCCTGTCCGGCCTTCTCCTTGGCCTTGCCGGCCAGGTCTTGCGCAGTGTGCTTGAGCTTGTCGAGTGCATCGCTCACGGCGGTGCCTCCGTTCCCTGGGACGAATCGTTCTGACGACTCAGATTACCCGGAGGTGAACGATCTGATGCACGCCGCCCGTCTTCGCTCCACCCGCCTGACCCTCGCGCCAACGGGGCGCGCAGGGGCCTTCGCACGGCGTTCACCTGTTGGCCGCCTGCTGCTGGCCCGGCTGCGCTAGACAGGCCCAGGACTCCGGGTAGACCCAAACGTCGGGTATCGGGAGATCACGATCGCGGGCACATGAAGGGCAGCGGGATGAGCGCACTCGACGATCAACTGACGCGGCTTCGGGACCGGTACGGGGTCGGCGACTTCACCGTCGAGGATCTCTACGACGACGACCCCGTTCTCCGCGCGGTGGACGGGACGCTGGTCGACACGTGGCGCGAGGGTTACCCGTATGCCGAACGGCTCGACCGCCACGAGTACGAGATGACCAAGCGGCTTCTCCAGATCGAGCTTCTCAAGCTGCAGAAATGGATCCGTGCCACCGGCTCGCGCGCGCTGATCCTCTATGAGGGCCGCGACGCCGCCGGCAAGGGCGGGTCGATCAAGCGGTTCATGGAGCATCTGAACCCACGGGAGGCACGGGTCGTCGCGCTCGAGAAGCCGACCGACACGGAGAAGCGTCAGTGGTACTTCCAGCGCTACCTCAAGCATCTGCCCGCCGCCGGCGAGATCGTCCTGTTCGACCGCTCCTGGTACACCCGTGCCGGGGTGGAGAAGGTGATGGGGTTCTGCACCGACGAGGAGCACGCGCTGTTCCTGTGCCAGGCGCCCGATCTGGAGCGGCTGCTCACCGATGCGGGGTTCACGTTGACGAAGTTCTGGTTCTCGGTGTCACCGGCCGAGCAGCGGACCCGCTTCCTCATCCGCCAGATCGATCCGGTCCGGCGGTGGAAGCTCTCGCCGATCGACCTTGCGTCCCTGGATCGGTGGGAGGGGTACACCGCGGCCAAGGAGACGATGTTCTTCTACACCGACACGCCGTTCGCACCCTGGACCGTGGTGAAGAGCAACGACAAGAAGCGTGCCCGGCTGGAGTCCATGCGGGTCGTGCTCGCGCAGCACGACTACGACGGGAAGGATGTCGAACTCGTCGGCCGGCCCGACCCGCTCATCGTCGGACACGCTGCGGACATCTTCGAGCAGGGCGAGAACCAGCACCCGGTCCGACCGCTACCCGAGCCCTAGTCAGAAGCCGGTCAACCGAACCAGTGCGCCGGAAGCTCGCTCAGGTCGATCTTGGTCAGAATGATGCGCCGGCCGTTGATCTGTCCCGGACGGACCCGCACATAGTGCGCCTTGGCTCCCGGCCCCCAGGGCACCAACGGTAACTGCTCCAGCCGGGCCAGGTCCGCCGGGTCGGTGACCTCCTCGGCGTGCCCGTGCACGACCACGCTCCAGCCGGTCTGATTCTTCTCCTCGTAGCCGCCGTCGACCTCGAAGGCGACCGGGGCACCGAGGATGGCGGCGGTGAGCTTGCTGCCGGGATCACTGCGGAATATCAGCGTGTCCTGATCGATCACGTAGTTCACCGGAAGGATCAACGGCATCACGCCCACCTTGGCGAGGAACGCGAGTCGGCCAAGGCTGTGCTGTCCGAGAAGATCGATGCACTCACGCACGGTCAGGTCCCGCATGGTCTTCCGCGGCATCTCGTCAGTCGCCACGATTGATGACCACCTTGAGAGCGCCCGTCTCGGCAGCGCGGGAGAAGACGTCGTAGGCACGGTCGAACTCCCCGAATCCGAAGTGGTGCGTGACGAACCGTTTGGCGTCGAGCTGATCGCTGCAGAGCAGCCGGAGCAGCACCGGCGTCGAGTACGTGTCGACGAGCCCCGTCGTGATGGTGAGGTCGAGCGCCCACAGCCGTTCCAGGTGAAGCGTCACCGGCTTCCCGTGCACCCCGATGTTCGCGAGATGCCCTGCCGGGCGGACGAGTTCGGCCGCGAGTTCGAACGTCTCGGGCACGCCGACCGCCTCGATCACGACATCGGCACCGAGGTCGCCGGTGAGTTCCCGTACGGCGGCGACGGCGTCCTGTTTGCTGTTGTCGACCACGACGTCAGCCCCGAACTGCTTGGCCGCCTCGAGCCGGGACGCTGCCAGGTCGACAGCGATGATCATGCTCGGCGAAAAGAGCCTTGCCGAACTGATGGCCGACAGGCCGATCGGGCCGGCGCCGACCACGACGACCACGTCACCCGGCTGGACCCGACCGTTGAGAACTCCTACCTCGTAAGCGGTCGGCAGGATGTCGGAGAGCATCAGGGCTTCCTCGTCACTGATGCCGTCGGGTATCGGGTAGGTCGAGTTGTCGGCGAACGGGAGCCGCACGTACTCAGCCTGCGTCCCGTCGATCTCGTTGCCGAGGATCCAGCCGCCACCGCCCGTGCACTGCCCGTACCGGCCCTCACGGCAGAAGCGACACGTACCGCACGCGCTGATGCACGACACGAGAACGCGATCACCGACGTGGAGGGTCTTGACCCCTGCTCCGATCTCGGAGACCGTCCCCACTGCTTCGTGACCGATGATCCGGCCGTCGGTCATCGCGGGCACGTCACCTTTGAGAATGTGGAGGTCGGTTCCGCAGATCGTTGTCGTGTCGACGCGAACGATCGCATCGGTGTCGGCTGCCAGGACCGGGTCCGGAACCTCGTCCCACGACTTCACGCCGGGGCCGTGATACACCAATGCCTTCATGATGATCTCCATCCTCTCGATGGGATTCGACCGACGACGCACGGCGGTCGTGACTCCAACCTCGTCCGCCAGGACGCGAACCAGTAGGGCCGTAGGGCCCGAGTACGTGGGCTTGTCAGGGCTCGAGATATGGCCTGGCGGTGTGGAATTCCCTTTCACTCCACGGGAAAGCGCCGCAGCGATGCCGCGACGCTGAACCGGGCAGCCCGCCGCTGGACCTGGTGTCGTTGGCCCCGGCGACGGACGTGCGGGCGCTGGGGATCGGCGTGGGCGTAGAACAGTCGCTTCGCGAACTCGATGACGACGAGATAGACCACCACCGTCGCGACGAGCGCGAGGAAGAAGCCGACCGGCAACGGTGTGAAGCCGAGGATGTGCGAGAGCGGCGACATCGGCAGCAGGACCCCGACGGCCACCGTGGTCAGCGCCGCGACCAGCAGCGGCGCACTCGGCCGGCTCCGGGTGAACGGGCTGCGTCGGGTCCGGATGGCGAAAATGATCAACGTCTGTGTGGCAAGGGATTCGGCGAACCACCCGGCCCGGAACAGATCCGGACCTGCGTGGAACACGCCGAGCATGAGGGCGAACGTCAGGAAGTCGAAGAGGCTGCTGACGGGCCCGAAGAACAGCATGAACCTGCGGATGAAGGAGATGTCCCAGTGCGACGGGGCATGGAGTTGTTCGGGGTCGACGCGGTCGGTCGGGATCGTCAACTGGCTCGCGTCGTAGAGGAGGTTGTTCAGCAGGATCTGGCTCGGCAGCATCGGAAGGAACGGGAGGACCGCGGACGCGGCCGCCGCGCTGAACATGTTGCCGAAGTTGCTGCTCGTCCCCATCAGCACGTACTTGATCGTGTTGGCGAAGATGCGCCGGCCCTCGGTCACACCATCTGCCAGGACGCCGAGATCCTTCTCCAGCAGGACGACGTCCGCGGCATCTTTCGCGACGTCTGCCGCGGTGTCGACGCTGATGCCGACGTCGGCCGCATGCAGGGCCAGCGCATCGTTGACACCGTCCCCGAGGAACCCCACCGCCCGGCCGTGACGCCGGAGCACGGTGATCAGCCTCGCCTTCTGCTCCGGGCTGACCCGGGCGAAGATCGTCGTGGCCTGGGCCGCTCGGAGCAGGTCCGCGTCGCCCATCGCGGTGACCTGATCCCCCGTGAGGGTGCCGCCGGAGGTCAGACCGAGGTCGGCGCAGACCTTCTCGGCGACCAGCGGATTGTCGCCCGTACACACCTTCACCTCGATCCCGAGCGCAGCCAGCCGCTTCAGCGACGACGCTGCGGCGACTTTCGGCCGGTCGAGGAACACCAGGAAGCCGGCCAGCGTCAGATCCCGCTCGTCGGCGGGGGTCACCGCGTCGAGGTCGGGTGCGACCCGGCTGGCCACCGCGACGACCCGGCTTCCCGCGGCGAACTGGGCCTGCACGGTCACCGCGGCTGCGTCCGGGACCGTCACACATCGCGCGAGCACGGACTCAGGCGCACCCTTGACGACGAGAAGCGTGTCGCCCGTCGGGGTGCGCACGAGTGCGGAGGTCATCTGCCGACCGTGGTCGAACGGCAGCAGGCCGATCCGCGTGTACCCGACGGGCGCCTGGGCCCGGGCCTGGCCGACCGCGTCCCACATCGCCGCGTCCAGCGGGTTGCTCCCGACCGCACCGGCCGCACCCGACGTCGCGTCCGACTCGGTGGCGAGCAGTCCGGACGTGAGGACGTCGGGCGCGGACCCGCCGGCCGGGTCCATCGCGGCCGCGAAGCTGATGCGCCCTTCGGTGAGGGTGCCCGTCTTGTCGGTCACCAGCACATCCATATCGCCGAGGTCCTCGATGCACACCAGGCGTTTGACCAGCACCTTGAGGGTCGCCAGCCGACGCGATCCGGTGGCGAGGCTCGTGCTGACGACCGCGGGCAGCAGTTGCGGCGTCATGCCGACCGCGATCGCCAGCGAGAACAGCAGGGACTCGATGAGTGGTCGTCGCAGCAGCAGATTCGCGATGAGGATCAGCCCGGTCAGCACCACGGATACCTGCAGGAGCAGGACGGAGAACTCCCGCAGGCCGGCCTGGAAATCGGTCTCGGGCTGACGTACGCCGAGCCCGGCGGCGATGCGCCCGAACTCGGCGCGCGCTCCGGTCGACACCACGACCCCGGCCCCGGAACCGGCCCGCACGACCGTGCCCATCAGGGCGCACGAGAGCAGATCGCCCACAGGGGATCCGGCCGGAACCGGCGACACCGACTTCGTCGCCGGCATCGACTCTCCGGTCAGCGCGCTCTCGTCGCACTCGAGACCGGTCGCGCTCAGCAGTCGGAGGTCGGCCGGCACGATCTCACCGAGAGCGACCTGGACGACGTCGCCGGGTACCAGTTGCGTCACGTCGATCGCGACGCGCCGGCCGTCCCGGGTGACGACGGCGCGGTGTTTCACTTGTGAGTGAAGGGCTTCGGCTGCTCGCTCGGCGCGGAACTCGTTGACGAAGCCGAGTCCGATGCTCGCCAGCAGGATGAGCGCGATGACGATGGTGTCGGTGCGCTGGCCGAGGAAGAACGAGACCAGCGCGGTGACGCCGAGCAGGATGAGGACGGCGTTGCGCAGCTGACGACCGAGAATCCGCAACGGCTGAACGTGATGCGACCGGACGGCGTTGGGTCCGACGAAACGCAGCCGTTGCCCGGCTTCGAATTCGGTCAGGCCGTCGGTGGAACTCCCGAGCCGGGCGAGAACCTCGTCGGCCGGATGAGCGGCAGCCTCGACGACGGGAAGTCCGGGGACGATGCTGCCGAGGGGATCGGCACGTCGTTCGACGGTGGTCATCCGGACGTCGTCGCCTGTCTAGAGCTGCTCGAGCTTGCGTCCGGTCATGCCGTCGGCCTCGATGCGGAAGACGCGACTGCGGTCGCCGTCCGCCCAGGGGGTCATGCGGACGGCCAGCTTCTCGGGCGCGGGACGGCAGGTGCCGGTGACGACGACGCTCCAGCCGATCAGGTTGCCGAAGTCGGCGCTGTCGACCTCGAAAGCGACTGTCGATCCCGGCAGCTGGGCGGCCATCGACGAGTCGGGCCGGGTGCGGAAGATGATCGCGCCGCCGTCCATCGCGTAGTTGACGGGCAGCACATGCGGCGCACCGTCGTGAACCCAGGCGATGCGGCCGAGGTCGATCGACTGGATCCGGCTCGCGCATTCGTCCGCGCTCATTGCCGTGCTCGTGGCGCTGCCCTGGCGTGCATCTGTCATAGCGGTCTCTCCTGCTCGGCGACTTCGGACTCTTCCCCGTCGCGAACGATACGCACGGGGTCGAACGTCGCGTACCTAGCCCAGGCGCCTCGAGTACGTGCCCGCGCGCGCATCGACCTCACGTGCCTCGATGCGCATTTTCACGTCCAGGGCCAGCGCGCCGTCCGCGGCGACGACGAGCGGATTGATGTCGAGTTCGGCGATCCGGCGATTGCTGTCGGCGAGTGCGGCGACCCGGCTGACGGCATCGGCGGCGGCCGGGATGTCGACCGGGGCCGCCCCGCGATAGCCGTGCAGGAGCGGGGCGAATCTGAGCTCGTCGAGCATCTGCTCCGCATCGAGACCGGCGAGCGGGGCGAAACCCCACCGGCGGTCGGCGAGGAGGTCGGTCAGCGTGCCGCCGGCCCCGACGGTGATCATCGGGCCGAACCTCGGGTCGCTCACGATGCCCACGCAGAGCTCGATTCCCG
The DNA here is from genome assembly GCA_036786375.1 of Actinopolymorphaceae bacterium. Classification (GTDB taxonomy): domain Bacteria; phylum Actinomycetota; class Actinomycetes; order Propionibacteriales; family DAIQRJ01; genus DAIQRJ01. Next base: position 125,271 of record DAIQRJ010000005.1, read on the forward strand.
GCGACGCCTGGGCCTGGACCGTGACAGCAGGGTTGGCCGAGTCGGCGGTGACGGACCCGTAGCCGGCCACGACGTCGGCGTCGGCGGCAAGTCCGAGGAGCACGCCGCCGACGTCGGTCTTGTGCACGACGTCGGGGTCCCCGGTCTTCAGCACGACCGGATATCCGATCCGCTGCGCGGCGACGACGGCCGCTTCCGCACTGTGCGCATACGCGGTTGCGGGGGTGGGAATGCCGTACAGGTTGAGGATCCGGCTCGCGTCCTCGGTTCCGACCCAGCCGCCCGCCGGGTGAACGCGCAGGAACTCGTCGATGATCGTCGACACCGCCGCCGGATCGACACCGGCTGGGAGGTCAGCGTGGGGTTGCTGCCGTGGACGATAGGACGCGTACTCCCATGCCCGTCCGAGTGCTCGTACCGCGTCCTCGGCCGAATCCAGAATCGGGATCCGGTGGCCGCCGGCGACGGGGATGGCAGCCGGGCCGGGTGATGCACCCAGGAACGCCGCCGCGACAGGGACGGGCGCATCCGACACCGCGTGCGCAACCGCGTCGAGCGACGATCGCACATCACCGGCCCGGGTCGCGACGAAGATCGTCACCATGGCGTCGATCTCGCCGCTGTCGAGCAGGACGCGGGTCGCCGCTTCGACGCGGTCTGGGCCGGCACCTGCGCCGAGGTCGATCGGGTTGTCCACGGCCACGGCGCCCGCCTGGTCGCGCAGTGCCTGCTTCGTCGCCTCGCTCAAGTCGGGCACCTGCAGCTGACAGAGATCGGCCACGTCGGCGGCCAGAACCCCGGCCCCGCCGGCGTTCCCGAGTATCGCCAGCCTCGGGCCCGCCATCGGAGGGCAGTCGGCGAAGACGCGGGCCGCGTCCACCATCGCGGCCGAAGACTCCATCCGAAGAACGCCGGCCTCGGCGAAGAGGGTGTCGACCGCGGTCGTCGAACTCATCGCCGCGGCGCTGTGGGACAGGCCGGCTCGCTGACCGCTACGGGAACGGCCGCCCTTGAGCACCAGGATCGGCGTCGTCTTCCTGATGATCCGCGTGAGCACTCCGAACTTGCGGGGATTGCCCAGCGACTCGAGGTAGAGGGCGATCACCTTGGTACGCGGGTCGGCGCTCCAGTGCAGGAGCAGATCGTTGCCGCTGACGTCGGCCTTGTTGCCGAGGGAGACGAACTCGGAGATGCCGAGGCCGGCGCGGGCCGCGTCGGCCAGCAGCGCGATCCCGACCGCTCCGGACTGGGAGCCCACGGCCAACGGGCCGGGCGTCGCACGGAGGTCACCGAAGGTCGCGTTGAGCCGGACATCTGTGTCGGTGTTGAGGATTCCGAGGCAGTTCGGGCCGATGATCCGCATGCCGTGGCGCCGAGCCCGCAGCACGAGCGCGTGTTCCTCGAGCTGGGCATCGGGACCGACTTCGCCCATGCCGGACGTGAGGATCACCGCCCCGCGTACGCCTGCTTCCCCACACTCGTCGATCACCTGGGACACGTGTCGCGCCGGTACCGCGACGACGGCCAGGTCGACCGGGCCCGGGACGTCGGCGATCGAGCGGTACGTCGCAACGCCGAGGACCGTGTCGGCGTTGGGGTTCACGACCGAAACCTCGCCGGTGAACCCGCCGTCGAGCAGATTGCGGAGGACCTCGTGCCCGACACGGCCGGGAGTGCGGCCGGCACCGATGACGACGACGGAGCGGGGGGACGTCATCCGCTGCATCGACGCGTGCTCGGCGCGGCCCTCACGGCTCTCGATGCTCGCGAGTGCGAGATTCGCGTCGGAGATGGTGAGCGTGACGGTGACGACGCCGGCGCTGGACGCAAAGCCGAGATGGAAGCCCGAATCGAGGAACACGCGGACCATCGCCGCGTTGTCGACCAGCACGTCGGCTTCCAGCACGGAAATACCTTGTGCGCGGGCGAGGTCGACGAGTTGCTCGAGGAGCAGTGTCCCGATCCCACGCCCCTGAACGGCATCGTCGACGATGAAGGCGATCTCTCCGACCCGGGGCCGGGTGATGTCGAGGCTTGCGAGTCCCACCACGCGACCGGCCTGCTCTGCGACGATCGCCACCCGCCGGGGGTCGGGATCAGAGATCAGCCCGGCGACATAGCGCGCGGCAGACGCGCGCTCGCCGGTGAAGAAACGGAAACGGAGCGACGCATCCGACGCCCTGGCGACCAGATCGAGCACGGCTGCCTCGTCCTCGTCGACGCTGTTCCGGATGTGCACGAGCGTTCCGTCGGCCCCGATCACGTCGACGTCGACGAGGTCGCGGTCACCGGCCGGCGCGCGCAGTGTCCCGTCTCGGTCCTCGTCGTGTAAGCGGGATCGCGCGGTTCGCATGTGCGTGCCCATGGTCGGCTCCTTCTCCTGGATGTCACGACCACTCTGGGTCAGCGGGGCCGCCGCCGATGCGGGCATCGGTCCCGAACGTCGGGACGAAGGTCCCGACTTCGTCACTGCGCTTCGAGCCTCCGACCGGCGATGACGTCTATCGAGATCCCGTGCAACGAGCCGCGATGCGTGCTCGCCCACGTATCGAGCACGGCCTCGGCGATGTCCGGGTGGAGTGGCTGGCACCGCCCGGTGACGAGCACGCTCCAGCCGGTGTGTGTCTGCTCGTCGAAACGATCGATCTCGAACGACACATAGAGGTCCGGGCTGCCCATCAGGACTCGTGCGCCCGGCTTGGTCCGGAACACGATGGTGCGATTCAGCAGCCGATAGTTGACCGGGAACGCCGTCGGGAGCACGCCGTCGGTGTAGACGACACGACCGACCAACTCCCCCGCGAGCAGGCACATGCACTCCGCCTCGGAGAGTGACTGGTTCATCCGCCCGTCGATCTCGGGCTTCACAGGTGTGATCATGTCGACCTCCATCACCACTCTCCGGCGACGGCGGTCGTCGTCGTCAGGGTCATTGGTCCCGTCGGCTGCCGCCGATCGCCTCTATTCGGACACGGCGTCCCTCGCAAGGATGAATCACGCGAAAAGACGCGACATCTGGCTCGGCTGGAGGAGATCGACTTGAGGGTCCTTGTCGTGGTGGCAAGTCGTCACCGCGGGACGCGCGAGATCGGCGCCCGGGTGGCGGCCACGCTGCAGGCGGCGGGCATCGCCACCGACCTCGTGGACGCCGAACTCGATCCCGACCCGGCCGGCTACGACGGCGTCGTCCTCGGCAGCGGCGTCTACTTCGGTCGATGGCTGCCGCCCGCGCGCCACTACGTTCGCGAGCACGCGACGGCGTTGGCACAGATGCGGCTGTGGACGTTCTCCAGCGGGCCGGTGGACGAGCCTCGTCCGACCGGCACCGCCGGATCGATCCCGAGTGCGCTCGTCGAGGTGGCGCCGATCGAGCATGTCAGCTTCGGCGGACGGATCGTCACGTCCGAGCTGAGCACCGTCGAGCGGATCGTCGCGAAGGTGGTGCACGCCGGAACCGCCGACTACCGCGACTGGGCCACGATCACCGAGTGGGCCACCCACATCGCCGCGTCGCTGGCCGCCGGCGGGCCTGCGCCCCGCCGGCTGACAGCCTGACGGTCAGTCGATCTGCACCCTCTGCCGGCTTCGTCACGCAGTGAGTACGAGCAGGACTATCTGAATCGGGTGGCATCTGTCGACACCGATACCGAATCGAGGACCGGCGTTGGAAGCGCAGCGGGGCCACAGGCGTGGACCCGCGCAATCAGCTCGGACGTGATGACGGCGGACGCGCAGATGCTTCACCCGGTATCTCGATCTGGGCTGCGTCGACAGGTCGTCCGAGGAGGTATCCCTGTGCGGAGTCGCAGTCGATCGACTTGAGGACGTCGAGCTGGGACTGGTGCTCGACGCCTTCGGCGACGACGGGCAGGTCGAAGGCGTGCGCAGACTGCACTAACAGGCGGAGCAGCTTGTCCGCGGAGGGCGCCGTCCGGTCGAGGAATCGCTTGTCGATCTTCATGATGTCGACCGGCAGGGATTCGAGTCGGCCGATGAAGTTGTAGCCGGTGCCGGCGTCGATGCTGATCGCGACCCCCAGGTCGCGGAGGTACTGCAGGTTCACCAGCGCCGACGAGTCGTCGATGAGAGCGGTCTCGGTGATCTCGAGAACGAGCTGACGCGGGTGGATGCCGGCAGCCTGGAGCGCGGTGATCACGTCGTTCCCGATGCGCTTCCGGGCGATGTGGCGTCCGGAGATGTTCACGGCGATCGTCAGATGTGACGAGCCGGTGCTCCGGTTCCACTCGGACAGTTGCCGGGTGGCGTGGTTCAACACCCAGGAATCCAGTTCGCAGATCAGGTCGGACCGTTCGGCGACCGGGATGAACTCGCTCGTCGAGACGAGGCCGACGCCGGGTCGCTCCCAGCGCACGAGGGCTTCGTAGCCGTCGACGTCGCCTGTGGTCAGGTCGACGATGGGTTGATAGTGCAGGACCAGCTCGTCGTGGCTGATCGCAACCGCGATCACGTCCTCGAGCTCGGCCTGCCGCCTGAGCTCGTCGCGAAGCGCGCTGTCGAATACTTCGGTGCGACCGCGACCGGTCGTTTTGGCGCGGTAGACGGCCACGTCGGCCTCGTGGAGCAGCTTGTCCGGGTCGGTGACGCCGTCCTGGCTGACCGTCGCGCCGATGCTGGCTCCGACCGCGACCTGCCGGTTGTCGGCGAGGGTGATGGGAGCCGACACCGCCACCACCAGCCGATCGGCGACCTCGACAGCGGACGCCAGCTGGTCGAGCGGCTCGAGCAGGACGACGAACTCGTCCCCGCCCAGGCGCGCCACGACGTCGCCGCCGCGTACGCCCAGTTCCAGCCGACGGGCAACGGTGCGCAGAACCTCGTCTCCTGCGGCGTGGCCGAGGGTGTCGTTGATGGTCTTGAAGCCGTCCAGGTCCAGGAACAGCAGCCCGACGATGTCGCCGCTCCGCTGGGCGCGGCTGAGGGCTCCGTGGATGAGTCGGATGGCTTGGGCACGGTTCGCGAGGCCGGTCAGGGAGTCGTGGGCGGCCTGGTGGGCGAGCACTTTCTGCGCACGTTCGCGTAGCCGATCGGCGGTTGTGATGTCCCGGATGGCGATGCTCATCCGGCCTATCACCAGCAGTGACACGGCCACCGAGCCAATCGCGGCCGGCCAGGTATCGAGGGTGGATCCGGCCAGCAGCTGGACGACGAGCGTGCCCGGCGCGACCAGGATCGCCACCGTGAGTGCGGCGAGCCGTTTGCGGGTGAACCGGATGTCATACGCTGCGGTGGGTTCCGACAGCGAGTGCATCGAGGGATGGAGAGCCGCCGCACCCCAGACGATGTAGGACATCAGCCAGAGGAAGTTCATCGCGCTGGAGTCGCTGAACGTCAGTAGGCCGAGCGCGGATGCGGCGGTGTCGGCGGTGATCAGCAGCGCGACCGCACTCAGCAGCAACCGCAGCGATGGCGTGCGGCCGCCGGGAGTGGTGATCAGCCGGATCATCACGCCGAGCAGGAGGATGTCGCCGGCGGGGTAGGCAATGGACACCGCGGCCGCGAAGAGCGACTGCTGGGAGGTCTCGATCGTGGGACCGGTGAGAACGACCCACGAGAGCAGGCCGAGGGCGACGGTGAGCGTGGCGCTGTCGAGCAATCCCGCGACGTCGCGGCGGGGGCGACGGCCGCGGATGAGCAGCACCAGGCCGACGGCGAGGACGGGATAGGCAGCCAGGTAGAACGCATCGGCCGGGCCGGGGAACAGCTCGTTGTGCGCGATGTCGACCTGCCACGCGCCGACCGCATCGCCTATGACCCAGACGAGCTGGCCGGCGGCCATGAAGTACCAGGGCGCCCTGCGGTCCGGTCGGTGCAGTCGGAGACCGACCATGAGGGCGACCACGCCGGCGATGCCGATGACCAGGTAGCCGACGTCCTGGGCGATGCCGAGTGGGGTGAACTGGCAGACCGCCGTCGCCACTGAGCCGGCGAGCAGGAAGTACAGCCACGCATGTGAGCGGCTCGACGACTGTTCAGGCACGACCGCACGGCGGCGGAGACGTTGCTCGGGAGTCGCCAGCCCGCTGTCGCTCATGGGGCGGTGGCGACCGCCGACGAAGACCCGGGCAAGCAAGACCAGTGCCCCCCGTCCCAGCTCTGAACGTGGATCGAAATGTCGATCACTCAAACCAATATAACTGGTGTGTGCCGTCAAATCTGCCGTTTGTACCGCACAAACCAAGCATGGGAGACGTGCAGCAAGCGGACCGGTCCGCCGTTTCGGCGCGCCGACGCCGATAACATGGCTCGCACGGCTGCCGGCTCGACCGGACAACGACGAAGGGATCGGGAATGACCGACCACCGCATCTTCGAGCTCCGCACGTATCACGCTGCGCCCGAAAAACTGACGGCCCTGCATCAGCGGTTCCAGCACCACACGTTCGATCTCTTCGCCCGACACGGCCTGGAGCTCGTCGCGTTCTTCGCTCCCACCGACGAGCCCGACCGGAGCAACACCCTGGTGTATCTGCTCGCGTTCGCGGACCGGGAGAGCGCAGCACGGGCCTGGGATTCCTTCCGCGCCGACCCGGACTGGATCGCCGCCAAGACCGCGTCCGAGATCGACGGCCCGCTCGTGGATCGCGTCGACTCGATCTATCTCGAGGGGACAGGCGACTCGCCGATCGGCTGATCCGCCTGTCCGACACCCGACCAGAACTCGATGCCGATGACTCCGGTCGGCCCGTGCGAGCTGTCGAGTCCGACGGGCGGCCGTCGCGTCACGACCGGTAGGCAACCACTTTGAGCGCATTGGTCTCGTCGGCGCGGCTGAAGATGTCGTAGGCGTCCATCATCTCGTCGATACCGAACCGGTGGGTGACCAGCGAATCGAGGTGAAGCTGGCCGGAGGTCACCATGGACAGGAGCCGCGGCGTCTGGAACGTGTCCACCAGGCCGGTCGTGATCGTGACGTTCCTGCTCCACAGGGACTCCAGATGCAACGTGGCCGGCTGCCCGTGCACACCGACGTTCGCGATTCGTCCACCCGGTCGCACCAGCCCGACACACATCTCGAACGTCTCGGGCGTGCCCACCGCCTCGATCGCGACGTCGGCGCCGAGCATGCTCGTGAGCTGTCCGATGACGCCGCGGACGTCGTCGTCGGGTTTGAGAGCGATGTCGGCGCCCAGTTGCTTGGCTGCGTCCAGCCGGCTGGCGATGCGGTCGATCACGACGATGTGGCCGGGACTCATCAGTTTCGACGTGAGGACCGCTGCGAGCCCGATCGGGCCCGCCCCCACGATCACGACGACATCGCCGGGCTCCACCCGGCCGTTACGTACGCCGACTTCATAGGCGGTCGGGACGATGTCGGCGAGCAGCACTGCCGAGGTGTCGCTGATGTCGTCGGACAGCAGGTGAACCGAGGTGTCGGCGAACGGGACCCGGACGTACTCGGCCTGTGTCCCGTCGATCGTGTGGCCCAGGATCCATCCGCCGCCGCCCAGGCACTGCCCGTAGGCACCCTCGCGGCAGTAACGACAACGTCCGCACGCCGTGATGCAGGAGATCAGGACGCGATCGCCCACCGCGACGCTTCGGACGCCTGGACCGACGGCTTCGATGGTGCCGACGGCTTCATGCCCGAGTATCCGTCCCGCTTCGACCTCGGGGACGTCGCCTTTGAGGATGTGCAGGTCGGTGCCGCAGACGGTGACCGCGTCGACCCGGACGATGGCGTCGTCGGCGTCGTGGAGTTCCGGCTTGGGAACGTCCTCCCACGACCGTCGACCGGGGCCGTGGAACGTGAGTGCCTTCATTGTTCGCTCCTCATCTACGGGATGTTGCTCTGTTACCGACCATGCTCGCGGCACAGGCGAACGCCTTCGAGGGCCGAAATACCCATCCCTGTCAGGCGATCGACTCGACTGAGCAGAGCGGCTCGACATCGTTCACACGAAGTCCCGCGCGCGTGTGCGACGGCCGTCGGTGGGTGCCGCGGTCCGACCTCGTGCGCAAGATTGCATATCGGACGTCATGGCTCCTCGATCGATCGGCGTCAGGCCGTCCACGATCGGCTGGGTTCTCGCCGCACGTCAGGGCCCAAGGTCCCGACAACAGGTCGTTATGCCCTGCCCGTCAGGCATGGAATCCCCGACGGTGTCGACATGACCAACGACTCCTCACTCGCCTCCCCGATCGCCGATATCCCCGACCTGGGTTCCGGTGGCCTCGTGGTCGGCTTCGACAGGTCGGCGCAGTCCGGTCTTGCCGTCTGCTGGGCCAGCCGACTCGCACTCGAGCTGTCCAGGGACCTCTCGATCATCTGGGCGTGGCGGATCAGAGACGTGTGGGACGAGACCCTGGGCGACAAGGAGTTCGTCTCTGTGCCGTCGATGACCGTCCTCCAGTCGACGGCCGCCGAGCTGCTGCGCCACGAGACCGAACAGCTGATCGGAATGCAGGAGCACGTTCGATGCCATGCGGTGGCAGGGGATGCGGCCGATGTCCTGCTCGCGGCGTCGGCCACGGCCGGCATGCTCGTGGTCGGGTCGCGTGGTCACGGCCGATTGGGAACGGCGTTGCTGGGCTCGGTGAGCGCTGCCTGCGTGCGGCGATCTGCCCGTCCGGTCGTCGTGGTTCCGCGTCACATGATCAGGCAGCCCGAGAACTGACACCGATGCGGTGACCGCGCAGGGACCTGGCCCAGGCACGCGCCGACGGCACGACCACGGCCAGCACGGGTGCAACCCAGAGCCAGACGCCCCAGCCGAAGAGCATCGGCGCGAGATGGAAGAGGATCACCGCGACGTAACCGGCCATCGACCATCGGCGGCCGGAGAGCAGCGCGACACCGACCTGGAGTTCTCCGGCACCTAGAAGCGCGGCCCACGTGGCGGGATGTGCCATGGAGACCGCCTGCCAGGTGTCGCGTACCCAGTCGAACTGCGCTGCGTCGGCGAATGCGGCGTAGATGCCTGGCCGTCGGATCGACAGTCCGATGGTGATGCCGCCCATGACCAGGTAGAAGCCGCCGAGCTTGCCCGGATTCAAGCTGTGCCACCGGTCAGCTCGGTGCCGACCCCGGCCGGGGCCACGACCGGTCGGCCGCGACAGCGGCAACCGGAACCCGGCTCGAGCGCAGGATCGACTGGCTGACGGAGCCGAGCAGCAACGAGCGGAGCGGCCCCCGCCCGCGCGTTCCGACGACAATCAGAGATGCATCTGCGGCGGCGTCGAGGAGGGCACGAGTTGGATGCCCGTATACCGCCTGCTCGAGGAGGTCCACGTCGTCGGTGTTGTACACGAGCTTGACGTCCTCACGCAGCTGAATCCGTTCGAGTTTCTTCACGTGATTCGAGAGATCCGCAAGGTCCTCGCCCATCGCAGCACGTGTCATCCAGTCGAACCGCCAAGCGCGGATGACCGTGATCGGGAGCTGGTGCGTTCGAGCTTGGTCGAGGGCGAAGCTGAGTGCGGACAGTGATGCTTGCGAGCCGTCGACGCCGGCGACGATGCGGCCCGTGGCCGGCGACGCAGTCGACTCGCCGGGCACGACGACCGACGGGCAGTGCGCATGCGTCGTCACCCCATGGCTGACGGAACCGAGTGCGAGTTCTGTCACGCGACTCACGCCACGAGCCCCGACTACAACCAGGTGGGCGGCACGGGATGCCTCGATCAGGACCGTCCCCGGCGCGCCGGTGTGGAGCGACGTGGTGACGTCCAGCCCAGGATGGAGCGCCCGTAGGCCGTCTGCTTCGGCGGCCAGCAGTCGAGCAAGATCGTCGAACGCTCGATCCCGGTATGTGGCCGCTACGAACGGTTCATAGACCGACGCGGCCACGGCGGCCCAATCGAACGCGGCCAGAACGTGCAACGGCCGGTGCACGACCATTGCCTCGGCGGCAGCCCAGCGTGCAGCTCCTCGGGAGTCCGACGAGCCGTCGAAGCCTGTGACGATCTTGCCTGCGTAGTCGTTCATGACCTTGTACCTTTCACGATTCCTCCCCTTGCTGGGAAGGCGCGACGGCGAGATCGTCGTCCCGCCGTTCCGAACGAGCCCAGGGCCGGTCTCCCCCGATGGCGAGGGACGATGGTCCTGTGCGCCTCAGTGCTTGCAGGCGCTAGTCGACGTGGGCCGCCGTCGTCTCGGTGGTCGGAGCCTTCTCATGCGGATCGCCGTGCATGACGAGCACCGGGCAATGTGCGTGTTCAGCTACCCGAGCGCTGACCGAGCCGAGGAGCAGGCTCTTGAACTCCCCGAGGCCGCGGCATCCCACGACGAGGAGATCAGCGCCGGTGCTCGCGTCGATGAGGACGTTCGCCGCGCTGCCTTCTCGCACGATCAATGCCAATCCGTCGGGACGACGCGGTCCGAACGTGTCATCGACGCTCTTCGTCAAGGCGATCTCGATCGCCTCCCCGCGGTCGTAGGCGTCCACCGGCAGCGCGGTCCAGAGGTAGCTGCTGGGCACCTCCCACGCGCTGACGGCCTCGAGTCGGGCACCGGTCATGTCGGCATAGAGTGCCGCCCAGCGCAAGGCGCCGAGTGACGACGCAGAGCCGTCGACGCCGACGACGACGCGACCCTGACGCAACCCGGTGTTCTCGTTTCTTTCTGTGTTGGCGTTCATTTCTCCTCCTGTCGGGTTCTGGCGTCAGCGGACCCGCGTATCCACACCGAGTTCGTTGGTCACCTGAGTGACGCCCGGTGTGGCCCACACGGTGTTCTCGGCCGCCCGACGTTCGGCCCACGAACTCACCGTCCCGGACAGGACGATGTGATCGCCGGTGACGGTGACACGGATCTTCTCGGCGTCGATCCTGGAGTTGCGCACGAAGGCATCGGTGATCTTCTTGCGGGCCTCGATGGGCGAGATGACCGGCATCGAGGGCGTCACGGAGATGTTGTCGGTGAGGCCGAGGACACCAGCGAGCCCTTCGACGGCGCGGACGGCCGCAACGCGCTGGAAGTGCCACGGAACCTGTCCGCTCAGGACGACGATGTGACCCTGGACGGTGACCTTCACCGAGTCAGGTGGCACCGTCACCAGTCGATCCAGCGCCCGCGCAGCCTCCTTGGCGATGTCGAGGTCGTCGCGTCCGGAGTCCTTCGTGTGCACGACGATCTCGTCGGCCAGCGCTGCGACACCGCGGATCCGCCCGGCCGCGTCGAGAGCCGCGCGCTTCTCCGGGTACGAGGGCACATGACCGGTGAGGGTGACGACGCCGTCGTCGACCGCCACACCGATGTGATCGGCGTGAACCTCTGGTGTCCAGGCGAGTTCGTTGCTCACGGCGAGCCGCAGTTCGTGGTCGATGCGGTCCTGGGTGATGGTCATGACGGTGTCCTTCGGGTGATGGTGGTGACGGGTGTGCGTGTGACGGTGAAGCCTTGGCCGTGGAGTCGAGCAGCGGCCAGCCGGCCGGCCATCTCCGGCAATGCCTCTGGGTTGACCGACCCTTGAAGATCTCGATAGGCGCGTGCGACGTAGGCCCTGATCTTCGTCGCGGGCAGCGTGCGGCGAAGGTGCTGATGCACTTCCTCGACAGTGGCGCTCAGCTGGACGTCGGTGCTGCCGGCCGACGTGTCTCCGCCGGGTTCGTCGACTGTGCGTGTGCGGTCGAGGACGGATGTGGAGGGAGTGAGTGAAGGTCCGGGCATCGGGTGCCTCTACTCGCTCGTCGTCTGGTCGGTCGGGGACGCCGCTTCGCCCATTGCCGAGGTGGCGCCGGCAGCGATCTCGTTCACAGGGATGCGGGTCGCGCTGACGGTTGTCGACTTGGGGACCCGGACCGCCAGGACGCCGTCGTGAAGGTTGGCCACGACGTTTCCCTCCTCGGCTACCGCGGGCAGGCTGACGGTGTAGGCGAATGCGCCGGTGACACGCGTGTTCGCGTGTACGGTTCCGGTCTTCTCGCGCTCCTTGCGCTCGCCGCGGATGGACAAGGTGCGGCCCGTGAGTTCGACGACGATGTCGTCGCCGGCAACGCCGGGCAGGTCGAGTTCGAGGGTGAAGGCGTCGTCGGTCTCCTCCAGACGAGTGCCGAGCTGACGCTGCTCGAACGGACGGCGGTCGTTCCAGACGTTGTTCAGCAGTTCTGCCAATCCGGGAGTCCACAGAAACGGTTCAGGCAACGCCGTCCACCGCCGTAGATCTGATCCGGGTGTTCTGGTTCCGATGTCGGTCATTGTTCCTCCAGTTGAACCGGTGACAGGACCGACTCAATCGCGGCGACGCGGACGTCCGAAGGGGCCTTCGAACCGATCCACAGGTACAACGTCCTGAACCAGCACGGAAGCTTGAAAACCCATACAGGCATGCAAGTCGTGGACATCGGGACCTCAGGCCGGGTGGACTCGACGGCCAGCCATCTGATCGAGGGGAAGCCGGACGTACACCGAGCGCATACCTTCGGCCCACGGCTCCGGGGTCTCTCCGACGTCCATCGCTCGTAGAGATTCGCCAGGAAGCTCTTCTGCTGTGCCGGATACGAGGACATTCCATCCGCTCAGCAGGAACTCGTCGAAGCTGTCGACCTCGAACGCAACCTGTCGGCCGACGCACCGCGCGGCCTCCGAGTGCGGGGCCGTGCGGAACACCAGATGGCGATCGGCGACCACGAAGTTCATGGGCACGATGCGTTGGGCGTCCCCGACGCTGAAGCCGAGCCGGCCGATGTTCGTGGTGACGAGCAGGCTCGCGCACTCGGCTGCTTCGAGCACCTCGAGCCGGCCACCGCGATATGCAGGTTCCCACCAGGTCCCCAGTGCACTGGACATGTGTTTCCTCCTCATCGGTAGCAATCGACTACGTGACTTCGGCACTGCCTCAGTCGCTTCCGACGGTAGCCGCGCAGACGGGTCCCTCCGGAGAGTCGAAAGTCCTCATCATGCGGACATCGCAGGCTGATCCGGCGTATCTGCACTGTCGGAGCCCGGACCGGCCGCGCGCCGAGTCTCGACCCGACAGCTCCCGGACTTCGCGGTCCGAATCGCGGCCCGCTTCGTCGACCGTTGAACGCCAAGCCATGTGAAATCCGGCAGGGCTAGAGCGGGCTCACCGAGCAGGCCGCTCAGACCACCGGCCGGACGCCCACGTTGCCGACCTTGATTGCGCCGGTGTCGACGACGATGCCCAGCGCGCCGCCGTCGAGGCGTCCATCTGCGTCGTCCGAGTGGTCAGTCGCGTCGAGGTCAGTGCCGTTGACGGACGCGGCGAGACGCACCGAACCGGGGCGCCCGCTGACCGAGATGGTGATCCGGTACTCGCTGTCGAGGTGCCAGGCGACCTTCGCCTCGGCGAGCACCGCCTCGGAGTCGTCGACGACCTTCACCAGTTGAACAACACCGTCGCGGGACACGAGAACGGCGTAGTACCGCCGCATTCCCTGTGTACGAACGGAAATCCCGGTCACGTCGGCGAGGTGCGGCGTGATCGTCGCGGTCACTTCGTAGTCGCGCCATTCCCGCGTGCCGTGCTGGACGAGCCCACGACCGCGATCCTGGGCCATCCACAGATGCCGGTCGGGATGGCTGCCAACGTGATCCATGAAGTGGTCGACGCCTTCGACCCAGGCGCGGCTCCACATCGTGCTCGTCTCGGTCGGCTGCCGCAGCGTCACGTCGGGCTCGCCGGTCCAGCCGAGCCGGTCGAGGTCGATCCGGTCGCCCGGCTCACCGTCGAAGACCACTCCGACCTGGTGGATCGGCTGACCGCCGACATCGGGCACCAGCAGCTCGAGTCGCGCACTGGATCCGGCAATGACGGTGACCAGGTCGCCCAAGACCTGCCGGTCCTCGTCGTGAGCGCCGTAGTGGTGGATCACCAAGCGGGCGGTGACATCGGCGGTGTTGGACGCGTCGGCGACGACGGTCGCCGTCACGGTCTGACCCGGGTAGAGTGTCGGTGACGCGAGCAGTTGGTATCCGGGCATCTGGAAGTCCTCGGGCGCCAGGAAGGTCGGCGTCGTCACCTCGGTGACGCCGCTGAGAACGACGCTCAGCCGGCGCTCGTCGGGATCGTCCGCTCCGCGTGCTCCCAGTGACCCGTCGCCCGAGCAGATCGTGAAGCCCTGGACGGATCCGGGCAGCGAGAAGTGAAAGCGCGCGCCGTCCTTGGGCTGCAGCGAACCGAGGCCGGCGAGCGCCCGGCCGACGTTGGCGACAGCAAGTGCCTCCCGGGCGACGTCGGTGACCGTGCCCCCACCGTCGGCCGTGGGCATGATGATGCGGTCGGCGACCGGGGATCGCCAGTCCTGCTCGGCGGTCAAGGCAGCGACGCCGTTGCGGATACCGAGGAGGCAACCGAGATTCCCGGAGTTGCAATCAGTGTCCCAGCCGCAGGTGTTCACGATCATCATCGAGCGGTCCCAGTCGCCGTCGCCGTAGAGCAGCGCAAGGATGATCAGGCCGTGGTTGGGGATGACGTGGCAGCCCCCGCCGTAGCGGTGGTAGCCGTAGTCACGGTCGAGGAGGTCGCGGGCGGCCCGCCAGTCCGGCTCTTCAATACGCCAACGACGGATGCCGGCGATCATCGTGGCGATCAGGCTGTCAGCGGGGACGAACCGCAGGCCGGTGTCGATCAGCTCGTCGATGTCGTCGGTGACGAACGCCTGTGCCTCCATGGCCGCGAGGAGCTGGGCGGCGTAGACGGACTCGCCGTCGTGGCTCACGCTGCCGGCCCGGCGGGCCAGGTCCGCGGCGAGGCCGGGACGTCCAGGGGCGACCATCGCCCACCCGTCGATGAAGATCTGCGCACCGATCTGCTCGGCGACGACCTGCCCGTTCAGCTCCATCGACCCGCTTGCCGGCGCCTTGATGCCGGCGGCGAGCCGCAGGTAGGCGGTGTGTTCGGTGGACACGCCCATGCCACCCCACCAGAGGACGGTCTTGCGCTCGACCAGGTAGTTGAGCCAGGTGTTGCCGATCTGGGCGGGCGTCAGGTCGAGGGTCGAGCCGTGGTCGGGGAGCGCTCGCAGGAAGGTGAAGGTGCCGCTGATGTCGTCGTCGGCGACCACGAGCGGCACACCGACCTTGTCGTGCACGTAGAAGTCGATGTCGCCGAACTGGGCGGCGATGCGCTCGTGGGACCAGCCTTCGAACGGGCGGCCGAGGTAGACGCCCAGGACTTTGCCGAGGCAGCCTGCGTACACGCGGTCGAGGTAGTCAGCCGGGAGGGCGTCGGTGCCGGGCATGCGGATCCGTCCTATCGGGAGTTCAGCGTTGGGTCGTCAGGTGGTTCCAGCGTCAATCCTCCCGTCTGCGCCGGCTGTCGACCTAGCGTCGGGCTCGGATCCGGCGGATGTCGGCCTGCTCAGGGCCGGAACTTCGTCGCCAGCCTGTGAGTCTCCATATTGGAGCTCGATCGGCTCGGAGTGGTTCGGGGCCGTGTCGAGGCGGCTTATGACGAGTCGGCTCAGTTGCTGACTCGATTCGTCAGTACCTCGAGTACGCGCGGAGCGAAGAAGCGGCGCTTGTACGCGTTCGAGTTCACGACGTCGAGGAGCCCGAGATCGACGAGTTGCCCCACGAGCTTGTTGGCACGGCCGTAGGAAATGCCCAGGTCCCTCTCGACCTTGCGCACCGTGAACGTCGGGTTGGCCACCGCCAGGTCGACGAGGGCGTGAGCGCTATCTGCACGGAGAGGCGAGGACCGCACGTGGTCCTTGAGTTCGGACTGCACCGCAGAGAGAGCGATCATCTCGGTCCTGGTTGCGTCCGCTGCCTGCCGGAGGCCTTCGGCGAAGAACCGCACGAATCCGTCCCAGTCGTTGCGAGTGCTGACTCCGAGAAGCCCGTCGTAGTACTCGCCGCGTCGTGCCTCGAACCACGGCGAGACGGTCAGGGTCGGCTCGCTCAGCACACCGGCCGCCTGCAGAAACAGCACGATCATCAGGCGCCCGATGCGACCGTTGCCGTCGCGGAACGGGTGCAGCGCCTCCAGCTGATAGTGCGACATCGCTGCCCCCACCACCGGGTCGATGTCGGCGCGCCGGTCGACGCGCATCCAGTCGGCCAACGCCTGGACCCCCAGCTGGAGGTCGTCTCCGGGTGGGGGAGGCACGAAGCGGGCGTTGTGGACCGGGAACCCGGCGGGATCGGCGTCGCCGCGCCGGCCGATAACTACCTGCCCGTCACGGAGCCGACCCGACTCACCAGCGAGCGGCGTGCCGCGCATGAGCAGACCCTGCAGGTCGCTGAAGAACGCCACCGAGAAAGGCCGACCATCACTGACCCACTCGAAGCCGTGGTTGGCAGCCCTTACGTAGTTGAGGATCTCCACCAGCTCCGCGGTCTGTGGGTCATCTTCGTCTGCGATGAGAACGTCCGCGAGCGGAGCGTAGGTCCCCTCCAGCGCAGACGTGCTCTGTGCCTCCCGGCGCAGTGTCGGAAGGCGCAGCAGGGTCGGGTTCGGCAGCTGCCGCGCCGTGTTGTCCAGCGCAGCGAGTGCCGCCCGAGCATCAGCGACCCTCATGAAGGTCCGCGGATCGAGCGCCGGCATGGCCTCACCCAGCGGGTCGGGTACGAAGGCGCGGTGCTCCCACTCGCCCAGGACAGGGTCCCTGTCCCGGATGGCGACAAGTCGCCCCGGAGCCTCATAGGCGAACATCGTCAGATCCACAATGTCACTCTAGCGGCACTTGAGTGACATTGTGTGGCACAGCATGTCCGTGAACGACAACTTCAGTGCGACGACGGTCCAGCCGGCCCAACCCTTGAGCGGGACCGCGTTCGCTGGGGAGCTGCGATTGCCTTGCAGTCGATGGTAATACCCGGGTAGCATCGCGGTATGAAGCTTAGCGTGAGCCTGCCCGAGGAAGACGTAGCCGTCTTGGACGAGTACGCCCGAACCTCAGGTCTACCGTCTCGATCCGCCGCACTTCAGCACGCGATCCAGCTGCTCCGTCATGCTGATCTCGACCAGGATTACGCATCCGCTTGGGACGAATGGGAAGCATCGGGCGATCAGGCGTTGTGGGAAGCCACCGCTGCCGACGGGCTCGCCGATGCAGAGCGGTGAGGTACGTCTGATCGACCTCGAGCCCGCGCGAGGAAGCGAAGCCAACAAGCGCCGGCCCGGGATCATCGTCAGCAATGACCGGGCGAACGCCGCAGCCGACCGACTAGGGCACGGTGTCGTGACCGTAATACCCGTGACCAGCAACACCGCTCGCGTCTTCCCATTTCAGGTTCTTCTGCTGGCGAGCTCAACCGGCCTGCGGGTCGACTCAAAGGCTCAGGCCGAGCAGGTGCGTTCAGTGACCGTCGAACGCATTGGACCTGTTCTGGGTCGGGTGCCGGCACAGGTCATGGCGGCGGTAGACGAGGCCCTCCGCCTACACCTGCAGCTGTAGTGCAACAGGCCGCGCACCTGCAATGAAGGGATATCCGGCGGCTGGGATGAAGCGCCGGGCTCAGGTGCGTCGCTCACTCCCAAAGTTTCGGCGTGTAGGGCATGTCAGAACAGTCACCCGGCGAGGCGTCGCGCACCCAAATGCAATGCGTCCCGTCAGCGCCGTGGTCCCTGGCTTCGGCTTCGGTCGCGTAGGCGTAGATGGGGTCCCAGTACGGATCGAATACAACGAACGCGCCCATGCGCACTCCTTGTCGGACCGAACTACCGATGTGTGCGGATATGTGCTGCACGCGATCGAGAGTACCCCGCTGAAGCGGGCGACCGCCGAGGGTTGATTGGCGCACCGGGGACCGATAACCGGTTGCCTCTCGGGAGCGGGTCAGTCTTCGGCTGCCGCCACGGCCCTCGTTGTCGCCTCGCCGATTCACGATCTGACTGACTACGCACGGCAACGCTCTACGACTGGCGCGCTAGATCGCGCATTCGGGAGCGCCTCGATCTAGGAGCCGCTCCGCCGCCCGGCGGCGCAGCCAATCGTCACTCGGAGTCCCACGCGGGCGCCCCGAGACCCGGTTAGTCGAGTGGGCGCCCAGGCAATCGCACTTGCCCGTTCGGTCGAGTTGGCGGCCCAGACGCAGCCTCTGCTGGTAGAAACGCAGCGACGACTACGGCACACAAAGGGGTACGCATGCGCGGGCTGCCGATCGGCACGCACGTCACCGATGAGGGGAACGGTGTTACCTACCGGCTTGACGAGCATCTCGGACAAGGCGGCTTCGGCACCGCCTACCGGGCTGTGGAGTTGAACAGCAATGACGGCGTCAAACGGAACTCGGATACGTGCCTCAAGCTGTCGTCGTATGCCGAGCAGTGGCACGGAGAGGTCTACTTCGGGAACCTGCTCCGCGATGTCGGGCATGTCGTCGAACTGAAGTCGGCGTTTCCGACGACGGTCATCCAGGGTGGAAAACGCAGAACGGTGTTCGCCATCAACATGGAGTGGATCGCTGACGGCACTGTCCGCGACGAGTGCAAACGCGGCCGATCCGGATGGACTGAGGCCCAGGTCTGCCGTCGCGTACGACTCCTGCTCAGACCGCTGGTTTTGCTCCACAGCATGGGCGTCTCGCATCGCGACATCACGCCGCCCAATGTTTTCGTCGGTAATCTGAAGGTGCTGAAGCTGGGAGATTTCGGCATTACCAAGGCACAGCTGAAGCCATCCGGTGTCCATGCCGACATGCTCAATGAGGCTTTCGCTCCCCGCGACTTGGGTACGTGGTGGCGCCCAGCAGATGACGTCTATCAAGTTGGACTGCTGATGGCCACCCTCGTATCCGGACGGGAGTTCTACACCGGAGTCAGCAAACCTGAGATCAATCAGATCACGATTAAGGGCAAGTTGCGTGACGCCATCAAAGCTGCCCTCAGCGTGAAGTCGCAGCGACCTCAAACTGCAGCCACCCTGGCCTCGATGCTCGCCTAGCCTCCACAGGATCACGCCACGTCAGCTGGCAGCGCGTGCGTCTTGACGGCTCGCAGGATGTCGGCGATGACATCGACGTCCGCGTCGGGGAATATCGCGTCGATGTGGCCGTAGTCGGTGTACGGCGACTCGTAGAGCCGCTCGATCTCCATCACGCCGTTGGCCGTCAGTTCGTTGACGATCAGGGAGATGAAGCGCACCTGGTTCAGGGAGAACTTGGTCTCGTCCAGATACTCGGCGAATGCCTCGTTGACCGCCGTCCGGTCCAGGCCGACCAGCGAACGGATGAAGAGGCCGAGCGCGCCGGCCTTCTCCTCCACCCACGTTATGTCGTCTTGTTCCCCGGCGACCGCCACGAGCATGTCCGACAGCGATCTGAGGTCGCCTGGCGTGAGCTGACGATTGCGGCGGAGCTTCTGCAGCGCGACGTGGTCCTCGTGGTCCTTCAGGTATGCCGCAGCCTTGGCCCGGAACCACTCCCAGTTCAGGCCCGAGATGACATGCGGAAAGTCGACGATCTTGGAAACGTCGATGGTGTCCTCGAAGTCGGTGTAGAGCGGGTTCTGCCTGGTCTTCTCGACGAAACGCACCAGCCCGCGGAGCCGAAGGCGCATGACGTCGAGCATCGACGGAGTGATGTCGACCCACCACTCGTCGCCGGCCACGTCGTCCAACAGGGCGAGCTGCTCGGCGACCGAGGGGATCGTCTTCTTCGACAACAAGGCTGCCGCGATCACCTGAATCGTCTCGCGGACCCGCTCGGCAGCGAGCGCGTCGCCTTCGAGCTGTGCGAGCTGGCGACGTAGCACAAGCAGGTCGAACCGCTTCGCATCCTCGTCGGGATCCCGCACGGTCGACGGCAACCCGGCGAGGTGGCCGAGGATCTCGGCTAGGTCGTCTGGCGAGACAGAAGCCCAGCGATCCAGCTCGGCCCACCTCTCGACCTGCTGGCGATGCGGGCGGACGAGAAAGTTGTCCAGGTTCATCCCGGCAACGATCTCGTTGAGCCAGGTCGCGGTCGACTGCCGCAGCTCCGGCTCGGCCTCGTCGGCGTCGAGCCCGGCGAGTAGCCCGAGCCGTGCCTCGAAGAGCCGCTGGGTGAGCGACTTCTGCAGCGACCCCTCGGAAGTGGGCAGGTTTTGGCTGAACTACTCGAGGTTCCCGCAGAAGTCGAAGACGAGGAACTCCCGCTTGTCCTCGCCGGGTCCGAACAGATCTGGGCAAAGCCGGGTCCCGCGGCCGATCATCTGCCAGAACTTGGACTTGGACCGGACCATCTTGAAGAAGACGAGATTGAGGACCTCTGGCACGTCGATGCCGGTGTCGAGCATGTCGACACTGATCGCGATGTGGGGTGACTTGTCCCGCTGGCTGAACTTGTCGATCAGGTCCTGGGCGTACGTCGTGTGGTAGGTGATCAAGCGGGCGAACTCGCCGCCATACTCGGGGTATTGGGCGTTGAAGCGCTTCTCGATGAACTCGGCGTGGGCGTGGTTCTTGGCGAAGATGATGGTCTTGCCGAGGCGGTCTCCGCCGGCCACCTTGTATCCGTCGACCATGAGGGTGGCGAGCACCTTGTCCACGGTGTCCTCGTTGAAGAGGAACTTGTTGAGCTCCTCGGAGTCGATGGCGTCGGGCGGTCCGTCCTCCCCCCAGTCGAGTGCGTCCCACTCGTCCTTTTCCTCTTCGGACAGCTCGTCGTAAGTGATGCCGTGCCGGAGGAACTTCGTGCCGACCGCCACGCCCTTGGGTGGGACCAGAAACTTCTCGTCGACCGCCTGCCACAGGTCGTAGGCGTAGGTGGGGACGCCGTCCACGAGCTCGAAGAGCCGGTAGGTGTTGTGGTCGACCTCGTCCTTCGGTGTAGCGGTGAGGCCTACGAGGTAGGAGTCGAACCAGTCGAAGATCGCGCGGTACTTCTGGTAAACGGACCGGTGTGCCTCGTCGATGACGACGAGGTCGAAGTAGCCGGGTCCGAACCGTCGCTGTCCGGCGTCGAGGTCGTTGATCAGGTTCATCATCGTTGGGTACGTCGACACGTAGACGCGGCCGTCGGTGGACTTCTCGGTCACCAGGTTGACGGTCGTGACGCCCGGGAGGTGGGTCTTGAACACGTTCGTGGCCTGGTTGACGAGCGCGGTCCGGTCGGCCAGAAACAGCACGCGTTTGACCCAGTTGGCCTTCATCAGCTGGTCGGTCAGTGCGATGACGGTGCGCGTCTTGCCCGAGCCGGTCGCCATGACGAGCAGGGCCTCGCGCTGCTTCCTGTCGAGTGCATCGTCGACGGCCTTGATCGCTTCGGTCTGGTAGGGCCGCTCGATGATCTCGGTGTTGACCGGGGCGCCCGCCAGGGGCAGGCGGGTCTGGCGACGCTGGATGAGCAGCTCGAGCTCGTCGCGGGTGTAGAAACCCTGGATCTCGCGTGGCGGGTAGCCGCCGGCGTCGTCCCAGATCCAGTGTTGGTAGCCGTTGGTGTAGAACACGGCGGGCCGGCGCCCGAAGTCCGTCTCCAAGCAGTCGGCGTACAGCTTCGCCTGCTGCTGGCCCACCTGGGGGCTTTTAGTCGTGCGCTTGGCCTCGACGACTGCAAGCGGGAGACCGTCGGCACCCCACAGCACGTAGTCGACGAAACCCTTGCCTTCGCTGTTCGGCATGCCTGTGACGGGATATTCACGGTCCCGTGAATGGTCGAGCGGCCAGCCTGCCTCGCCGAGCATGATGTCGATGAAAAGCCGTCGGGTCTCGGCCTCGGAGTAGTCGTGGTCGTCGGTCTTGGTGTTGGCCGCCTGCGCCGCAGCGATCTGCGCCTTGAGCGCCGCGATCTCGGCGTCCATCGCCGCGGCGAGCTCATCCCGCTCGGCGAGCGCCTGAGCGTGCGCTTCGTCCTGGGCCTTGAACCTCGCGGCGAGCTGAGCCAGCTCCTGCCGCGACAATGGTGCGAGCTTCGCGGCCAGCGCGGGATCGAACTGCTTCCCCGTCGGCACCGCCGCCGGGTTGGTCGAGTAGCGGAAGGCCGCGAACACCACGACGTGAAAGAGCTCGCGCAACACCTGCAGCGCCGTCTGCAGCTGAATCGGCTTTCCCTCGTGTGCTGCGGTGTTGCCGACTACGCGGATCAGGTTCAGCTTCTGGGTGATGCCGTTGCCGACCTTTGCCTTGAACGCTGGGTCGTTGGTGCGCGCCGCGAGGTCACTCTTGTATGGCGCCGCGAGCCCCATGAGGTCGTACAGGTGCCCGACGAGCTGCTCGATCGACCGACGGCTGTAGAAGCAAGCCGCAGCGGGGTCGCTGGACAGATACGACTCGGCGCGCACGCAGTCGGCGTAGATCGTCGGCCACGTGGCCTTGATGAAGTCGAAGTTGCTCACTCGAAGAAGTCCTCGTCGATCTCGACGATCTGGACCGTGCGCTTGACCTGCACCCCAACGCCGTAGCGAATCATCAGCAACGCGAGTCGCCGGCCATCGATCATGACCACCCGGGTTGGGACAGCGTCGGCGTAACCTCGTGCACCGGAGCTGAACCTGGCAGTCGTGATGAACACGCCCTGGTTTGCCTGTGCGCCGTACAGCGCGCCGACGAATGCCTGAATCTCCGGGCGCCCGATGCTGGCGTCGAGCGCATAACACTTCGCCTGCACGTAAATCCGACTCAGGCCGAGAGCGTCCTGGTCGACGATCCCATCGATGCCACCGTCGTTGGACAGCTGGGTGCGGGTCGCGGTGCCCTCCGCGCCGCCGTAGCCCATCGCCATGAGCAGGTCCAGCACGGCCTGTTCAAAGAACGCTGGCTCCTGGGAGTGGAGACGAGTGAGGAGGTCCGCAGCAACCTCGGCCTGCAAGCGAGCAATCCCGTCCTCGACCTGCTCCACGGGATCGAGGGCGGTCGACGTGCCCGCCGCTGATTCCGCGGTCATGGAGTCAAACGCCTTCCAACTCGGCGCGGCGAGGCTATCGCCCGCGACCGCCTGCAGGTCCTTTTCCGTGATCGCATTAGGGTGATCGGTCAGCAGCTGTCGGCCAATCTCGGTGATGCGATACCGCCCACGAGACGGCCTGTCGGTTGCCCCAGCGCGGTTCAGATACGACAGCGCCCAGTTCGCCCGATTGACGTAGCGCTGCTGGCCCGAGGGGATCTGCTCGTTGCGAGCCTCAGACGTCACGCTGAGCAGATCAGCCGCAGCCTCACAAATCTCCCGCGATCGGTGCACCTCACCATCGAGGAGCGCACGCAATGCGGGCGCCATGAACTGATCCCAAGTGGGGACGTCGGTCATCAGAGCTCACCCCTGAACGCGCGGGACTGGAGCGAGGCGAAAAGGTCATCAACATTCGTGTCCGTCCTAGTGACGGCAGATCGGTGCTCGTTCACGGCTCTGATCCGTTGAGCGAACGCTTGCACCGCAGGGCCATCGACGGCGGGCACCTTCAGTCGACGGATCTGTCCGAGGCTCAGGTTAGAAATGGTCCCGGTGACGGACGAGGCCCCGATCTGTGATTGTGCATCGAGCGAGTTCAACCACGACATCAGCCACGGTGCGAGGCAGGGGTCATTGAGCCTGATCACCGCTACTGCCTGATTGCAATTCATCTCGGGTGAGCCTGCTGGCACTACGGCTATCCGGCCGATGGTCCCCGCGATCGAGATCAAGACGTCTTGGGGCAAGACCCGAGATCGCTTGAGAATCTCGTGAGCGTCCCCGTCGATGAAGAGATCGTGCGGCGAGAAGGCGACCGTTCCTCGCTGCAGGTTCTGTGCACGGAGAAATGGGACGCCGCGGGCTCTGAACGCCAACCCAACGGTCGTCGGCGTCGTGCCCTTTGTGATTACCTTTGTGAGCTCAATGAGGTCGATCCGAGGTGCGATCGCCATCGATTCCCTGAACATATCCTGGAAGATAGACTGCGGCAGCGTATCTACGTGGTTCAGGACCTCGCGTCGCGTGGCGCGGATGTCGTCGATCTGGTCGAGGATCGCCGCGATGCGCCGCTGCTCGTTAGCTGTCGGGAGCGGTACCGGCAAGGCGAGAAATACCTCTGCTGGCAAGGAACGTCTCCTCGCGGTGCTGCCACGGAGCTTTCCCTTGTAGTAGGCCATCGCCGGCCGGGAGCGGAGGAATTTCATCAAGTATCGCGGGTGGACACGCCCCTGGTGAGCTCCCAGACGCCGTAGGCCGGGCTCACAATTCCCTCGTCGTAGAGGGT
Source organism: Actinopolymorphaceae bacterium (assembly GCA_036786375.1). GTDB lineage: Bacteria > Actinomycetota > Actinomycetes > Propionibacteriales > DAIQRJ01 > DAIQRJ01. Next base: position 149,284 of record DAIQRJ010000005.1, read on the forward strand.
CTGAAAATCAAGCACCCCTTCGTCGATCGGGAAACCCACAACCATTTGGCCACGCTTGATGACTTTGTAATCAGAGACGTCAGCGCTCGCGACCCGCTTCTTAAACTTAGCGCTCTGGTCAACCAAGCCGTCATGCATGGTCATGGAAAGAAGCGGATAGTCGCCCCCGCCCGCACGGGCCACCTTGACTGGGCGAATCAGCTCTCCGAGTGCGACCGAAGTCACGATAGCATCGCCTTAAGCTCATCCAGCCCGGTGGCGATCTCGTCGTCGAGGACTTCGATGTCCGCGATGATCTCTAGCGGAGACCGGTGTTCAGCCTCGTCGTGGACGACTTCCTTGTAGCGGTTCAGAGAGAGGTCGTAACCCTGAGCGACGATATCGGCCTTCGGAACAAAGAACGACTGCTCGGTGCGAGCGCGGCCCTTCTCATTGCCAAGGTTCTGCCAGCGCGCAAGCGTGTCGGGGAGGTCGTTGGCTTCGATTGAACTCCGCTTGTCGTCTGGTTCTACGACGTCCGAGTGGACGTCGTAGAACCAGACGTCCTCGGTGCCGCCGGAGTTGGTCTTGGTGAAGATCAGGATGGCGGTCGAAACCCCGGCGTATGGCCGGAATACCCCGGACGGGAGCTTCACGACTGCGTCGAGCTTCTGGTGCTCGATGAGAATCTTGCGCAGAGCCTTGTGTGCCGTCGATGAGCCGAAGAGCACGCCGTCGGGGACGATCACCGCGGCTCGACCCCCCGGCTTGAGAAGCTTGAGGAAGAGCGCCAGGAAGAGCAGCTCGGTCTTCTTCGTCTTCACGACCCGCTGCAGGTCCTTGGACGTCGCCTCGTAGTCCAGCGAACCGGCTAAGGGAGGATTGGCGAGGATGAGGGTGTACTTGTTGGCGTCCTCGCTGACGCCCTCGGAAAGCGAGTCGCGGTAGCGGATGTCCGGCGACTCGATGCCATGCAGCAGCATGTTCATGCTACCGATGCGCAGCATCGTGGAATCGAAGTCATAGCCGTGGAACATCGACTTGTGGAAGTGCGCCCGCTGCGTGGCGTCGGTCAGCGCGGTCGGGTGGGTCTCGCGGACGTACTCCGACGCGGCGACCAGGAAGCCGGCCGTGCCGCAGGCGGGATCGCAGATCTCGTCGGTCGGCTGTGGCGCGGTCATCGCGACCATCAACGCGATGATGTGCCGCGGCGTGCGGAACTGGCCGTTGACCCCGGCCGACGCGATCTTCGAGAGCAGGTACTCGTAGAGGTCGCCGCTGGTGTCTCGGTTGTCCAGCGGAAGCTCGTCGAGCATGTCGACGACCTTGCTGAGCAGCGCCGGCGTCGGGATCGTGAAGCGGGCGTCCCTCATGTGGTCGGAGTAGGTCGAGCCGTCCCCGCCGACCTGGTCGCCATACTTCTGCACGAACGGAAAGACCTCGGTCGCGACGGTCTTGAACATGACGTCGGCATCGGTGTTCTTGAAGCGGCTCCAGCGCAGGTGCTGCTGGCCGGGCAGGAACTTCGAGTCCCTGATGGGGCCGCCCGCCAGGCGGGCCTTCTTCTCGGCGATGGTCTGCAGGTCGTCGAGGCGGCGCAGAAACAGGAGGTACGTGATCTGCTCGATCACCTCGAGCGGGTTGCTGATACCTCCGGACCAGAATGAGTCCCAGACGCGGTCAATCTTGCTCTTGAGCTCACCCGTGATCACGGCGTCACCTTAGTCAGTGCGCTCAGCGCAGGACCGCGCGTCAAGAGACGTCCGGATGGCTGGCCTATCGAGCGTGGCCGAGCAGCGTGACTGCAGGCTCCGACAGTGCCGGGTCGCCCGGGATCGCGGAAGCTGCAGGTCCTGGGGCACTCGCAGCTGGCGATCACGATGGACATCTACGGTCACGTCTTGGCTTTGGCGCTGCGAAGTGCGGCGGACGGCATGGGTCGTGCGCTGAGCGAGGGCTGAGTTCTGTTGCCGTCAAACTCGCGGACGACCGCGGGCCAGGCCCCAATGTTCGATTTTAAGTAGGCCCCTGACGCGAAGATTCCCTTCACCCTGCGGCTGGTAGGGGGTTGAGGGTGAC
>DAIQRJ010000030.1:0-45964 GCA_036786375.1 Actinopolymorphaceae bacterium
TCAGGTAGTCGGAGGGCACCTGCAACGCCCACTCCGGGGGCAGGGGTTCCCCGGTCGGCAAGGCACTGTCGAGCACCGCGTGTGGGTAGTCGTGCACGGCGGTGCCCAGCTCCTGGCCGTCGCTGACACGAACCACGACTGCTCGGCCAGAGAGCGTGCCGAAGTCGACACCGATGACCGCGGCGTCTGAACGATCGCGCGATGGTGACGTCACAGTTGGCCTTCCGGTGGCTCACGCGTAGCCAAGGCACGGGTGCCAGGCAGACTATTTCGCTCAGTGTGAGCGCTCACATTACCGGCTGTCAAGGAGCGCGTGCGAATGATGCTCAAACCAAGATCGCAACTCAGGGCCCCTACCAGCGGGCGGCCGCGGTCTGGGTGAGACAACTGGGGAGATCGCGGCTCCAATTCTTGAAAGGTCGTCAACCTGGCGGATGAGCAGTGGACGACCGGACGATGAGCAGCGGCTCGACCAGCGGCTCCGAGGCGTCGAGCTCGCCGGCGAGTGCCCGCAGAATCAGGGCCATGGCGCGCTGGCCGAGCTCGCGGAAGTCCTGGCGCACCGTGGTCAGCGGCGGAGTGAAGAAGCCGGACTCGGGCAGGTCGTCAAAGCCCACGACGCTCACGTCCTCGGGAACGCGCAACCCAGTCTCGTGAAGGGCGCGCAGGAGTCCCAGCGCCATCTGGTCGTTGGCGGCAAAAACTGCGGTGGGTCTGGACTCGCGCAACATCGCCCAGCTGGCCTCATATCCACTTCGCGAAGACCAGTCGCCCTCGGCCGTGAGCGCCGGGATCGGACGGCCGCGCTCCTCCAGTGCCATCCGCCAGCCCTTTCGCCGAGCCGTCGCATCCAGCCAGTCGGCCGGTCCGGGCAGATGCAGCACGCTCTCGTGGCCAAGGTCGAGGAGGTGGTCGGTGGCCAGGCGGGCACCCGCGATCTGGTCGACCCCGGCGGTCAGGGGTGCGGCTGAAAGATCGCCCGCGACCAGAACGAGAGGCACTCCGATGTGCAGCGACTGCGCAAAGTTGAGGGCTGCCTTGTGGGCCACGATCACCACCACCGCTTCGACCGCCTGGTCCAGGACCTGTTCCACGGCAGCCCGCAACGCGGCCGCCGAGATCTCGGGGAGCCCCGCGAGCGACAGGCTGTATCCCGCTGCGCGAGAGGCGGATTCGAGCCCAAGCATGGTGCTGGCCGGACCAAATTGGTTGATGTCGGCGGTGACCACTCCTATGGTCCCCGACCGCCGGGTCACCAGCGTTCGGGCCGCCGTGTTGCGTCGGTAGCCAAGCTGAGCGATGGCGGCGAGCACCCCGTCGCGCGTCGCCGGACGGACCTTCGGGAAGTCGTTGAGAACTCGCGAGACGGTCTGATGAGAGACGCCGGCGACCCTGGCCACGTCGGCCATCCGTGGCGGGTGGCTGCTTTTGGCACGGCCGAGGGCACCTGGCGTGGAGGGGGTGTTGACTATGGGTGCGACCTCGGGCTCCGGCACTCGCGCATCGTACGTCCCACTGTGTTGCCGGTAATGTCGGCGCGGGCGGGCAGGTCTAGTCGCCGTAGTGGGGCAACTGTCCGTCCCCTCGAAGTCCTCGACGGTGCCCCCTTCGCAAGACAGCCGGGCGTCGTGGTCCCCTTGAGCTCGTCCAACGGTCGGCTGGCGGTCCGCGGCCGTCCGGATGAGTCAATGACATGAGAAGGAGGCGGTGGTGAGAGCAGCCCGCCTACAGGCCAAAGGCAAGATTCAACTGGGCGACGAGGAGCGGCCGGAGCCGGTCGAAGGGATGTCACTCGTCCGCGTCACCGACGTGGGGCTATGCGGGTCCGACCTGCACTGGTTCGCCAAGGGGGGCATCGGGGACGCGGAGATCGGCAAGCGCCCGCTCGTCCTTGGCCACGAGATCGCGGGAGTGGTCGAGTCTGGCCCTCTCATTGGGAGTCCGGTGGCTGTCGACCCCGCCATCCCCTGTGGGGAGTGCGTCCTGTGCTTGCGCGGGCGGCGCCACCTCTGTCCCACCGTCCGTTTCGCCGGACACGGCCAGAGTGACGGAGGACTACGTGAGTTCATGACGTGGCCGACCGAATTGCTGTACCCCATTCCCGACACCATGACGACAACCGAGGGCGCCGTCCTGGAGCCGCTTGGGGTCGCCCTTCACGCGCTCGATCTCAGTGGCCTGCGCGCGGGCAGCACGGCTGCGGTCATTGGCTGCGGCCCCATTGGGTTGCTCTTGGTGCAGTTGGCATTGGTGGCGGGGGCAGCGAGGGTGGTCGCGGTCGACCCGCTCGAGCATCGGCGCCACGCGGCACTTGGGTTCGGGGCGGCCCTCGCCCTGGCCCCGGAGGACCTGGCCGATCGCGGAGCGATCGTCGATGCGGTTGGGCAGCTCGGCGTCGACGTCGCTTTCGAGGTCGCAGGAGTGAACGACGCGGTAGAGCGGGCGATCGCTGTGACGATGCCGGGTGGGCGCGTCGTCCTCATCGGCATCCCCGAGGGCGACACGACATCCTTTCGTGCGTCGGTCGCCCGCAGGAAGGGTCTGACCCTCATGATGGCCCGACGGATGAAGGAGGACGTCTACCCGCGAAGCATTCGGTTGGTGGAGCAGGGCAGAGTGGACGCGTTGTCTGTGGTCACCCACCGTTTCCCGCTCGATCGGGTCGAGGACGCGTTCGTGCAGGCATCGTGCCGCGCCGGGCTGAAGGTCGTAGTGCAGCCGTAGCCAGACCAGACCGCCGCCCGGGCCAACGGGGTCGTTTATGGGATCGGATCTGATAAGTCAGTCGACGAGGATGCAGCGCTAGCGGCCGATGTCGACAACCTCGATCGACAAGAGGTGAGTGCTCAGTACCCGGTGCCGGTGCTGCGCGCAGGGCAAGGACGCTCGAAAGGCCGCGAAGAATCCCGCGCGGGCACGCTGCTGCGCCAAGGGTGAGTGCTGTAAGCCGGTCCTCGCGGCTCGCTCGATCAGGGACGTTCGCACAGTCCTGCGCTCTGCCTGTTCGTCGGCCATGCGTGGTGAGTACCTGGACAAGAACCTGGCGGCGCTGACACGGCCGCCGAAGTCGCGGCCCCCTGCGTGTCAGACATGAGTTGAGGCCAGCGGTTCAGAGCAAGTCCGCCTTCGCAGGGTGAGATTCGGATGGATCCCACGATGACGAGCAACCCAGTTTTGAGCGGTGTACGCGACGATGAAGGCATGGACGATGCAGCATCAGGACCACCCGGCCCGCGGGTTGATCGGCCGTTACGGCGGTCGTTCACCCCGGCGGAGAAGATCGCCCATCTGACCGCCTACGAGACGGCGTCCACACGGAACCAGGGCGGTGCGTATCTACGGCGCGAGGGGCTGTACTCCTCTCAGATCACGGAATGGCGCAAACTCCGCGACGCCGTCGGCCTGTGACCTGCGGAAACACTGGTCGGGGTGACAGGATTTGAACCTGCGACCTCTTCGTCCCGAACGAAGCGCGCTACCAAGCTGCGCCACACCCCGATCGCTCACGACCCGCCCGGCAAGCCGGGAGAGCGCATGCCGTGCCGTGCAGTGAACCGGAGAGAGTCTAGCGACCGGCCGGGCGGCGTGCGAATCGCTCCGGCTGCGCGCGCAACCGCACGCCGGACGTCCTACGACCGAGCCACCAGCGTCATCAGCGTCGCCTCCGGCAGGCACGCGAACCGCACCGGCGCGAACCTCGACGTCCCCAACCCGGCCGACACATGCAGGTACGCGTCGTCGTACCGGGACAGCCCCTTCACCCGCGCGGCGTCGATGTCGCAGTTCGTCACGAGCGCGCCGTAACCGGGGATGCACACCTGGCCGCCGTGGGTGTGGCCGGCGACGAGCAACGGCCACCCGTCCGCGCTCATCGCGTCGAGAACCCGCCGGTACGGGGCGTGCGTGACGGCGATCGTGGCATCAGCGTCGGCCGGCGGCGGGCCGGCGACCTTCGCGTAGCGATCCCGCTGGGTGTGCGGGTCGTCGACTCCCACCATCGCCACCGTCCGGCCGTCGGCGATGACGGTGCCCCTGGCGTTGTCCAGGTCGACCCAGCCGGCGTCGAGGAACCGTGACCGCATCGTCTCGGTCGGCAGCGCGAGGTGCGGTCGTGGCGGCTCGATCGTCGGCGGCCTGCCGCGCTGCGTGAGGTAGCGGAACGGGTTCCGGGGGATCGGCGCGGTGTAGTCGTTCGAGCCCATCACGAACGCGCCCGGGAACTTCAACAGTGGTTCCACCGCCTCCAGCAACGCCGGAACCGCGAGCAGATGCGACAGGTTGTCGCCGGTGTCGAGCACCATGTCGGGCTCGAGCGCCGCCAGCCCCCGGACCCACTCGACCTTCTTGCGTTGCCCGGGCGTCAGGTGCAGGTCGGAGATCTGCAGCACCCGCAGGGATGCCGCCCCGCGCGGCAGCACCGGCACCTCGACGCGCCGCAGCCGGTAGCTGCGCACCTCGTAACAGGCCGCATAGGCGAGCACGCCCGCACCGGTGAGGACGGCGCCACCGGCCACGGACGCTGCGATCTCCAGGGGCCCCGTCTGCACAGGCGCCAGCCTGACATACGGCTGCACCTGGTCCCGGCGGCCGCACAGCGGACGGTCAGCGGGAACTCAGCTCCCGTACAGCTGCGCCGGACTCTGCTGGACGGCCAGGTAGCGGTCCGCGTTCGCGAGTTCGTCGAAGCCGAACGGCCGGTACAGCCCGTGCGCGTCGGCGGTGGCGAGGATCACCCGATCCAGGCGAAGGTGGCGCGATCGGTGACGGCCCGGGCCATGCCGACGTGCGTGCCGTCGGGCGCGTACAGACCGGCCACGAGCGAATTCGCCAACGACCGCTCGACCACGTCACGCGGCGCACCCGGGGACCAGTACGTCATCCACGGCGACGTAACCGTCGGCGGACGTCAGCTGCACAGCTACGGCTTCGGCTTCGGCTTCGGCGGACCGGGCGGCTTGGTCGTCGGCGGCGGGCTAGGCGGCGGCGGACTCGGGGTCGCCTTCGGGGTCGCCTTCGGCGGCTTCGGGGCCACGTACGGAGTCCCGTCAGAGGGATAGATGGAGATCGTCGTGCCCACCCCGACCGAGCCGTACTGCGACTGCCGGGCGATCACGCCTGCCGGGTAGGACGAGTCGATCGTGTAACCGACGGCGACGGTGAACCCGGCCGCCTTGAGGACCGTGGTCGCGCTCGCGATCGAGTATCCGGTGACGTTCGGGATGTCGGCCTTCTTGCCCTCGATCGTCTCCTTGGCGGGCTCGACGAAGTCCGGTGCCGGCTTGCCCGCGAGGGCGCCTTCCATCGCGGCCTTCCAGATCGGCCCGGCGGTCGTGCTGCCGTGGATGCTGTAGTCCAGCTTGCCGCCGATGATCTGACCCTTCAGCGACGTCACCGGCGGGTCCATGTCGGCGACCATCGAGACCGCGGCCAGGTTCGGGGTGAAACCGGCGAACGTCACGGCTTTGTTCGAGTCGTTCGTCCCGGTCTTGCCGGCGGCCTGGCGACCGGTCAGGATCAGCGACGCCGCGGTGCGGCGCGGGTCGGTGCCACCGTCCATGTTCTGGTGCAGCACGTAGTTCACCCCGTCGGCGACCTTTTGCGGGATGACCTGCTTGCAGTTCCCGTCCGGCGTGGAGATCGACTTCCCTTTGCTGTCCACGATCTTCGTCACGACGACCGGGTCGCAGTGGATGCCGCGGGCCGCGAAGGTCGCATAGCCGTTGGTCATCGACAGCGGCGTGACCTCGTTCACGCCGAGGGTGAACGATTTGTACTGCTGGAGGGGTGCACCGTCGCCGCGGATGACGCCCGCGTCGGTCGCGTAGGTGAACGGCTTGCAGATGCCGGTCCGTTCCTCCAACTGGGCGAAGAACGTGTTCACCGAGTGGGTCGTGGCGCTGATGAGGTTGAACGTGCCCGACCCGGTCGAGTTCCGAACGTTCCAGATGTCGCGCACCGAGCCCTTGCAGGTGGTCACCGGCCCACGCGAGACGTAGCTTCCCGGCGCCTTGATCTTCGTCTTCAGCGGGATCCCCTCGCCGATGGCCGCGGCCAGCACGAACACCTTCATCGTCGAACCCGGCTGCGCGCCGATACCGCCGCCATGTGCCTCGTCGACGTTGTAGTTGATGAAGGTCTGGCCGTCCTTCTTGCCCATCGTCCGCCGCGACTGCGCCATCGCCTTCACCAGGCCGGTGCCCGGCTCGATCATCGAGATGACGCCGACGGCTTTCTCCTTGGCGTACACGCTCTTCTGCACGGCCTTGTCGGCCGCCTTCTGCGCCTGCGGGTCGAGGCTGGTCGTGATCGTCAGACCGCCGGTGTAGATGTACTCGCGGCGCTGGTCGACGGTGGCGCCGAGCGCCTTGTTGTCGAGCATCGTCTCGAGCACGTACTGGCAGTAGAAGGGATACGGACTGGAGAAGCAGCCGTTCGGGGTGCCGGTGATCTTGAGGCCCAGCGGTGCCTTCTGCGCGGCCTTCATCTGCTTGGCGGTAATGGCTCTGTTGTCGTACATGCGGGTGAGGACGAAGTCGCGGCGGTTCTTGACCGTCTTCGGGTCGTTCACCGGGTCGAATCCGTTCGGGTCGCGCACCATCCCGGCGAGCATCGCGGCCTGCGGCAGGGTGAGGTCGGCGGCGTGCGTGCCGAAGTAGTGCTTCGACGCGGCCTCGATGCCGTACGCGCCGTCACCGAAGTAGGCGATGTTGAGGTAGCGCCGCAGGATCTCGTCCTTGCCGTACTGATCCTCGATGGCGATCGCGTACCGCAGCTCCTGCACCTTGCGGGCGTAGGTGTCGTCGACGGCGGCCTTGCGCTCGGCGTCGGTGCTGGCCTGCTCGAGCAGCGTGAGCTTGACGTACTGCTGGGTGATCGAGGACCCACCTTGGGAGACTCCGCCGGCCTGCTGGTTGCGGACCAGGGCACGGAGCGTTCCGCGCAGGTCGATCGCCCCGTGCTCGTAGAAGCGGTTGTCCTCGATGGCGACGATGGCCTTGTGCATCACCGGGGCGATCTGGTTGAAGGCGACGTCGACCCGGTTCTCGTCGAAGAAGGTGGCGATGGTCGTGCCCGTGGAGTCGACCATCGTGCTGCGGGTCTTGTTCGGCGGGGTCGAGAGCTGGCTCGGCATCGACTCGAACGAATCGGTGCCTGCCTTCGCGCCGAGACCGGCCGCACCCGCGAACGGGATCACCATTCCGGACGCCAGCAGACCGCCAACCATGGCCACCACGACGAACGCGGCGAGCTTGCTGACGATGCCGGCTTCATGCACCAGCCAGTGCGCAAGCCTGTTCACCATGGCGTCAGGGTACGGGCCGAGGCCACTCAGACCGAAGTCATGAGCGTGTCCCCGGCGAGTGCCGCGCCCACCAGACGGAGTCCGTCGAGGTCGTGGACGTCGGACGGGAGACCCGGGACGAATGCCGTCGGCAGGTCCAGATGGGCGGCGGCGAAGCGGTCTGCGTGGGCCTGTTGCGCGTCGCGGACGGTGCTGTGCTCGGCGTGCAGCTGCAGCAACCGGCGGGTCAGATCGAGCCCGACGGGCTCGCTGGCAGGCCCGTCCCCGGCACCGTCGGCGTCGGAGAAGCTCTCGGGCAGGCCGGCGAGGGTGATCCGGGTCCGGTCGAGGTCGAGCGGCGCGAACGACGTGGCCATCCGGTTGAGAACGAGGCCGACCAACGGCATCTGCTCCTCCGCCAGCCGGCGGGTGAAGTACGATGCCTCGCGCAGCGCGTCCCGGTCGGGTGTGGCGACGACGACGAATCCGGTCGACGGACGTTGGAGGACGGCGTAGGTCCTCTCGGCGCGGGCACGGAAACCGCCGAAGACGGTGTCGAGCGCGGCCGCCAGCGACGAGACGTCGGCGAGCAGCTGGCTGCCGAGCAGCTTGGTGAGCGTGCCGGTGACGGCGCTGAACCCGGCGGTGAGGAGCCGGAGCGGACCACGGGTGGGGGCGGCGAGCAGGCGCACGAACCGACCGTCGAGGAAGCTGGCGAGCCGGTCCGGGGCGTCGAGGAAGTCCAGTGCCGACCGCGACGGCGGGGTGTCGACGATGATCAGGTCGTGGCTCCCGGTGCTCTCGGCCTCGGCGAGCAGCTGTCCGAGTCGCTCCATCGCCATGTACTCCTGAGTGCCCGCGAACGAACTCGAGAGCGTCTGGTAGACGGGGTTCGCGAGGATCTGCTGTGCCTTGTCGGGTCGCGCGTGGTTGACGATCAGCTCGTCGAAGGTGCTCTTCATGTCGAGCATCGCCGCGTCGAGCAGGCCGCCGTCGTGGCCGTCCTTGCCGATCGTGCCGTCGACCCCACCCACGCCGGCCACCCGGCGCGCTGCGTTGTCGAGTTCGTGCAGCCCCATCGCCTGCGCGAGGCGGCGCGCGGGATCGATGGTCAGCACGACCACGCGACGGCCGTGGTCGGCCGCCCGGACGGCGAGCGCCGCGGCGGTGGTCGTCTTGCCGACACCACCGGAACCACAGCAGACGATCACGTTCCGGGAGCGGTCGGCGAGCAGCGCGTCGACGTCGAACACGGGCGTGCTCACGCGACGCCTGCGGGGATGGTGCCGCCGAGGTAGGTGGAGACGCGTGCCGCCAGCACCTGCAGCGAGCCGGAGTCGATGCCCTCGGCGAGCCACGGCAGTTCCCACATCGGCACGCCGAGCCCGGCGATGTCGGCGACGAGACGCTCCTCGAGCCGGAGCCGCTCGAGGTGTCGCCGGCCCTCGACGAGGAGTCCGTCGGCGATCAGCTCGACCTGCCGCTCCGGCAGGCCGCCGACGGCGAGCGCCTGCACGACCCCGGGCAGCGCCGGCCGGCCGAGCTCGGTGTCGGGCTCGAGCCATGCCGGATGACGGGCGTTGACGATGACGCTGCCGACGGCGATACCCGCGGCGCGGAGCTCGACGATGCCGTCCATCGCCTCCTGTACGGGCATCTCCTCCGCCAGCGTGACCATGTGGGCGACCGTCGTCGAGGACGTCAGCATCGAGACGATCGACTCGGCCTGGGTGTGGATCGGGCCCTTGCGGGCGAGTCCCGCCACTTCCCCGGACGCGCCGAGGAAGCGCGCGATCCGCCCGGTGGGCGGGGCATCCAGCACGACCGCGTCGTAGGCGAAGGTCGGCGCGTGCCCGGCGTGCCGGCTCGACCGGGTGCCCTGGTGCCGCCGCCGGGTCGCCTCGTAGACCTTGCCACCGAGGACGACGTCACGCAGCCCAGGCGCGACCGTGGTGACGAAGTCGAGTGCACCGACCCGGTCGAGCGCTCGCGTCGCCGGACCCAGGTGCAGGTAGTCGGCGAGGTACTCCTCGAGCGCGGCGCCGGGATTGATCGGGAGCGCGTACAGCTCGCCGGCCCTCGAACGGCCCGGCCGGGCGACGCGGGTCTCGGCGTAGGGGAGGGTGTCCGCGTCGAACAGCCGGGCGATCCCGCCGCGTCCCTCGACCTCGCACAGGAGCACCCGCCGGCCGCCCTCGCAGAGTGACATCGCTAGCGCCGCGGCGACGGTCGTCTTGCCGACGCCACCCTTGCCGGTGACGACGTGCAGACGAGGCGTCGCCGCCTCGGGCTTGTCGTCGTCGGCCGGCACGTGGTCGAGGGTAGTCAGACGCTGCGCACGCGCTGCGTCCGCGTGTTGCGTCCGCATGTTGCGCCCGGTCGCTCGACCGCGCCCGGATCGGTGAGAATGACAGGCATGACTCGCTGGGAGTACGTGACCATTCCGCTGTTGATCCACAACACCAAGGCCATCCTCGACACCTGGGGTGACGACGGGTGGGAACTCGTCGCGATCGTGCCCGGGCTCAACCCGGAGAACCTCGTCGCCTACCTGAAGCGCCCGCGGCCGGCGCCCGAACCGACGATCGTCAACGCGTGAGCGGGCCCGAGGAGCGGCTGGCCGCACTGGGGCTGACGCTGCCGGAGGTCGCCGCACCGCTGGCGGCGTACCAGCCGGCGGTCCGGGACGGCTCCTACGTCTGGACATCGGGCCAGCTGCCGACGATCGCCGGGAAGCTGCTGGCCACCGGAAAGGTCGGCGGCACGGTGACCCCGGAGCAGGCGGTCGCGTGTGCCCGGCAGTGCGCGCTCAACGCGCTCGCGGCGATCAAGGCGCAGGTCGGTGACCTGGCGAATGTCGCACGGGTGGTGAAGGTCGTCGTGTTCGTTGCGAGCGTGCCGGAGTTCACCGGCCAGCCCGCGGTGGCGAACGGCGTCAGCGAACTGCTCGGGCAGGTCTTCGGCGACCACGGCATCCACGCACGTAGCGCTGTCGGCGTCTCCGTGCTGCCGCTCGATGCACCGGTCGAGGCCGAGATCCTCGTCCGGGTGATCTGACCTCCTTCGCACCGATGAAGCCTTCGCACCGATGAGTGCCGTGCCGAGGACGGGTGCGCGTCGGCACGACTGGGCGACACTCGTCCTCGCGCCCAACCCGGGCCTGATGACCCTCACCGGGACCAACACCTGGGTGCTGGCCGCGTCGTCCTCCGGAGACTGCGTGGTCGTCGATCCCGGACCGGCGGACGCGCGGCACCTGGAGGCGGTCCTGGCGGCCACGGCCGCGCGCCGGGTGCGCGCGGTGCTCGTCACGCACGGCCACCACGACCACGTCGACGGTCTCGCCGAGCTGCTCGACCGGATCGAGCAGGTAAGGCGGGCGCTGGCCGATGGTGCGGACGGTCCCGACGACGTCGTCGCACGCGTCTACCCGGACCTGACCGGGACCCTTCGCGATGCTGCCGTGCGGCCCGTCCGGGCCACCCTGGTCTATCTCGACGCCGAACACGACGCCCGGTGACACAGGTGTGGCCGTGTTGATCCTCCTGCCGCCGTCGGAGACGAAGGCGCAGACTCGACGTGGCAAGCCGCTCGAGCTGGCGAGCCTGTCCTTTCCGGAGCTGACCCAGACGCGTGCCCGAGTCCTGGATGCGCTCGTCGCCACCAGTCGGCTCCCGGACGCGCTCACTCGGCTGGGTGTTCCCGACGGGGCTGTCGACCAGGTCGCGGCCAACGTCGACGTCCTCTCGGCACCCACCCTGCCGGCCGGCCGGCTGTACACCGGAGCGCTGTTCGAGGCGCTCGAGCTGGCCGGGCTGGATGCGCCGTCGCGTCGTCGGGCCGGCTCGCGCCTCGTCGTCGCCTCGGCCCTCTGGGGGTTCAGCCGCATCACCGATCGGCTGCCTGCCTACCGGCTCTCCGCGGGCGCCCGGCTCGTCGGGATCGGCCCGGTCGCCTCGGCCTGGCGTGCGGCCCTTAGTGCGGTCATGCCGTCTGTCGCCGGATCGGGGATCGCCGTCGACTGCAGGTCCGGCGGGTACGCGGCGATGTGGCGGCCGGCCGGTGCGCGCGCGGCACGGACGCTGCCGGTGGTGGTCGAACGTGAGGTGGACGGCCGCCGCACGGTCGTGTCGCACCTCGCCAAGTTCGGCCGGGGGCTGCTGGCGCGAGCGCTCGTCGTCGAACCCGGACGCCCGCGCACGGCCGACGACGTGGTGGACGTCGCCCGAGCCGGTCTCGGCCCGGGCTGGGGAGTCGAACTCGGGTCCGCCGGGGGTGTCAAGCACCGCGTCCTGACGCTGGTCGACCGCACCGAACGTGGGGCCTTCGCCGAGCACGTCCTGAGCCGCAATCCCTCGGCGACGTCGTCGCGGTCAGGCTTCTCAGCGGGAGCGGTGCCGCAGCCGCTCGACGTCGGTGAGCGTGACCGACTTCTGTTCGAGCTTGATCCACCCACGGGCAACGAAGTCCGCCAGCGCCTTGTTCACCGTCTCCCGGGATGCGCCGACGAGCTGGGCGAGCTCCTCCTGGGTGAGGTCGTGGTGGACGAGTAGGCCGTCCGGCGACGCCGTGCCGAAGCGCTGTGACAGGTCGAGCAGGGCCTTGGCGACCCGGCCGGGGACGTCGGTGAAGACCAGGTCGGCCGCGGTCTCGCTGGTTCGGCGCAGCCGGCCGGCCAGCTGCCGGAGCAGCCCGGCCGCGACCTCGGGACGGTCGCGCAGCCAGGGCACGAGGTCGGCCTGGCTCAGCACCAACAGCTTCACCTTGGTGACGGCCATCGCCGCAGTGGAACGTGGGCCCGGGTCGAACACGGACAGCTCACCGAACATCTCACCCGGGCCGAGGACGGCCAGCAGGTTCTCGCGGCCGTCGTTGGCCTTGCGGACGAGCTTGATCTTGCCGCTGATCATCACGTAGAGCGCGTCGCCGGGATCGCCCTCCTGGAACAGCATGCGTCCACGGGCCAGCTCGACCTCGGTCATGGTGGAGCGCAGGGCATCGGCAGCGTCGTTGTCGAGTCCCGCGAACAGCGGTGCCATGTGCAGTGCATCATCCATGCTGGACGTCCTTCGCTGATCGGGACCACGGGGCCACGGGTTGTGGCCGGGATACATGGTCCAGTGGGTCGGATTCGGCGTGTCCGGTGGGTCGGTCACCGGCACCCGTGCGGCAGGCCCGCTCGGGACTCACTAATGTCCCGACGTGTGACGCCATCCGCCCGTTCGCAGTCTGGCACGACTGGTGTGACGCCGGAAACATCTCTGGCTCGGATCCGGCGTGCGCGCCGCATCGACCGGGTGCTCGCGCAGACCTATCCCGACGCTCACAGCGAGCTCGACTTCACCTCGCCGTTCGAGCTCCTCGTCGCCACGATCTGTTCCGCGCAGACCACCGACGTCCGGGTCAATCTGGTCACGCCGACCCTGTTCGCGGCCTATCCCGACGCCGCCACCCTGGCCGTCGCCGACCCGGAGCGGGTCGAGCTGATCCTCGCGAGCACCGGCTTCTTCCGGGCCAAGACCCGCTCCATCATCGGGATGGCGCAGGCACTCGTGGAGAACTTCGGCGGCGAGGTGCCGCCCTGCCTCAAGGACCTCGTCACGCTCCCCGGTGTCGGTCGCAAGACGGCCAACGTCGTGCTGGGCAACGCGTTCGGGATCGGCGGCATCACCGTCGACACCCACTTCGGCCGGCTGTCGCGCCGCTTCGGCTGGACGACGTCGGACGACCCGGTCGAGATCGAGGCAGAGGTCGGTGCGATGTTTCCGAAGTCGGACCAGACCATGCTCTCGCACCACGTGATCTGGCACGGACGACGCCGGTGCCACGCGAAGAAGCCGGCCTGCGGCGCCTGCCCGATCGCCTCGCTGTGCCCGTCCTTCGGTCTCGGCCCGACCGATCCGGAGGTTGCCGAGAAGCTGGTCAAGACGGGGCCGCCGCGGTGACGGAGCCGGCGCTGTCGCCCCACGGGGTCCCGCCTGCACTGCTCGCACTGACCGAGCCGCTGCTGAGCGCCTCCGCGCTCGACTTCTCGCCCGTGCCGGCCCCGCCCGACGGCGGACGACGCTCGGCTGTGCTCATGCTCTTCGGCGACGACCCGGCCGGTGCGGGATTCGACATCCTGCTGACCGAACGGGCCCACACCCTGCGCAGCCACGCCGGCCAGGTGTCGTTCCCGGGCGGCCGGCTCGACCCTGACGAGGCAGGCCCGGTCACCGCGGCGTTGCGGGAGACGTTCGAGGAGACCGCCGCGGACCCGGCCGGCATTCGCGTGTTCGCCCGGATCGCGGACCTCGGCATTCTCCCGAGCCGGTCCAGCGTCGCGCCGATCCTCGGGTACTGGGCGGTCCCGTCCGACGTCCACGCCGTCGACCCGGCCGAGGTCGCACGCGTCCTCCGGGTGCCGCTGGCGACGCTGGCCGACCCGGCCACCCGGGTGCGCGTGTCGACGCCACGGGGGTGGGTGGGCCCCGGCTTCGTCGTCGACGACCTGCTGGTCTGGGGGTTCACCGGCGGTGTCCTCGCCGCCACCCTGCGGCTGTGCGGGCTCGAGGTGCCGTGGGAGCACGTGCCGACGGTGCGGGTCCAGGACTGGCGGGGCTGAAGACCCTCCGCCGAGTGATGCCGACCACCCCCTGAACCCAAGTGGCTCGGAGGTTCATTCGGCATCAGTCGATATGCTCGAGCCGGGTCAGGTCTGGCGGCCCAGCCATCCCAGCAGCGTCGCGTTGAACTCCTCGACCGCTTCCTCGTGCGGGAAATGGCCCGCCCCGACGACGTCGTGCCACTCGTACGGCGCGCTCACGTAGGCGTCGCTGCCCCGCGCGGTCCTCGGCAGCACGCTCCGGTCGGCCGTGCCGTGCATCTGCAGGACGGGTGCCGTGACCGGTTGCTTGAGTCGGCCGGCGAACCGGCGCCCGTCGCTGCGCCAGTACGAGCGGACCAGCCACCGGTGGTACTCGATCGCGCAATGCGACGCGGGCCAGATGCGCATCGCGGCGCGGTACCGCTGTTCCTCGTCGAGCGTCGGGAACGCCGAGCCGGGGGCGCTCCAGCGTCGCAACAGCGAGCCCACCATCGCGGCACCGTCGGCGACGAGCGCGCGTTCGGGGAACCACGGCGCCTGGAACGCCAGCAGGTGCCCAGCCCGCTGCAACTGTGCACCGGTGACACGAACGGGTCCGCGGAGCCGGAGCGGATGTGGCGCGGCCACGGCGACGAGCCCGCGCACGAGAGGTGGATGGACGACGCTCAGCGCCCAGGCCGACAGGCCGCCCCAGCCGTGCCCGACGACGAACGCGGAATCCTCTCCGAGCGCCCGGATCACCCCGGCCACGTCGTCGGCGAGGTTGACCGGGTCGTAGCCGCGCGGTGTCTTGTCCGAGCCACCGTAGCCGCGCAGGTCCATCGCGGCCGTGCGATACCCAGCCCCGGCGAGCGCCGGCAGCTGGTGCCGCCACGCCCACCAGAACTCGGGGAATCCGTGCAGGAAGAGGACGAGCGGCGGCCGGGACGTGGTCGCGGGGGTGGCCGCGTGCACCCGTACGGCCGGCGACGACACGGCGACGTGGAAACGCGCCCCGTGCGCGGCGACACGCAGGTGCTCCCATGGTCCGGGCAGCTCGACCGTGCTGATCGCGTCCGGCGCCTGGTCTGCCGGCGGGCGGGTCGCGGTGTGCGGCGGCGTATCGGCCATGGGCGGGTGCGCGAGCGCGGGCCTCAGGTGGTGCCGGCCGGACGACTGTCCTGCACGCCTGCGCTGGGCAGGCTGGGCACGCCGTCACCGCCGCGGTTCGTGAGCATCTCCTTGGCCTCGTTCACCGACGCGATCGTGCGACGCGGCGGGCCGACCTTTTTGAAGGCACGCAGACCGACGAACGCGAGGACGGCCGCGATGAGGAGGAATGCGACGGCCACGATCAGGAACGACAGCCATCCCGACAGCCCGGCGGCCTCCAGACCGAGCGCGGCGGTGATCGTCAGCAGCATCACGGCGAGAAACGCGACGAACGCGGCGGCGGCGAACAGGCCGGCACCCTCGGCCAGCTTGCCGAGTGACACCCGCAGCTCGGACTTCGCCAGCGCGATCTCGCCCCTGATCAGGTTCGACAGGTCTTCGGTTGCGGTGGCCACGAGCTGGCCGAGCGTGCGTTCGTCCCTCGTCGTCATGCGCTGGATCCCTTCTCGGTCGCGGTGCCCTGGTCGGCGCGGCGGCTGTGGTCGATCTTCGACCACCGGTGGCCCGGCGTCCAACCAAAGGCTGCGCGCCGGGCCGGTACTGATTCGGCCCCCGGCTCAAGAGTGAACCGTCTTGCCGAGAACACTGCCTTGCCGAGAACCGTAGTGGCGTCGGGTCAGTCGGGCGGCGGTGGCCGCAGTCGCCGTTGACGGTCGGCTTCGTAGAGGACGATCGATCCGGCCGCCGCGGCGTTGAGCGAGCTGGCGGTCCCACCCATCGGGATCGCCGCGGTGACCGAGGCAGCGGATCGCCACGCCGAGCTCATGCCGCGTGTCTCGTTCCCCACGACGACCAGCGTCGGGCCGGTCAGGTCGACCTCGGTCAGGGGTGCTGCCGGGTACTCGTCACTGCCCTCGTCGGTGCCGACGACCTGCAGGCCGTGACGCACGGCCCAGTCGATCACCGGGCCGGGCGACGCGGCCCGGACCACCGGCAGGGCGAACAGCGAACCGGTACTCGCCCGGACGGCGGCGGGGTCGTACGGATCGGCTGCGTGTCCGCAGACGATGACGCCGTCCACGCCGAAGGCATCGGCGGAGCGGATCAGGCTGCCGACGTTGCCGGGCTGCGTCGGCCGGTCGAGGAGGAGGACGAGCCCTGGCCGGATGCGGTCGAGGTCGTCGTCGGGCATCGTGGCGACGGCGACCACCTCGGGCGCATCACCGTGTTCCCCCAGCGTCGCGAGCAGTGCCGACGAGATCCCCAGCACCGGCGCAGTTGTCTGTGTGCTGATACGTCTGGCCCAGTCCGACAGGTCGATATCGGCGTTGACGATCACGGCGATCAACGGCCAATTCGCCTGCAGGGCTTGGCTGATCGGCCGGACACCCTGGACGAGGAAGGCGGAGCTGCGGTGCCGTTTGCTGCGGTTGTCGAGCAGCGCGTGCCACTGCTGGTAACGCGCATCACCGCTGGTGATGCGTTGACGATTCGCGCCGATCGGCATGCCGGTCAGGATGTCACGTCCGTCCCGTCCCGCCCGCAGCCGGCTTGCCCCGCTCACTAAGTTGGAACCAGGTCGAGTAACTCGACCCGTCTCGGCTGAGATCTCAGCCTCGAGACTGCAGTGGTACGAGAGGCAGGAGACCTCCAGCATGAGCGCACGATTCGGTGTTTTTGTCCCGCAGGGTTGGAAGATGGACCTCGTCCACATCAAGGATCCGGTCGAGGCATGGGAGGCCATGACCAACGTCGCCAGGGCCGCGGACGCGGGCTCGTGGGACTCGATCTGGTTGTTCGACCACTTCCACACCGTCCCCGAAGCCACCGAGAACTTCACCTTCGAGTGCTGGACCGCGACGACAGCCCTGGCCCGTGACACCACGCGGGTGAACGTCGGCCAGATGGTCGGATGCAACGGCTACCGCAACCCGGCCCTCTACGCGAAGATCTCCTCCACCGTCGACGTCGCCAGCCACGGCCGCCTCTATGCCGGCATCGGTGCAGGCTGGTACCAGGAGGAGTGGAAGGCCTACGGCTACGAATGGCCCGAGACCCGCGACCGGATGCGCGCGTTCCGCGAAGCGGTGCAGGTCATCAACAAGATGTGGACCGAGAACGCCCCCCAGTTCTCCGGCGAGTACTACTCGATCGACAAGCCGTACAACGAGCCCAAGGGTGTCCGTAAGCCGCACCCGTCGCTGTGGATCGGCGGCGGTGGCGAGCAGGTCACGCTGAAGCTCGTCGCGCAGTACGCGGACGCGTGCAACGTCGGTGGCGGCAACCCCGAGACGATCACCCAGAAGCTCGGTGTGCTCAAGGGACACTGCGACAAGCTCGGCCGCGACTACGACTCGATCATCAAGTCGACGTCGCTCAACGTGTTCCCGATCGAGGCCGGCGAGGATCCCGACACCGCGACCGAGAAGGCGCGCGGCGGGGTTCCGTTCGAGCAGTTCGCGAACGGAACGATCATCGGCACGACCGCCGAGATCGCCGACGCGACCGAGAAGGCGCTGGGTGCCGGAGCGGACTACATCATCTACTACGTACCGGGTGTGGCGTACGACCTCGAACTGCTGACGACGGTCGAGGACACGATCAAGCAGTACGCCTGATCGACGCCGAAACGGGGGCCGTAGGCCGGGCTGGGGTGGCGCAGGACGCGTCCACCCCAGCCCGCTCTTTCTCACGTCCCGGCCCGGTACTAGCTCCAGCCCGGCTCCGGCCCCGCAAAGTGGGCGCGTCGCTGCGCGACACGCCGGTGTCGGCGCGCGGCGACGTCCACTCGAGCCACCTCTGGACGGGTCAGTCCTCCTGTGCCGCGCCCGTCGTCAGACCCGTCTTGATGAGGTCCATCACCGAGGAATCGGTGAGGGTCGTGACGTCGCCCATCTCGCGGTTCTCGGCCACGTCGCGAAGGAGCCGGCGCATGATCTTGCCCGAGCGCGTCTTCGGGAGTTCCTGAACGATCAGCACCTGGCGGGGTTTGGCGATCGGGCCGATCTGGGTGCCGACCCAGTTGCGCAGGTCAGCGACGACGCTCTCGGCGGTGCTCCCGTCCCCGGCGGCGGCCGCGGCTGCAGCACCGCCACGCAGGATCACGAATGCCACGACGGCCTGACCGGTGGTCGGGTCGCTCGCACCGACGACGGCGGCCTCGGCGACCTTCGGGTGTGACACCAGCGCCGACTCGATCTCGGTCGTCGAGAGCCGGTGGCCGGACACGTTCATCACGTCGTCGACCCGGCCGAGCAGCCAGATGTCGCCGTCCTCGTCTTTCTTCGCGCCGTCGCCGGCGAAGTAGTAGCCGGGGAACCGGGTCCAGTAGGTCTCCCGGAACCGCTCGTCCTCACCCCAGAGCGTGCGCATCATCGACGGCCACGGCTTCGTCAGGACGAGGTAGCCGCCCGATCCGTCGGGCACCGGATGGCCCGCGTCGTCGACGACGTCGGCGCCGATGCCGGGCACGGCCTTCATCGCGGCCCCCGGCTTACCTTCGGTGACCCCGGGGAGCGGGCTGATCATCAGCGAGCCGGTCTCGGTCTGCCACCACGTATCGACCACCGGGCAGTTGTCGCCGCCGATGAAGTGCCGGTACCAGACGTAGGCCTCCGGGTTGATCGGCTCACCGACAGATCCCAGCAGTCTCAGCGAGCTGAGATCGAACTTCGCCGGGATTTCCTCGCCCCACTTCATGAAAGTGCGGATCGCCGTCGGGGCGCAGTAGAGGATCGTCGCCTTGTACTTCTCGATGATCTCCCACCAGCGGCCCTGGTGCGGCGTGTCCGGCGTTCCCTCGTAGAGGATCGAGGTGGTGCCGTTCGCCAGCGGCCCGTAGACGATGTAGCTGTGGCCGGTGACCCAGCCGATGTCGGCGGCGGTCCAGAACACGTCGGTCTCGGGCTTGAGATCGAAGACTGCCCAATGGGTGAAGGAACATCCGGTCAGGTAGCCGCCGGTGGTGTGCAGGATGCCCTTGGGCTTGCCGGTCGTCCCGGACGTGTACATCACGTAGAGCGGGTGCTCCGAGTCGTGCGGGATGTAAGCATGCTGATCGCTCTGGGCCGGGACGAGATCGTGCCACCAGACGTCGCGGCCCTCGGTCCACGCGATGTCGGACTCGGTCCGCTTGACGACCAGTACCGAGCGGACGTCCGGGCATTGCTCGAGCGCCTCGTCCACGGCGGGCTTCAGCGGTGACGGCTTGCCGCGACGGAACGCACCGTCGGCGGTGATCACGACACGGGCGTCACAGTCCTGGATCCGGTCGCGCAGCGCGGTCGCGGAGAAGCCGCCGAACACCACCGTGTGCGGGGCGCCGATCCGGGCACAGGCGAGCATCGCCACCACGGTCTCGGGGATCATCGGCATGTAGATGGCGACTCGGTCACCCTTGCGTACGCCAAGGGATTCCAGCGCGTTGGACGCCTGGTTCACGTCGTGCTGCAGGTCGGCGTAGGTGATGGTGCGGGTGTCGCCGGCCTCGCCCTCGAAGTGGTACGCGACCTTGCTGCCGTTGCCGGCCTCGACGTGGCGGTCGACGCAGTTGTAGGCGACGTTGAGCTCGCCGCCGACGAACCACTTGGCGAACGGCGGGTTGGTCCAGTCGAGGATCCGGTCCCACGGCTTGTCCCAGTGCAGGCGGCCGGCCTGTTCGGCCCAGAAGCCCTCGTAGTCGGCGTCGGCGCGGGCGTACCAGCTCGCGTCGACGTTGGCCGCCGCGGCCAGATCGGCCGGCGGTGGGAACCGACGGTTCTCTTGCAACAGGTTCGACAGGGCGTCTTCCACGCGTGCTCGCCTCTTCCGATCGTCCGTGCGCCGCCGGTGGGCGGTCGATGTCCGGCCCAACCTACCGGCCGCGTTGAGATGCTGAACGCGTCGCATCGTCCGGCCCTGGCCGGGTGTCCGGCGCGGACGCGCAGCGAGCTCGATCTGCTCGTCCTGGGTCGGCCATTGACACGCTAACGGCGTTAGCCTACGGTTCTGGCTAACAACGTTAGCCAAGGGAGCCGACATGAGCAGCGAAGCGCAGGCACACTACAGGAAGCCCGACTGGTTCACCCAGCACGTGTTCAACCCGATGGTCGCCGGGCTCACCCGGCTGGGTGTCAGCGTGCTCGGGTCCCGGGTGCTGGAGGTGCGCGGCCGTGCATCGGGTGAGCCGCGCACCAACCCGGTCAACCTCCTCACCCTCGACGGCGAGCAGTACCTCGTCACACCCCGCGGCGAGACGCAGTGGGTGCGCAACGTCCGGGCGGACGAGGGCCGCTGCGTCCTCATACTCGGACGGAAGCGAACCGACTATCTGGCCACCGAGCTGACCGGCGACGCCAAGGTCGCCGTCCTGCGCGCCTACCTCAAGCGCTGGAAGGCAGAGGTCGGGGTGTTCTTCGGCGGGGTCGGGCCGGATTCGACCGATGCCGAACTCGCCGCGATCGCACCGCGCCATCCGGTGTTCGTCCTCGCGCGCCGCTGATGCGGGCGGCGAAGCCCGCAGGCCCACGACCGCGAGCAGCAGCCCGGACCCCGGCGGCCGGCGGGGTCCCGCCGGCGCAGGTCGCGCCGCGGCCGGAGCCCCGGGTGCTGAGCAGCCGGCAACGCCAGGTCGTCGAACTTGGCCTCCGGCTGCTGGCGACCGAAGGGCCGGCCGTGCTCACGATGCGCCGACTGGCCGCCGAACTCGACCTGCAGGCCCCGTCGCTCTACAAACACGTGGCCAGCAAGGCCGAACTCGAGCTGTTCATGGTCGAGCGGGGGTTGGTGGAGCTGGGCGCGGCGTCTCACGCGGCAGTGTCGGACGGCGCTGGCGCGCTGGGCCCGGTCGCGTCGCTTCTCGGCACCTATCGTCGGTTCGCGCTAGAGAATCCGGAGCTGTACCGGCTCGCGACCGGACGCAGCTTCCCGCGCGCGGAGCTGACGCCGGGGCTCGAGGACTGGGCGGGGGAACCGTTCTGGCGGGCCGTCGGCGATGCGCAGGTGGCGCAGGCGCTGTGGGCGTTCGCGCACGGCATGGCGATCCTGGAGATCGACGGCAGGTTGCTCCCGGCCGACCTGGACGCGACGTGGGCTGCCGGGGCAGTCGCGTTCAGCCCTGCACCCGCTGGTAGTCCGCGGCCTTGCTGACGACCGCCGTCAACCCGTGCGTGCGGTAGGGCAGGCGCAACGTCGAGCCGGGTGCGGTGCTCGTGAAGAACGCCGCGACGTCGGCTGCCAGCGCCGCACGCTGATCCTCGCTCTGTGCGGCGACGAAGCTGTAGGAGGAGACGAGGTCGACGAGGCCGACGCGGTCGAGCGACTGCCAGTGCCGGAAGACCTTGCGCCGGGGCTCGTCGAACGCCTCGCTCGCGTCGATGGCGGCCAGTTGGGCGGGAAGCTCGTGCCGCCCGCCGCCGATGAGGTCGGAGAATCGCCGGACCCACGGCACGGAGAAATCCATCACGTTGTAGGCGACCACGAGGGTGCCGCCGGGACGCAGAATGCGTGCGATCTCCGGGAGGGCCCGCACCGGATCGAACCAGTGGAACGCTTGACCGACCGTCACCGCATCAGCAGAACCGCTCCGCAGCGGGATCGCCTCGGCCGCACCCCGGATGCCCAGGGCCTGCGGGCAGGCCCGCAGCAGTTCGGTCAGCATCTGTCCGACGGGCTCGACCGCCATCACGCGGTGGCCCTGCTCCAGCAGCCCGCGGGTGAGCGCCCCGGCGCCGGCAGCCAGATCGACGACGTTCGACGTGGTCGGGAGAGCCCAGCGGATCATCTCGGCGGGGTAGTCCGGCCGCCCGCGCGAATAGCTCGGCGCGGTCGTGGCGAACGGCCGTGGGTGCGGACGCGGGCTGGTCTCCATCGAGGAGCACGCTACCGGTCGGCGGTTACCGACCGGTGCGCACCGCGACCCGCTGGAGGAGCGACTCGTGCGGGTGAGAGGCTCGGACGGGTGCTTCGGGACACGCTTCGGGACATGAAGAGCCGGTACCCGCGAGGCGGGTACCGGCTCCGACATTCAGACCGTGGCTATCAGGCGTGCACCGGTTTGCGTCGTCACAGGTAAACCCGTGATCGACAACCCTCGAGGACGGGTAGGTCGCCGCGTGGGTGCCTCGGTCTTCGTGTCGCTTGGTTCCTTTGTACGCGCTGTATCCCTTGGTGGGAAGAGTTTCCGCGCGTGTTGACGCACCTCATCGAATTCGCTCGACTATGGATCCCGACCGGGTCGCGCTTCTTGTCCACAGCCGGACCGAACGTGAATCGATCCACAGGCCTGCGGCCGGGACCCGTCCGTGCCGGGCTGCGCAGGCACGGTGAGGGCTGCGCGATCAGGGCGGCCGCGCGGTTGGAGGGGTCGATATGGGCGAGCGTGCAGGTCGGACAGGTCCGTTGGCGGTGACGCGGGACGTGGACTTGGCGGACTCGATCGCGCGCATCGCCGCGGCCGCGGGTGTGAGCGTCCAGGTGACCTCGGATCTCGACGTCCTCCGACGTGAGGCCGGTGCCGCGTCGCTCGTCCTGATCGGTGACGACATGGCGATGAGCGTGATCCTCACGGGCGTCGTCGCCCACCGCGCCGGCGTCCTGCTGGTCGGGCTCGACCTCGACGACGGGTCCATCTGGCGGCGCGGCATGGAAGTCGGCGCCGAGGAGGTGCTCTTCCTGCCCGATGCCGAGCGCTACCTGGCCCAGCGTCTCGCCGACGTGGCCGAAGGGACGCCGGCGCGGGGTGCACGGCTGTGTGTCGTCGGCGGCCGCGGGGGAGCGGGTGCGTCCACTCTTGCGGCCGCGATCGCGGTGACGGCGGCACGCGCCGGCCTGGCGGCGATGCTGGTCGACGCCGATCCGCTCGGCGGTGGCATCGACCTCGTCCTCGGCGACGAAGAGGCCGCCGGTATGCGCTGGCCGGCGCTCGTCGACACGCACGGACGGCTCTCCGGACAGGCGTTACGGGCTGAGCTCCCCCGGGCGGATGCCTCCGGGACGAGCGAGCTCGCGGTCCTCTCCTGGGATCGCGGTGACATCCTCACCGTCCCGCCCGAAGCGATGCGCGCCGTGCTCGACGCCGGCGGACGTGCGCACGACCTCGTCGTCGTGGATCTGCCCAGGCACCGGACCTCGGCCGCTGACGAAGCGCTGGGCGGATCGACCCGCACGATCGTCGTCGTCCCCGCCGAGGTCCGGGCGGTGGCGGCTGCCGCACGGGTGGTCGGCGGGCTCCGCGAGGTGGCCTCCAACATCGGGCTCGTCGTTCGTGGGCCGGCTCCGTCAGGGCTGCCGGCGGAGGCCGTCGCCGCGTCGTTGCGCATCGAGTTGCTCGGCGAGATCGCGGCCGAACGGCACCTCGACGTGATGCTCGATCGGGGCCAGGCGCCGCCACGGCGCCGAGGACCACTCGGAGCGCTCTGTGCCGAGCTGGTCGCCGACGTGGTCGCGCGGCCCGGCAGGTTCGGCCGGGTCGCCTGATGCCACCGCCGACCGCAGTGGCCGAACCCGCCCGACGTCCGGCGACGATCGCCGGGCTTCCCGCCGGGCTTCCCGCCGGCCTGCTCGACCGCATCCGCAACGACCTGGCCGATCGGGACGCCCAGCCGACCCCCGCGCGGGTCGCCGAGGCGTTGCGCGCGCACGGGCGCCTCCTGGGAGATGCCGCCGTTCTCGCGGTCGCGGAGACGCTGGGCCGCGAGCTGATGGGCACCGGCGTCCTCGCTCCGCTGCTCGCCGACGACCGGGTCACCGACGTGCTCGTGCACGGTGCCGACCAGGTCGTCGTCGATCGGGGGAACGGGCTCGAGCCGACGACGGTCCGGTTCGACGACGACGCTGCCGTGCGGAGGCTGGCCACCAGGCTCGCGTCGCTCGCGGGCCGGCGGCTCGACGACGCGACGCCCTACGTCGACGCCAGGCTCCCGAGCGGCGAACGCCTGCACGCGGTGCTCTCACCGGTGTCGCGGTCCGGCACGGTGATCTCCCTGCGGGTGCCCGCGCGTCGTGCGTTCACGCTGCCGGAGCTGATCGCCGCCCGGTCGATGTCGCCGGGGATCGCAGCACTCCTGCGCGACGTGATGGACGCGCGGCTCGCGGTTCTGGTGTGCGGGGGCACCGGCTCAGGCAAGACCACGTTGCTCGCGGCGCTGCTCTCCCTGGTGCCACCCGACCAGCGGATCGTGCTGGTCGAGGACAGCGCCGAGCTCGCGCCCGACCATCCGCACACCGTCCATCTCGAGGCACGCCCGGCCAACGCCGAAGGGGTCGGTGAGATCACCGTGCGGACGCTGGTCCGGCAGGCACTGCGGATGCGGCCGGACCGGCTGGTGGTCGGCGAGGTTCGCGGGGCCGAGGTCGTCGACATGCTCGCGGCGATGAACACCGGCCACGAAGGCGGCTGCGGGACGGTGCACGCGAACGGGTCCGCCGACGTGCCGGCCCGGATGGAGGCACTCGGGGTGGCCGCCGGGCTCGACCGGCGCGCCGTGCACAGCCAGCTCGCGTCCGCCGTCGACGTCGTCGTCTCGCTCGTGCGCGGGCGGGACGGACGCCGCCGCGTCCACGACCTCAGCGTCCTTGTCACCGACGACGCCGGCTTCGTGTCCGCACGCGCCGCAGCGGTCGACGGCGTGCACGAACCTGTGGCGGGTCCGGGTGCCGGTCGGCTCGACCAGCTTCTGAACCGGCGGCACGCGACGTGATCGGCGTCGCCGCCCTCGCAGCCGGACTGGCGGTGCTGATGTGGTGGGGAGCGCCGGCCGCCGCGTTGCTCGGGCGGATCCGCCCGCACGTCACGAGAACCGGGTCGACGGTCGAGCGACGCGTTCGCCCGGCCGACGTCGTGGCCGCGCTCGCACGGTTACCCGCGACACTCGTCGTCGCCCTGGTCGTCGGCGCGGTCGTCGGTGGTCTCGCCATGGCCGGCTGGGCCGGTGGACTGCGCGCGCTGCTGGCGTCCGAAGCCGCGGTCGTCGGGGTCCGCAGCGTCGCTTCCCGGACCCGACGTCGGGCTGCCATGCACCGCGACGAGCAATGGCAGGAAGCATGCGAGATCCTCGCGACCGAGCTGCGAGCCGGCCGATCCGCCGAGCAGTCGGTGTCGACGGCGGCGGTCGCGTGCGACGACCTCCAGCGGGGTGTGCGCGCTCTCCACCTCGGCGGTGACGTCGTCGCCGGCCTGCGCCAGATCGCCGACGCACCGGCGGCCGCCGGCCTGGCGAGTGCGTGGGCAACCGCCCACGCGAGCGGGGCGGGCCTCGCCGGCGTCGTCGAGCGGGTCACCGACGAGCTGACCGCGCAACTGGAGCTGCGACGCGAGATCGACAGCCAGCTCGCCGCCCCGCGCGCCACCGCACGGCTTCTCGCCCTCCTGCCGCTGGGCGGAATGGCCCTCGGCGTGTTCCTCGGTGTCGACCCGCTCAGGATGCTGCTGGGTACCACCGTCGGACTGTGCTGCCTGGTGGTCGGATCCACGCTCGCACTGGCCGGAGTCGTGTGGGTCGACCGGCTGGCCCGGTCGGCCACGGTGACCGGCTGATGGCCGACCGCCGGTGAACCCGGCTCCCGCGCTGGCCGCACTCGCCGCCGGGTGCGCGGTCTGGGCGGCCCTGTCGACGCCCGCCGCCACGCGGCGACTCCAATCGCTCGCGGGTCCGGTCGACGATCGTCATGACGGCCCGCCCGTCGCGCCGCGACGGTCGAGGATCGACCCGACCTCGCCGGTCACCCGCGCCGTCGTCTCCGCCGGCGCCGCGTGTGTCGTCGTCGTGCTGGTCGGGGGCTGGGTCGGACTGGTCGTCGGCGTTGTCAGCTGCCTGGGCATGTCCAGGTTCCTTCGGGGACTGGAGTCTGCGGCCGATCGCCATCGAGCGGCCGCGATCGTCGCGGCACTGCCGATGGGCGCCACTCTGCTGGCGGCTTGCCTGCGTGCCGGCCGGCCGGTCGAACCGTCCGTCGCGGCGGTCGGCGCCGCCCTCGGCGGTCCACTCGGTACCGAGTTCGTCCACGTCGCCGCGAGCCTCGCACTCGGTGCAGAGCCCGCGGAGGCGTGGCGCCGGATGCTCGACCAGCCCGCGACTGCCCGCTTCGCCCGCACCCTCGTCCGTACCTGGGAGTCCGGTGCGCCACTGGCCGAGACGCTCGAGTCGCTTGCGGTGGCGTCCCGGGCGACCGCGCGGGCGGCCGCAGACCAACGGGCGAAGGCCGTCGGAGTCCAGACCGCCGCGCCGCTCGGGCTCTGCTTCCTGCCCGCCTTCGTGGCCGTCGGGCTGGTCCCAGTGATCGTCGGCGTGGTCAGCGGCGTGATCACCGGGCTCTTCTGAACCTGCATCGCCCGGTATCCACAACCGGCCTCATCGTGGATTCGTCCACAGACAAGGCGAATCGCGATCGGGTGCCGCACCGGAGTCAGCACGCTGATGCCGTGGTCACGACGTGATCTCCCGATCCGGCCGGTCGCCGGTGAAGTCAAGGAGCAGGCATGGCTGGAAACGCTCGCACGACGAAGGGCTACGGGCAGGCCCTCGTCCCACTGGCGAAGGCGTCGACGATGCACCGGATGCGCGCGCTCGTGAGCTCGCTCGGACGGCAGCGCGGAATGGTGACGGCCGAGTACGCGGTCGGTGCGGTGGCGGCAGCCGGGTTCGCCGGCGTTCTGATCAAAGTGCTCACCGACCCACGGGTGTTCGAGTTGCTGCTGCGGATCATCTCGTGGCTGTTGGGGTTGGTGACGGGGCAGAGGGTCCTGTGACGCGAGGTCGTCGGGGTCGGCCGTCAGTGAGACGGCCGGCCCCACCGGTCGGTGCGTCAGGCTTGCGCCGGGCGCCCCGGTCGCGGGAGTCCGGGATGGTGACGATCGAGAACGCGCTTGCCCTGTTCGGCCTCGTGCTGGTCACCGCGTTCGGGGCATTCGCCATCTCGGTCGGTGTCACCCAGGTCCGGTGCGTGGATGCAGCCAGGGACACGGCCCGCGCGGCGGCACGTGGCGAAACCGATGCGGTGAGTCGGCAGGCCGGCGAACGGTCGGCGCCGGCCGGCGCGCGGATCGACATCTCGCACAGCGGCGACACCGTGCACGTGCAGGTTCGTGCCTCGGTGCGGGCTCCGGGGCTGCTCTCGCGGGTCGGCACGATCGACCTGTCCGCCGGCTCGACGGTCGACGCCGAACCGGGCAGCGCGGTCGGCCGGGCGGCTGGGCCAACTGGGGCCGTTGGAGGAGACGACATCGGCGGTGGGGCGTGATCGGCCTCGCCAGCGTGTGTTCGACCGCCGCTCGACGTCGTCGCGAGGAGGGGAGCGCAACCGTGATGTCGCTGTCCTGGTTGGTCGTTCTCGCCGTCATCGGTGCCGTCGGGCTGCTGGTGACCCTGGTCGCGGCGGCCGAGCATCAGGTCGAGTCGGCGGCCGACCTGGCTGCAGTGTCGGCGGCAACGCACGTGGGTGACGGCCAGCCGGCGGCCTGCGCGGCCGCGGCGCGCGTCGCTTCGTCGATGCACGCGCGGGTCACGTCGTGTCACATCGATGGGCTCGACGTCAGAGTCGACGTCGCCTCCACGGTCGAGATCCCGGCAAGGAGTCTGGTCCTGACCGCGTCGGCCAGCGCGGGTCCGGCGGACACGTTGTCAGTGCAGTGAGATCCGGGGTCAGAGCGGCGGGTGCGGTTGACTGTCCGGCAGGCAGAACGAGGAGAGATGTGAGCAGATCACCGTTCGTCGCCGCGCTCGACATCGGCGGCACGAAGACGTCCGCCGCACTGGTCGACGCCGGCGGCCGCATCGTGGCACGCGCCGTCGTACCGACACCGACACCGGCGGCCGCGGGTGCCGATGCCACGCTGGACGCCGCGGCGCAACTCGTCAGAGAGCTGACTGACCAGTGTGGGGCAACGCTTCGGGCGGTCGGGGTCGGCACCGCCGGCGTCGTCGACCCGGGCAGCGGCCGGATCCTCTCCTCGACCGACGCGATCAGCGGATGGGCCGGAACCGACGTCGGCGACGGTCTGCGGCCGCGGCTCGGCCTGCCCGTCGCCGTCGACAACGACGTCCACGCACACCTGATCGGTGAGCTGACCTCGGGGCTGGCCGTCGGCAAGGCATGCGTCCTGCTCGTCGCTGTCGGCACCGGAATCGGCGGATCGATCGCCGTCGACGGCCGAATCCACCGTGGCCGCGGGCACGTCGCCGGTCACCTCGGGCACGTGCCGTCGCCGTCTGGAGCGGGCGTCCCCTGTACCTGTGGCGGCGCCGGGCACGTCGAGGCGGTCGCGTCGGGGCCGGCTCTCGTCCGGGCGTACAACCGGAAGTCCGCGGACCTCGGCGCGGGAACCGCGGCCGACCTGACCGAGGTCGCGGCACGAGCCGCGGCCGGATCCGATCCCGTCGCCGCAGAGATCATCCGCGCCGGCGGCACCGAGATCGGCCACCTCGTCGGCGGGCTGGTCAATGTCCTCGATCCCCACCTCGTCATCGTGACCGGCGGCGTCAGCGACTGCGGGCCCTCGTGGTGGTCGGCTCTGCTCGCCGCCGCCGAAGACGATGTCCTCCCGCCGATCCGCACCGCGTCACCGATCGACCACCTCGTCGTGAGGTCGATCCTCGGCGGCGACGCGCCGCTGCTCGGCGCCGCCCACCTGGCCCGGGAGCTCGCGACATGACCGTCCTCGATGCCATCCGGGGCCGCCTGATCGTCTCCTGCCAGGCCTACCCGGGTGAGCCGATGCGCGACCCGCGAACGATGACGCAGGTCGCGCGGGCCGCCGTCATCGGTGGCGCCTGCGCGATCCGCGCGCAGGGGATCGACGACATCGCCTCCATCCGCGCAGCGGTGGGCGTCCCGCTGATCGGGCTGCTCAAGATCGGGCACGACGGCGTGTTCATCACGCCGACCCTCGAGGCGGCCCTTGCGGTCGCCGATGCCGGCGCCGACGTGGTGGCGCTCGACGGCACCGGCCGGCCCCGACCCGACGGATGGACGTTCGCCGACACCGTCGTCGCGTTCAAGGCGCGCCGCCCGGGCTGCCTGGTGATGGCCGACGTCTCGACCTACGCCGAAGGTGTGGCGGCCGCCGACGCCGGCGCGGACCTCGTCGGCACCACCCTTGCCGGCCACACCAACTACTCCTACCGGGGTGACGGGCCGGACTTCGAGACCCTCGAGCGGCTGGCCGCCGACCTCGACCTCCCGGTGCTGGCCGAAGGTCGCATCCACACACCCGCGCAGGCCGCCGAGGCACTGCGCCTCGGCGCGCACAGCGTGGTCGTCGGCACGGCGATCACCCACCCGACGACGATCACGTCGTGGTTCGTCGACGCACTCACACCGCCGGAGAGCTGACCTAGATCCGGTTCGGTCGATCGTCACCGGCGGTGAAACCGGACTGGTCGCGTCCAGGATTGCGGGTCAGCTCACGCGCCCCGCGCCGTCGCCGCCGGGCGCGCCGCAGACCCGCGCGCATCAGGTAGACGCCGGCCGCCAACGCGATCGTGGCGCCGACCCCGGTCCAGAACATCGCCGCCGAGGACGTCGTGAGCTGGAAGTTCGCGACATCGATGCGCACACCGCCGACCGAACCGCTGACGATCAGGACGCCGGTTGCCACCGCCATCAGGATCAGGACGACCGCGACGACGATCACGTCACGCCACCGACCGACCCGCCTGAACCGCCCGGAGCGCCGGCCAGCAGGGTGTCGAGGAGCCGGATCGAGCCGGCCTTGTCGAGCGGGTTGTTCGCGTTCCCGCACTTGGGCGACTGCACGCACGCCGGGCAACCGTCGACGCATGCGCAGGCGGCGATCGTCTGCCGCGTCGCCGTCAACCACGCTTCGACCCGCTCGAACCCGCGCTCGGAGATGCCGGCACCACCCGGATAACCGTCGTGGACGAACACCGTTACCGTGCCGGTCTCGGGGTGGCACGCGGTCGACACGCCGCCGATGTCCCAGCGGTCGCACGCGGCGAACAGCGGGAGCAGACCGATCGCGGCGTGTTCGGCCGCGTGTGCCGCGCCTGGGAGCGCGCCGGGTTCGAGGCCGCTCGCCGCGACCGCTTCGGGCGTCAGCGTCCACCAGACCGACGTCGTCGTGAGCGTGCGCTCCGGGAGGTCGAGCGGTGATTCGCCCAGCACCTCGCCCGTCCCGTTGCGGCGCCGGAGGTAGCCGACGACCTGCCCGGTGACGGTCACGTGGCCAAAATGGACGGCGCCCTCGCCCCAGGCCCGGGTGGTGCTCACCGAGTCGATCTGGATGGAGGTGACCGAGCGGGCGGAGGTCGCGTACTCCGGCGTCGCCGCTTCGCAGAGCGCCACACCGGCCTGGTCGTCGAGTGACCTGACGAGGTACGACTCGCCCTGGTGGAGGTAGACCGCGCCTTCGTGGACGGCGTTGTGCGACGCGGCCGCGTCGACCGTTCCGAGCAGCCGCCCGGTCTCCTCCTCGACGATCGTCACGGCCGGCGCGCCGGCCCCGCGGATGTCGGCGAGGTCGCTCGCGCGCTGCCGTCGCGTCCAGAACCAGCCGGCCGCACGGCGCCGGAGGACGCCGGCCTGTGCCAGCTCGTCCAGCAGCCGTGGCGCCGCCGGCCCGAACAGGAGCGCGTCGGCATCGGTGAGCGGGAACTCGGCGGCCGCGGCGGCGAGGTGCGGCGCCACAATGTGTGGGTTGTCCGGGTCGAACGCCGTGACCTCGAGCTCGCGTTCGAACAGCAGCTCGGGATGACGGACGAGGTAGGCGTCGAGCGGATCGGCTCCGGCCACGAGCACGGCGAGCGCCGGGCGGCCCCGACGGCCGGCCCGGCCGACCTGCTGCCACAGCGATGCCCGCGTTCCCGGGAAGCCGGACAGCACCACGGCGTCGAGGCCGGCGATGTCGACGCCGAGCTCGAGCGCGTTGGTCGATGCCACCGCGAGCAGCTCGCCGGTGGTCAGCGCACGCTCGACCTCCCGCCGCTCCTCGGGCAGCAGGCCACCCCGGTACGCCGCGACCCGGCCGGCGAGCCGGGCTGCGCCGGCCGACCCGTTGCGCAACCGGTCGCGCGTCTCGGAGGCGACCGTCTCGGCCGTGCGCCGCGCCCGGACGAACGCGACCGTCCGTGCTTCGGCGGTCACCAGTTCGGCCAGCAGCCGTGACGTATAGGTGTGCGCCGACATCGGCCGGCTGCCGTCACCCTCGTCGGAGGACGGATCGACGAGCACGAACGACAGCTCGCCGCGCGGAGACGCGTCGTCGGTGACCGCGCGCACGGGAGAGCCGATCAGCCGCTGCGCCGAGACCGCGGGTTCCCCCACGGTGGCCGAAGCGAGGACGAACACGGGGTCGGCTCCGTAGTGCCGGCAGAGGCGTCGCAACCGCCGCAGAATCTGCGCCACGTGGGAGCCGAAGACGCCCCGGTAGTGATGACACTCGTCGATCACGACGACGTCGAGATGCGCGAGCAGCCTGCGGTGCCGCTCGTGCGCCGGCAGGATCGAGTGGTGGAGCATGTCGGGGTTGGAGAGCAGGTAGTTCGACGATCGACGTGCCCATTCGCGCTCGGCCGTCGTCGAGTCCCCGTCGAGCGTCGCGACGTCGAGACCCGGCAGGTCGAGCTCGCGAAGCGCCCGGAGCTGGTCCTGCGCGAGCGCCTTCGTCGGCGCGAGATACAGCGCCGTACGGCGACGCGCCGGTGGCAGGGCCGCATCGACGAGCGCGTTCTGGGCGATCGGCAGCAGGTAGCCCAGCGACTTGCCCGACGACGTCCCGGTGGCCACCACCACGTGCTCGCGGGCCCGGACCGCCTCGGCGGTGGCGAGCTGATGCGTCCACGGCTCCAGGATTCCGCCGGCCACCAGGCGGTCACGCACCTCGGTGCCCACCCACTCCGGCCACGGCTGCACACGACCGGTGCGCTCGGGCACGACGTGGATGCCGACGACGTGCGGATCGTCGCCACGACGCCAGCGATCGAGCAACGGCGCGAGGACATCAGAGTCCCGCGGCGACGTTGTTCGGATCGCGACGGCCGTCATTCGAACAGTTTCGCAGCCCGGGCCGACAACCGCACCGATCGCGGCCGCGACACGACCGACACCCGCGCAAAAAGGCGTCCAGGTGAACGGCACGGAAACCGATGTCTACCGGCTGGTCCGGGGGATAGACGGTCCCTGAGCGTGACGTAGACTCCCGGCCGCTGGTCAGCGTGGACCCGTCGGATCGTCAGGTCCGCCGATCAGTGGCGCTCGCCGCGATCAGCGACGGCGCGCCATCGCCGATCAGACAGCCGGATCCCCGACAGGAGTATGCATGCCATCGTCCACGCTTGCAGTGGGAGGGACCATCTCCCTTGCGGGCAGCAACATCGTCTACGTCGTCGTTGTTGCGGTCATCGCTCTTCTCGCCCTGCTGATGTCCTTCTACTTCCGTGGCCAGGTGCTCAAAGCGCCCGCGGGTACCGAGAAGATGCAGGAGATCGCCGGCGCCGTGCAGGAGGGCGCACGCGCATTCCTGAGCCGGCTGTTCAAGACCCTGACCGGGTTCGCCGTCGCTGCGTGTCTGGCGCTACTCGTCCTCCCGGGTGCCTGGGACGTCCGCATCGGCCGCTCGATCTTCTTCCTGGTCGGGGCGGGCTTCTCCGCCTTGATCGGCTACATGGGCATGTGGTTGGCGGTTCGGGCCAACGTCCGAGTCGCGGCAGCAGCGCGCGACGGGGGACGTGATCCCGCCATGCGGGTCGCGTTCCGTACTGGCGGCTCGGTCGGGATGGCCACTGTCGGCCTCGGTCTGTTCGGCGCCGCGCTCGTCGTCTTCATCTACCGCTCCGACGCCCCGAACGTGCTCGAGGGCTTCGGCTTCGGCGCCGCCCTGCTGGCCATGTTCATGCGTGTCGGCGGCGGCATCTTCACCAAGGCGGCCGACGTCGGCGCCGACCTCGTCGGCAAGGTCGAGGCCGGCATCCCCGAGGACGACCCCCGCAACGCCGCGACGATCGCCGACAACGTCGGCGACAACGTGGGCGACTGCGCCGGGATGGCCGCCGACCTGTTCGAGTCCTACGCCGTCACGCTCGTCGCCGCCCTCATCCTCGGCAAAGCCGCGTTCGGTTCCCAGGGCCTGGTGTTCCCGCTCATCGTCCCGGCGATCGGCGTCGTCACCGCCGTCATCGGCATCTTCCTGACCCGGCCCCGTCCGAGTGAGGGCGGTCTCAAGACGATCAACCGGGCCTTCTACTCCTCGGCCGTCATCTCCGCGATCCTCTGCACGGGTGCGGCATTCCTCTACCTGCCGAGCTCGTTCGCCAGCCTGTCCGGCGTCAGCCGGGCCGTCGCCGCACACAACGGCAACCCGCGTCTGATCGCCAGTGCCGCCGTCGTCCTGGGCATCGTCCTGGCAGCGGTGATCCTGGCCCTCACCGGTTACTTCACCGGCACCGAACACCGTCCGGTCATCGACGTCGGCAAGACCTCACTGACCGGCCCGGCCACCGTCATCCTGTCGGGCATCTCGCTCGGCCTCGAGTCCGCCGTCTACACCGCGATCGTCATCAGCGCCGTTGTGTACGTGGCGTTCCTGATCGGCGGCGGCTCGGTCGTCGTGGCCCTGTTCGCCATCGCGCTGGCCGGTTGCGGCCTGCTCACCACGGTCGGCGTCATCGTTGCGATGGACACCTTCGGCCCGGTCTCGGACAACGCGCAGGGCATCGCCGAGATGTCCGGCGACATCAACGAGGACGGGGCGAAGATCCTGACCGAGCTCGACGCCGTCGGCAACACCACGAAGGCGATCACCAAGGGCATCGCGATCGCGACGGCCGTGCTGGCTGCCACCGCTCTGTTCGGTTCCTACACCGACGCGATCACCACGGCCCTGGCCAATGCGGTCGACGAGGCGAAGTTCGCCGCCGACTCGGTGATCTTCAACCCGTCCACGCTCGTCGGGGTGATCCTCGGTGCGGCCGTGGTGTTCCTCTTCTCCGGCCTGGCGATCAACGCCGTCGGCCGGGCCGCCGGCGCGGTCGTGTTCGAGGTCCGCCGTCAGTTCCGTGAGATCCCCGGGATCATGGAGGGGACGACGAAGCCCGAGTACGGCAAGGTCGTCGACATCGTCACCCGCGACTCACTGCGGGAGCTGGCGACGCCGGGCCTGCTGGCCCTGTTCGCACCGGTCGCCGTCGGGTTCGGTCTCGGCGTCGCGCCGCTGGCCGGCTACCTCGGCGGGGCAATCGCGACCGGCAGCCTGATGGCCATCTTCCTGGCCAACTCGGGTGGCGCGTGGGACAACGCGAAGAAGCTCGTCGAGGACGGCGTCCACGGAGGCAAGGGCTCGGACGCGCACTCGGCCACCGTCATCGGCGACACCGTGGGCGATCCGTTCAAGGACACCGCCGGTCCGGCCATCAACCCGCTGATCAAGGTGATGAACCTCGTGTCGGTGCTGATCGCGCCGGCCGTCGTCGCGTTGTCGGTCGGCGCCGGCGCGAACACCGCGGTACGGGTGACCATCGCCATCGTCGCGGCGGCGATCATCGTCGTCGCGGTCTACGTGTCCAAGCGCCGCCAGATCGCGATCTCGTCCGAGTAGTCCGCTGAGCAGCGTCGAACCATCGCTGATGTCGACCACGGCCGGGAACACCCCGGCTGCGGTCGACATCGGCGCGTTCAGCCTCTCTCCGTGGGACGGCGACCCGGCCGCGGTGATGGCGTTCCGGACGGCGATGCGCTCGGCCGGCTACACGGTCGACGGCGTCCACGAGCTGCTCGGGCCGGCCGCATCGGCGGCGCTGGGGCGGAACGAGACGACGCCGGCGTTCGTCGAGCTGGACAGACTGCGGGCGCCGACCGCGCTCGCGACGATGGTGCGGCTCTGGACGTTGCAGGGTCCGGTTCCGCTCGCGGATGCCGAGTCGGCCTTCGGGTTCGCCCTTGCGGTACTGGTCGAATCGGGGATGCTGGTGGTGGTCCACGGCGAGGTGCGAGCGGCGATCGACGTCCGGCCGTACGGGGACGAGAGCCACGACGGCTGGGTTGTCAGCGACCTGACACCCGGGCTCGACGGCGCCGTGGTGCGGCTCTCCGACGACTATGTGCTCGGGGTGAACGACGCGGCGACGACCCTTGCCGGGTTGACCGTTCGGCGTCACGTGGGTCGCGCGCTCGATCTCGGGACCGGCTCCGGCATCCAGACGCTGCACCTGTGTACGCATGCTGACACCGTCGTCGGGACGGACGTCAACGAGCGCGCGCTGGCGATGGCACGGCTGTCGGCGGCGCTCAACGAGCTCGACGTGGAGTGGCGCATCGGGAGCCTCCTCGAGCCGGTGGCCGGTGAGTCGTTCGACCTCGTCGTGTCGAATCCGCCGTTCGTGCTGTCACCCGGCTCGACCGATGTCAGTGCGCTGACATACCGGGATTCGGGGTCGGCCGGCGACGCGATGGTGCGCGGCCTGGTCACCGGACTGCCCTCGGTGCTCGCGCCCGGTGGAGTGGCCCAGCTGCTGGCCAACTGGGCACACGTCGAGGGCGAGGACTGGCAGGACCGGGTCCGTGGCTGGGTGTCGGATGCCGACGCCGACGTGGATGCGTGGATCGTCCAGCGGGAGCTGCTCGACCCGGCTGCCTACGTCGAGCTGTGGTTGAAGGACGCGGGCGTGCACGGCGGGCCCGCCTATGCGGAGCGCTACCGATCGTGGCTGGCCTGGTTCGAGGCGGAGCGCATCACCGCTGTCGGGATGGGCTGGATCGCTCTGCACCGGCCGGTGGATCCCGCCGCGGGCCAGGCGACTGTCCGCGTCGAGGAGCTCAATGGCCCGGTGACGCAGCCGCTCGGCGACGCCGTCGGGCGCTGGGTGGACGCGGTCGACTGGCTCCGTGCGCATGGTGCGACCGACGATGCGTTGCGCACGGCCTACCTGGTCGCGGCCGACGACGTGATCGCCGAGCAGTGGAGCCGGCCGGGCGCCACCGACCCGGAGCACCTGGTGCTGCGTCAGCAGGGCACGGTCCAACGTGGGATCGAGGTCGACACCGCGCTCGCGGGATTCGTCGGAGCGTGTGACGGCGAGCTGACCGCTGGTCAGATCGTGGATGCGCTCGCTGAGCTGCTCGAGCTCTCGCCGGAGCGGTCCGCCACGTTGCAGGCCGAGGTGCTCGCGTCCGCGCGGGAGTTGCTGGTATCCGGTTTGCTCCGTCCGGCCTGACCGCTGGACGATCTGCGCATGGCCACGTCGACCCCGCAAGAGCGGACGCGAGACGGCGTTGCCCGGTTCGGGGTGACGGCGGTCGTCGACGCGTGTGTCGAGGTCCTGGACACCGGCCTGCCGATCGACGGTGACGTCGTTCTCGTCCTCGCCGACCGGCACGCGGCGAGCGAACTCGCGCGGACGACGACGCCACGGGTCGACCAGAGCTACTGGTGGCCGACGTGGGCGTTGCGGACGATGCTGCATCTCGACCCCGGCAGCCTCGGCGCCGATGCTGAGCGTGCGGTTGTGGAATCGCTCGGGTACTGGCACTGGCGGCTGCGGGAGATGGCGGCGAAGGTCGTCGTCGTGCACGAGATCGGTCGCGCTGCCGACGTCCTCGCCTGCTTGCTGGCTGATCCGACGCCACGCGTGCGGGTGGCAGCGCTGAGGGGACTGGCCGTGGTGGGCGAGCACGAGCACGTCGACGAGGTGGCCGCCGCGCTCCACGACCCCGAGCCGGCCGTCGCGCGGCAAGCTGAACGCACGCTCGCCGCGTTGCGTCGGCGACTCGACCTGCCCGACCGGTAGCCGTACCCCCAGCTGGGCAGAAGTCCGGATTGGCCGGCCGCCCGAGCGTAGGCCGGCGGGCTCGGATCGACTTCTGCCCAGCCGGCGGTACGGCGTCAGTCGGCCGAGGCTCCCCAGGTCGTACCTCGTCCGCGTGCGAGAACGGCAGCCCGCGATCCGCGGCCAGCCGCAGCACGGCGGCGCCGTGCTCGGCACCATGCCGCCGTACTCGGTGGGATCGGGCCCGTCGGTTCCGATGAGGGGTTTCCGTGGGCGACGTTGCCGCCCGGTGGACGCGCGAGTGGAGGTCACACCTGCCATTCACCGTCCCGTCTGCGCCGGTTTCAGGCCCGTGACACACTGGCGCCGCCGTACCCATGATCATGACCCGCAGTAGTCCAACCAGCATTTTGGAGATCACACCGTGTCGCAAGGGTCGAACGCACCAGCGAGAACGCGCGCGCTGGTCATCGTCGAGTCGCCGACCAAGCAGCGGCAGATCTCCGGGTTCCTCGGCGACGATTACGTCGTCCGATCCTCGATGGGCCACATCCGCGATCTCCCCCAGAGCGCGTCCCAGGTCCCGGCCAAGGAGAAGGACAAGGCCTGGGCTCGACTCGGTGTCGACGTCGACGACGGCTTCGAGCCGCTCTACGTGGTGTCGCCGGAGAAGAAGCAACTCGTCCGCGACCTCGCCCGGCAGCTCAAGGGCGTCGACGCTCTCTACCTGGCCACAGATGAGGACCGCGAGGGCGAGGCCATCGCCTGGCACCTGCTCGATCTGCTGAAGCCGACGGTCCCCGTCCGCCGGATGGTCTTCCACGAGATCACCCCGTCCGCGATCGCCGAGGCCGTCGCGAACACCCGCGACCTCGACACGAACCTCGTCGACGCGCAGGAGACCCGGCGCATCCTCGACCGGCTCTACGGCTACGAAGTCAGCCCGGTGCTGTGGAAGAAGGTCATGCCGCGGCTGTCGGCGGGCCGCGTCCAGTCCGTCGCGCTTCGCCTGGTCGTCGACCGCGAGCGCGAGCGCATCGCCTTCCGGTCCGCCGGATACGCCGACCTGATCGCCCGCGTCGACGCCGGGGAGAACCTCGATCCCCGGCAGTTCACCGTGCGCCTGGTCACCGTCGGTGGCAAGCGGGTCGCCAGCGGACGTGACTTCGACTCGCTCGGGCAGCTCAAGCCGACGGCCGACGTCGCCGTCATCGACACTGCGCGCGCCGAGTCGATGGCCGCCGGCCTGACGGGCGGCACGATGCACGTCCTCGCCGTCGACGCACGCCCCTATCGTCGCTCGCCGTACGCGCCGTTCCGGACGACGACGATGCAGCAGGAGGCCGGCCGCAAGCTCGGTTTCACTGCGGCCCGTGCGATGCAGGTCGCCCAGCGTCTGTACGAGAACGGCCACATCACTTACATGCGCA
The DNA here is from genome assembly GCA_036786375.1 of Actinopolymorphaceae bacterium. Lineage (GTDB taxonomy): Bacteria > Actinomycetota > Actinomycetes > Propionibacteriales > DAIQRJ01 > DAIQRJ01. Next base: position 38,083 of record DAIQRJ010000030.1, read on the forward strand.
CCGACTCGACGACCCTGTCGGCGACGGCGATCAGCGCCGCGCGCGCCCAGGTCCGCGAGCTCTACGGCGACGAGTACCTGCCCGCCTCGCCGCGCACCTACGCGAACAAGGTCAAGAACGCCCAGGAAGCGCACGAGGCGATCCGACCGGCCGGCGACAGCTTCGAGACCCCGGCCCAGACGGGCCTGCGCGGCGACGAGTTCCGCCTGTACGAGCTCATCTGGATGCGGACGATCGCGTCACAGATGAACGATGCCCGCGGCCAGAGCGTGAGCATCCGCGTCGGCTCGCAGGTCGGGTCGGGACCCGACACCGGCACCGCCGTCGAACTCACGGCCAGCGGCAAGGTCATCACGTTCCACGGGTTCCTCAAGGCCTACGTCGAGGGCACCGACGATCCCGACGCCGAGCTCGACTCGGCCGAGCGCCGACTGCCCGACGTTCAGGTCGGCAGCGACCTCGCCACCTTGTCGGTCACGTCGGAGTCGCACGAGACCCGCCCACCGTCGAGGTTCACCGAGCAGACCCTGATCAGCGAGCTGGAGTCCCGCGAGATCGGCCGGCCGTCCACCTACGCCTCGATCATCGGCACCATCCAGGACCGCGGCTACGTCTACAAGAAGGGCTCAGCGCTCGTCCCGGCCTGGTTGGCGTTCTCGGTGGTACGGCTGCTCGAGGAGCACTTCAGCCGGCTCGTCGACTACACCTTCACGGCCCGGATGGAAGACGTCCTCGACAACATCGCCACCGGCGACGCCGAGCGGGTCGCGACGCTGCGCGACTTCTACTTCGGCAGCGCCGACGACGCGTCGGCCGCAGCCGGGACGGCCAACCAGGGCTTGAAGTCGCTCGTCACCGAACTCGGCGACATCGATGCACGCGACCTCGCCACGTTCCCGCTGGCCGAGGGCATCAACGTGCGCGTCGGGCGCTACGGCCCTTACCTGGAAGACGAAGCGGGCAACCGGGCCAACGTCCCGGACGACCTGCCGCCCGACGAGCTCACCCTCGAGAAGGCACAGGAGCTGCTGTCGCACCCGGCCGGTGGCGAGCGTGAGGTGGGCCGGCATCCCGATACCGGCTTCATGATCGTCGCCAAGGACGGGCGCTACGGCCCGTACGTCACCGAGCAGCTGCCCGAGGATTCGAAGGAGAAGCCACGCACGGCGAGCCTGTTCAAGTCGATGAACCTCGACGAGATCGGCCTCGATGACGCCCTGCTGCTGCTGTCGCTGCCGCGCGAGCTGGGCAACGACGCATCCGGCGAGCCGATCACCGCGCTGAACGGCCGTTACGGCCCGTACGTCAAGCGGGGTTCGGATTCGCGCTCGCTCGAGTCCGAAGAGCAGCTCTTCGCCGTCACCCTCGAGCAGGCGCTGGCGTTGCTGGCCGAGCCGAAGCGCGGACGTGGCCGGACCGAGACGCCACCCTTGCGCACCCTCGGCGACGACCCCGCGTCCGGTGAGCCGATCGTCGTCAAGGAGGGCCGATTCGGCGCCTACGTGACCGACGGGACGACGAATGCCACGCTGCGCAAGGACGACGACCCGGCGTCAGTGACGCTGGAACGCGCCGCGGAGCTGCTGGAGGCGCGTCGGCTTGCCGGGCCGCCGGCGAAGCGGACGGCGAAGAAGGCAGCTGCCAAGAAGTCGACAAGGAAGGCCCCGGCCAAGAAGACCGCAGCGAAGAAGACTGCGGCGACCGCAGCCAAGAATGCTCCGGCGAAGAAGTCGGCCGCCAAGAAGGCGCCCGCGAAGAAGGCCGTGGCCAGCGCTGCCGCAGCTGGATCATCAGGGGACTGAGATCGTGGCGGCGCGGCAGGAGGCCGTTGGTCCGGCAGCCCTCGAGCTGCCGCTGGAGATGCCCGCGGTCACGCTGACCAACCCCGAGCTCGGGCTGGTCTCGCTGGCATTCGGCGGCGCTGCCGTGCTCGTGTCGACCGTCGTCGACGCCGCGGACGCGCGGCTGCTGCGCGCCGGCGGGCTGCTCGTGCGTGCGCCTGCCCTGGCAGCTGCAGACGCCTCCGAGGACGCCGCCCCGAAGCCGGACCGGTGGGAGCTCGCCATCCCGGAGTGGCTGGGTGGCGCGACGTGGACGGCGACCGCCGAACCCGCCCCGGCCGGACCCGCAGGACAGAACGGCCGGGCCGGGCAGAACGGCGACGCTGTGCCCGTCCGTACGCCTGTACCACCGGCGGAGCTAGCCGAGAACCTCGTCCCGCTCATCCGCGACGCCCAGCTGGTCGAGCTCGCGACCCGCTCGGTGAAGCGCAGCCGCTGGCTCATCCGCGGCGAGAAGGGGACGGCCGCGGTCCTGGTCGACGACACCGTCACCCTGCGCCGTCACGAGATCGCCGTCGCCCGCTACCGCGAGGCCACCATCGACCCGGTGAGCTGCTCGGCCCGCGCCCTCGCGTGGTTGTGCGACGCGCTCGAGTCCGCCGGCGCCACCCTCCTCGACGAGCCCGTGCCGCTGCCGGTCCGGCTCGGGGCACCCGCCACCGGCCTGCCGGACCTCCCCGATCCCGACGTCGTGGCTCCCGGTGATCCGGCCGCAATCGTGTTCGCCGCCCTCGTCCGTACCGACGCCCGCGCGCTCTGGACGGCCGACCTCGCCGTCCGGACCGGCGGCGCCCACAGCGTGTCCACCCTCCACCGTGCGGTGGTCGATCTCGTCTCCGACCTGCGGGTCTTCGGCGGCATGCTCGACGCCGACGTCACCGCCGAGGTCGTCAACGACCTCGACTGGCTCGACGACCAGCTGGCCGACGTGCGCGATCTCGGCGTCCTGCGCCGGCGGCTCGCCGATGAGCCGGAAGAGTTCGGACGCCTCGACGACGTGCTCACCGGCCATGAGACGGCGGCCCGCAAGCGGCTCGTCGCCACCCTCGGCCTGCCGCGTTACCGCCGGATGCTGGACGGACTGGTCCGGCTGGTGCGCAATCCCGGTGCGGCACTGAAGCGAGACGAGCAGACACTCGCACGCGCGGCCACCCAGCCCGCGGTGTCCTGGCTCGAGGACGCCTTCACGGGCATCATCGCCACCATGGCCAAGTGGCTCAAGCGCGCCGGTAGCTCGGGACGCGACGTCTGGGCCGCGTGGCGCGAGGTCCAGGTGCAGGCGGCCGCGCTCGAGGTCCTCGGGCGGGCGGCTGTTCTCGTCGGCAGCCCGGACGCCGTCGCCTACGCGAAGTCGACCCGGAAGCTGCGGCGCAAGACCGACCGCGTCGCCGCGGCCGCCCGCTGCAGCCGGGGGATGCGCGAGCTCGCACTCCGTGGCTCGGCTCCGGATCCGGCCGTCGTGTTCGCGCTCGGCAAGGCGAGCGCGGTGTCCGGGTCCGAGGCGACCGACGGTGTGCGCGGCATGATCGACGACTTCCCCGACCGGCGACGCAAGCTCACGCGCAAGGCCGTCGCGTCGTGAGCACCTCGCAGCCGATCGTGCCCGACGGAACACCGCTGCCCGGCTCGTCGCCGGTCGCGGAGTCGGCGGGCACGGCGTCCGGCATCCGGGCCGTCCTCGGCATCCGGGCGTTCCGGCGGCTCTGGCTCTGCCTCGGGTTCTCCAGCCTCGGCGACTGGCTCGGCCTGCTGGCCACTACCGCGATGGCGGCGACCCTGACCGTCAACGACGGTTACCGGCAGCAGAACTTCGCGATCGCCACTGTGCTCCTGCTGCGGCTTCTCCCGGCGCTCGTCGCCGGGCCGGTCGGCGGCTACCTCGCCGACCGTCTCGACCGTCGGGTCACCCTCGTCGTGGGCGATGTCCTGCGGTTCGCCATCATGCTGTCGATCCCAATCGTCGGCACGCTGACCTGGCTCTTCGTCGCCACCGTGCTGATCGAGTTCGTCGGCCTGGTGTGGCTCCCGGCCAAGGACGCGTCCGTTCCCAATCTGGTCCCACGGTCGAAACTCGCGGCGGCCAACCAGCTCTTCCTGGCGACCACCTACGGGTCGGCACTTCCAGCTGCCGCACTGTTCACCCTGCTCTCGTTGGTGAATCGCAGTACGTACACGATGTTCGGCTGGTTCGCCGAGTCCTCCCAGGACCTCGCGCTGTATGTCAACGCACTGACATTCCTGGCGTCCGCCGCCACGATCATCACGCTGAAGGAACTCACGCGGTCACGGGCCGCCCGCACCGCCGAGCCGAACCCGATCCGTGCCCTGCTCGACGGGTGGAAGTTCATCCGCGACACCCCATTGATCCGCGGTCTCGTGGTGGGCATCGTCGGTGCCTTCGCGGCCGGCGGTGTGGTGGTCGGTCTCGGCCGGACGTACGTCGTCGACCTCGGCGCCGGCGACGCCGGTTACGGCGTGCTGTTCGGCGCGGTCTTCGCCGGGCTCGCCGCCGGCATGTTCCTCGGGCCGACGGTGGTGCCGTCACTGAGCCGGCGGCGGGTGTTCGCGCTGTCGCTGATCATGGCCGGCGTCGTCCTCCTGCTGCTCGCGCTGGTCGCCAACATCGTCGTCGTCACTATGTGCGCGCTGGGTCTGGGCCTGTTCGCTGGCATCTGCTGGGTGAACGGTTACACCATGCTCGGCCTCGAGGTGGCCGACAACCTGCGCGGCCGAACGTTCGCGTTCGTCGCCTCGCTGACCCGCCTGTCGATGGCCGCGGTGCTGGCCGCCGCACCCGCGGTCGCCGGCGCGATCGGGACCCACGAGATCCACCTGTTCGACGAATCGGTGGTCAGCTACAACGGTGCCGCGATCACGATCGCCATCGGCGCCGTGATCGCGATCGTCGTCGGCGTCGTGTCCTACCGCCAGATGGTGACCTCGAGGGTGAGCCTGTGGTCGCAGATCCGGGGCGGTCTCAGGCGTCCGCTGGCCCATCGCGCCGACCAGTTCGCGGCGACGGGTGTGTTCCTCTCACTCGAGGGCGGCGACGGCGCGGGCAAGTCCACCCAGTCCCTAGCGGTCGCCGACTGGCTCCGCGCGCAGGGCTGGACGGTGCTGGAGACGCGCGAACCGGGCGGCACTGCGCTGGGCGAGAAGGTGCGCTCGATCCTGCTCGAGCCGGGCCCGGGCATGTCCGGACGCACCGAAGCGCTGCTGTTCGCGGCGGACCGCGCCGAGCACGTGGCGTCCACGATCATGCCCGCGCTGAGCCGTGGGGAGGCGGTGCTGACCGACCGCTACGTCGACTCCTCGCTCGCCTACCAGGGTGCCGGCCGGGTGCTCAGTCGCGAGGAGATCGCCCGCATCAACGCGTGGGCCACCCAGGGGCTGCGGCCGCACCTGACGATCCTGCTCGATGTCGACCCGGCCGTGTCCGCCGACCGTGCGCGTGCGCGCTCGGGGTCACCGGACCGGCTCGAGGCCGAGTCCGTCGGGTTCCGGCAGGCCGTCCGTGAGCAGTTCGTCGACCTCGCGAACCACGATCCGGAGCGCTACCTCCTGGTCGACGCGGGCATGGGCGTCGGCGAGGTGACGAAGCGGATCATCGAGCGACTCGAGACGATGCCCGAGCTGGCCCGCGCGAAACGGCAGCACCCGCACCCGGTCGAGACGCCCGGCACGACCCAGGCAGCCGCGGCCCCGACGGTCCCCGCGGCTTCGACGGCCCCATCAGCGGAGCCGGCGGAGGAACCCACCCCTGCTGCGACCACGGCGACGTGAGCGCCACATGAGCGTCTGGGACGACCTCGTCGGGCAGGAGTCCGTCGCGGCGGAACTCGCGCACGCCGCGTCCACCGATCAGGTCGGGCATGCGTGGCTCATCGTCGGGCCACCCGGGTCCGGCCGGTCCAACGCGGCACGTGCGTTCGCCGCCGCGCTGGAGTGCCCCGACCGCGGGTGCGGTGTGTGCAACGACTGCCGGTCCACCCTCGCCGGGTCGCACCACGACGTCACCTACGTCAACACCGAGACGGTCAGCCTCCAGGTGAAGGAGACACGCGAACTCATCCATCGTGCCGCCATGTCGCCGGTCCGCGGGCGGCACCAGATCCTCGTCGTCGAGGACGCCGACCGGCTCACCGAGAAGGCGGCCGACGCCCTGCTCAAGTCGGTGGAGGAGCCGGCCGACCGGACGGTCTGGATGCTGTGCGCACCGACCGTCGACGACGTGCCGGTGACGATCCGGTCGCGCTGTCGCGTCGTGTCGCTGCGAACGCCGTCGGTGCACGCCGTCGCGACGATGCTGCGTGATCGTCTGGCCGTCGATCCGGCCGTCGCCGCGTTCGCGGCGCGAGCCTCGCAGGGCCACATCGGCCGGGCGCGTGCGCTGGCCACGAACGACGTGGTGCGTGAGCGCCGCGCCGAGGTGCTCGCGATCCCTGCCGTTCTCGTCGATGCCGATCTCGCGCACTGTCTCGCCGCCGCTGCGACGCTGGTCGAAGCCGCGTCCGCCGAGGCCGCCGCAACCGCCACGGAGGTGGACGCGTCGGAGAAGGAGCACCTGCGCACCTCGATGGGGTTCGCGGAGGAGAAGACCACGTCGCGGCACGTCCGGGCGGCGATGCGGCAGCTGGAGGAGAACCAGAAGGCGCGCGCGAAGAGAATGCAACGCGACGCTCTCGACCGCGCGCTGCTCGACCTCTCGGCGTTCTACCGGGACGCGCTCACGGTCGGCATGAGCGCCGGCGCGGAGCTGGTGAACGAGGAGCTCGCCCGCGACGTCACGCGTGTCGCGGACCACCTCGGGCCGGTCGGTGCGATGCGCTGCAACGACGCGATCTCCCGCTGCCGGGAACGGTTGACCGGCAACGTCGCACCGCTGATCGCGATGGAGGCCCTGATGGTCGAGCTGCGGACGGCGGCCTGACGCACCGGCCTGAGCCGTCCACGTCCTGGACCTGACCGGCGTGCTCACCAGCGCCGTCCTCGGTGGCGGGCTGATCCGCGACACGTTGCTGCAGCACGGGCCCCCGATCGCCCTGACCGACTACCGGTATCTGGTCACTGCTCTCGTCGCCGCGCTCATCGCTTATGTCGTGCGCATCGAGGGCCACTGGTGGAACCGGTTGTGGCCGGTCGTCGACTCGCTCGCCACTGGGTGCGTGGTCGGCCGCCGGCGCGCAGCGGACGTTTTCGTTCGGACTGGGCTGGCTGTCTGCGATCCTGCTCGGGACCATCACGGCTGTCGGTGGAGCCATGGTGCGCGACGTCGTCCTGCGCCGGGTCCCGGGCATCCTCGGCGGGAACACCCTCTACGCGACGAGTGCGGCCGACCGCGATCGTGACCGTTAACGTGTGCGCGTGGCAGCTGTGACGCTCCGGGCCATGACGGACGACGAGTACGTCCGGTGGGTGGCGAGGTCGGTCGCCGGGTACGCGGATTCGTTCGTGCAAACGGGACGATGACCCCCGACGAGGTGCAGGCGCGACACTCCCGAGCAGCACCTCTGGACTGTGGCCGACGCCGGGACCGGTGCGCCGGTCGGGTCGCTGTGGATCAACGTGCGGGATCGCGGCATCGGCCGGGCGGCGCTCGTCTACGACATCGAGATGGACGAGACCCAGCGCGGCAAGGGATACGGCCGCGCCACGATGCTGGCGGGCGAGGTCGCGGCCAAGGAGCTGGGCGCGACGACGATGGGGCTCAACGTCTTCGGGTTCAACACCACGGCAATCAACCTCTACACCTCGCTCGGCTACGAGGTCTCGTCCAGAACATGATGAAACCCCTGCCCTGAGCCCCGATCAGGATCGTCTCGACTCCGACGTGCACGGCCACGACCCCGACTCCGGGGCGTCCCCACCACCAAGCATCGTCGAGAGATGCCGAATGTGCCTACCGGGGCCTCGGGCAAGGTGGATGCGGGATCAGTCGGCGTTCCCAGCACCTCGCGTCGAATTATCCTTGCCTGGTTGAGGATTTTTGCTCGGTGGATTGTCGGTGGTCGGGTCTAGCGTTCTCGGTATGTCGATCACCA
>DAIQRJ010000062.1:0-9692 GCA_036786375.1 Actinopolymorphaceae bacterium
TCATCCCCGGGACTCACGCCACCGCAGACACGCTTTGTTCAGCAGTCTCCTAGCGAGCGGGCCCAGCCGCACCTCAGTAATGCTTCTCGAGATCGACCAGGCCGAGCAGATCTTGACCCGCCACTTTGCGTGCCACGTTCTCCCGGACCCGCTCCGCCCGCGCCGCCTGGTTCAGCGCCGTCGGGTTCGCCGTATGCGACGTGATGATCGTCCGCGGTGTCGACCACAACGGGTGCCCATCGGGTAGCGGTTCCGGGTCGGTGACGTCCAGTCCGGCACCGGCGATCTGGCCGTTCTGCAGGGCCGCGACCAGCGCATCCGTGTCGATAGTCGGACCACGCCCGACGTTGACCAGGTACGCCGACGGCTTCATCGCCTTCAACGCCTCGGGCCCGATCAGACCCCGGGTGGACGGGGTGTCCGGCGCGCAGTCGACGACGAAATCGGCGTCCCCGAGCAGGTCGAGCAACGCCTCCGCGGTCGCCGTGCGCTCGGCGCCCTCGACCGGACGTCCCGAGTGGTTGATCGCGTCGACCGTCACCCCGAACGGAGCCATCAGCCGCATCAGCTCCTTGCCGATACCGCCGGCGCCGACGATGAGGACGCGCGCGCCGAACAGGCTCATCCCGTCGACGGGCGCCCAGTTGGTCGACTGGCTGAACACGTCCAAGCGGCGTGCGAGGGCGAGCATCAGCGCGAGCGAGTGCTCGGCGCAGGCGGGGGCGTAGGCGCCACCGGCGCTCGTGTACGTCACGCCGTCGCGCAGGACACCCGCCGCGAACCAGCCCTCGATGCCGGCGGACGGGAGCTGGACCCAGTTGATGCCGGCGTGGTCGAGCTCGCGTAGCGCGTCCGGGCCGCCGGTCATCACCAGCGAATCGGCGTCGGTTGCTGCGTCGACGACGGTGCCGCCGGCGGTCGCGACCAGGCGATCGAGCTCGTGGTCACGCTTCGGGCCGACGAAGACACGGGGAGGCTTGGCAGTCGTAGACGTCATGTCCCCGACCCTAGGCGTAGAACTGACGCGTGAATCCGACAGGTCCGCAGGGTGACGATGCCCCACCTCCGGGTCCGAAGGTCGGTCGGGTGGTGGTACGGCGGCGTCGCGACGACGAGTCCGACGACCAGCGAGGGCGACCGCCGTCGGATCGCGACGAGGTCTGGGGCGAGGGCGACACCTCCAACGACGAACGCCTCCGCCGCGACGTCCCGCCCCACCACGGGGAGTAGCACCGAGCGCTTCGGCCGCGTAACCCCGCGACTGCTGTTGTAGCACCGTCGACGGCATTACGACGACAGCTGCGGGGTTACGAGGCGGCTGGCGAGCCGGTTACGAGGCGGCCAGCGCGGCGCGCGTCAGGCAGCCGGGTTCGTCGGGTCGGACGCCGGCGGGACGTTCGGGCTGGTGGAGGCCTGCCCCTTGAGCGCGTCGCGGATCTCGCGGAGCAGCGTCACGTCCTCGCTGACCTTCTCCTCCTCGGCCTTCGCGGCGTTGTCGTCGAAGCGCGCCCGGAGCTGGTCGTACTTCTGCTTCGGCACCACGAAGATGAAGTAGACGACCGCGGCGGTGATGAGGAACACGATGATCAGGTTGATCAGGCCGCCGACGTCGAAGAACGTCGACTTCTCGATTTCCGGACTGCCGTGCCGAAACGAGAACCCGAGCCCGTTCACCACGTTCGCACCGCCCAAGGCATTCAGGATCGGCGTGATGATCTTGCCGACGAACCCGGTCACCAGCGACTGGAATGCCACGCCGATGACGAAGGCGACCGCGAGGTCGATGACGTTGCCGCGGGTGAAGAAGTCCTTTAAGCCCGTCAGCATGATGAGAGTCCCCTTCGAAGCCGAGTCAGGCCGACCGGCCAGCCGGCCGATGAGCACGGTCGGTGCCCGCCATGCTGTCAACTCGAGGATCGCAGCGCCACCGAGACGCGCGATGTGATCGCAGCACCCGCGATCGCCCGAGCAGTCGCCGACGTGGTCGCGACGACCAGCAGTCCGCCTTCGCCGGTCTCGGTCGAGTCGGCGGGCGCAACTGCGAGAACCGGCACCCCGCTGGCCACGACCGACGTCGCGCCGGCCGTGCCGCCCGGGGTCGGGACGGTGCCGGCGGCGATCAGGTCGATCCGGTCGCCCACGCGCACGTAGGCGAGCGAACCGGCATCGGCGATGCGGACCGGCACCGCGACGACGCCGGCGCCGTAGCGGGTGAGCAGGCCCGGGTCGATCACGTCGAGGTCGGTCAGGACGATGCCGGCACGTTTCGGGCCGACGAGCGGGCGGTGCGGGACGTCGACGACCGAGGCGAACGCGTGAGCGGGCACCGAACCGACCGGCACCCGGACCACCTCGACGTCGTGCGCGTCGAGAACCTCCCCGCCGGCCAGGTCGTGCGCGGTCACGACGACGGGGACGGTCGGCGCCGACGGCGGCGACGTCGCGGCCAGCGCGGCGGCCACCGCGGCAGCGGCGAGTCCCGAGGCGAGCAGACGACGGTGCCAGCGCGCCGCCGTCACCAACGACCGCAGCGGTCGCGGTCGACGCCGGGGACGCTGGGCCAGGGGAGCGGGAGGCTTTGGGGGCATGCGCCGAGACGCTAGAACCGTCCGACGGCCGAACTGGTGTCGTCCACAGGAGGACAGACCCGATTCACGATCGGCTGCCCTGTGGACGACGGAACCGAAGCGCGAGCCGCCCTAGGCGGCGGACGAGCCGCCGGAGCCCGAGTTGCTCGAGCCGGACCCGCTGGACGAGGAACCCTTCGACGCTTCGGCCTTCTTGGCCGAGCCGCCGTTCTTGCTGGAGTCACCCGAGTTCGTCGTCGACCCCGACTTCTCCGACCCCGACTTCTCCGACCCGCCGGAGCTGCTCGAGCCGCCGTCCGAGGACGACGACGAGCCGCCGGAGTCACCGTTGCTCTTGTTCGCGCCGGTCCCGTTGCTCGACGCAGACGCGGAGACTGTGCTGGGCTCGCTGCCACGGGAGTCGTTGCGGTAGAAGCCCGAGCCCTTGAACACCACGCCGACCGCGTTGAACACCTTGCGCAGCTGGCCGCCGCACATCGCGCACACGGTCAAGGCGTCATCGGTGAACTTCTGCACCGCCTCGAGGTCGTTGCCGCACTCGGTGCATCGGTACTGGTAGGTCGGCATTCGTCCTCCAAGGCGAACAACTTGGCACTCTCGGTGCCCGACTGCCAATGATGCGGCACCGAGGCGAATCCTGTCCAAGCGAGTCGCTCTGGACCCGAACGGGTCCGCCGCATATCTTGCCGATTGCGACCGCGTCGCAATAAGCTCGGGCCTCGTCCACGCAGGCAACTCGTCGGGAGGCACGGGCTTCGATGAGATCGACGACCACCACGACGCCCCCCATCGCCGGGTCCGGCGGCCGTTTCGGCCGCGCCCAGTGGCGCAGCATCGCCGGCATGGGCGGCTTCGTGCTGCTGCTCCACGTCCTCGGCTGGGGCTTGCTCGTGGCCCTCGTCAACCCAGCCCACTATGCCCTCGGCGGCAACACCGTCTTCGGGATCGGGCTCGGCCTCACCGCCTACACACTCGGGATGCGGCACGCCTTCGACGCCGACCACATCGCCGCCATCGACAACACGACCCGCAAGCTGATGAACGACGGCAAGCGCCCGGTCTCGGTCGGGTTCTGGTTCAGCCTCGGCCACTCGTCGGTGGTGTTCGGGCTCTGCCTGCTGCTCGCGTTCGGCGTGCGTGCACTTGCATCACAGGTCACCGACAACTCGTCCGCGCTGCAGTCGGCAACCGGCATCATCGGCACCGCCGTCTCCGGGGTCTTCCTGGTCGTCATCGGGATCGTCAACCTGGTCGTGCTCCGCCAAGTCGTCCGTGTCTTCCGGCGGATGCGTCACGGCGACTACGACGAGGCCGAACTCGAAGCCCAGTTGAACAAGCGCGGCTTCCTCAACCGTCTGCTCGGCGGAGTCACCAAGGCCGTCAGCAAGCCGGGGCACATGTATCCGGTCGGCCTGCTGTTCGGCCTCGGCTTCGACACCGCGACCGAGATCTCGCTGCTCGTCCTCGCCGGCGGCGCCGCGGCGTTCGCCCTTCCCTGGTACGCGATCCTGACCCTCCCGGTCCTGTTCGCAGCGGGCATGTGCCTGCTCGACTCGGTGGACGGCGCGTTCATGAACGTCGCCTACGGCTGGGCGCACGCGCAGCCGGTACGCAAGGTGTTCTACAACATCACCATCACCGCGCTGTCGGTCGCGGTCGCGCTCGTCATCGGCGGCATCGAGCTGGTCGGCCTGCTCGCCGACAAGCTGGGCATCGACTCGGGGCCGATCGGCTGGGTGGCCTCGATCAACCTGGGCAACATCGGATTCGCGATCGTCGCGTTGTTCGCCGTCACATGGATCGTCGCGATCGTCGTGTGGAAGAGCCTGCGCATCGAACAGCGCTGGTCGGCCAAGGCCTAGCAGGCGCCTAGAACCGCACGATCCCGCTCGGGATCGCGGCCATCGTCACGCCACGGTCGTGGGGCTCGCGCGGAAGCTCGACGACCACCTCGTCCTCGTAGACCAGCGCGCACACCGGTGTGGACGACGCGACGTGGCTCAGTGCCCGGTCGTAGAAACCGCCACCGCGTCCCAGCCGCGTCCCACGCCGGTCGCACGCGAGTGCCGGCGCGATCACGAACGCGGCCTGGCCGATCGCCGGGACGCCGAGGGATGAACCGTCGGACGCGTTCACCCAGTCGAGCTGCCGGTCGTCGAGAACCTCCGGGACGATCACGGTGAGACGGCGCGCCCGCAGCAGTGCGACGAGGTCGATCGTCGATGGTTCGGCCCCGAACGACACGTAGGCCGCGACCACGTCGCGGGGGCTCAGCGCGAGCACCTCGGCGCAGTCGAGGACGTGCGAGATGATCGCCGCGGACGCCTCCGTCCGTACGCCGGCACCCATCGATCGCCGCTGCCCGAGCAGAGACGAGCGCCACGCATGCTTGTCCATGCGGCGAGTATCGCGGCCCTGCGCACCCACCGGCGGTTAGGGTCGGCCAGGACGTACCCAACCGCGAACGATCCGCCGCGAAAGGCCTGCCTCATCGTGATCTCGGTCGACGACCATCTCGCGAGCATCCTGGATGCCATTCCGGTGCTCCCGCCGTTCGCCCAGACGTTGCTCGACGCCCAGGGCTGCGCGGTCTGCGACGACATCCCGTGCCGGATCGACCTGCCCGGCTTCGACAACTCGGCGATGGACGGCTATGCCGTGCAGGCGGCCGACGTCGCCGCGGCCAGCCCCACGAACCCGATCACGCTGCCCGTCGTCGGTGACATCCCGGCCGGGCACGCCAGGGCCTACGGCATCCGGTCCGGTATGGCCGTGCGGATCATGACCGGTGCGATGGTGCCCGGCGGCGCCGACGCGATCGTCCCGGTCGAGGGCACCGACGGCGGCACGAACACCGTCCGCATCGTCGAGCCGACCAGCGTCGGCGCGCACATCCGTCGGCAGGGCAGCGATGCGGGCGTGGGCGATCTGCTCATCCCGGCGCGCACGGTGCTGGCCGCGCGGCACATCAGCGCCCTCGCCGCCGCGGGCTACGAGCGGGTCCCGGTCCATCCCCGTCCGCGGGTCGTGGTGCTGTCGACCGGCTCGGAGCTGCAGGCGCCGGGCAGCACGCTCGGCGAGGCGATGATCTACGACTCGAACAGCTTCGGCCTGGCCGCCTCCGCGCGTTCGGCCGGTGCCGTCGTCTACCGCGTCGGCATCGTCCCCGACGATCCGCGCCAGTTGCTTGACCTGCTCGAGGACCAGCTCGTCCGTGCCGACCTCATCGTCACCAGCGGCGGCGTCAGCGTCGGCGCCTACGACGTCGTGAAGGAGGTCCTGAGCCGGCTCGGGACCATCGAGTTCAGCCAGGTCGCGATGCAGCCCGGGAAGCCGCAGGGATTCGGCACGATCGGCGAGGACGCCACCCCGATCTTCACCCTCCCGGGCAACCCGGTCAGCTCGTTCGTGTCGTTCGAGGTCTTCGTCCGTCCGGCGATCCGCAAGATGCAGGGCCTGCCCGCGGAGGGCGGCGGTCGCGTGCAGGCGGTCGTCACGCACCCGTTCCCGTCGCCGCCGGGTCGTCGCCAGTTCGCCCGCGCGCGCTACCTGCCGCCGCCGGCCGGGAGCCACGAGCTGGGCACGATCACGCCCATCGGCGGCCAGCGGTCGCACCAGGTGTCCGATCTGACCGAGGCGAACGCGCTCGCGATCGTCCCCGAGCCCGCCACCCACGTCCCCGCGGGCGCGCGGCTCACGACGATCCTGCTCGACGACGCCTCCCGCCCTCTGCTCACGGCTCGCTGAGACCCTGGCCGGACCAGTGCACGACGAACCGGCTGAGCGCGCTACCGCGCTGACACACGTCGACGAGACCGGCGCCGCCCGGATGGTCGACGTGTCCGCCAAGGCGGTCACCGCACGCACGGCGAGCGCAGGTGCCCGGGTCGAGCTGACGGCGGCCGCCTACGAGCTCGTCGACGACGGCCGGCTGCCGAAGGGCGACGCCCTCGGGGTCGCCCGTATCGCCGGCATCATGGCGTCGAAGAAGACCCCGGAGCTCATCCCGCTGTGCCATCCGATCGCGCTGTCGGGGGTGGTCGTGGACGTTGCCTGCGTGGACGGGTTCATCCGCATCGTGGCGACGGTTCGCACCACGGACCGGACCGGCGTGGAGATGGAGGCGCTGACGGCGGTAGCGGTCGCCGGGCTCGCGGTGATCGACATGGTCAAGGGAGTCGACCCCGACGCGCGGATGACCGACGTCGAGGTGCTCACGAAGACCGGCGGGGTCCACGGCGACTGGATTCGCGGGCAGGACCGGTCTCCGTGAGGGCTCGCGTGATCACGGCGTCGACCCGGGCCGCGCAGGGGAGTGCTGGTTACACCGACCGGTCCGGGCCGGTGGCCGTGGCCCGTCTCGACGCGTTGGGGTTCGAGGTGGACGATGCGGTTGTAGTCGCTGACGGCGAGCCGGTCGAGCGGGCCCTACGTGCGGCTGTCGACGAGGGCTTCGACGTGGTCGTCACCACCGGGGGAACCGGCCTGACGCCGACGGACCGCACGCCCGAAGCCACGATGTCGGTGATCCGGACGCAGGTGCCCGGCATCGCCGAGGCGATCCGAGCTGCCGCTATCAGTGCGGGGATCGGGTCCGCGATGTTGTCCCGCGGACTTGCCGGACTGGCCGACGGGCCCGAGCACGCGACGCTGATCGTCAACCTGCCCGGCTCATCCGGGGGAGTGCGGGACGGCATGGACGTTCTCGAGCCGGTCCTGGTGCATGCCGTGGAGCAGCTTCGAGGCTCCGATCATCCACGGCCCGGTACGCCCGGTTCGGGCACGCCCGGTTCGGGCACAGGCACGGCCGCGTCGTGAAGGTCCAGTGGGAGGTCACGCTCGAGCACGGGCGCGTCGGCCTGCGGCCGCTGAACGGGCGGGATCAGAAAGCCTGGTACGAGGTCCAGGGCCGCAACCGGAGCTGGCTCGGCCCCTGGGAGGCGACACCGCCGCACGGAGGCGGCCGGCCCTCGACGTTCGCCGCGATGGTCCGGGCCGTCCGCAAGCAGGCCAGTGCCGGGCTGAGCCTGCCGTTCGTCATCACCTGGGACGGCAATCTCGTCGGCCAGCTGACGGTGTCGGGCATCGCTCTCGGGTCCGCGCGGATGGCGCAGATCGGGTACTGGATCGACCGTCGGGTGGCGAATCGGGGGATCACGACGCTGGCGGTCGCGATGGCGACGGACTACTGCCTGTCGAGGTTAGCCCTGCACCGGGTGGAACTGGTCATCCGTCCGGAGAACAATGCGTCGCTGCGGGTGGCGCACAAGCTCGGCTTCACCGAAGAGGGGTTGCGTCGGCGATTCCTCCACATCGACGGCGGATGGCGTGACCACCTGGCATTCTCGATCCTGGCCGAGGACGTGCCCGGTGGCCTGGTGAAGCGGCTCGAGGCGGCGGCGGCACGAGGAGAGTTCACGCTGCCGGCGTGAGTCAGGCAATCCGTGCGTGGTCCCGCACTGTGGAGGCTCACTCTTCGTCTGACTGGGCGCGTTCGCGGGACCTGATCGACCGGCCACGACGTGCTGCTCCTACCCACCACCGTTCTCTCCTGTCACACGGTTCTCTTGCGACACACCGGCCCAGGACGCCGCACACCCCTCCCGCGCTGCGTAACCTCAAGCCTCGTGGGAACGGGAATCATCTACGCGGCGATCGTGGTGGCCTGGGCTGCCTATCTACTTCCGTTGGTGAGGCATCACCGGGGGCAGCCGTCGGCGACCCGACCCGGCCACGTCACCGGCGCGATGCGCGTGCTGGGTAAGCGAAGTTCCGGCGCACGTGCCCGGATGACGGATCCGGCCGAACCCACCGTACCCACCCTCGACGAAGCGGGCGAGTCCGATGTCGCTGCCAGGGTTGAGGTTTCCCGACCCCGCTACGACGCGGCCGCCCGTCGTCGTCGCGTCCTCTTCCTCATTCTGGCCACCGCTGTCGTCATCGGCGTCTTCGCGTTCGTCGGCACCGTTCCGTGGTGGTCGCTCGCGGTCCCGGGTGGCCTGCTCGTCGGTTTCGTCGTCCTCGCACGGCTGAGCGTCCGCGCCGCCCGCGCAGCACGACGGCGTGCCAAGAACCCACCGGTCCGTCGATCTCAGCCTGCTGATACCCCGGTCAAGGCCGAGCAGACGTCACGCAGGTCGCGACGGCACTCGGCCACCACGGCCGCCGCTACGTCCGCAGACGTGCTCCCGGCCGGCACCGCGGCGGCGACGACCACCGCGGCGGCACCCACGGCGGACCTCGCCACCGACGCGGCCGCGGCCTGGGTCGCGCACTCGCCGGTCGACGCGTGGGATCCGCTCCCGGTGACGCTCCCGACCTACGTCACGAAGGACGCCGCGCCTGCTCGACGCGTCCGGACGATCGACCTCAGTGGTGCGGCCGCGTTCAGCGCGGGCCGCCTGCCGGAGGCCGAACTGCTCAGCCGCCAGCCCGAGACCGTCGAGGAACTCAGCGCCGACAGGCGCCGGTCCGACGACGAGGGCACCGCACACGCGGCCACGGGCTGACCGCGGCACAACCCGTTTCGACGTCACCGGCCCACGTTGGTATCGTGTCCGGGCCAAGGGGCTTTGGCGCAGTTGGTAGCGCGCTTCGTTCGCATCGAAGAGGTCAGGGGTTCGAATCCCCTAAGCTCCACCACCATCACCGCAGGTCAGAGGCCCTTTCGAGGGCCTCGGGCCCTGTCGCGGCCGGGCGATTACAGCAGCAAAGTACATCTGCGGCCCAGTTGAGAGACTCCCCGAGCCGTCTCAACGCCTCGCGAGTCCCGTCCGAGCACGCCTTCGCCTAGATCGCCATCGTGACCGCCTGGTCCGCGTCACGCAGCACACGCATGTTGACTTCCCGACAGCGCAACAACGCGCGACGCCCCGATCGGCGCGCCGAGGATCCTTGCCTTGGCCACAGCATTGGCATTGCGCCGGCAGCCGGTTCAACCACCGGACGCACTCACGGCCTCAGCCCCCTCGTCGAAAGTGGCACGTCATTTCGGTCAGGGCACCAGACAAGGCCCCGGCAAAGTCGTGACTGATGTGGCGGATGTGACGTGTGTGGTGGCGGTGTGTCGGGCGGGAGAAGCAACGAGGCCCCGGTAGGACGGGG
>DAIQRJ010000031.1:0-44172 GCA_036786375.1 Actinopolymorphaceae bacterium
TGCACGGCTCCAACCGTCTCGGCGGCAACTCGCTGTCCGATCTGCTCGTCTTCGGCCGTCGCGCCGGGGCGGGCGCAGCGGAATACATCGAGGGCTTGGGCGAGACCCGGCCGCGGGTCGTGCAGGCTGACATCGACAGCGCCGAAGCCAGAGCGGTCGGACCTTTCGGCAATGACGGTGAGAACCCGTACACGCTGCACCAGGAGCTTCAGCAGACGATGAACGACCTCGTCGGCATCATCCGGCGCGAAGGCGAGATTCGGGAGGCGATCGCCTCGCTCGACGCGCTGAGGGTGCGCGCGGCCGCGGTCCACGTCGAGGGACATCGCCAGTTCAACCCGGGCTGGCATCTGGCGCTGGACCTGCGGAACATGCTCCTGGTCTCGGAGTGCGTGGCGCTGGCGGCACTGGAGCGCGAGGAGAGTCGAGGCGGTCACACCCGCGAGGACTTCCCCGGGATGAATCCCAAGTGGCGGGGCATCAACCTGATCTGTTCGCTCGACGGATCTTCTGGGTCGGTGGTGGTCGAGCACAAGCCGGTGCCGACGATTCGCCGCGACCTGCTCGAGCTCTTCGAGCGCAGCGAGCTGCTGAAGTACCTGACCGAGGCTGAGGTGGCCACGCTCGACGAGCCGGCGGTCACGCCCGAACAAGGGGAGCACGCATGACCTACGACGCGAAGTTCAAGGTATGGCGCGGTGACGCCGACGGTGGTGACTTCGCGGACTTCGACGTCGAGGTCAACGAGGGCGAGGTCGTGCTCGACATCATCCATCGGCTGCAGGCCACCCAGGCGCCCGACCTCGCCGTCCGCTGGAACTGCAAAGCCGGCAAGTGCGGTTCGTGCAGCGCCGAGGTCAACGGCCGGCCGCGGTTGCTGTGCATGACCCGGATGAACACGTTCACGCAGGACGAGACGGTCGCGGTGACGCCGATGCGAACCTTCCCGGTCATCCGCGACCTCGTCACCGACGTGTCGTTCAACTACGAGAAGGCCCGCCAGATCCCGGCGTTCGCGCCTCCGGCGGACCTCGCGCCCGGTGAGTACCGAATGGAACAGGTCGACGTCGAACGGTCGCAGGAGTTCCGCAAGTGCATCGAGTGCTTCCTGTGTCAGGACGTGTGCCACGTCGTTCGCGATCACGAGGAGAACAAGCCAGCCTTCTCCGGACCACGGTTCCTGATCCGCGCGGCCGAGCTCGCGATGCATCCGCTGGACGCGCGCACGGACCGGGCCGATTTCGCCCGCACCGACCAGGGCATCGGGATGTGCAACATCACGAAGTGCTGCACCGAGGTCTGCCCCGAGCACATCAAGATCACCGACAACGCCATCATCCCGATGAAGGAACGTGTCGTGGACCGCACCTACGACCCGCTGGTGTGGCTGGGCAACAAGATCCGCCGCCGGTCGAACTGACCCCACGCCGGTGTCAGTGGCCTGACAACCCGACGACCAGGTTGATCGTCGATGCGAGGATGACCGACCCGAACACGTATGACAGCAGGCTGTGGCGCAGGACGGTCGCACGCATGACCCGTCCGCTCAGGTTGGTGTCCGACACCTGATAGGTCATCCCGAGGGTGAACGCCAGGTAGGCGAAGTCCACGTAGGCAGGCGGATCGTCCTGGTTGAAGTCGATCCCGCCGACCGGGTCGCCGTAGAACAGGCTGGCGTAGCGCAACGTGTAGAGCGTCTGGACGAGCAGCCAGGACAACCCGACACTCAGGACGGCCATCGCTGCGAGGATCGCCTTCTCGGCGCCGTTCGCGGAGGCGGCCTGGACGAGCACGACGACCACGGCAGCCAGGCTGGCGACGTTGGCCAGCAGCGTGAGGCCGTCGATGAGCGCCCGGGACGGATCCTCGGCGGTCGAATGCCGCTTCGTCTGGTCGGGGTCGAGGCGACCGAGGACGAGCCACACCCACACGGAGAAGGTCGCCGCCGCGGCCGCCCAGCCGATGAGCGGCGCGTACTCCCAGCTCCAGACCAGCGCGGTGACGACCGCCGCCACGACACCGACACTGACCATGACGACGAACCGCTTACGCGCGTGCCGCACGGCGAGCCGAGCGATCATCGGAGTGGGGCCGACGCGCTGCGTAGAGCGCTGAGTAGACGGGCCGTCGCTCATGATCGCCAGTGAACCACGCAGGCGTGTCGCTCATGCCGACACGCGCGGACGTCAACCAGTCCCCTATACGTGCCCGTCAGCGACTCTCTCGTTCCCATGTCCGGCTGGCCGGATTCCAGTGGGCGCCTTCGGGTAGCACGTAACTCAGCACCGGGTCGGCCAGATCGGGTCGCCGAAGTTCACGTCGATCCCAACCGGCAGACGAGACTTGCCTAACGCCGCAACAAGTCGAACGCGGACACCGGCGTCGTCGTCGTCCTCGCGGATCGTCTGCGCACTGGCGCTGCACGGGTCGAATATCAGCCCGTCCTCGGCGTCGATCACGGCGAGCTCCCGGACTCGGTCGAGCACGTCACCAACGTCGTTGGGGATTCCGGTTGCTTGCAGATCGATGTCTTTCGTCGGCCTGCGCAGGCCGAACGCAGCGGAGGAGGACGCCGCCTTTGAGCACGAAGTCCTCGCGATAGCGCGAGGCGGCGACGCGCGTCAGCGGCCCTTCCAGCGCGTACAGCGTCAGCAGCTCCTGAACATCCCCGCCACTGCCGCGAGCAAGCTTCTGGATCGCCAGGAACGCATCCCCGGCTGGGGTTCCATGCTGCGGGCCCGGGCTCACAGCAGGATCTCCAACGTCGAGCTCAGCGTCGGCAATGCCTGGGGAAACGATCGTGACAGTGCCAGCAACGACGCCGGTGTGCTGCCGCGGCGGCGTAGCCAACGCTTCAGCGCCTCGTTCGCGACATCGGCACCGAGCTCGTGCCGCAGGCGGAAGGCATCGATGATCGTCCGCTCCGGCGAATACAGCCCGATCGTGAGGCCCTCCTCTGTCAAAGAGTGTTGCGTGCGACCGAGATCGAACGTCGCCCGGTTGAAGGAGTGCCAGCGAATCGGGCTGAATCTGGTCGCAAGCGTCCGTTCACCCCGCGGCAGTGCGATGTCCGTGTCCCGCGGGATGACGTCAGTCAACTCGTGCAGCGACAGCGCGCTGAGCATGCAGATCGTCGCTGACGGCTTCCGCAGGCTGACAGCGGCCCAGGTCGCTGTGGTGTCGTCCAGTTCGCCCGGCCGGGCATAGAAGCCGGGCGCGATCTGCTCGAGCTCGCCAGCCTTAGCCATCGTGTAGAGCCGATGCCTCGACAGGCCGAGCCCGGTCAGATCAGCAAGGCCGATGATCGAGGGAAATGTTCCGGTACTCATTGGTCCCCCTCAGACGGATTGCCTACAGAAGGATGGTACCTGTAAGCAATGCGTCCGGTTCGGGTCGGGCGAAGGCGAGCTATCTCAGCCCAGGTGATCGAGCCACTCGGCCAACCTGTCCAGCCAGCTGTCCACCGGCAGATTCTGACGCTCGGACGCAAAGCCGTGGCCGCCGCGTTCGTAGAGATGCAATTCGCTACGTCCACCCGCGGCCAGCCACTTCTGATGCAACCTCAGGCTGTCCACGTGTGCGTCGTACTCGCCCCGGCCGAGAAGCCGACCAGCCCGATGCCATCGGCGGCGACACCGAACTCTCGCGCGTGGCCACGAACGAAACTGACCGCAGCACGCCCATCCTCCACGGCAAGCGGAACGACCGGGTGCACGGACGCTTCCCACCGAACGTCGTCCGCGAGCGCCGCCACGCAGTCCGCGGCGGCATCGTCGCCCGTCGGCACCAGTCGATAGTGCAGGACGAACGGGGAGATACCGCGTTCATCGAACATGTCCGCGACAGCAGCGCCCTCCTGCTCGTCGAGGAGGTGAAAACCGCCACCCGGGCAGATCACCACCGATCTGCCGCCTTCTCCGGGCGGCCTCGACGAGAGCCGCCGCAGGCTCGCCTGCCGCACATTCGCGATCACCTGCATACCCCAAGCAGGTGAGTGGTATCGAACGCCGAACTGATCAGCGCTCTCGTCGATGACCTCACCAGCGGGCAGTGACACTCCAGACGAATCCAACCCAGCGATGTCGATCAGCATCCCGTGAGCCTACGAGTCGATGTTGCCGAGGTCTGCGGATCGAATATCCACATCAGGCTGGCGAAGGGTTGCGTCCCTCTACTCGGGCACCGGTACGGCTAGGCGTTCGGGCTGCTCGCGGGTGGTGACCCAGACTTGCGCCGGTATCGGTAGCCCGGACGTAGCCCGCATGACGATCCGGTGCCCTTCGCCGTCCTCCAGGTCGAGTTCGCCCTCAGGGATGTAACTGACCAAGCCGCCGCTGAGTGGGTTCACGTCCATGGCGACGCCGTGCACGGCCCCGGGTCCCTGGTTGCGCAACACAAACGTCGAGCCGCTGCCGAGTTCGAGGACCCAACGGAGCTTCTCGGCGCCCTCCGGGTCGATGACCCCGAAGAGCTCGCGGCCGGTCACGGTTCTGTTCTCGGCTATCTGCTTCACGGCGTCGGCGATCGCAGCGTGCGCCCGGCGCAGCTCGGCCCGTGCTTCCCGCTCGGCCGCAATCTCGGTCGCTCGTACGGTCGCGTCGGCTTCCCTCTCAGCGCGACGCGCGGCCTCGTCCTCCCCCCGTTCGCGTTGCCGGGCTGCTTCGTCCCTGGCAACACCTTTGCGTGCGAGAGCGAAGAACCAGACCACCGCCCCGACGGCCAGCAACGCGATGATGGCGGTCACCATCGCGGCCACCACGGCGATGACGTTGGCGGTATCGGTGGCTACTGCTGCTGTAAGCACGCTGTCAGCCTGCCAGCCCGCAACGCGCTCGGCTACCTCGTCCGGCAGATGCGCGACCTGAGCTGCCACATCAGCCGAGGAGCGCGTCCACGAAACACCAGCGCCAGGCCTCGCCCAGCTCGAAGCTCCGCATGACTGGGTGCTCGGTCTCGTGGAAGTGCGCGGTCGCGTGCTTGTGCACGCTCGAGTCGCAGCAGCCGACGTGCCCGCACGTCATGCACAACCGCAGGTGCACCCAGTCGGTCCCGTCGCGCAGGCATTCCTCGCATCCGTTGGGCGTGTTCGGCCTGGTGTGCTCGGGCGCGTCCCGCAGATGCTTGCAGCCACCAGCGCCGGCTGTCCCGGTCCCCTCCGCCTCGAGGTCCTCGTCCCGGGTCGACGTGTCCACCGGATCGGCGCGGTCGAGCATCGCCTCTTCCACGTCGAGTGCTGCCAGCACCCGCGTGAGCACCGCTGCGTCGACGATCCCGGAATCCCGGACCCGCAACACCTCCTCGCGCTCCGCCGTCAGCATCTCGGTCCGCATCCGCGCATAGACCTGGCTGGGGGTGTCGTCGGCACCGCCGAGGCGTTCCCAGACGGCGTCGGCCCGCTCGAGACTCCGGGTCCGCAGCCGATCCAGCACCTGGGGCGGGAACGTGCCGTCCGGCTCGCCGTCGGTGAGCTCCTCGAGCCGGGTCAGCCCGGCGCCGACCGCCGACTGGTACACGCTCGCCTCGGCGAGCGCGTCGGACGCCATGTCCGGGCCGCCGAGCCCGAGCCGGCGCACCAGCCACGGCAGGGTCGATCCCTGCAGCAGCAGCGTCCCGGCTACCACGACGAGCGCGATCAGCACGAGCACCTCGCGGTACTGGACGTCGGCAGCGAGGCTGAACGCGGCGGCCAGGGTCACGACGCCGCGCATCCCGGCCCAGCCCAGCACCAGGGGTACCCGCCAGTTCGGCGCCGGATCGCGCTCGGCGACGCGTGGCACCAACCGGCTGACATAGGTGGCCGGGAAAATCCACACCAGCCGCAGCACGATGACGCCGACGAGGACCGCGACACACGCCCACACGATCGTCGATACCGGCAGGTTGCTGTCCCCGACCGCCGAGATGATCGACCGCGCCTGCAGGCCGATCATCGCGAACACGCTGTTCTCCAGGACGAACGCGATCGTGCGCCAGTTGTTCTCCTCGACGATGCGGCTCGACGCGGACTGGATCAGGAACGCCTTGTGCCCCAGGAGCAGACCGGCAATCACCACCGCCAGCACCCCGGAGGCGCCGAGCTCCTCGGCGATCAGGTAGGCGACGAACGGGGTGACCAACGAGATCGAGGTGTCGACGAGATCGTCGGTGATCCGCTTGCGCACCTTGCCGGTGACATACGCGATCGCCACCCCGACCAGCGCTCCACCGGCGCTGGCCCAGACGAAGTCGAGGACGACGTGCCAGGTGCTCACGGCGATCGCGACCGCGCCGACGGCGGTCCGCAGCGCCACCAGCGCGGTCGCGTCGTTGACGAGGCTCTCGCCCTCCAGGATCGTCACGAGCCGGCGCGGCATGCCAACCCTGCGAGCAATGGCGCTGGCGGCCACTGCATCCGGCGGGGCGACGATCGCGCCCAGCGCGAAGGCGATCGGAGCGGGGATCGGAAGCACCCACATCGCGATCAGCCCGACCCCGACGACGGTGAACGCGACCAGCCCGACCGACAGCAGTAGGATCGGCCGGAGGTTGCGCCGGAAGTCGACCAGCGACGTCCGTAGCGCGGACGAGTAGAGCAGGGGCGGCAGCAGGCCGATCAGGACGATCTTCGAGGAGATCTCGAAGTGCTGCAGCACCGGGAGGTAGGACATCGCGAAACCCGCGACCACGAGGAGGAGCGGTGGGGAGATCCTCAGCTTGGCGGCGACGCCTGCAACGGCGGTGACACTCGCCACGAGGACGACGACGACGAACGCGGTATGCACGGCGTCAGTGTCCCAAGCCGGTCAGGGTCGTGAGGGTCTGGGGGCGAGCTCGGCCAGCAGCGCGAAGCTCACGAGCCAGTGCGTGGACATGAAGTCCCCCGTCGTCACCTCGTCCTCGGCGAACGCGATCTGACGGTCGGCCGCCTCGCCGAGCAGCGCCCGGGTCGCGCCGGCCGGCAGTACCGCGGCGAGCTCACGGAGTTGCCAGCCACGGGACAGCGCCAGCCCGAACAGGTGGACCAGCTGCCCGTCGGTTCGGTCGTGCACGGTCGGCGTGACGAGCAGGCGCGCGTGCTGGTCGGTGCCGAGACCGGGCAGGAAGTCCGCGAACCAGCCGGCGAACACGGCCGCCGGCAACACCCGCCGCATCAGCTCGGCCTCGGACAACGTCGGCGAGAGGAAGTCCGAGCCGGACGGCTCGAAGCTCGTCTGCATGTCCCGGTCGCCGGCGAACCAGGCCGTCGCCTGAACTCGGATCGCGTCGACGACGTCGTCGCGACCGAGCGTCTCGTAGGCCTCGAGGAGCAGCGCCAACGCGAAGGCCGTGTTCGAGTGCACCCCGTGCCGGACCGGGTACGCCTGCCGGGGCAGCCAGGCGAGGACGTGGCCGGCGATCACGTCCGCCAGCGGTCGCATCGCCGCTGCCCAGGTCGACGCCGCCGGGTCCGGGCATCCCTGGCCCGCGGCCGCGAGCATCGCGGCCCAGGCCCAGCCGTACGGGCGTTCGTACCCGGGGCGCTCGGCGAGATACGCCGATTCGACCGCCAGGTTCGCATCGGTGAGCCGGTTCGACAGCTCGACCCTGACGTCGTCGGCGATGCGGGCTGCCTCGAGCTGCGCGGGCGCGAGCGTCAGCAACCGCACCAGCGACCACTGCATGTGAGCGCTCGAATGCCAGTCCAGGCAGCCGTGGAAGGCTGGGTGCAGCCGCTCCGGAGTGACGTCCACATCCTCGGCGGACCTGGGTTGGTGGGCGGCGCCGTACGGGAACGGCGTCCGGAGAACGCGGAGCGCCAGTCGAGCCCAGTCGACTGCCTTGTCCTCGATGCCCATCGACCCACCCTAGGGCCGCCCGGCCGGCGACCCGGATCGGCATCGGGCGGGCACTAACATGTGCCGCGCCGCCGCACCGAGCGAGCCACGCCGCGACGAAACCGGAGCCGACCCACCCCATGCCAGCCGCCCGCGCCCGCACGACCCGGCTCGCCGGTAGCCTGTGGTTGCCGCGCGCCGAGCTGGCCACCGTCGCGCTGGCGGTTCTGGTGCTCACGCTCGGTGCGATCACGTCGTCCGCCGCCCTGGTCCTGACCGGCGCCGTCCTCGGATACGCCGGCGAGGCGTCCTTCGCGGTCTCGGGCCGCCGCATCGAGGACGTGCTCAGCCGGGCCCATCTCGGGTCGTCCACCCGGACACTGCTGCTCCAGGGTCTGCTCCTGGCCGGCGCCGTGCGGGTTCTCGCACCGGTGCCCGCATGGGTCACGTTCCTCGGGCTGGCCGCGGTGCTCGCGCCGGCGATCGGACAGGTCGCCTACGCGTACCCGACGAACTTCAGCATCCGCCGCGACCAGGCGCAGGTGGCCTGGCGCAACCTTCCGACGCACCCCGCCGGTCCGACCGGCCCGGCGCCGTTGCGGACCGTCCTACCGGTGCTCGACGGCGGCCCGGCGTTGCGGTACGACACCACGGCGAGCAGCGCCACGATGGACTTCGCCGGACTGCTGCTGGTCGCCGGCATCGCCGTGAGCGTCGCGGTCTCGTCCTATCTCCCGCTCGCGATCGGTGCGGTGCTGGTGGTTGTCGTCGTGGGTGCGGTGGTCGCGGCGGCGATGCTGCAGTGGCGCCGGGTACGGCAGCGGATCCGGCCCGGACGTGACAACGCGGAGGTGGTCGCGGCCGTCGAAGCACTTGCTCCGCAGGTCGTCGTGTACTTCTCCAGCCCGGTGTCGGGGACCTATGCGCTCGCGCTCTGGCTCGACGTGATCGAGCAGTTCCATGAATCCTGTCTGGTGATTCTCCGCGAGCCGGAGCACCTCGACCGGCTTCCGCCGACGAGCGTCCCGATGGTCGTGGCCACCTCGGCCACCGACGTGGAGGCTCTTGCCGTCGACACTGTGATGGTCGCCCTCTATCCGACGAACGTCGTGAAGAACAACCACCTGTTGCGCGTCCCGGGCATCCGCCACTGCTTCATCGGCCACGGCGACTCCGACAAGGCCGGCAGCTACAGCCCGATCAGCCGTGTGTACGACGAGATCTGGGTGGCCGGGCGGGCCGGCGCCGACCGGTACGCCGCGGTCGGGGAAGGAGTGCGGCCCGACCAGATCGTCGAGGTCGGCCGTCCGACCCTGGCCCATGTCCACCACGGCACCACCCGGCCGGACCCGGCGCACCCGGTCGTCCTCTATGCCCCCACCTGGGAAGGGTTCTACGACGAATCCGACTACTCGTCACTCGCCTCGATGGGCGAACGCATCGTCGGCACACTGCTCGGTGTGGGCGCGCGGGTCGTGTTCAAGGCGCACCCGGCCACCGGCGAGCGCAACGTGCACGCCCGCGCCGTGGCCGATTCGATCGCCCGTCGGCTCGACACCGCCGGCGACGGCAACCGTGCGGTCGCGGCCGACGGGCCGCCGGTGGACGAACTGTTCGACGAGGTCGACATCCTCGTGACCGACGTCTCCAGCGTGATCAGCGACTTCCTGGCCTCGTCGAAGCCTCACATGGTGACGAATCCGAGGAATCTCGACGCTTCGGTGTTCATCAAGCAGTTCCCGGCCGCAGCCGCGGCCCGGCTGTTGTCACCGGACTGCGCGCGGCTACCCGACTTCCTCGCCGACGCGGTCGGCCCGGACGCGTTGCGCGAGCGACGAGCGGCGGTGGCGGCGCACCTGCTCGGCACCCCGACCGCCGACCCGGTCGGCCGGTTCGTCGACGAGGTGTCCGCGTGTGTCCGTCGCTGTGAGGACGACCGTGCGGCCCGCGCCGTCGGGAATCCTTCGGCCGGGCGGGCCGAACGGATGGCGACGTGATCGACCGCGTGTTTCCGCTGCTCCTGCTGGGGATCTCCTACGCGGGCCTGGCGGTCGCATCCGGTACCGGCTCGATCTGGGGGTTCGCGCTCGCCGGGCTGGTGACGGCTATGAGCGAGGTCGGGCTCGTCCGCCGGTGGGCCCGTGTCGAACGGACGCTGGCGAAGCTCTCGTTCGATGTCGTCGTCCGGTCGGTCGTGGTCGACATCTTCGTCATCGTCCTTGCGGTGCAGGCGATCGGGGTGACCGGCGCGGTCCGGGCCACGGTGATCGGCGGCGTCGTCCTGGCCGCAATGTCGACCGGGGCGTACCTGCTGCTCCGCAGGCTCGACGCCGACCAGCCCGCGGTCGCGTGGCGCAACCTGACCGTTGCGCGTCCGCGCTGGTGGCGGTCCCGCTACCAGGGCGCCCGCTTGCTCGGTCTTGCGGCCGCCGGGCCGGTGCTCGCTCTGCTGGGCGACGGCGTCGGCCTGGCCGGGGTCGTCGGGACCGGCCTTGTCATCGCGGCGGTGGTGGTCGCGGTCGCCGCGCCGGTGTGGGTGGTGGTGGCGCTGGCCACGCACCTCGACGAGCAGGGCTCGACCGGCGCCGACGACGATTTCCGCACGGCTCTGCTGGCCGCGTGGACGGCGTTCGCGCCCGAGGTCGTCATCCACTTCGGCGGACCGGACTCGAGCACGCATGTCGTCAACGTCTGGACACCGTCGCTGGCCGCGATCCCCCATCGGTGCGCGGTGATCGTGCGCGAGCGCGTGCATCTGGACCGGGTGGAGGCACACGGCCTGCCGGTGGTGTACCTGCCCGGCAACACCGACGTGGAGATGTTCGCGACGGCGTCCGTCGGGGTCGCGCTCTACCCGACGAACATCGTCAAGAACAACCACCTGCTTCGGATCCCCGGCATCGTCGACGTCTTCGTCGGCCACGGCGACTCCGACAAGGCGGGTAGCGCGAGCCCGATCACGCGCATCTACGACGAGGTGTGGGTGGCCGGTGCCGCCGGCCGGGACCGCTACCGCCGGGCACGGGTCGGTGTTCGCGACGACCAGATCCGCGAGATCGGCCGACCTCAGCTGGCTGACATCAGCCGCGGGTCGACCACACCGACGACCGTCGCGCCAGCGGGCCACGCGGCCACGGACGGGCTGTTCACCGTGCTCTACGCACCGACGTGGGAAGGCTTCTACGCCGCCTGGAGCTACTCGTCGGTCGTCCCGATGGGTGCGGCGATGATCTCGGCCCTGCTGGCCATTCCCGGCGTCCGGGTCGTCTACAAACCCCATCCGGCCACCGGATCGCAGGATCCGGCCTACGCACGGGCCGACGCGCGCCTGCGCGAGCAGGTGCGTGCGGCCGGTGGACCGCACGAGGTGCTGACCGGGGTGGCCGGGCTGTACAGCGCGTTCAACTCGGCCGACCTGCTGATCAGCGACGTCTCCAGCGTGGTGACCGACTTCCTCTACTCACGCAAGCCCTACGTCGTGACGAACCCGCACGAACTCGACGACGAGGCATTTCGCGCGGAGTATCCGTCCGCTGCGGCCGCCGCGCTGGTGAGCCCGGCCACGATCGACCGGCTGGCCGGCATCGTCGACGACGCTCGTGGTGCGGATCTCCTGCGGGCACAGCGCGACGTCGTCGCCACCTACCTCCTCGGCGCCGAGCGAGCGGATCCCCTGGCCGGCTTCGCCGAGGCGGTGGCCGCAGCGCTGGCAACGCAGGCGGCGAGAACGCAGGCGGCTAGAACGCGAGCGCGTACATAATGACGATGTTGCATGCCAGCAAGGGAATCGCCGTCGGGATCTGCGCCTTGATCGGCCCGTACTGATCACGCATCTCCAGCAGGGCGGCCGGCACGATGTTGAAGTTGGCGGCCATCGGTGTGCACAGCGTCCCGCAGAAACCCGACAGCATGCCCACGGCGAACACCAGCGGTGGGTTCCCGTGGAACTGCTGGACGAGCAGCGGCCAGCCGACGGCTGCCGTGAGCACCGGGAACGCGGCGAACGCGTTGCCCATGATGACGGTGAAGATCGCCATCCCGATGCAGTACAGCATCACCGCGGCGATCAACGAGCCGGACGGGACGATCGCCGTCGTCAGCCGGGCGACCGCGTCCCCGACGCCCGATGCGGTGAACAGCAGCCCGAGGGTGGCGAGCATCTGCGGGAGCACCGCGGCCCAGCTGATGTGCTCGAGCAGGCGCCGGCCCTCGGTGATCGGCACGCTCGGCGCGGATGGCCGCAGCAGGACGAAGGCCGTGAGCAGCGCCAGCAACGAGGCCACGCCGAGACCGATGATGGTGGCGAACCCCGTTTCCAGCAAGGGCTTCCCGCCGATGTCGACCTTCGCGAGCAGGGCGCCGAAGATGACCGCGACGACCGGGATCACCAACGCGGGCACGAACAGCCGGTTGCCGAAACGCCGGCTGAACGTGACCCGCTCGGCGGTGGTCGTGGTGCGCTGCCGGCCCTTGCCCGGGAATCCGAGACCCGCGAGGACGGCCATGGTGATCACGGCGATCCCCAGCAGCCAGGCGGGCGCGGTCTTCTTGACAACCCAGGAGCCGTAGATGAACGAGGCTCCCAGCAGTCCCCAGAAGACCGCGCTGCCGATCCGCTTGCCGTTGGACCGGTCCGCGGCCGTCTGCCCGGCGATGCCGATGAACAGGATGCCGACCAGCCAGTACAGCCATTCGACCTTGATCATCGCGCGGCCACCAGCGGCTCGGCACTCTCGCGGACGAGCCGGTCGATGCGGCGGTCGACCATCAGCATCCTGATGCCGTGCAGCAACAACGCGCAGATCCCGGTGGGAATCGCCCACAGGGCAACGTCGATCGCCTCCAGCGTCAGGTGGAAGCTGGTGTCGACGTAGGCGGTGATGAGCAGGATCGACCCGACCGCGACGAAGATGTCCTCGCCGAAGAACAGACCGACCGTGTCCGAGCTCGCCGTGTAGCCCTTCAACCGTTCACGCACGTTCTCCGGCAGCTCGCCGTGCTTGCGGACGGCGGCCGCCTCAGCCATCGGGTAGACCAGCGGGCGCACCGTCTGCGCCGGACCGGCGATCGCGGTCAACCCGAGCGCGGCGGTGGCCTGCCGGACGAACAGATACAGAGCCAGCAGCCGTCCGGCGGTCAGCCCGGCCATCTTCGAGATCAGCCGCCGCGCCTGCTCCTGCAGGCCGTAGCGCTCCAGCAGTCCGATCACCGGAAGGGTCACGATGAAGACGGTGACCGACCTGCTGCCCGCGAACCCGGTCCCGAACGCGTCGAGGATCTGGACCGGTGACATGCGGCCGATCAGTCCTGCGACGATGCCCGCCACGGTGACGACGAGCATCGCGTTGATCCGCAGGGCGAACCCGACGACCACCACGGCCACCGCAGTCAGAACCCACATATGCACTACCCGCTCTCCGGTCGGGACGGGCGTCGACACCCCCGCGTTGCGGTGGACAACGTGCGGTGGACACGTCCGCACCCAACCGACAGGCTAGGACCTGTCTGTGACGCACAGATACCAGCCGCATGCGGAGCCGGAGGGAGCGCGATGGGCTCGATCGACCTCAACGCCGACACCGGTGAGTCCTACGGCCGATGGGACCTCGGCGAGGACGAGGCCATGTTCGGCTTCATCAGCAGTGCCAACGTCGCCTGCGGTTTCCATGCCGGTGACGCGCTGACGTTGCAGAAGGTCTGCGCGCTCGCGGTCGGCGCGGGCGTCGTCCTGGGCGCGCAGGTGGGCTACCCCGATCTCGTCGGGTTCGGCCGCCGCTTCATCGACATGGACGCCGACGAGCTGACCGCGGCGGTGATCTACCAGATCGGCGCGCTCGACGGGCTGGCACGGGCCGGCGGCGGCCGCGTCCGCTACGTCAAACCGCACGGCGCGCTGTACAACACGATCGTCCATCACGAGAAGCAGGCACGCGCGGTCGTGGCGGCGGTCCGTGCCTACGACCCGACCCTGCCGTTGCTCGGCCTGCCGGGCTCGACCGCGCTGCACATCGCTGCCGAGGAAGGTCTGAAGCCGGTTCGTGAGGCGTTCGCCGATCGGGCCTACACGCCCGACGGGGAGCTGGTCAGCAGACGTGAGCCCGGCGCCGTCCTGCACGACCCGGACGTCGTCGCCGACCGGGTGGTCCGGTTGGCCGTCGACGGCTGGGTGCGCGCCGTCGACGGAACCGACATCGCCTGCGAGGTCGACTCGATCTGCCTTCACGGGGACACGCCGGGCGCGGTCCGGCTAGCCGCGGCCGCGAGCGCGGCGCTGGCGGCGGCGAACGTCGACGTCGTGCCGTTCGTCGTGGCCGCCCGGACCGGCTGACCGGCCCGCGACGTGCGGGTCCTGCGCTGCGGTGAGCTGGCGCTCCTCGTCGAGTTCGACCGCGACGAAGACGTCCTGGCGACGGCCGCAGCGATCCGGGCCGCTCGCCGCCGATCCGGCCACGTCCGGGCCGCTCGCCGAGGTGGACGAACTCGTTCCGGCTCAGCGCACCCTCCTGGTCCGCTGCCGGCCGTCCGCCACGCTGAGCGCTGTCGCCACGGCGATCGCGGCCCTGCGGCCGGCCGAGCCGGACGTCACTGTCGGTGACGACGTCGCCATCGACGTGGTCTACGACGGCGACGACCTGGACGTCGTCGCGGCCCTGACCGGGCGGTCGCGCGACGACGTGGTCGCCACTCACACCGGAACGGTCTGGACGGTGGCGTTCTGCGGTTTCGCACCCGGCTTCGGCTACCTGCGCGCGCCCGGCGACCCGCTCGAGGTAGCCCGGCGGCCGTCGCCCCGGACCCGGGTGCCGACCGGGTCGGTCGCCCTGGCGGGCCGGTACAGCGGCGTCTACCCGACGACTGGCCCAGGCGGCTGGCAGCTGATCGGGCGCACCGACACGACTCTGTGGGACCTGGCTCGGACGCCGCACGCGGCGCTCGTGCCGGGCACCCGGGTCCACTTCCGGGACGTCAGGTGACAGCCGTCCTCACGATCGTGCGACCGGGGCCGCTCAGCCTCGTGCAGGACCTCGGCCGGCCCGGCTTCGCCGACCTCGGCGTGGGTCGGTCGGGTGCAGCCGACCGCGGGGCTCTGCAACTGGCTAACCGGCTGGTGGGTAACGCGGAGTCCGCGGCCGGCATCGAGGTCACTCTCGGTGGGCTCGTCCTGACGACGTCGGAACCCGTGCTGCTGGCACTGACCGGGGCACCGGCACACCCGGCCGAACCGCTCGGCGCGGCCATGAACCAGTCGTTCACCCTGCTGCCGGGGGAACGCCTGCTGCTCGGCACACCGCGGACCCGGGCTGCGGACCTACCTGGCCGTGCGTGGTGGCCTCGACGTGCCGCCGGTGCTCGGCAGCCGCGCGACCGACGTCCTCGCCCACCTCGGCCCGGATCGCCTCGAGGCGGGTGTCGAACTGCCCGTCGGGCCGGCTACGGGTGACGTCCCCCCGGTCGACGTCGCACCCGTCGCTGCATCTGGCGAGGGCCCGATCACCCTCGACTTCCTGTCCGGCCCGCGCGACGACTGGTTCGGCCCCGCGGCGCTGCCGTCGCTCGAGCGCGACCTCCGGACCGTCAGCGCCGACCTCGACCGGGTCGGCATCCGGCTCCGGGGCCAACCGCTCGAACGCGTCGTCCGTACCGAACTCCCGAGCGAAGGTATTGTGCGCGGCGCCGTGCAGGTGCCGGCGGACGGGCAGCCGATCATCTTCTCCGCCGACCATCCGACAACTGGCGGATATCCGGTCATCGGTGTCCTCACCGAGGCGGCGAGCGATCTGGCCGCCCAGTTGCGGCCCGGTCAGAAAGTACGATTCAGCGCGTTTCGCCGCCAAGGTCGATCTCACATGTGAGCTAAGGTTCCGGGCATGGCTGACTTCCACCTGGCACGGATCGGCACGATGATCCGGGATGCGCGCGGGACCAAGGGCATGACGCAGAAGGATCTCGCCGACGCGATCGGCACATCCCAGAGCGCCGTGGCCCGCATCGAGCAGGCCAAGCAGAACCTGTCGATGGAGATGGTCTCGCGGGTCGGCGATGCCCTCGGCATCGAGCTGGTCCAGGTCGGTTCGGCGGCACCGCTGCACCTGCGCATCCGCGGTGGGGCGAAGCTCGAGGGGTCGATCGAGGTCCGCAGCAGCAAGAACGCCGGCGTCGCCCTGCTGTGCGCGTCGCTGATCAACAAGGGCCGGACGACGCTGCGCGGACTCGCCCGCATCGAAGAGGTCAACCGCATCATCGAGGTGCTCAACAGCCTCGGCGTGAAGACCCGCTGGCTCAACGACGGAACCGATCTGCAGATCGTCCCCCCGAAGTCGCTCGACCTCAGCTCGATCGACGATGCCGCGGCCCGACGAACACGCTCCGTGATCATGTTCCTCGGTCCGCTCATGCACGACCACACCGACTTCGCGCTCCCCTACGTCGGCGGCTGCGAGCTCGGCAAGCGGACGGTCGAGCCGCACCTGTCGGCCCTGCGCGCTTTCGGTGTCGACGTCGTCGCGCACGACGGCCACTACCAAGTGAATGTCGACCGGTCGGTCTCGCCAGGCAAGCCGATCGTGCTGATCGAGCGCGGCGACACCCTGACCGAGAACGTGCTGCTCGCCGCCGCCCGCAGTCCCGGCACCACTGTCATCCGCAACGCCAGCCCCAACTACATGGTGCAGGACCTCTGCTTCTACCTACAAGAGTGCGGCGTCGGCATCGACGGCGTGGGCACCACCACGCTCACCGTGCACGGCGTCGACGCCATCGACGTCGACGTCGACTACTCCCCGTCCGAGGACCCGATCGAGGCGATGAGCCTCATCTCCGCCGCCATCGTCACGTCCTCGGCGCTGACGATCACCCGGGTGCCGATCGAGTTCCTCGAGATCGAGCTGGCCATCCTCGAGGAGATGGGCCTGCGCTACGTCCGCTCGCCGGAGTACCCGGCTGCGAACGGGCTGACCCGGCTGGTCGACCTCGAGATGATCCCGTCCGAGCTCAATGCGCCGCGGGACAAGGTGCACCCGATGCCGTTCCCGGGCCTCAACATCGACAACCTGCCGTTCTTCGCGCTGATCGGAGCGTGCGCCACGGGCCAGACGCTGATCCACGACTGGGTCTATGAGAACCGCGCGATCTACCTGACCGAGCTGACGAAACTCGGCGCGTCGGTGACACTGATGGACCCGCACAGGGTGATGGTCGCCGGCCCGACCCGGTGGTCGGCGAGCGAGGTCATCTGCCCGCCCGCGCTGCGTCCGGCGGTCGTGGTGCTGCTCGCGATGCTGGCCGCGCCGGGCACGTCGGTGCTGCGCAACGTGTACGTGATCAACCGCGGCTACGAGGATCTGGCCGCGCGGTTGTCCGCCCTGGGCGCGTCGATCGAGCCGTTCCGCGACCTCTGACCGAGCGGGTTAGGATCGCCCGATGCGCCGCTGGGCCGGGTGGGTTCTGCGTCACCGGGCGCTCGTGGTCGTGGTGTGGGTCGTGCTCGCAGTCACCGGGGGCGTCACCGCACCGAAGACCGTCGATTCACTCAGCTACGACTTCGGCCTGCCGGGGCAACCCGCGTACGAGGCCAACCAGCAGATCCTCGGCGACTACGGCAGCGGCGGTCAGGTCGACCCACTGATCCTCACCGTCAGGCTTCCGGCCGGGAGCACGGTCGAGGACTCCGGCACCGGCGAGGACTTCGAGGCCGCCGTCGAGCAGATCGCGCAGGCAACCCCGGGCGCGCGCCTCGCAACACCGCAGACGACCGAGGCGAAGGCCCTCGTATCGGCCGACAAGCGCACGCTGGTGGCCGTCCTCTACCCGAGGGTCGTGCCCGGTGCGGACCCCTACGTCGCCGCGTTGCCGGCTGTCGAGGCGGCGGCTGCGAAGGCGACCGTCGCGGGTGCGCCCGTCCAGGTGACGGGCGTCCCGGTCCTCCAGTCGACCTCGTCCGGCGGCGACCGCGGCGTGCTCATCGAGATCATCTTCGGAGCGACCGGCGCACTGATCATCCTGGCGCTGGTGTTCGGTTCCCTGCTCGCGATCGTCCCGTTGGTCATCGCGGCGGTGGCGATCCTGACGACCTTCCTGTGCCTGCTCGGCCTGACGCAGGTGACCGACGTGATCTTCGTCGTGCAGTTCCTCGTCGGCCTGATCGGCCTTGGGGTGGCCATCGACTATTCGCTCCTGATCGTGATGCGATGGCGGGAGGATCGTGCGAACGGCGCGGACAACGACCGGGCGGTGCGGACCGCGGTGGAGACCGCGGGCCGCTCGGTGGTGTTCAGCGGCGTCACCGTGGCGGTGTCGCTGGCCGCGCTGATCGTCGTGCCGCTGCCGTTCCTGCGGAGTATCGGCCTCGGCGGCCTGCTGATCCCGCTGCTCAGCGTCGCCACGGCCACCACCTTGCTGCCGGTCCTGCTGCACTCGGTCGGGCCGAGACTTTCGTGGCCGCGGCGCCGGGTCACCGACCCGACCAGCCGGCGCTGGGGATCGGTCGCCGGCTGGGTCGTGCGGCATCGGGTGCTGGTCGCGATGGCCGCCGTCGTGGTCCTGCTCGCGATGGCGGCGCCGCTGCTGGGCATCCGGCTCGGGTCACCCGAACTGACCGCCTACGGCTCGAGCACGCCCGCCGCCCGCGCGGTCAGCAACCTCGTCGCCGACGGGATCGCGCCCGGTGTCGTGCGCCCGAGCGAGGTGGTCGTGCTGACCGAGGACACCGACGATGCCCTTGCCCGGCTGACGAAAGTCCCCGGCGTTGCGCAGGCGGTGACCCGGACGCGGACGGCTGGAGCAGGGACGGGACCACCCTGATCCAGGTGTGGACGACGGCCGATCCCGCGACCTCGGCGGGCTCATCGACCCTCATCGCGGTGCGCACCGCGATGGACGCGACGATCAGCGGGCAGGTCGGTGGCAGCCCGGCGCAGGACGCGGACTTCATCACCGCCGTCTATTCCGACGCCCCGTGGGTCATCCTCGCGATCGTCGTCGTCACCTTCGTCCTGCTGGCCCGTGCGTTGCGGTCACTGTGGCTGCCGGTCAAGGCACTGCTGCTCAACGTTGTCTCGATCAGCGCCGCGTACGGCCTGACGGTGCTGATCTGGCAGCACGGCATCGGGACGCAGACGCTGTTCTCGACCACCGCCAGCGGCACGATCACCATCTGGGTGCCGATCGCGGTGTTCGCGTTCCTGTTCGGGCTGTCGATGGACTACGAGGTCTTCATCCTGTCGAGGATGCGGGAGTCCTTCGACCAGCAGGGATCCACTGATCGCGCGGTCGTCGCGGGCATCGCGAGTACGGGCCGGCTGGTGACGTCGGCCGCGCTGATCCTGTTCCTGTCCTTCGTCGCGCTGTCGACGGTGCCGTCGGTCGACGTGAAGATCCTCGCGACGGCGCTCGCGCTCGGGATCGCGATCGACGCGCTGATCGTGCGGACCTTGCTCACGCCGGCGCTCGTCTCACTGCTGGGGCGGTTCAACTGGACGCTGCCGGACCGGCTGGCGAAGGTGCTGCTGCTGCCGCTCGACCAGGCCGGTGCGCCGAGCAGCAGCCGGCCGGGGCGGCACCGCGCCAGGTGACCGGTCAGTCGGCCTTGGCCGGCGTCCCGGTGCCGTTGATCGCGTCGAACGTCACGGCCGGGTCGACGTCGGTGTCGCGCGGGAGGTCGGCCAGCCGGGCGAAGGTGTCGGCCGCGGCGGTCGAGAAGCCGGACGGGACCCCGACGCTGTCGAGGTAGTCCGCCGCCTCCCGCATCTCGTCGACGAACCGCCAGGCCTTGCGCCCGATGGTGGCCGCACCTCGGTCGACCGAAGCACGCAGGTCGGGCTGGGTGCGGTCCCACTCGGCGAGCAGCGCGTCCTCGACGCCGGACGCCCGGGCCGCTGCGCGCGCGGTGAACAGCAGCGCCGAATGTGCCTTGCTGGTCAGCGCATAACTCGCCTTCAGCGCCGACGCGGCGCCGACGGGTCCGGGCAGCAGGTGAACGGTGAGCTTGGCCGGGTCGAACAGCGCTATCGCCGCCGCCGCGTCCGGGCCCGCGACATAGAAACGCGCGGAACCGGTGCTCGGGCCGCCGATCACCGCGCCGTCGACGACCTGTGCACCGGCGAGCACCTCGGCCACGGAACTCATGGTCGTCGGGCTGACGGCGTTGGCGTCGAGGTAGAGGCCGGTGAAGCCGGTCGCCGCGACCTCTGAGGCGACGTCGAGAGCGTGCCCAGGCGGGCAGATGGACACGATCGCCTCGGCCACCGCGGCCAGCTCCGCCAGGCTGTCGAAGCCGGTCAGACCACTCGCGCGGTCACGCGTGGCGGTGGACCGTCCGGCGCTGACCCAGGCACCCTCGTGGTCACTCGAGATCGTGGACGCGATGAACCCGCCCATCGCGCCCGGATGCAGGACTCCGACGATGCCCACGTCAGGCCACCTCGTCCCGTGCTTCGACGAACGCCGCGACTGCCCGCTCGAGATCGTCTCGGGTGTGGGCGGCCGACATCTGCGTGCGGATGCGTGCTTTGCCCTGCGGAACCACCGGATAGGAGAACGCGCGCACGTAGATTCCCTTCTGTAGCAGGCGATCGGCCATCGCGCCGGCTTCGGTGGCGTCGCCGATCATGACGGGGACGATCGGGTGGTCGGACTCGGGCACGGTGAACGCGGCGTCGGTGATGGCCCGCCGGAACCAGGCGGTGTTCTCGCGCAACGTCGAGAGCAGGCCGCCGGAGCTGGCCAGGATATCGAGCACGGCGATCGAAGCGGCGGTGATCGACGGGGCGAGTGAGTTGGAGAACAGATAGGGGCGGGAGCGTTGCCGCAGGATCTCGACGATCTCGCCGTGTGCCGCGGTGTAGCCGCCGCTTGCTCCGCCGAGGGCTTTGCCCAGGGTGCCGGTGACGATGTCGACCTTGTCCTGCACGCCGAACAGTTCGGGCGTGCCGGCACCGGTCGGGCCGACGAAGCCGACGGCGTGGGAGTCGTCGACCATGACGAGGGCGTCGTACTTCTCCGCCAGGGCGACGATCCGGTCGAGCGGGGTGACGTAGCCGTCCATCGAGAACACCCCGTCGGTGGCGATCAGCCGGCGCCGGGCACCGGCCGCTTCCACCAACCGGGCTTCGAGATCGGCCATATCGCGATTGCGGTAACGGAGCCGGCGCGCCTTGCACAGGCGGACGCCGTCGATGATGCTCGCGTGGTTGAGCTCGTCGGAGATCACCGCATCCTCGGCGGTCAGCAGCGTCTCGAACAGGCCGCCGTTCGCGTCGAAGCACGAGCCGTAGAGGATCGCGTCGTCGGTGTGCAGGAACCCCGCGATCCGGGCTTCGAGCTCCTTGTGGATCTCGAGGGTGCCGCAGATGAAGCGGACGCTGGCCATGCCGAATCCCCAGCGGGTCAGCGCCTTCTGCGCCACCTCGATCAGCCGCGCGTCGTCGGCGAGACCCAGGTAGTTGTTGGCGCAGAGGTTGAGCACCGGCGCATCGGTGCCGTCGACGCCGATCATCGCCGACTGCGGTGTGTTGATGACGGCCTCGTGCTTGTAGAGCCCGTCGCGACGGATGCCGTCGAGCTGGCCGGTCAGATCGTCGCGCAGCGTGCCGTACATGACTGCTCCTGCTCGAACTCGTGGTGCGCGGTCCCGTCGGGCTCACCAGGTCGAGGCTAGTGGATGAGCTCGGCTCGCCATCATGAGCGGGTCGACCGGGGCCGGCTGCCCAGGCTGTTGGTCCGGTCCACCACGTCCAGGTCCGAGTAGACCAGGACGGTGTCGTGGGGATCCGGAGCGGGAGGCCGGCACGGCGACGCGTCGTGCGCTCCGCTGCGTGGCTGTGCGCGCTGGCCGGCTGCGCCGGCCTGGTGCTGCTCGCCCGGGAGAGCCCGGGCAGCGACGGCCGTTTCCTGCTGCCCGTTGCCGCGAACCTGGTGCTCGGCGTCGTCGTGTCGGTGGAGTGGTCCGCGACCCGCTACCGCGAGCTCGTTCTCGGACCGGCGGCGATCATGTTCGGCTGGCTCGTCGACATGATGATCGTGCTGCCGGTCTGGTCGCTGGCGACACACTCGGTCGGCGCCACCCGCGGAACCGGCACAGCGCGATACCGCGTGTACTTCTCGCTTTTCATGATCGACATCATCGCGCTCGCCATCCTGCTCGCAGCCGGCTCGCGGATCTCCTCCCACGGCCAAGGCATCGTCTCGCTCGTGCTGGCGCTGGCCGGGGTCGCGTCGACCCATGGCGCCGGCTCGGGGGTGCTCTGGGCGGCCCGCGCCACCTTTGCGCTGTTCATCGCCTTGGGTGTGGACATGAATTGCGAGGATCGCCGGCTGCACGCCGGTCATTAGGTCGAGCGCATTGGCTCGAGCGGGCGCCTACGTGACGTCGTCCCAGTTCATGATCACCTTGCCGGCATGACCGCTGCGCGCAGCGTCGAACGCGGCGACGTGATCGGTCGCGGCGAACCGGTGGGTGATCACCGGGGAGATGTCCAGCCCTGCTTGGAGAAGCACCGACATCGCATACCAGGTCTCGTACATCTCCCGGCCGTAGATGCCCTTGATCGTCAGCATGTTGAGAACGACAGTGGAGAAGTCGATGCTGATCTCGCGTGCCGGCAGCCCGAGCATCGCGATGCGCCCGCCGTGGGTCATGTTGGCGATCATCTCGGTGAGCGCGCTCGGCTGGCCCGACATCTCCAGGCCGATGTCGAAACCCTCGCGCATGCCCAGGCTGCGTTGGGCATCCGCGATCGTCGACCGCGAGACGTCGACGGCCAGGTCGACACCCATCCGCTCGGCGAGCGCGAGCCGCTCCGGGCTGATGTCGGTGATCACGACGAACCGTGCGCCGGCGTGCCGCGCGACGGCGGCCGCCATCAGCCCGATCGGGCCGGCACCGGTCACGAGCACATCCTCACCCAGGCTGGAGAACGCGAGCGCGGTGTGGACGGCGTTGCCGAACGGGTCGAAGATCGCGGCGACGTCCGGATCGACCGGTTCCCTGTGCACCCAGGCGTTGCTCGACGGGAGTGTCACGTACTCCGCGAACGCGCCCGGGACGGCGACACCGATCCCGCGGGTGTTCACGCACAGATGACGGCGGCCGGCCCGGCAGTTGCGGCAGCGTCCGCAGACCAGATGCCCTTCCCCGCTGACGATGTCGCCGACGACGACGTCGGTCACCGTCTCACCGACCTCGACGACCCGGCCGGTGAACTCGTGCCCGATGATTAACGGGGTCGCGACGTTGTGCTGCGCCCAGGTGTCCCAGGTGTCGATGTGCAGGTCGGTGCCGCAAATGCCAGTCCGGGAGACGCGGATCAGCACGTCCTGCGGGCCCGGCACGGGCTCGGGCACGTCGATGAGGTGAAGCCCGGGCGCGGGTTCGGTCTTGACGAGAGCCTTCACGACAACCTCACGAGCCGCCCTGCCGATTGCGAGTCGATGCGAGCAGCTCAACAGGACCGATGCCGCCCATTGCCACGCCACCTCCGTTGAGCGATCGGCATACCCGGTCGCGCCGCCATCATGCCCGATGGTGGCAGCGCGTCAGCCCGAACCCGCCTTGTCGAGCGCCGCGTCGAGGTTCACCGCGGAGCTGATCAGCGCGAGGTGGGTGAACGCCTGCGGGAAGTTGCCCAGCGCCTCACCCGACGACCCGATCTCCTCGGCATACAGGCCGACGTGGTTCGCGTAGGTGAGCATCTTCTCGAACACCAGCCGTGCTTCGCGGAGCCGGCCGGCTTTCGTGAGCGCATCGACGTACCAGAACGAGCACAGGTTGAAGGTGCCCTCCTCACCGACGAGGCCGTCGTGCCCGGTCGCCTCGTAGCGGTGGACGAGGCTGTCGGACACGAGGTCCTCCCCCATCCGGTCGAGGGTGGAGAGGAACCTCGGGTCGGTCGGCCCGGCGAACCCGACAATCGGCATGATCAGCATCGAGGCGTCGAGCTTGTCGCTGCCCGGATACATGACGTAGGCGCCGAGCTTGGCATCCCAGCATTCCTTTTGCACGAACTGGTACGCCGACGCTGCGAGCCGCCGCCACTTCTCCACCGGGGCAGGCAGCCCACGGTCCCGGGCGAGCCGCTGTGCCCGGTCGAAGGCGACCCAGGTCATCAGCGCGGAGTAGGTGAACCGCTGGCGTGGTCCGCGCACCTCCCAGACACCCTCGTCCGGCTCTTCCCAGTGAGTGGACAGCCACTTGAGCCGTTTCGACAGGGCCGTCCACATGTCGTAGGAGATCGGATTCGTCCGGTTGTACAAATAGACGGAGTCCATCAGCTCGCCGTAGACGTCGAGCTGGGCGCTGGCCGACCGCGCCGTTGCCGATCCGCACCGGCCGTGAGCCGCGATAGCCCTCGAGGTGGTCGAGCTCGACCTCGGCGATGTGCTCGCTGCCGTCGATCGCGTACATGATCATCACGTCGCGCTCGATCGTCGCCTTCTCGCAGCGCTGCTGCACCCACTCCATGAACGAGCCGGCCTCCTCGACGAAGCCGAGCCGCATCAGCGCGTAGACAGTGAAAGCCGCGTCGCGGAGCCAGGAGTACCGGTAGTCCCAGTTCCGGACGCCGCCCATCTGCTCGGGCAACGACGTCGTGGGTGCCGCGACGAGCGCGCCGGTGGGGTGGTAGACGAGGAGCTTCAGCGCGAGCGCGGACCGCTGGACGTGCTCGCGCCAGCGGCCGCGGTAGCGGGACTGGCTGATCCAGCGCTGCCAGAACTCGCTGGTCTCGTTGAACAGCTCGTCGACCTCGTTGCGCTGCAGGGCCCGGACCTCGCCGTTCCACTCGAGCTCGAGATCGACCGACTCGCCATGGTCGAGGCTGAAGGTCGCCCGGACGGCGTCACCGTCGCGATGCAACGGAACGTCACTGCGCAACACACAACGGCCGGCCGACGAGGTGAACCCCGCACCGACACCGTCGACGATCTCGACGTCGTGCGGCACCCGCGCATAGTCGAAGGCCGGCTTGCAGACGAGGTCGAACGTGGCCCGCCCACGGACGGCCGTCGCGCGGCGGACCAGGAGGTCGCGCGGCGTGGACACCAGCCGGGTGGTGGGGACCATGAAGTCGACGACCTCGCCCACCGCGTCGGCCGCGAGGAACCGCGTGAGGAGGGTGTTCGTGTCGGCGAGGTAGAGCTGCTTCGGCCGGGCGGCGGTGCGGCCGGAGAAGCCGAAGTAGCCGCCCTTCTCCGAATCGAGCAGGGCGGCGAACAGCGACGGCGCGTCGAAGCGGGCCGGGCAGTACCAGTCGATGGTCGCGTCGGTTCCCACGAGGGCGACGGTGCGCAGGTCACCGACGATCGCGTGTTCCTCGATGGGAAGGTAATGGCCCCGGGCTCGCGGCCGACCGTCGATCACGTGAGCATCCTCTTGCGCCGGCATTACACGTCTGTTTCAGCTCGATGGCTGGATGCGGATCGGCTCCTGCCCAGCGCCTGCTTATCGGGTGAGTGACACCAGGCCCGACCAATCTGGGACGTACCGATTGTCGAGTTCGGAGTGCAGCCGGTCGAACTGCTCGACCAGCCGCTGAATGTGCGTGGCACCGGTCTCGTTGCCGCGGTGCAGGGCCGACCAGGTCTCGGCGGCCAGGCCCTCGCGGCGGGTTCCGAAGCGGTGCGAGGTCGTCCCCTCGTCCCGATCGCGCAGCAGCATCGCCTGGACGAGGCAGAGCTGGGCGAGCTCGAGCGTGAGGTGGGACGCGATCAGGAGATCTCCGCGGCCGTACTTCACGACGGCCAGCGCGGCAATGAACCGGGCCTCGTTGGCGCTCGCGTCCGGCGGGTCCGCCAGTGTCAGCGTTGCTGTGGCCTCTCCCTGCGCGCGCCCGTCGGAGTAGACACACCGACCTCCGGCCCGGT
The DNA here is from genome assembly GCA_036786375.1 of Actinopolymorphaceae bacterium. Classification (GTDB taxonomy): domain Bacteria; phylum Actinomycetota; class Actinomycetes; order Propionibacteriales; family DAIQRJ01; genus DAIQRJ01. The sequence goes on from DAIQRJ010000031.1 coordinate 25,650, forward strand.
CGAACTCGTCGGCCGCGGCGACGATCAGGTCGAGGCGCCGTCCGTCATCGAGCACGACCCGGCAGGTGGACCGTGCGTCGCCCGACTGACGATCGAGCGCCCACACGGTGGAACCCTCCGGAAGCAACGACGACAGCGCCACCGCGCCGCTCAGCACGAGGCCGACGTCGATGTCGCTCCACCGATCCATCAGGTCCGGTTGCCGCGCCGAGCCGAGGATCCACAGCTGGGCGACGTCCGCCTGCGTCCGCGCCCTCGCCGTCATGGCGCCCAGCAGCTCCAGCTGCCAGATGCCGTCTCCGCTGGGTACCCCGGTCAGGGCGTGTCCTTCTTCACGCACGTCTCCTCGTGGATCTGCAGCGCGAGCGCGTGGACGGCCCTCGTCAGATCGGTGTTCTGGTGCAGTTCGACCTCCTGCTCGGTGAAGTCGTGATCAGCCTTCGCCTGCTGGAACTGGGACTGCCGGTTCTGCCCGATCATCACGAACGTGGACAGGAAGATCGCTTCCAGGGACACGATCAGCGTCAACGTCTGCCATGGGCTGTTCTCGGCGAACATCATCCACAGCGCGAATACGACGGCATGCAGGTAGACGAACTTCATCGATCCGGCGAAGGACGTGATCGCGTCGGCGACCCGTAGCTGTACATCCTTGGCCCGGGCCGCTTCATGGGCGATCACGACCGGGCTGTGGACGTGCGACGCAGTGGCATCGGCCTTGGCGGCCGGGGTGGTGACGGACATGGGATCTCCTCGATCAGGGCATGTACGCACCCACGATCCTCCGGGACCCGCTCCGACAGCCGCAGGTCCCCGTTGTGCGCCGTCGCCGGAGAGTCGGAACTTTGGGTATCCTAACCTTCTGACCTTCCAGAGCGAGGAGCGCAACCCCATGCCCACCGTCGGACCGAAGCCGCGTCGCGCACCGTTGAGGATGGAGGTCGTCCGCTCGGACCGGCTGACCCCACACATGCAGCGGGTCGTGCTCGGAGGTCCGGCGTTCGACGAGTTCGCGGAGCGCTCGAACGCCCACACCGACAAGTACGTGAAGCTGACCTTCGTGCACCCCCGACGTCGCCTACGACGAACCGCTCGACGTCGAGCAGTTGCGGTCGACGCTGCCACAGGATCTGTGGCCGGTCGTCCGGACCTACACCGTCCGCGCCGTCGACACCGACGCTCGCGAGCTGACGATCGACTTCGTCGTGCACGGCGACGAAGGTGTCGCCGGACCGTGGGCTGCGCACGCGCAGCCGGGTGACGTGCTTCATCTGACCGGCCCATGCGGGGCCTACTCGCCGCGCGCGGACGCCGACTGGCACGTGCTCATCGGTGACGAGGCCGCGCTGCCCGCGATCGGCTCCGCGCTCGAGGCGATCCCGGCCGGCGTGCGTGCTCGGGCGTTCATCGAGGTCGACGGACCGGCCGAGGAGCAGCCGATCGAGTCGCCCGGCGACGTCGAGATCACGTGGCTGCACCGCAACGGTGCCGGCGCGGGAAGCACCGACCTGCTGGCCGACGCCGTCCGGGCCCTTGAGTGGCCGGGCGGCACCGTGCAGGTCTTCATGCACGGCGAGGCTGGGCTGCTGAAGTCGCTGCGGTCGTTCCTACTCGAGGAGCGCGGGGCGGATCGCGCGCTCGCCTCGATCTCCGGGTACTGGCGGGCCGGCAACACAGAGGAAGGCTTCCGAAGCTGGAAGTCCGAACAGACGAAGGCGGAGTCGGCCTGAGGCGCGGCTTCGGCGATCGCGACGGCCTAGCCCAGCCTCAACACGGACCGCTCGGTGCGTCACCGCTGAGGATTCGGGTCTCAGACCGGCACACGCAACAGGTACTGATTGGACGCCAGTCGTACCTCGAGCCCGGCGCGTCGGTACACAGCCGGGGCGTTGTCCGCGTTCGCGGTGTCGACATGCAGGGACACGGTCGCCAAGCCGCCGGCGCGGGCGCCATCGAACGCGTGCGCGAGCAGTGCCGAGGCCAAGCCGCGGCGGCGGAACTCCGCAAGGGTGGCGAGTTCCTGCACGTAGAGCTCGCCCAGGTCGTCCGACTCCCGGGTCATGATCATGGTGGCGGTCGGCACGCCGGCCACGGTCGCCACTCGCCAGAGGTCCGGGTCGCAGCCCGGCATGGACCGCGCCCCCGTGAGCCACTGGTCGTACGGCGTTTGCTCGAACCCCCATGATCCGGCGAACGCCTCCTGCAGGATCGCGTGCACAACCCGGTAATCGTCTGCGTGCTCGATCCGCACACCTGGCACGGGTACCGGCGGGTCCGGCTGGTCGACGACTGCGCCCGCCATCGACCAGAAGGTGCGCTCATGGCTGAAGCCAGCGGCAGCCAGGCTCGCGATCAAGGCCGCATCCGGAGCGAGTGCACCCGAATGCAGGACGACGTTGCCGTCACCGTCCGGCTTGTTGACGGCACGGCACCAGGCGATGAGCTGAGGCCAGATCGCAGCGGCGAGCTCCGCAGCATCCCCGGGCTGGATTCGCGTATCGGAGCGGACAGCCGCGACGATCCGATCGGCGCCGTTCTCTCGCTCCGCCATCGCGATGGTCGCGAGATTTCCGGTGCCACGCTCACGAACGGCGAACAACCACTGCGGTTCCTCGGGGAACATCGGCGTCAACCAGGACGTGGCATCCACACGCGTGATGTTGACGTGTCCCACGATGTCGAGCGCACGGTGGACCATCATCTCGTACAGATCGTCGAGGTCGGCCAGCGATGCCTGATGCACCTCATAGGTCTTGGCCAGCTGCTCGGGCAGCACCAACGTCGCCATGTCGCGATGGTGCCGCCGGTCGTCCCCACCTGGCAAGACTCTCGCGGCAGTTCGGCGCAACGACGTTCGTCAGTCCAGTGGGGGCGTGTGCACCGTCAGCGTCACGTCGACGTTGCCGCGGGTGGCGTTGCTGTACGGGCAGACCTTGTGCGCGGCTTCGACGAGATGCTCGGCAGTCTCCTGGTCGAGACCCGGAAGCGTCGCCTCCAGCGTGACCGCGATGCCGTACGCCCCTCCTTCGACCGGACCCAACGACACACTCGAATCGATTTTCCCGGCCGAGACGTCCACCTTCGCCCGGCGCGCGACGGTGCCCAACGCGCTCTGGAAACAGGCTGCATGGCCCACCGCGAACAGCTGTTCGGGGTTCGTGCCTCCGCCTGGCCCGCCCGATTCCTTGGGCGCGCGGAGCTCGACATCGAGTGCTCCGTCGTCAGTGGCGCCGTGTCCGTTACGTCCACCGGTGACGGTCGCATGGGCGGTGTAGATCGTGCGTTGCAGGCTTTTAGGCATCCTGGATTCTCGCTTCCTCGTATGCGGTTCTGATGTCGAGTACAAGCTCTACGCAGCCGATCGGATTCCCAGTCGGGGTTGTTCCGTGGGCCATACCGACCGCTGTGAGTCAGTGGTGAAACAGCCGCAAGCCGCTGCGGGCGAGCGCGATGCCGTGCTCCCTGCAGGCGTCCTCAACCTCCGCCGAGCGAACCGATCCGCCGGGCTCGACGATGGAAGCGACACCGTGGCGACTCGCCTCGTCGATGTTGTCGCGGAACGGCAGCAGCCCGTCGGAGGCGAATGCGACACCGCCGAGCTTCCCGAGCCATGCCGCCCGCTCGTCGTCGGTGAAGAGCGGGGCCGGCTCCGCGAGCAGATCGGTCAATCGGAGGCTGCTCGTGGCGCTGCGGTCACCGTCGATGACGCTGATCTGGGCATTGATCCGGTCCTGCCGACGGACCTGTCGACGGAACCGCAAGTTGCGAACAAGGTCATGTCGGCGCAGCCACCAGGTGTCGACCTTCGAGCCGGCAAGTCGCGTGCAGTCGATGCGCGACTGCTGGCCGGCGCCGATACCGAGGGTCGAGCCGTCGCGCACATAGCAGACCGAGTTCGATTGGGTGTACCGGAGAACTACCAACCCCAGCAGGAGATCGTCGACGGTGGAGGCTGTCGACCGACTACTACTGACCACGTCGTTGAAGGTGGCCGACGAGATCGGCGCGATGTCGCGTTGCTGCGTCAGCCGTAGGCCCCACACGTCCCTCACTTCCTCAGCGGGCGGGGCGAAGCCCTCGTCCGCCTCGATCACCAGAAACCGCCCGCCCTGCTTGCGCGACAGCGCGCCGACGACGCCTGGCGCGTAGCCGGGCGCGATGATCCCGTCGCAGACGATGCGACCGAGGATCTCGGAAAGCTCGACGCCGACCGGAGTGGACACGGCCGCGAGATCGCCGTAGGAACACTTCGGGTCGGCGTCCCTCGCCCGCAGGTACGCGCTCGTTACGGACTCGACGTTGCCGCCGTCGACGCCGTAGAGATCGGCGATCACCTCGTCGATCCGCCCGGCGAGCGCGGCGCCGGCGGGTGACACGTGCTTGAACGACGCCGCTGCGGGCCTGCCCAGTGTCCGGCTCGCCTCCTGCACGAGCTGCCAGCCGTTGAGCGCGTCGAGCATGTTGATGTAGGACGGGCTGCCGTTGAGGATTCGAACCGGCCAACGGTCAGTCTCAATCGGCTCGACGGTGGCGTGCTGATGTGGATTGATTCCATAGCGCAGTTGCACTCGGCTTCTCCTCAGTCGGATTCGGTTGACTGAGGCGCCCAGGCGGTCGACGCTCGTGGTTGAGGCGGGCCGCTCCCCGATGGTGATCCATCCTCGCCAGTCGCGGCCGTGACCTCACGATAGCCCGCGACGTCGGCGGCCGACGTCACCCCGCGAGCCGGCCGGACGCGAGAAGACCCCGCAGGCCTACCCGATGGCGAGCAGACGGTCAGCGACGCAGCAGGAATCGCTTGTGGCGTTGGGGTTGTCGGTACTCGTCGTTGATCGATGGCGGGATGACCTCGGGTATCCCGTCGTGACTCATGCGCATGTGCCAGCGTTCGTGCTCGGTAGCTCGGTCAGCATGCGGGTCGGGTTCGACCAATCGGTGGTGCGTGGGGCAGACCAGGGCTCCGTTCTCGAAGCTCGTTGGCCCGCCGTCCTCCCAGGGCTTGATGTGGTGGGCGTCGCAGTCGCGCGGTTCGCGGTGGCAGTCGGGAAACACGCAGCCACGGTCGCGCAGAACGATCGCCTGGCGCAGGTCGCCGGCGAACAACCGGGTGGTGCGACCGAGGTCCAGCAGTTGTGAGGCCGACCCCATCACCGCGGGGAGGATGTCGGCGTCGCAGGCGAGCCGACGGGCCTCACTCGGGCTGATCCGGGTATTCGAGCCGAGCAGGGTCGCACCAGCCACACCGCGGATGAGATCGTCGTAGTTCACGAGCACCGTGACGCGTGGTCGGTCGCCGCCGTTGCGGGGTCCCGCGCCGTTCGCGAGGTAGACGTGGACGAGGCTCATCAACGCCTGCGCGCGGCGTGCCTCGATCGACATGCAGTGGTCTGTCATCCCCGCTGCGGCTTGCGGTGTCGACCAGGTCCCGGCGGTTCCGAATCCGGCCCACGACTCGTCGTTCAGATCGGGCTCGTCGGCCGTGCCGGTCTCGGGTGAGACGGACTCGGTCGCAGGCGTGCGTGTGTCCGGGCTGGGCTTCTGGCCTTTCGCGATCGCCTCAACCACGGCGCGGAGCTGTTCGCCCTGCCCAGCGGGCAGCTTGCCGGAGAACCGCAACGCACCGTCGCCGTCGTCGCGCCAGCGCAGGAACTGCGTGCGGGCAGCCTCGCGCTCCTGCTTCTCCAACACATCAGCCTCATGTGCTTCTGCTACCTCGGGTGCCACCACGGCGAGCAGGTGACCCGCCAGCTTCCGCAGGCCGACCGGCGCATGGTCGGCAGCGAAGTCGACCATCGCTTCCTCCGCCCGCGCGACCTCATCCGCGGCGAGATCGTCGGGTAGCTCGGTGAGTACGGAGACGATCGCGTGTGCCTGCTCTTTCGACACCGCGCCGGCACTCATGCCAGCCGTGACGCCGGCGAACCGTGCGCGTAGGCCCCGCGCCAGGGCGACGTCAGCCCGCGCGGCGGACAGGCTCTGCTGGCAATGCCCGTGCAGCCAAGCGATGGTGTTGATGCCGGCCTGTGCCGTCGTGGCCTCGCGGAGGTCGATCTCCCCGAGCAGCTGCAGATCGACCGCGCCCAGCACCGCCGTCAACTGGTGCACGCTCATCTTCACGGCCAGGCAATCAGCGTCGCTGAGCTGCCACATCCCCGGCTCGCCCGGACTCGCGACACCCGACAGACCCGCAATTGCCTCCACCACGGCACGGGCGACCGGATGGTCGATCCCTGCCGCTGGCGGTACGCGGGTCTCTGTCATAGGAAGAACGCTAGACCCGACCATCGACAATTCCGCGAGGCCGAATCCCAACCCTGCAAGGTGATTCTGGACTCTGTTGAGCGAGCGAGCGAGCACGATCAGCGACCGGAGCGGCGTGCAGCGACGTCGTCCCGAGGTCCGCCGGCCTGTACGCTCAATCGGACGTGTCGATGAAAGCGGTGGTTGGGTGAGCGCTCGGTTCGAGGAACTCGGCTGGAGTCCGACACCGATCGGTGAGATCAGCCTTCGCAGACGGCTCGACACCGTCACCGGCGTCGACATCTTCGAGGTCAAGCTCGGCGACGAATTCCTCATGTCGAGCATGTTCACGGTCGCCGAGATCGAGCTGACACGACTCGCTCTTGCCCGGCTCGACGGTGCCGAGCTCGATGTCGCCGTCGGTGGACTCGGCCTCGGATACACGGCCCAGGCCGTGCTGGAAGACCAACGGGTAAGCGAATTGATCGTCGTCGAGACACTCGAGCCAGTGATCGACTGGCATCGACGCGGTTTGGTTCCGGTTGGACCCGTGCTGACCGCGGATCCCCGATGTCGCTTGGTGCACGGGGATTTCTTCGCCATGACCGATGGTGCAGGTTTCGATCCCGAGACGCCGAACCGGGTCTTCGACGCGGTGATCGTCGATATCGACCACTCGCCGCGGCACCTGCTCGCGGACGGCAGCGCCGGCTTCTACGGCGAGGATGGGACGCAGCGGGTGTCAGCACACGTACGGCCCGGCGGCGTCTACGCACTCTGGTCGAATGACCCACCGGACGACGAATACCTCGGCATCTTGTCGACGGCTTTCGTCGACATCGCCGCGCATGTGGTCCACTTCCCGAACCCGCTCCAGAACCGCGACGCGACCAACACCGTCTACCTCGCGACGAAACCCAGCTGAGTCTCAGTGCCAGGATCGGAGCACCACGGCCGTATCCGCATATGGGGGCTGCCCCGACGCCACCTCGATCACAAGGCCGTATGCCTCGTCATCGGGCGCGTCGAGATCAATGCCATTCAGTCCGTAGAAGACGACCACCGCGAGCCACCCGAGCCGCTTGTTCCCGTCGACGAGCGGATGGTTCGCCACGACCGACTCCAGCAGAACCGCGGCCTTCTTGTCGATGGTCGGATAGGCCTCGTGGCCGTAAAGCGAGGTCGTCGGGCGATGGGCGGCGGAGTCGAGGAGACCGATATCGCTCACCGGACCGATGCCGAGATCCCGGGTCAGCCTGAGGAGATCCTCAACCGTCAGATAGTCGGTCATCCACCCAGTCGGTCGAGTAGATCGCCGTATCGCTCACGCGCGACGGCCGAGAGCTCCTGAACCTTTGCGTCATGCACTCGACGAGCCGCGGCCTCGGTGATCGCGCGGACCGTTGCCTCCTGCTTGCTGACCCCGTCGGCCTCCGCCAGCAGCGTGAGCGCACGTTCCTGCTCTTCGGTCAACCTCAACGTCATGGCCATGCGGCGATGGTATCACTTTGATACCATCGGCCTACCAGTCGATGGACCGCTACGGACTGATTGCCGGTTAGGGCGATGCACATCGATATCCGGCCGGCAGGAAAGCCGCCGTGGGATATGGCTGAGCGCGAGCGCCTGATCCGCTCGAAGGCCGCCGAACTGCTCGGCGCTGGAGCGACCTCCGTGCGCGAGGAATTCTACGACGGAGGTCTGGGTCACATCGTGATGCTCGACCCCGAAGGTAACGAGTTCTGCGTCGGCTGACCTGAGGTCGGATCGGTACTCGGCTAGACGTTGAAGCGCGATCTGTCCGTGGGCTGGCATGAGCTCTTGACAGGCGTTCACGTAGTGAGAGTTACTAATATATGTGAGTGACTCTCATATCTGGCTGAGTCTGTGAGGAGTGGTGATGACTGGCCTGCGGGAACGCAAGAAAGAGCGCACGCGCGAGACGATCCAGCGCGAGGCGCTGAGTCTCATCACGAGCCGGGGCTATGACGCCACGACCTGCGAGCAGATCGCAGCCGCCGCTTACGTGTCGCCGGCGACCCTGTACCGCTACTTCGCGACCAAGGAAGACATCGTCCTCCAGGATGTCTATGACCCGTTGATCGCCGCGGCGGTCCGTGCCTGGCCGGTAAGCGATGCTCCGCTCACAGCCGCACGGCGGGGCTTCGCCGACGCGCTCGCCGACGTCTACCAGGGCGACCTCGAGGCGATCCGCCAGCGCACCGCGCTGATCCTGTCCGTGCCCGCGCTGAGGGCTCGCTCGCGCGAACAGCAGGACAGCCTCGTGACGCACCTGGCCGACGCATTTGCCGAGCGTGGTGGGCGCAGCGCCGACGACCTCGGCATCGAGGTGGCCGCCGCGATCTGCGCAACGGTGGTCGGCGTGGCCGTTGTGCGGTGGGCGGGCCAAGGCGGCGATCTGCCCTCCCACGTCGATGACGCTTTTGCGGCATTGAGCGACCTCACGAAGAGGGCCCGCCGATGAGCACGCCGGTCATAACCGTCCGCAGCGTGTCGAAGCGCTATGGACGTGTCGTCGCGGTCGACAACGTCACCCTCGATGTCCAGCCCGGCGAGGTGTACGCCATTCTCGGCCTCAACGGTGCCGGCAAGACCACGCTGATCCGGATGATTCTCGGAATGGTCCGCACCAGTGCAGGAGATGTCGAAGTCACAAAGCGTCGGGTGACCGACCGAGGCGTATGGGCGCAAGTCGGCTACCTGGTGGAAGCACCGTCGGCCTACCCCGAGCTCACGGTGCGGGAGAACCTCGAGGTCGTCCGTCGATTGCGCAAGATCCCCGAGCGCTGCGCCGTCGACGAAGCCATCGACCTGTTCGGGCTACGTTCGTACGCCGATCGTCGCGCCCGGGCGCTCTCGCTGGGCAACCGTCAGCGGCTCGGGCTGGCCAAAGCGTTTCTGCACCGGCCGTCGCTGCTCGTGCTCGACGAGCCGGTGAACGGCCTCGACCCGGCCGGCGTGGCGGAGGTCCGAACGCTGTTGGTGGACCTCGCCCGCGAGCAAGGCGTGACGGTGTTCCTGTCCAGTCACCGGCTCGCCGAGGTGGCCCGGGTCGCCACCCGCATCGGCGTACTTCACAACGGGCGGCTCGTCGACGAGTTCGACGCCGATGGTCTGGCATCTCGCGTCCGTAGGCGCCTCGAGGTGGGTGCCCGCGACACCAGTCACGCGGCCCGAGTACTGCGAAAGGCCGGGCTCGAGTCATACCGCGCGGCTGGCTTCCTGGTCCTCGAGGATCGCCGCGCCGTGGATCACCCCGAGCTCGTGGCGACGGCACTCGTAAGAGCCGGCGAACCGCCCACCCGGCTGGCCGTGACCGAGGAGGATTTGGAGACCTACTTTCTGCGGTTGGTCGGCGCGCCCGCCACCGAGGATCGTGAGGCAGCCGGTGTTCGATGAGATCGCTGCCGCCCTGTGGGCTGAGCTGCTGAAGGTCCGGCGTTCACGTGTGCCGTGGGTGACGTTTGCTGCGTTTGCCGTGGGCGGCGTGGTCGGTGGGTTCTTCATGTTCGTCCTGCAGGACCCCGAGCGCGCTCGGTCACTCGGTTTGCTCGGGACGAAGGCCCAGCTCGCCGGCGGGACAGCAGACTGGGAGGGTTATTTCGCCCTCACCGCACAGATCGCCGCGGTCGGCGGGCTGCTTGTGTTCGGCCTCGTAGTCACCTGGTTGTTCGGCCGCGAGTTCTCCGACGGGACCGCCAAGGACCTGCTGGCCCTGCCCACCTCGCGTGCCGCGGTGGTCACTGCCAAGTTCATCGTCGCGTTCGGCTGGTGCTTCCTGCTGGCGACCCAGCTCGTCGTCATCGGCCTACTGTTCGGGACCCTGCTCGGCCTGCCGGGCTGGTCGACGGACACGGCGCTGCATGGGGTCGGAACGGTCCTCGCCACGGCGCTGCTGACCGTGACGCTCGCGACGACCAACGGGCTTGTCGCCAGCGTCGGCCGAGGTTACCTCCCTGCGGTTGGAGCCATCTTCGTGAGCCTGTTCGCCGCCCAGGTGATCGCTGCGCTCGGCTTCGGCGCCTGGTTCCCCTGGTCTGTGCCCTCGCTGCTCAGCGGTGTCGACGGTCCGGAGCAGGCGAGCCCCGGGGCATTGGGCATCGCGGAGGTCGTGGTCGTGGGAATCGCGGGCGAGCATAGCCACCCTGGTCTGGTGGGAGCGGGCAGACCAGAGCCGATAGCGCTCGGCTTCCCCATCCAGACTCCAGGCAGTCGCAGCTCTGGTCGTCGCGGTTTCCGCGCGGTCACGCTTCAGCTTGGAGAAGCGGACATCTTCACATCCGCTCAGGCATCTCTGCCGAGCAGCTGGCAGTAGCGGACCGTTTGAATGGCTATAGCCACTATTCGTTGGTTCGATTTAGTGGCTACAGCCTTGTTTTCATGGTAGTTTCGTCGGCTGTAGCCACTACCACGTAAAGGAATCCGAAGGTCACACCATGAAATCGACTCAGTCCCGAGCCGCCCGGCGCGCTCTTGACCGGCGCTTGAGCCAGTTGCCGCCAGCCGCAGCGTTCGCGCCGCCTGCCCGCGGTTGGATCCGGGCTGTCCGAGAGGCACTGGGCATGTCGGCCGCCGACCTCGCGGCACGTCTGCAGGTCACCCAACCGAGCGTGCGCGACATCGAACGATCCGAGAGCGCGCATCGCATTCGCCTCGACACTTTGGAACGCGCCGCTGAGGCAATGGGGTGCACGCTGGTGTACGCGCTGATCCCACGCGGGGGCAGCTTGGCGCAGATCGTTGAGCAGCAGGCACAGGCGCAAATCGGCGATCAGGTACGGGCCGTCTCGCGGGCCATGGACCTGGAAGCGCAAGGCACTCGGATCGACGACGAGGTCATCCATGAGGAGATGCAGCGATTCATCGACTCCGGACGACTGTGGAAGTGACCCAGTTCGACGAACATCCGGATGGGGCTACCCCACTCACTCCGGAGGATGTCGATGGCCTCAAGCCGTCCTGGATCACGACCCAGGGTGAGCTGAACCAGGCCGAGGCGGAGAGCATCCTGCGCGGACGACAAGGCGATGCGGCAGATCCGTCGCTCAGATGTCGAAGTCTGGATCAAGTCGATGGACGCCGCGGGACTCGCCCCGGGCACGATCAAGACCCGGTACGTCAACGTACGGTCGGTGTTCCGCGCCGCCGTCAGGGACCGCGTCATTGGGACGGACCCCACTGACACGGTCCGTCTGCCGCGTCGTCGTCGAGCTGACGCAGCGATGTCAATCCCGACGCCCGCCGATGTCGGGCTGCTCATGACCGCCGCCGAGGACGGGTTCCGCACCTTCGTCGCCTTGTGCGGCTTTGCGGGACTACGGCTCGGCGAAGCCGCCGCGGTCCAACTCGGCGACGTCGACTTCGTCGGGGCCGCGCTCGCCGTCACCCGGCAGGTGCAACGCGTCAACGGCGGCGCGATCGACGTCCGGGCTCCGAAGTACGGATCGGAGCGTGTCGTGTACCTGGCCAACGGCCTGGTCGATCTCCTCGCCCAGCACGTCGCAGACTTCGGCACAATCGGCGACGAGCAGTGGTTGTTCACCGGCGAGGGTGACCAGCCGCCCCACCAAAACACTGTCGGCTACTGGTGGCGCAAGACGCTGCGGGTCGCCGGCCTGAGCGACATCAAGCTTCACGACCTACGCCACTTTTACGCATCCGGCCTCATCGCAGCCGGCTGCGACGTCGTCACCGTCCAACGCTCGCTCGGCCACGCGAAAGCCACCACGACGCTCAACACCTATGCCCACCTGTGGCCTACCGCGGAGGACCGCACCCGCAAGGCTGCACAGTCGATCATTGACGCTTCGCTGGGCGATTAGGATCGCAGTCACAACTGGAAGATCGCGCTCTACGTCGGAGCCCGCGAAGTCGCGGACCAGTTTGCACCGTAAGGCCTTGCCCTCGGGCAGGCTCGGCGTCATACCGCCCAGATTGACTCAACTCCAAGGTCCGGCCATATGGCGGGAATGCCGAGGACGTCTGCCGCAATGTCACTCGTGGTCGCTGGTCAGCTAGGACCTTCGTGTCTGGTGCGTGGTCGCCCTATGGAACACCTAGGCACTGTCAGGGGGGAAAGTCGAGGTGGTCGTGTTCAAACCCCAGGTCCTGGTTCCGGACGCGGATCGTCGCTGTCCGTTCCCTGTGATTCGCACCGTGGCTCTGAGGATGACTATCTGTCGCGTGCCAGTACTACGCTGCTCGAGACACCTGCAGCGCAGGTTTCTGCGTATAGGTTCGGGCGACATCGACGTGGAGGCTTGGACGTGAGCGATAGGGCCAGGCGGCTGAGTTAGTGGCACCTCGACCCGGCGGCGAAGCTGACAAGCTCGGCAATCGGTACGAGGCTGCCTGGGCGGTCCGCCACGCGCTGTACTGCATCCTGGATTCGAGCCGTTCGTTCACGGCAGAGGACATCGATGTCGACCTGGCGAAGGGCTCGGAGTTCACCTACTCCAGTGGTGCCGTTGTCGAGGTACACCAGCTCAAGCGTCAGCGGGGCAATAGCAACTACTGGAGCATCAAGGCGCTGGCCGGTCAGGGCATTTTTCAGGCCGCCGTCCAACACGTCGCGAACGGTCGCCAGTACCACTTCGTTTCACAGATTCCATGTGGGCCGCTGAAGGAACTCGCGGAGCGCGCCCGCAAGTCGGCCGACCTCACGACCTTCACCCAAGCATGGTTGACCGACGAAATGCGCACTGCATTTGACGAACTTTCAGCGGCAACAGTGCTGGGTAGTGCGGATGTGGCGTGGTCGACGTTGCGCGGCATGTGGTTCGACGTCCAAGGCGAAGATGACGTCGTTCGGGTTAACAGCATGCTGGCCGGCCTGAGCCTTGAAGGTGCTACTGGTCACATGATCTCGCTAGCCATCGGCGATGTTCTAGTGGCCAATCTTGGCAAACATTTCACCTCAGTTGAGCTGCTCGACCTCTTGGCTCCACTTGGCATCCGCCCCTTGGTCGCAGGCGCTCGCGTGACTGCGCAACGGCAGGCTGGCGCAGTGACAGGCAGTTGGATGAATACGATCCAGCGCGAGCTGTTGCAGCCGCCGATTGAGCGTGACGAAGCCACAACGCTGACAGAAGCCCTAGAAGCCAACCGACTGGGGCTCATCGTTGGTTCGGCAGGCGGCGGCAAGAGTTCCGTTCTGTTCCAAACCGTGACGGCCCTTCAGGAGTCGGGTGCCGCAGTGCTCGCACTTCGTCTGGACCGACTCGAACCCTTTGCATCGTCAGTCGATGTCGGACGTCAGTTGGGCCTGGACACCTCGCCAGCGGCAGCACTTGCTCTGGCGGCAGAGGGTCGTGAGGCCTACCTCGTCATCGATCAGCTCGATGCGGTCAGCTTGGCGTCTGGCCGGATGCCGCAGAGCTTTGACGTCGTGCTGGACTTGATTGGCGAAGCACTCTCTGTGGCCGGCGTCCGCGTGATCTTGGCTTGTCGCGAGTTTGACGTCGAGAACGATCATCGAATCCGTGAGCTCGCTGGGCGCTCGGATATGACCCAGGTGCGCGTGGGTGACCTGCCGGTCGAGGCGGTAAAGGCGGCGGTCGAGGGCATGGGTCTCGACCCGACCCAGCTCACCGTCAAGCAGTTGGGCATCCTGCAGACCCCGCTGCACCTGGTATTGCTCAAGACGTTTGCCGGCCAGGACGACGCGTTGTCGTTTCAGTCGCGCGGTTCGCTGTTCGAGTCGTTCTGGGAGCGGAAACGACAGGCGGCAAAGACGAGGCGTGAGGGAGTTCGTTTCAACGAGGTGCTGGCTCGGGTCGCCAACGCGGCCAGCGATCGGCAAGTGTTGTCTGTACCTGTCGAGGTCCTCGATGAAGATGACCTGATCGACGACGCAAACGTGCTCGTGTCTGAGCACGTGCTCGTTCGCGACGGTGATCGCATCGCGTTCTTTCACGAGTCATTCTTCGACTACGCCTTTGCTCGGCAGTGGGTCTCGCGAGACGAGTCCCTTGTTGACTTTCTGAATCGGGACGAGCAGGAACTCTTTCGTCGCGCGCAGGTCCGCCAGATCCTCCAACATTTGCACGAGCGTGAGCCCGATCGCTTTGTCGAAGAGGCCGAAGCGGTCCTCACGAGTCCGGACGTGCGGTTCCACATCAAAGAGGCGGCGCTAGCCGTCCTGGCCAACGTGGCTGGTCCAACATCGAAGGAAGCCGATCTAGTGCTGCGGATCGCGGCAACTAAGCCACGCTTTGAAGATCGGTTGTGGCAGCAACTGCGTCGCGCGGAGTGGTTCGAGCGGTTCTACAACGAGGGTCTGATTAGTACGTGGCTGGATAGCTCCGAGGATGAACTGAAGGGTCGCGCCCTCAACTTGATGGTGAGCGGTGCTAAGGAGCATGGTGACGTCGTCGCCGGGCTGCTCGATGCGCGTAAGGACGCTCCTGAATACCTGAATTGGGTGCGTTGGGTGCTGCGCTTCGCCGATGTGCACACCAGCCGTGCGTTGTTCGATCTTCTACTCGCCGCGGTCCGTGATGGTGGCTTCGACGAGGCCAACCATGAGTTGTGGCTGACCGTGCACGAACTGGCGAGCCATCAGCCGCGGTGGGCCATCGAGCTGCTACAGGCGCGGCTTGTCGACCGCACCGACGCCCTGGCGCTCGACGCCAGCGGCAAGATCCCCGCCCTCGCGATCAATGAATACGGTGCCACGGAGTTGGTCCGAACAGCCTCAACTGCCGAGCCACTTCTCTTCGTTCAGGCCATGGTCCCGTACCTCCGGGACGTCATGTTAGCGACCGCGTTGCCGCAGCGAGCCGGCGAACCGATCCGCGACAACCACTTTGCGATGCGTTTCCCTGAGTCTGACCACGACGAACGAGACATGGACGACGCGCTACGAGCTGCTGCAACGCGGGCTCTTGAGCAACTCGCTAAGTCCTCACCGGAAGACGTGCAGCCGTTTCTCGAGGTGCTCGCCGCTGACCCGTACGAGACATCCCAGTTCCTGCTGTACCGCGCCCTAATCGTGGGTGGCGCCGCCTTCGCAGAGTGGGCTGCAGAACTCCTCCTCGAAGGGGAACACCGGCTCGACTGTGGGTACGTGTCGGACGCGGATTGGGTCGCTCGGGAGCTGGTGCGAGCTATCGCTCCTCACGTAAGCGATGAAATGCACCTGCAGTTGGAGGAGTTGGTCCGCGACCTTCGAAATCCGTACGAACGCAGGCGAAGTCTCGGCTACTCGGCATTCACGTTCCTCTCGGCGCTTCGCGAAGACCGCCTGAGTGCGGAAGGACGAAGGCGGCTGGGTGAGTACCAGCGGAAGTTCGACCAAGTGGAACCTGCGCAACCCCGAGGAATCCGGGGTGGCAGCATCGGCTCTCCGATCGGCGGCGACGCAGCCAGCAAGATGACAGACGAGCAGTGGTTCCGAGCCATGACGAAGTACGAGGCTGACGACCACGACTGGGACACGTTCAAGGGTGGGGCTCGCGAGTTGTCTCCCGTGCTCAAGAACTATGTGGCAGAAGATCCTGTTCGGTTTGCTCGGCTAGCGATGAAGCTGACAGCTGATCTGAACCCGGCGTACGGAGACGCCTTCTTGATGGGCTTCAGCGACGCATCCGCCGATATCGACCCTGAACCCGTCTTCGCCGCTCTTCGCCACATCGCGTCTCTGGGCCACACCGACAACGACCGTTGGCTCGGAAACGCACTGCGTCGATATTTCCGCGAGGCACCCCTCGACATCGTGGAGCTTGTGCTTGATCGTACCCTCCACTCAGATGACCCGAGAGACAACGAACCTGTTGTCAGCCGCCCCGGGGAGGATACGCAGCGCGCCAAGGACTTGCGTATGAACGGCATCAACACCGCTCGCGGCAGCTTGGCGGAGTCTCTCGGTGACTTGCTTGTTTACGACGTCGAAGGAGATCGAACTGAACTTGTTCGGCCGCACCTCGTGGAGTTGGCATCCGATCCTGTGCTCAGCGTTCGGTCGTGTGTGGCCCACACAATCGCCGCTTCGCTCCGCCACGCCAGACCCGATGCGCTGATCGCATTCGAGCGGTTGATCGAAGCTGACGACTTGCTGCTTGCAGCCGACCTGGTCCAGCAGCTCATGTTGTACATCGGAAACGTCAACCCCGAAGCGATCGATCCGGTGATTCAGCGGATGCTTGTTTCAGAGGAAGAGGAGACCCGCACAGTGGGCGGTCAGATGGCTGCGTTTGCTGCGCTGGAATGGGGCCGGCCCGACTTGATGGCTCAAGCGCTTGCGGGCGAGCCTCAAGTTCGCAGAGGTGCCGCTCACGTATGCGCTGGGCGCGTCGATCACACTTCTAACAGCGAGCTTGCCGCGACGACATTGATCGAACTCATGAACGATGCCGACGACGAGGTGCGCAAGGCGGTCGCTGAGGTTGCACCCCGGCTCCGTGAGAAGCCGCTGCGGCCGTTCGCAGCACTGCTTGAGGCCCTGATCGATTCGCCGGCATACGAGCACGCGACTCCGCAACTGCTCCTAACGCTCCAGTACGCGCCGGACAAGGTGGACGACCTCGTGTTGAAGGCCGCTCAGCGATTCTTGAGCGTCTACGGAGCGGAAGCGGCGGACATCCGCACCGGAGCTGCCGGAGATGCTCGCTACATCAGTGAACTCGTAGTCCGGGGTCTCGCTCAGTCACGAGACCGAGCCCACCGAGCGGCCCTTCTGGATGTTCTGGACGACCTGTTGACGCTTGGTGTTTACGGCGTTGGTGATGCGATTGCGGACTTCGAACGCCTCTAGCGATTGGACCTCCGCTGCACTCAGCGCCGCTCTCAGCGCGTTTGCGTCATTCCGCCGCGTTTCGGCGATGCGGACGACCGGATCTGCCGAGTTGCGGTCAGTCGGCGAGTACCGCCCCAAAGGAGTGCGGCGTTGACTTGCGGAGCATCGATCCCATAGTCCTCAGTCCTTCGTGTTCGTTGCTTCGTGGGCTGCTTCACAGTCGCAGTCTCCGTCGTGGCCCGGTTCAAGGCGGCAATAGAACCAGTAGGGCTCGCCCGTCAGGTGGAGTGGGTGGAAGCGCCGGTCGCAGTAGGTCTCACTCCAGTGGTCAATGCCTCGCTTCGCCATCAGACACACTCCTCTCAGGGACTAGGCGTGCACGAGCAGTAACGCCCTGCCGACGACGAAGCCGACAAGGCCAAAGGCCGCGGTTGCCCGACTCATTCGTCTCAAGCTCGCATCGCCCATCGGTCGAGGGTACGTCACGTCTCGCTCAATGCCGCTAATGCCGCCCGTCGTGCGGTCACCCGGATCTGCCGCGGGACGGACCGTCCGCTCATGCAGCGATCCGCGCGGGTGGACGACATGCGTCATTCCGCCGCGAGCGGACCTTGATCTGAGGTCCACCCAAGAGGAAACGACACGTGGGCATATGCCGAGGCGCGAGGGCTGAAAGTGTGGTTAGCGTGAAGATCGACGGGGCTGGGAGAACTCCGCCGGGTCAGTCAGTCGCTCGCAGCGCGGTAGTCACGGCAGGCCAGGAAGTCGTCCTCATTCAAGAAGTGGCAGTAGGGCAGACGCCTCGGCGGCGTGGCTCGCAGGCCTTCCGGGAACCAGAGGGGCTTCGCCGTAGCCCAACACGCAATCTCCACTTGGGGCCGAAGCTTGTGAAAGACAAGCTCCAACGTGGGCAACTGGTCTGTGTCGTTGCTGAAGATCACGACGACATCGAACTCCCCGTTCATCGCGGCCTCGACGACGCCGATCGCCAAGGCGACATCAATGCCCTTCTCCTGGGCACGCCACGACCCGTCGTCCTCAGTGACGTACTTCAGGTCCCGCCGGACCACATGGACCCCACCACGCTCCCAGGCCACAGCCAGGATGTCGTTCGCGCTCGTAGCTTCGGGTTGGAACATCGGGAGCGGCCGGCCGCGGAAGACGTGAACGCCCACCAACTCGGAGTCATCACGCCGCTTGTCGATGATCCGCTTAGAACTCGCGCATAAATAAACCGGTCATTTGATCCGTTCGCCGATATCGTGTGTGAGTGGCGTTCACTGAAGCGGTCGTGGGGGGCGTGAAGCGTCGGATCGAGACGTTGTGGCCGCATCTGAATGAGCGGCAGCGTCGGCTGCTGTTGGGCTCTGAAGCCCGCGAACTCGGTCGGGGTGGGGTCGTCGCGGTCGCCGGTGCGGCAGGGGTGTCGCGGTCGACGGTGACGAATGCGGTCGCCGAGCTGGACCTGGGCACTAAGGGCATGCCGATAAATAAGCGCTCTATTTAGTTTTGCATCCGTCATGCTGT
>DAIQRJ010000032.1:0-44083 GCA_036786375.1 Actinopolymorphaceae bacterium
CCTCAACCCCCTACCAGCCGCAGGGTGAAGGGAATCTTCGCGTCAGGTGGGGTGGGCGCAGACGGGTTCGAACCGCCGACATCCTGCTTGTAAGGCAGGCGCTCTACCACTGAGCTATGCGCCCGTACGAGGGGCCAACAGTAGCCGCCGGCTCTAGCCGTCGGCGAGTTCGAGGAGCTTGGTCACAGTGCGCCAGTTGCGCGCGGTCACGGTCACCTTCAGCTTGGCCTTGCTCAACGCCTTCGTCGCGGCCCCGTCGGCCTGACCGTCCGGGCACCACAGGTAGAGCTCCTGACCGTCGGCCACGATCTGCTCCGGCGCGACGTCGACCGCGAGCAGCGCCGCCAGCCCGGCCGCATCGGGCGGCCTCGACAGGAAGGCCACCACCGACCGCGACGGATCGGTCGCGACCTCTCCCAGCGGGTTCGCGGCAACGACCGCGGCGAGCTCGTCCCGGGTCCGCACGACGACGCTGACCGCCATCGAGAACTGCTCCTTGATGGCCGCCGTCAGCTGCGCGGCGAGCGTGTCGGCCGACGTGTGGTCCGCCGTCAACAAGACGTTGCCACTGCGCAGGTGCGTCTTGACATCGGTATAACCCAAGCCCACAACGAGATTCTTCAGATCGGCCATGCCGACCTGCTTCGCCGCCCCGACGTTGATCCCACGCAGCAACGCGACGTAGCGGGTCATGCGTCCGCCACCACCGGCTCGCCGGTGAGTCGCTGCCAGAGGAACTCCATCGCGAGCGCCCGGGAGAACGCGCGCTGCTCGTTGTCCGCGGCGCCTCCGTGCCCGCCTTCGATGTTCTCGTAGTACTCGACGTGATGCCCACGCTCGCGGAGCAACGCGGCCATCTTCCGGGCATGCCCTGGATGCACACGGTCGTCGCGCGTCGAGGTGGTGAACAGCACAGGCGGCCACGGACCCGCACCGACGTTCTGGTACGGCGAATACCGGCCGAGGAACGCCCAGTCGGACGGCTCGTCGGGGTTTCCGTACTCCGCCATCCAGGACGCACCGGCCAGCAGGAGGTGGTAGCGGAACATGTCCAGCAGCGGCACCTCGCAGACGATGGCACCGAACAGCTCGGGGCATCGGGTGAGCATCACACCCATCAACAGCCCGCCGTTGCTGCCGCCGGTGATACCGAGCTGGCCGGGTGTGGTGATCCCGCGTGTGACCGCATCACGTGCCACGGCAGCGAAGTCCTCGTAGGCGCGCGGCCGGTTCTCCCGGATCGCGGTGGTGTGCCACTCGGGTCCGTACTCACCGCCACCGCGGATGTTCGCGACGATGAACGTGCCGCCGCGGGCGAGCCAGCCGCGTCCGATCGCACCGCTGTACGCGGGTGTGTGGACGATCTCGAAGCCGCCGTAGCCGGTCATCATGGTGGGCACAGCAGGCGCGTCGGGGTCGCCGACGACGAAGTACGGGATCGACGTACCGTCATCGGAGGTCGCGAAGAACTGACGCGTGGTCAAGCCGGTCGCATCGAAGAGAACCGGTGCCTGCTTGACGAGCTCGGCCTCACCGTCCCCGATCACGCCCCGGCGCAATGTCGACGGCTCGAGAAATCCGCTCGAGTCGGTGAAGTATTCGTCGGTGTGATCGGGATCGGTGTCGGCGACCGACACGGTCGCCAGCTCCTCCGCGGCGGTGAGCGGCGCCGAGACCCACGGCCCGCCGTCGTCGCCGTCGGCCGGCGGCGTCCGGAGTTCGAGCCGGCTGGTCACATCGACCAGCATGTTGAGAATCAGGTGATGCCGGGTCCAGGCCCACGCGTCCACCGAACTGTGGGCGTCCGGGCTGAACAGGACGACGAAGGTGCGTGACCCGGCGAGGAACGACTCCAAAGGTGCGACCAGCAGGGAGCCCGCTGCGTGCGTGGCACCGTCGACGGTCCAGGCGGACCGTGGATTCACCAACAGCCATTGACGATGCACGTCGGTGCGGGCGTCGTCGGGGACGTCGATACGCACCGGTGGACCGTCCGGCGTGCGAACGAATTCCTCGGACGTGAAGAAGTCGGGCGCGCGGACGAACAGGTCGCGCTCGTGGCCCGGTGTCGGGTCGTGGGTGGCGACCGCGTACACATCGGATTCGCTGCCCTCGAACACCGTGCCGGCCTCGTCGGGCGTCGTTCCGCGTCGCCATTCCTTTGCCACACGTGGATAACCCGAGCTCGTGAGCGTTCCCGGGCCGAAGTCGGTACCCACATAGACGCGGTCGCGGTCGATCCAGTCGACCTGGCTCTTGGCCTCGGGGAGGCTGAAGCCACCTTCGACGAACTGCCTCGTCGTCAGGTCGAACTCGCGGACGACGGCAGCGTCGGCACCGCCACGCGACAGTTCGACCAACGCGCGGTCGAGCGTAGGACGCAACAACGACGCCCCGGCCCAGACCCAGTTCACCGATTCGGCCGCGCCGAGCGCATCGACGTCGAGGAGCACGTCCCAACCGGGTGAGGACTCGCGGTAGTTCTCGAGCGTCGTGCGCCGCCACAATCCCCTCGGGTGCTCGGCCTCCTGCCAGAAGTTGTAGAGGTACTCGCCACGACGGCGGACGTAGGGGATGCGATCGGAGGAGTCGAGCGCGTCCAGGATCTGCGTCCGGAGCGACTCGAAACGATCGCCCTGCGCGAGCCGGCCGAGAGTGTCGGCGTTACGTTCGCGAACCCAGTCGAGCGCAGCGTTGCCGGTGACGTCCTCGAGCCAGAGGTAGGGATCGGGCTGCACGTTCGTCAGCGCTCGTTCAGCCATCAGCGTGCGCTCAGTTCGGCGATGGCGGCCACGTACTCGTCGACGTCACGCGCGTAGGGGATCCCGTTGATCACCCGCCACGCGATGGTGCCGGACGGGTCGATCAGGAACGTGCCGCGGACGGCGCAGCCGCGGGACGGTTCGAAGACCCCGAACGCGCTCGACACCCCGCCATGCGGCCAGAAGTCGGAGACGAGCGGGAACTCCAGCTGCTGCTGCTCGGCGAACACCCGCAGCGAGTACATCGAGTCGCAGGACACGGCGATCAGGTCGGTGGTGTCGTTGGTCAGCTCACCGAGCCGGTCGCGCATCGCGGCCAGTTCGCCGGTGCACGTCCCGGTGAACGCGAACGGGTAGAACACCAGGAGGACGTTGCGGCCCAGCGCGCCGGACTCCGACAACGTCACGCTCCCGCCGTGCTGATCGGCCAGCGTGAAATCCGGTGCGTGCGCGCCGACCGCCAGTGGATCGGACGTGCTCAGCGTCGTCGGCTCCTGCGTCATCACCGCTTCGACCCGCGCGCCTTCGGCGCGACGAGCTTGGTGGCCGACCAGTCCGCTCCGGCCGGGACGCTGCTCGTGGTGGCCAGCCCCGCGGTGGGCGCGGCCTCGGCCACCTCACTCGCATCGACATAGCCCACGCGGCCGACTTTCGGAGTGAGCAACCAGATGGCACCGCCGTCGGCGAGGTCGGTCAGGGCATCGACGAGAGCATCGACCAAGTCACCGTCGGAGTCGCGCCACCACAGCAGGACCGCGTCGACGACATCGTCGTGCCGGTCGGCCAGTTCGCCGTCGATGGCGTCCTCCACGGACTCCCGCAGTTCCTGGTCGGCGTCTTCGTCCCATCCCAGTTCCTGCACCACCATGCCGGGGCGCATACCCAGCCGCGCAGCGGGCCCAACGGGGCCTGCGGTCGAGTTCACGCGTCGTGTCCTCTCCGGTTCGTTCGGTCCAGCTCGTGGTCCGGTGGTGTCGCCCGTTCGAGGGCGATGTCCCGGTGAGGGCGATGACCCTCGGGGGTGAGTGTGGACCATTGACGGGGGTCTCGCCCACCCCGAGCTAGTCCAGCGTGCTCCGGCCCTGCATGCAAGTCGACTCCACCGGGGCACCGAGAGGTGGGATATCCGACCGGATGCCCACGGGCACGCATTCTTACCTGGACCCGAGGTGACGCGGCAGTATCAAACGAGAGAGAATGCCGAGGTCACCGAGCCGGCGGACCACCCTCCCGTCGACTGCCCAGACCGGTTGCCGGCGCCCACCACGGCCGTAGCCTCGCAGCCCACGGAGAAGGAGCACAGATCCCCGTGTCCGCACCTGCTCACACCGACTCCCCCTCGGCCAGTTCCGATGCCGATCCCGCAGTAAGCACTCACGTCGCCATCCCTGATGCCGATCCCGACGAGACGGCGGAGTGGCTCGAGTCCTTCGACGCCGCGGTCGCCGCCGGGGGCCGTGACCGAGGCGCCTTCCTCGTCCAGCGACTGGTCGAGCGCGCCCAGCTGAGCGCGCCCAGCGGCGCGCCGGCGATGGCGGCCACCGTCACCCCTTACGTCAACACGATCGGCAGCGGCGACGAGCCGGCCGTCCCCGGTGACGAAGACCTGCAGACGCGGCTCGAGGCCGCGATCCGCTGGAACGCCGCCGTGATGGTGTCCCGAGCCAACCGCAAGGGTCTCGAGGTCGGCGGCCACATCGCCACCTACCAGTCCGTCGCGACCCTCTACGAGGTCGGTCTCACGCACTTCTTCCGCGGCAAGGACCACCCGGGCGGCGGCGACCACATCTTCTTCCAGGGCCACGCCTCCCCCGGCGTCTACGCCCGTGGCCTGATCGAGGGCCGTATCAGCACCGACCAGCTCGACGCCTTCCGGCAGGAAGCCTCGAAGGGCTGGGGCAACGGCCTCTCGTCGTACCCCCACCCGCGACTGATGCCGCACCTGTGGGAGTTCCCCACCGTGTCGATGGGACTCGCGTCGCTCAACTCGATCTACCAGGCCCGATTCAACCGCTACCTGCACAACCGCGGCATCACCGACACCGACCAGCAGCACGTCTGGACGTTCCTCGGCGACGGCGAGATGGGCGAGCCCGAGTCGCTGGGCAGCATCGGTGTCGCCGCTCGGGAGAATCTCGACAACCTGACATTCGTCATCAACTGCAACCTCCAGCAGCTCGACGGACCGGTCCGCGGCAACGGCAAGATCGTCCAGGAGCTCGAGTCGACGTTCCGGGGCGCCGGCTGGAACGTCATCAAGGTCATCTGGGGCAGCGAGTGGGACGCTCTGCTCGCGAGGGACACCACCGGTGAGCTCGTGCGCCGGCTCACCGAGGTCCCGGACGGGCAGTTCCAGACGTTCTCGGTCGAGGACGGCGCCTACATCCGCCGGATGCTGTTCAACACGCCCGCGTTGGCGAAACTCGTCGAGGGCCTCTCCGACGAGCAGCTGCGCACGATGCGTCGTGGCGGCAACGACCGCGGCAAGGTCTACGCCGCGTACAAGGCCGCGATGGAGCACAAGGGCCAGCCGACGGTGATCCTCGCGCACACCGTGAAGGGTTACGGGATCGACGCCCTGGAGGGCCGCAACGCCACCCACCAGATGAAGAAGCTCACCAAGGCCGACGTCCACAAGATGCGCGACCGGTTGCAGATCCCGATCTCCGACGAGGAGCTGGCGGGCGAGCTCCCCCCGTACTACCAGCCCGACGCCGACTCCGACCTGGTGCGGTATGCGCTCGAGTCCCGGCGTGAACTCGGCGGCTTCGTCCCCGAACGTCGCACCGACCCGGTCAAGCTCGAGATCCCGGCCGACAAGGTGTTCGCCGACATCCGGCAGGGCTCGGGCAAGCAGAAGGTTGCGACCACGATGGCCCTCGTCCGGCTGCTGCGCGACCTCATGCGCACACCTGAGCTGGGTAAGCGCTTCGTGCCGATCGCGCCCGACGAGTACCGCACCTTCGGGATGGACTCGCTCTTCCCGTCGGCGAAGATCTACGACCCGCACGGACAGAACTACGAGTCCGTCGACCGCGCCCAGCTGCTCAAGTACAAGACTGCAACGGACGGGCAGCTCCTGCACGAGGGCATCAGCGAGGCGGGCTGCCTGGCCTCGGTGATCGCCGCCGGAACGTCGTACGCCACCCACGGCCAGCCGATGATCCCGTTCTACATCTTCTATTCGATGTTCGGGTTCCAGCGCACCGGCGACTTCATGTGGGCACTGAGCGACCAGATGGGCCGTGGCTTCGTCATCGGCGCCACCGCCGGCCGTACGACGCTGACTGGTGAGGGCCTTCAGCACGCCGACGGGCACTCGCACCTGCTCGCCTCCACGAACCCCGGCGTGGTCGCCTACGACCCGGCGTTCGCCTACGAGGTCAGCCACATCGTGCAGTCGGGGCTGACCCGCATGTACGGCTCCAGCGATGCGCACCCGCACGGCGAGAACGTCTGGTACTACATGACCGTCTACAACGAGCCGATCGACCAGCCGGCGCAGCCAGAGGGTCTCGACGTCGACGGATTGCTCAAGGGCGCCTACCGGTTCCTCGATGCACCGGACGGGCTGAGCGCGGACGCACCCCGGGTCACGCTGATGGCCTCGGGCGTCGGCATGCCGTGGGCGATCAAGGCCCGCGACCTGCTGGCGTCGGAATGGGACGTGGCGGCGTCGGTGTGGTCGGTGACGTCGTGGAACGAGCTGCGCCGGGACGCGATCGACAGCGAGAAGTGGAATCTGACGCACCCGGCCGAGGCACATGAGCCGTACGTCACGTCCGCTCTGCGGTCGGCCGACGGCCCGTTCATCGCTGTCAGCGACTGGATGCGTGCCGTGCCCGACCAGATCTCGCGCTGGGTACCAGGCGACTACACGTCACTCGGGACCGACGGGTTCGGGTTCGCCGACACCCGTGCTGCTGCCCGTCGCCACTTCCAGGTGGACGCCGAGTCGATCGTCGTCGGTGCCCTGGCTGCACTGGCCCGGCACGACGAGGCGAAGATCGACCAGGTGACCGAGGCCCTGCAGCGTTACCGGATCGACGACCCGACGGCCGTGGCGCACGTGAAGCAGGAAGGCGCCGGAGCCTGAGCACGACGGCCGATCCGCCGACCACGCCCGAGCCCGACGGCAAGGACTGGACGTGGGTGCTAGCGCGCCCGTGCCCGGAGTGCGGGTTCGACGCTGCGTCCGTGCACGGGCGGGACGTCGCTTCGATTCTGCCGGGACTGGCTGATCGTTGGGTGGCGGTGCTGCGGACTGCCGACGCCACCCTTCGGCCCGCAGCCGCGGTGTGGTCGCCGACGGAGTACGCGTGCCACATCCGGGATGTCCTCACGCTCTTCGCGGAGCGCGCGAGGTCGATGCTCGAGTCCGACGACCCGGCGTTCACCGACTGGGATCAAGACGAGACCGCACTCGAGGAGCGGTACTGGGAACAGGAGCCGGCCGTCGTCGGTGGCCAACTCCTCGCCGCGGCTCAGACGGCGACGTCAGTGTTCGGCGGTGTGCCCGACGACGGCTGGTCACGACCCGGGCGCCGGAGCAACGGCTCGGTGTTCACTGTGGACGCGCTGGCGAGGTATTTCGTGCACGACGTCGTCCATCACCTGCACGACGTCGACGGCTGACCCGCAAAGTGGACGCTCCCACACCTCGAACTCGGCGTGTTGGGTGCGTACGCGCCCACTTTGCGGTGCCTCAGCTCAGACGATCGGGTCGCCGAAGTCGGGGATCTCCAGCTGCTTGCCGTCCTGCAGCGCCGACTGGTGCGCCACGATCCCGGGCAGGGTGTAGCGAGCCGCCACCCAGGCATTCACCGGCGGCGTGGTCCCGTCGATGCACGCCCGGACGAAGTCGTTCGCCAGGAACTGGTGCGAGCCCTCGTGCCCGTTCGGCATCCCGGTGAACTCCGCGGGCAGCACCGAGCGATCGTGCACGGACGCCGTCCCCGACACGAAGGCGTCCCGAAGGGCCGGGTCGACCCCGTCGAGGCTGTCGTCGTCGAGCGGGATCGATTTGCCGGTCTTGAGCTCCTGGCTGACGTCGTTGGCCGTTTCCTTGTCCTGCCACAGGCTCACCGTCGCGAGCTGCTCGAAGCTGCCCTCGGTGCCGAAGATCCGCAGACGGGACTCACGCATGTGGCTCGGGTAGCCGACGCGGCGCATCTCGTTCGTCCGCATCACCGAACCGTCGTCGAGCCGGAACAGCGCGCTGGCGTTGGAGATGTCGTTGTCGAACTGGCTGATGTCCTTGTCGAACACCCCGTCGCCCCGGTCGTCGGGAACACCGATGCAGGAGACGGCGGTCGCGTGCCGGCCGGTCACCGAGAGGACGTTGCCGATCGCGTGCGTCGGGTAGTGCATGGGCGGGAAGGACGCGGTTTCCTTCCACCGCTCGCCGCCGCTGTACTGGTAGGCGGCGTAGAAGCCGAGGTCCATGTCGTGGACGTAGTCGCCCTCGGAGTAGAAGACCCGGCCGAACTCACCGGCCGCGAGCTTGTTCCGGCAGTAGACCGACGACGGGTAGTAGTAGCTCGTCTCACCCATCATGTAGGTGAGCGGCTTGTCGCTCTGCCGGCTCTTCGCCACGAGGTCGACGATCTCGCCGATCTCATCGACGGTCATGCCCATCGGGACCGCCGAGTAGACGTGCTTGCCGGCCTGCAGGGCCTTCAGCACCATCGGCCCGTGCAGCCAGCGCTGGGTGAAGATCGCCACCGCGTCCACGTCGGACTCGAGCATCTGCTCGAACGACTCGTAGGTCGTCGGGAGGTTGTGCTTCGCCGCCTTCTCCGCGGTCCGCTCGGGGATGACGTCGGTGACGCTGACGGAGGAGACGTCAGGGTGGGCCTGGAAGAGCGTGATGAAGCTGGACGCGAACTGGCCGGCGCCGACGACGCCGATGGAGAACGACATGAAGCAGTGACCTTCCGGGTCGAAGATGAGACACCCAGCCTTGTTGGTGGAATGCCGGTGGGCAAGCAGGGCCGCCGGGTGGACCAGGCGCGTCCGCGATCGGCCACGTCGACGGACGGCAGCCGACCGCTCCGGGATCGGCCGGTCGAGCCCTCAGCGGTTCCGGCCGGTCCACTCCAGCAGCTGCTCGACCGGCCAGGTGTTCACGACTTGGTCCGGGGTGACGCCACAGTCCTCGGCCCGCTCGCAGCCGTAGCCCTGCCAGGACAGCTGGCCGGGTGCGTGCGCGTCGGTGTCGATGGAGAACCGGCAGCCGGTCTCGACTGCCAGCCGCAGCAGCGCCGACGGCGGGTCCCGGCGCTCGGGCCGCGAGTTGATCTCGACTGCGACGTCGAACTGCTTGCACGCGGCGAACACGATGTCCGCGTCGAACACGCTCGGCGGCCGCGTCCCCCGGCCGCCGGTGACCAGCCGGCCGGTGCAGTGGCCGAGCACATCGACGTGCGGGTTGGCGATCGCCCGGACCATCCGCGCTGTCATCACGTCGGCGGGGTCCCGCAGGCGGGAGTGCACGGATGCGACGACGACGTCCAGCTGGGCCAGCAGCTCCTCGTCCTGATCGAGCGTGCCGTCGGCGTTGATGTCCACCTCGATCCCCGTCAGGATCCGGAACGGCGCCATCTCGGCGTTCAGCTTCGCGATCATCCCGAGCTGCGCGCGCAACCGCTCCGGCGACAGCCCGTTCGCCACGGTCAGCCGGGGCGAGTGGTCGGTGATCGTGAAGTACTCGTGCCCGAGCTCGGCGGCCGCCTCGGCCATGGTCCACGCCGGGCTCCCGCCGTCGGACTCATTCGTGTGCGAGTGCAGGTCGCCGCGCAGCGCCGCCCGCATCGCCGTGCCCATGCCGGGCAGCGGATTCTGCGCTTCGCAGCTCTCCAGCTCGACGAGATACCCGGGGGTCGAGCCGCCGTGCACCTCGGTGATGACCGACGCGGTCGTGTCGCCGATCCCCGCCAGTTTCGTCAGCGTGCCGTCGCCGACCCGGGCGGCCAGCTCGCCGTCGGGCAACGCACGGACGACGTCCGCCGCACGCCGGAACGCACGCACCCGGGGGGTCGCGGCAGCCGAGCGTTCCAGCAGGAGCGCGATCCGGTCGAGGGTGCTGGCGGGGTCGGGGTCGGCCATGTCCCGATGCTCACGGGTCGGAGCGCTCGAGGGCAAGCCAGGGGCGAGCCAGGCCAACCTGGGACACTCGCGCCCACTGCCTTACCGTTGGTGTCCGTGGTCTCCATCGCTCCCGGCACCGTCGACGAGCTCGACCGCGCCCAGGGCATGCTGGCGAGCGCCGC
This sequence comes from Actinopolymorphaceae bacterium, assembly GCA_036786375.1. Lineage (GTDB taxonomy): Bacteria > Actinomycetota > Actinomycetes > Propionibacteriales > DAIQRJ01 > DAIQRJ01. The sequence goes on from DAIQRJ010000032.1 coordinate 10,034, forward strand.
GCTGAGCCGGATGGACGAGCGGCTCCCCTGGTTCCGTGCCCTCGATCCCGACGACCGCAGCTGGATCGGCCTGATCGCGCAGACCGGCATCGCCAGCTTCGTCCGCTGGCTCCGACGTCCCGGCGACAACCCGCTGGACGAGGCGCCCGCCAACATCTTCGGCATCGCACCGCGCCAGCTCACCCGCGTCATCAGCCTCCAGCAGACCGTCGAGCTGATCCGCGCCTGCATCGACGTCGTCGAGGAGCGGATCGACACCATCGTCGCGGTCCCCGACCAGCCTCAGGTGCTCGAGCAGGTTCTCCGGTTCAGCCGTGAGGTCGCGTTCGCCGCGGCCGCGGTCTACGCCCAGACCGCCGAGCTCCGCGGAGCCTGGGACGCCCGGCTGGAGGCGCTCGTCGTCGATGCCGTGCTCCGCGGCGAGACGGACGAGGCACAGGGTTCCCGCGCGGCGGCGCTCGGCTGGGACACCACCGGCCGGGTCGTCGTGGTGGTCGGGTACGCACCGGAGGCCGTCGACGCGCGGCTCGTGGACATCCTGCGTCAGCGCGCGGTGGGGGCCGGGCTGGATCTGCTCGTCAGCGTCCAGGGTGACCGGGTCGTGGCGGTGCTCGGCGGCGTCGAGGACGCGGAGAAGGCCGCGGTGCTCGTCGCCGACAGCTGCGGCGACGGCCCGGTGGTGTACGGGCAGCTGGTCGACGACCTGCCGGCCGCGGCGTCGTCGGCGCGGGCCGCGCTCGCCGGCCTGCGTGCCGCGGGTGGCTGGCCGAGTGCGCCCCGGCCGGTCGCGGCGGACGACCTGCTCCCCGAGCGTGCGCTCTCCGGCGACGGGCACGCCCGACGGCAGCTGGTCAACGAGGTCTACCTCCCGCTGGCCGCCGGCAGCCCGGTGCTGCTCGACACGGCCTCCGCGTTCGTCGAGAGCGGCGGCAACGTCGAGGCGACCGCCCGCGAGCTGTTCGTCCACGCCAACACCGTGCGGTACCGGCTCCGTCAGATCGCCGAGCTGACCGGCCGCTCCCCGACCGACGCGCGCGACGCGTACGTCATGCGGATCGGGCTCACACTCGGGCGGCTGCTGAGGTCCTGAGGCCCCGGGATGCTGGATTCGACGTATTCACCGACTGTAATCACCGAATGGCGGGACCAGACGTGACCGACGATCAGCCGACCGTGTTCGTTCTCGAAGGGGTCACCGGCGACCTCGCCAAGCGGATGGTGCGGCCGGCCTTCTACGACCTGTACACGCGGCACGTCGGCTCGCGCTGACCGATACCGGACCGAGATCATTTTTGTCGGGTTCCCACAACGACACGCCGTCGATTTGGTCAGCCCGTATGCCGTCATCGTGACCTTGGACAAGACAGAGTAAGGCTGTGCTTGCTGTCGTCGCGCCCGGTCAAGGGGCTCAGGTCCCCGGATTCCTGGCCCCCTGGCTCGAAGACCCTGCTTTCGCGGACCGCCTGAACTGGCTCTCGACCGTCGCCGACATCGATCTCGCCCACTACGGGACGAAGGCCGACGCCGAGACGATCCGCGACACCGCGATCGCGCAGCCGTTGCTCGTCGGCACCGCTCTCGTCGCCGCGCTGTCGTTGTTCCCGCGTCCGGGCGAGGCGTTCCAGTCGATCGGCGTGGCCGCCGGCCACAGCGTCGGCGAGATCTCCGCTGCCGCGGGTGTCGGCGTGCTCTCGGCCGAGCAGGCGATGGTCTTCGTGCGCGAGCGGGGCAAGGCGATGGCTGCCTCGGCCGCGACCACGGCCACGGGGATGACGGCCGTCCTCGGTGGCGACCACGAGGCGGTGCTGGCCGCGCTCGCCGCGCAGGGGCTCACCGCGGCCAACCACAACGGGCCCGGCCAGATCGTTGCGGCCGGCACCACCGAGCAGCTGGCCGCGTTGGCTGCTGCGCCACCGCCCAAGGCGCGGCTGATCCCGCTCAGCGTCGCCGGCGCCTTCCACACCGCGCACATGGCCGGTGCGGTCGACACGCTCGCCCGGTTCGCGCGCGCGATCAGCACCCACGACCCACGCACGAGGCTCCTGTCCAACCGCGACGGTCAGGTCGTGCACGACGGCCGCGCCGTCCTGCAGCGGCTCGTCACCCAGGTCAGCACCCCGGTGAGGTGGGACCTCTGCCTGCAGACGATGCGCGACCTCGGCGTCACCGGCGTCCTCGAGATGCCGCCGGCGGGCACCCTCACCGGCATCGCCCGGCGCGCTCTCCCCGGCGTCGCCACGTTCGCCCTGAAGACGCCCGACCAGCTCGACGACGCCGCCGCCTTCGTCGCCGAGCACGCCACCGAGTCCCCCATCGACGGTCAGCCCACCTGGCGTCTGCTCGTCGCTCCGTCGAAGGGGACGTTCGTCCGCGACGGTGCGCTGAGCTCGACCGACACCGGCGACACACTCGCTCCGGGCACGGCCATCGGCGTCGTGAAGAGCCTGCGTGATGCGACCAGCGTCAACGCCGTGCACGGTGGCGTCGTCGTCGAGTGGCTCGTCGAGGAGGGCGACCCGGTCTCTCCCGGCCAGCCGCTGCTCCGCCTGCACCCGGTCTCGGCAATCGACTGAGGATGCGGTCACCGGTCCGTTGCAGCGCCTAGATTGCTCCCTGCACCTATCTCAACCTGAACCGCTGCACCTGCTGAACCTGCACCTCCGCACCTCTGCTGAGAGACTCGACCGGCGCGGCACCAGCTGCGACCGTCCACACGAAAGGGAAACCCGTATGGCCAGCACCGAAGAGATCCGCACCGGCCTCGCCGAGATCGTCAACGAGGTGGCCGGCGTCTCCACCGAGGACGTCACGCTCGACAAGTCGTTCACCGACGACCTCGACGTCGACTCGCTGTCGATGGTGGAAGTGGTCGTCGAGGCCGAGGAGCGCTTCGGCGTCAAGATTCCCGACGACCAGGTCAAGAACCTCAAGACTGTCGGCGACGCGGTCGCCTACATCGAGCGCGAACAGGGCTGAGCCCCGCCCCCGGCCGCTCGCCATGGGCCCCGCTCGCCATCGGCCCCGCTCGCCGTAGAACGTGTCCGCAGAACGCTAGGGAGTACCGCATGTCGCCCACGGTCGTCGTCACCGGAATCGGTGCCACCACCCCGCTGGGTGGTGATGTCGCTTCCACCTGGGACGGCATGCTCGCCGGTCGCAGTGGTGTCCGCCTGCTCACCGGCGAGAAGTTCGACGTCCTCCCGGTCCGGATCGCCGCGACCCTGGCCGTCGAGCCCACGGACGTCCTGAGCCGCGTCGAGGCACGTCGCCTCGACCGCAACGAGCAGGCCGGCCTGATCGCCGCCCGCGAAGCCTGGGCCGACTCCGGCCTAGCCGCGATCGACGACGAGATCGACCGGAGCCGTATGGTCGTCTCCGTCGGCACCGGCATCGGCGGCCTGCACACGCTGCTCTCGTCCTACGACACGCTCAACAACGAGGGCCCGCGCAAGGTCTCGCCGTACACGATCCCGATGATCATGCCCAACGGTGCGGCCGGCTGGATCGGCGTCGAGTTCAAGGCCCGCGGCGGCGTCCACGCCCCCGTCTCGGCCTGCGCATCGGGCAACGAGGCCATCGCCCGCGGATTCGAGCTCATTCGGTCCGGTGCGGCCGACGTCGCGATCGTCGGCGGCGCCGAAGCGGTCGTCCACCCCCTCCCGCTGGCCTCCTTCGCGGCGATGAAGGCGCTGTCCGGGCGCAACGACGACCCGACTACCGCGTCGCGTCCATTCGACGCCGACCGGGACGGCTTCGTCCTCGGCGAGGGCGCCGGCATCCTCATCCTCGAGTCGGCCGAGTTCGCGGCCGCCCGCGGTGCGCGGGTGTACGCGACCGTGCTCGGCGCCGGGCTCTCCGGGGACGGGCACCACATCGCCCAGCCGGAGCCGAACGGGCTGGGCGCCACCTCGGCGATGCAGCGCGCACTGGCGAGTGCCGGCATCGAGCCGAGCGACGTCGTGCACGTCAACGCCCACTCGACCTCCACCCCGGTCGGCGACATCGCGGAGGCGAAGGCGATCCACAACGCGTTCGGCGACGAGCAGGCCCGCCGGATGGTGGTGACCGCGCCGAAGTCGACGATGGGTCACCTGCTCGGCGCGGCCGGTGCGGTCGAGTCGATCCAGACCGTGCTGAGCCTCTACCACGGCAAGATCCCGCCGACGATCAACCTCGACAAGCTCGACCCCGACATCGACCTGGACGTCGCGACCTCCATCCGCGACCTGCCGGCTCCCCCGACGCCAGGCGCGACGCCGGCCGCCGTGAACAACTCGTTCGGCTTCGGCGGGGCCAACGCCGCCATCGTGTTCGGGAAAGCGTGAGCATGAGTGCACCCGCGGTCCCCGGCACGCCTGCTGTCCCGGCGGCTCCGACGGTCCGGCCGGCGAAGGTGAAGGCGCCGCGCGAGCAGGACTTCCGCTATCCCCCGACGCGGCTGGCCCACCTCCTCGACGACGGTGTGTTCGACTACCTCACCCCGCTCGATGAGTCCGGCATGGTCGCTGTGACCGGCCGGATGAAGGGCGTAGAGGTCGTCGCGTTCTGCAGCGACCCGACGATCATGGGCGGCGCTATGGGCGTGGACGGCTGCGCGGTCGTCGTGGACGCCTACACCGAGGCGCTGCGCCGCGGCGTCCCGATCGTCGGTGTCTGGCACTCAGGGGGCGCCCGGCTCGCCGAGGGCGTGCTCTCGCTGCACGCCGTCGGGCTGATCTTCCACGCGATGACGCGTGCCTCCGGCAAGATCCCGCAGCTCTCGGTCGTGCTGGGTGCCGCCGCCGGTGGTGCCGCCTACGGCCCCGCACTGACCGACGTCGTGATCCTCGGGCCGGAGGGGCGCATCTTCGTCACCGGTCCCGAGGTGGTCCGGTCGGTCACGGGCGAGGACGTCGACATGCTGCGTCTGGGCGGCCCCGAACCGCATGGACGTCGCTCCGGCGTGGTGCACGTGGTCACCGAGTCCGAGGAAGAGGCGATCACCCGGGCGCGCGAGATGCTGTCGCTGCTCGCCGACGTCCGGACCGTCGACGCCGCGGCGGTGGCCGACACCGATCTCGCTGCGCTCCTGCCCGAGGCGGTCAACCGCGCCTACGATGTCCATCCACTGCTCCGCGGCATCCTCGACGAAGGCTCCACGCTCGAACTCCACCCACGCTGGGCGCCGAACGCCGTCACCATGCTCGGCCGATTCGGCGGCGGGTCGGTCGGGGTGATCGCCAACAACCCGCTTCGCCTTGGCGGCTGCCTGGACGCGACGTCGGCGGAGAAGGCGGCGCGGTTCGTGCGGATGTGCGACGCGTTCGGGATCCCGATGCTCGTCGTCGTCGACGTCCCCGGCTACCTGCCCGGCGTGGGTCAGGAGTGGGACGGCGTCGTACGACGCGGAGCCAAGCTCCTGCACGCGTTCGGCGATGCCGTCGTCCCCCGGGTGACGCTCGTGACGCGCAAGGCCTACGGCGGCGCGTACATCGCGATGAACTCCCGCTCGCTCGGTGCGACGCGAGTGCTGGCGTGGCCCGAGGCGCAGATCGCCGTCATGGGTGCAGTCGCCGCGGTGCGGATCCTGCATCGGCGCCGGCTGGCCGAGGTCGAGCCGGATCTGCGTCCGCAGGTCGAGACCGAACTGGCGCTCGAGCACGAGAAGATCGCCGGCGGCCTGGCCAAGGCTCGCGAGATCGGCGTGATCGACGAGGTGGTCGAACCGGCGGCGACGAAGTCGGTGCTGGCGGTCGCGCTGGCCCAGGCTCAGGCCGCCGCACCGGGCGTACGCGGCAAGCACGGCAACATCCCGCTCTAGGCAGGGTCCGCGCGTCGGGCTTCCAGGCCCGTGGTCGGTAGTGCCGCCTAGTGAGCTGGGCTGTCGGCGAACCCGAAGGTCAGGATCGCCGGGACGTCACCCGAGCGGACCGCCCGGAGGACGTCGAGCTCCGGCGGCACCACCTGGTCGTGCAGCGCGTCGAGGTCGAACCAGCGCAGGTCGCTCGCCTTCGCCGGCTCCATCCGAACCGGCTCGACATCCGTCGGGCACCAGGCCTCGAAGTAATAGTCGGCCCGCTGTTCGAGAGCACCGCCCGGTGCCGTGCGGTGCTGGGCACACAGCGGCCGCAGCAGGGCCGGGTCGAGCACGACGTCGGTCTCCTCCGCCAGCTCCCGCGCAGCGGCGGCGCGGCACGACTCCCCGGGCTCTATGTGACCGGCCGGGAGTGCCCACCAGCCGTCCCGGTAGCCGCTGTTCGCCCGCCGCAGCAACAGCACGCCGCGGCCCTGGCGAAGCACGACGAAGGCAGCTGGGATCAACGCGAACCGCGCCGGCGCGGATGCGAACTCGGGCATCACGTGATTCAGCCGACGCGGTGCAACCAGCGGACGCTGGCACCCTCGCCCGCGGAGCGGAACACCTCGAGCTCGTCGTCCCAGGCGGTACCGAGCAGCTTGTAGACCTCGTCCTGCAGGGACGCCTCACCCAGCATCGAGGACACGACGGCGGCCTTGAGCCGCTCCTCGGGAACCATGACGTCACCGTGCGGCCCGGTCACGGCGTGGTAGATCCCGAGCTCGGGGGTGTAGGCGTAGCGGCTGCCCTCGGCAGTTCCGGCTGGGTCCTCGGTGATCTCGTAGCGGACGTGCGACCACCCGCGCAGCGCCGACGCCAGCTTCGCGCCGGTACCGGGCTCATCCGCCCACGACACCTCGGTTCGGTAGCTGCCAGGTTGGGCGGGCTGCGGAATCCATTCGAGCCGGGGTCGGTTCGACAGCACCCCGGCGATGGCCCACTCGACATGCGGGCACACAGCTGAGGGCGCACTGTGGATGAAGATCACGCCTCGGGTCTGCACACGTCACCTCGTGGGTCGTTGCGGGTTCGTTCGTTGCGGTGGTGCTCGGCACGATTCGCCTTCCCCAGCGATCTGCCCGGCAACGTCGTCGCCCGGATACGAGATCCGTCGATGTGTGACGTGAAACCTGATATTCAGTTGGCGTTGCTGCTTCATACAACGAGAGACGACCTGGCGGCCTTACCTCGCCCTGTCACATACAACGAGAGACGACCTGGCGGCCTTACCTCGTCGCACATGCACCATTGTGCCCACGAATCACACGCGTGTCACGCATCACCACGAGTAGACGCGACGTAACGCCCTGCAGTCGGACCGGCTGGGCGGACAGCACCGCCCCCGGAGTCAGGGCAATCGCCCGAAGAACGCCAGCGAGAACCCCATCGCGCACACCGCCGCCAGGAGGGCCAGGCCGACGAACCGCGACGTGATCTCCTTCTTCTGGAACGTGTAACCGACCGACGAGCCGATGTCGCGGTAGACCTCCTGCAGCTGACCGAGCGACTGGGCGCTGTAGTACTTGCCGCCGGTGCCGGTCGCGATCTGGCGCATCGTCTCCTCGTCCGCGGGCACCGGAGCCGAGATGCCGCCTTCGGACACCGTCCCGTATGGCGTGCCGAACGAGATCGTCGACACCGCCACCTTCGCGGCGCTGACCACCGCGATCGCGCTGGAGACCGAGCGGCCGGCGGTCCGAGCGCCGTCGGAGAGCAGGACGATCCGCGCCGGGGCCGGGTCGTTCGGATGGGCCGGATCCGCCGGCGCGAGCTTGATCGCGTCGAGCGCGCTGATCAGCGCATCACCCGTGGCGGTGGCACCGCCGAGCTGCAGGGCTGCGACGCCGGTCACGACCTGCTGGTGGTCGGTCGTCGGCGGCACGACCAGCCGCGGGACGTCGTCGAACGCGACCAGGGCGACGTTGAAGCGCTCGGGCAGGCTCTCGGCGAACTCGCTGGCCGCGGTCTTGGCCGCGTCCAGCCGTGTCGGCTTCACATCCTGGGCGGCCATCGATCCGGAGGTGTCGATGACGATCACGATCGTGGCCCGCTCCTGCGGCACCCGCACGCGCTTGGCGGGCTTGGCGAACGAGACGACGAGCAGCGACACCATCGCCAGGGCGAGCAGGGCGGCGAGGTGGCGACGCCAGCCCGGCTGCCGCGGCGCGACCTTGTCGAGCAGCGCGACGCTCGCGAACCGCATCGCGTAGTGACGCCGGCGGCGCTGCATCAGGACGTAACCGACCGCAAACACCGGCACGATCAGGAGGAGCCACAGGCGGTTCGCAGCCAGGAAACTCATGCGACGTCCACCGGCGCGCTCGGGTGCAGGGAAGCGGCCGAGCGGCGGTAGGTGAGGGCGAAGCGTGCGATGTCGGACACCCAGTCACGGTCGGTCGAGAGCTCAAGCTGGGCGGCGCCGCAGCGGCGCAACGCCGACTGGACGCGGTCGTGGTGCGCGGTCGCGACCTCGACGAAATGCTCGCGCACCGACCGGCGGGCCGTGTCGATCTCCCGGGTCTCGCCGGTCTCGGGGTCGGTCACCAGGATCACTCCTACGTTGGGCAGCGCCCGTTCGGCCGGGTCGCTGACCGTCATGGCGAGCACCTGGTGGCGCACGCACAGACGCTTCACGGCGCGCTCCCATGGAAGCGGCTCCGACTCCGGGGTGAGCAGTCCGTCCAGGAAATCCGACACCACCAGACGCAGGCCCCGACGCGGGTTCGCGCGCGACATCTGCTCGAGGGCGACGGTGAGGTCGCTCTGCGATCCCTCGGGGTTTCGCGGCTCGTCGAACAGGCTCCGCAGCAGGCCGTGCAGCGCCAGCCGGCCCGAACGCGCAGGCCAGCGACGGATCCGGCCACGCTCGAGGACGAAGCCGCCGAAGCGGTCACCCATCTTCATCGTCAGGTACCCGACGGTCGCGACGCCGGCGATGGCGAGGTCGCGCTTCTCCAAGTCGGTCGTCCCGAAGTCCATCGAGCCGGACAAATCGACCAGCGCCCAGGTCTCGAGCTCGCGGTCGGAGATCACGTCGCGCACGTGCGGCTGGGTCGTGCGGGCGGTCACGGCCCAGTCCATCCGGCGGACGTCGTCCTCACCGGGGCGGTACATCCGTGCCTCGGCCAGCTCCGAGCCCGGGCCGGGAAGGATGCCGAGGTGCTCGCCGTGCAGGAAACCGTCGAGCCGGCGCACGATCGTCAGTTCGAGCCGACGCAGCGCGGCTTCTGGCGACTGCCGGGCCTTGCGCTGGGCGGCGGTGAGCGGACCGTCCTCAGCCGTGGCGGCCCCGTCGGTCATGCGGAACGGTCCGGACGAGGGTGCTCCGGAGCTCACGAGTACTCCGGGCGCTGACCGGCCGGCTGCGCCTGGGCCCGGCCACGCCAGACCGGCCGGGGCGGCGGGACGACCTGCAGCAGGCGGTTGATCACGGCCGGCGTCTCGATGCCCTCGGCGACCGCGTCGAAGGTGAGGATCAGCCGGTGCGGCAGGACGTCGTGGGCGATGTCCTGCACGTCCTGCGGGAGCACGTAGTCACGTCCGCGTACCAGCGCCATCGCGCGCGACGCCGCGATCAGCCCGAGGCTCGCGCGCGGCGAGGAGCCGTTGGCGATCACACCGTCAAGCTCGGCCAGGCCGTACTCGGTCGGCTTGCGCGTGGCCATCACGATGCGCACCACGTAGTCCTGGACGAGGTCGTGCACGAACACCCGCTCGGTCAGCGCCTGCAGATCTCGAACCTGCTCGGGGTTGAGCACCGGGCGCGCGTGGGGCGGATCCACGGCCATCCGGTCGATGATCGTCTTCTCCTCGGCGGCATCCGGGAGCGGGACCTGAACGAGCATCAGGAACCGGTCCCGCTGCGCCTCGGGCAGCGGGTAGACGCCCTCGGACTCGATCGGGTTCTGCGTCGCGATGACGATGAACGGGCTGGGCAGCGGATGCGTCTCGCCGCCGATCGACACCTGCTTCTCGGCCATCAGCTCGAGCATCGCGGACTGCACCTTGGCGGGCGCGCGGTTGATCTCGTCGGCGAGGACGAAGTTGACGAACACCGGCCCGAGCTCGGTGGAGAAGCCTTCCTGGCTCGGACGGTAGATGCGGGTACCGACGATGTCGGAGGGCACCAGGTCGGGGGTGAACTGCAGCCGGGCGAACGAGCCGCCGACGACGGTGGCGAACGTCCGCACCGCGAGCGTCTTGGCCGTGCCCGGGACTCCTTCGAGGAGGCAGTGCCCCTTGGCGAGCAGCGAGGCCATCAGCTGGTCCACCATGTGCTGCTGCCCCACGATCACGCGGCGGACCTCGGCAATCGCCTTCGCGATGGCGTCCGGTGACGTCCGCGCGGCGTCGGCCGGCCGGGTGGCGGTGTCAGAACTCGACATGCGAGGGACTCCTCGAGGTGGTCGACGGGCGGATGTGCACCCATTTCACCAGAATCCCGCACACGGCCGCAGAGACAGCCAGCACGGCCGGGTGCGCAGGCCGTCGACCAGACCGACGCAGGTGCAGGCAAAACCGGTTGACGACGGACCGTGGCTTCGGTCACGGTTGGACCCGGACGCGCGCAGATCGGTGCGCGTCCAGTCATATCCAGGTCGGTCACCGCGTTTTGACCGGTGGCCTGGGTACGTCGAGCAACCGCCAGGCAGAGGAGGTCGTCGTGATGTACGTCACCTCGGTTCCGTGTGCCTCGAATGCGATCACCTCGACCCCCGACACCGACCTGGGCGCCTGACCTCCGCACCACAGCCGGAGTCGCGCCGCGGGTCATCCTGACCTGGAGATCCCCACCGTGTACCCCAGCACCGACTTTCCCCGTTCCGACTCCTCCCGTTTCGACTTCCCCCGGCCCGACTCCCTGACCTCTGCGCTCGACCAGTACGACGACGCCTACGAGGATCGTTCCGAGCGATCCGCCCGCCGCCCACGACGGTCCGAGTTCACCGCACTCGAGCCCGTGGGTCGCCACCATGCGGTCCTCGTCCCACCGACCGACGACGACCCGAACTGGCTGCCCGGCGCCGAACCCGACCGGCCGGACGTCGGGGATCGCTGGTCGAGCTTCCACGCCGCGCAACGCGGGGCGAAGGGCCCCGAGCCCTGGCCCGCGTGGCTGGTGACCGAGCGGGCGGCCGTCGACACCGATCTCGGCATCCTCAAGACCGGTAAGGAAGCCGACGTCTTCCTGCTCGAACGCTCCGTGCCCGGCACCGACCGGTCGTGCGTCCTCGCGGTCAAGCGCTACCGCGACCTCGAGCACTCGCAGTTCACCCGCGACGCCAGCTATCTGGCCGGACGGCGGGTCCGGGCCACCCGCGACCAGCGGGCGATGGACCGCAAGACCAGCTTCGGGCGCCAGCTCCTCGGCACCCAGTGGGCCAGCGCGGAGTGGGGCTATCTGCGGCAGCTCTATTCAGCGGGCGCACCGGTTCCGTACCCGGTCCAGCTCGACGGGGCCGAGCTGATGATGGAGTACATCGTCGGTCCAGACGGCGAAGCGGCGCCCCGGCTCGCGCAGACCCGTCCCGGCCACGGCCAGCTCGTCGACCTCTGGGACCAGTTGCGCGACACCATGCTGATCATCGCCGAGCAGGGCTGGGCGCACGGCGACCTGTCGCCGTTCAACCTCCTTGTCGCCGGCGACCGGCTGGTCCTCATCGACCTGCCCCAGGTCATCGACGTCGTCGCCAACCCGGACGGCCCGACGTTCCTCGCGCGCGACGTCCACAACGTCTGTTCGTGGTTCGCCGCGCAGGGACTCGACGGCATCGACGAGCCGTCGATGGTCACCGACCTGCTCTCGGCCGCCGGGATGCGGTGAGCGGCGCGCCGGCCGCGGCGGCGGGGCCGTAGGTTTGGCCGCATGTCCAAGAAGCAGATCGTCACCGACAAGGCCTTCACCCCCGTCTACGCCTACTCCCAGGGCATCGTCGCGAACGGGTTCGTCTACACCTCGGGTTTCGGCCCGCACGATCCCCGGACCGGTGAGATCGTCGGCGACTCGATCGAGGAGCAGACGGTCGCGACGCTCGCCAACGTGAGCGGGGTCCTGGCGACCGAAGGCCTCGACCTGTCCGACGTCGTCAAGGCCACCGTGCACCTGGCCGACCTGAAGTCGGACTTCCCCGGGTTCGACAGCGTCTACTCGGCCAAGATGCCCGCGCCGTTCCCGGTCCGCACCACGGTCGGATCCGTGCTGGCCGGCATCAAGGTCGAGATCGACGTCGTCGCGGCGATGCGTCAATAGGGCGGGACGACGACCATGAGCGCGGATGTCAGCAGGCTGACGCGCTGATGCTGGTGTTCGGTCACCGAGGCGCCCGCGCCGAGGCACCCGAGAACACCGTGGCAGGCTTCCGCTACGCGCGTGGAATCGGGTTGACCGCGGTCGAGTTCGACGTCCGCCTCACCCGCGACGACCGGCTCGTCGTCATCCACGACCGGACCGTCGACCGGACCACCGACGGAACCGGCGCCGTTGCCGATCTCACCTATCGGCGGATCGCCGGCGTCGACGCCCGAGGACGATTCGCCGACTGGCCGGTGCCGTGCGGCGTCCCGACGTTCCGAGAGACGCTCGAGGCCACCGCGGACTTCGAGGTGGTGACGATCGAGATCAAGGCCGACCGGCCCGCGCGGCTGGTGCGGCTGATCCCCAAGCTGGTCAGAGAGATCCGTCGTCAGCATGCTGATGCACGCGTCATCCTGACCTCGTTCGACATGACTGCGCTCGCGCTGGCCAGGGAGGTCGCACCACACCTCCCGCGGGCCTACATCGGCAACTGGGACAGCACCGCGGCCCTGACCGTGGCACGCCTCCTCGAGTGCCAGCAGGCTGACATCCAGCTCTCGACGTCGTCGCCTGAGATCGTCGTGGCCGCACACGTGGCCGGGCTGCGGGTGGTCGGCTGGCCGTGCAACACCGAGTCCGAGTTCGAGTTGCTCACGGCGTGGGGCGTCGATGCCGTCACCACCGACTACCCGAGCACCTTCCTCCCGCCCTCCTGAGGGCGGCCCACGTCAGTGCATGACCGCCATCGGTGCGGACGACATGTGCTCGTCGTCGACCGGCAGGATCAGCCCACGCGGTGTCACTCCCACGACGAGGACCAGTGCGGCCAGCCCGAAGCAGCTCGCCATGATGACGCCCATCGGCAGCGCGGTGGCCGATCCGACCAGCCCGACCATTGGCGCCGCGACCGCGGCGACGAGGTTCTGGCTGGCCCCCATGAAGGCGGCCGCGGTGCCGGCAGCGTCGCCGTGCCGCGACAGCGCGATCGCCGGCGTGTTCGGGAATGTCAAAGCCAGGAAGGACATCGTCAGCCAGATCGGCACGAGCACGCCGAACAGGCCGCCGAACGAGGTGAGCGACGTGAGCACCAGGAGCAGTGCGGAGCCGAAGCAGCCGACCACGCCGGTGATGAGCATCGTGCCGGGCGCGAACCGCTTGAGCAGCGGGACATTGACCTGCGTCATCACGATCATGCCGACGGCGCCGGCCGAGAACGCGAGCCCGAACTGCTGCTCGCTCAGGCCGAACGATCCCTGCAGGACGAACGACGACCCGGACACGTAGGTGAACAGGGCGGCGAACGTCAGACCCTGGACGAAGATCAACCCGACGTAGACACGGTCCCGCAGGAGCCCTCCGACGGTGCCGACCAGCGCGCGCGGGGAGGCTGCGCGCCGACGGTGGGGCGGCAGCGTCTCGGGCAGGAAGCGGGCCGTCCCGGCGATGACGAAAGCACTGATGAGCGCGAGCACCACGAAGATCGTGCGCCAGCCGCTCACGGTCAGGACTGCGCTGCCGATCGACGGGGCGAGGATCGGCCCGAGCCCCATCACGAGCATGAGCCGGGACAGCACCTGGGCCGCGCGGACACCGGAGAAGAGGTCGCGGACGACGGCCATCCCGATCGTGGCGGACGCGGCCGCGCCGAAGCCCTGCAGCACCCGGAGGACGCCGAGCGTCTCGACGTTCGGCGCGAGCAGGATCGCCAGCGAGGCGATCACGTGCACGCTGACACCGATCAGCAGGGGCCGGCGGCGGCCGAGAGAATCGGACAGCGGTCCGATCACGAGCTGGCCGAGGGCCATCCCGACCATCGTGCCGGCAAGAGTGAGCTGAACGGCTGCCTCGGTCGCGCCGAACTCGGCCGTGATCCGCGGCAGCGCGGGCAGGTACATGTCGATCGTGGCCGGCCCGATCACGAGCATCGTGCCGAGCAGGAGGAGGAGCTTGACGCTGGGACGACCGTTCGTCGGCGTCGACAGGCGGGCCGAGGACGACCGGGACGGGGTCGGCCGGGTGTTGGTAGGTGCAGCGGGTCGTGAAACGGGGGCGACCGGGAAGGTCACTCGCATGAGGCAAATCCTTGGGACAGAAGGCGAACGGGCGGCACCCGGGTGCGGCGACGACGGTGTCGACACGGATCGAAACGTTTCAGCGGTGCCCCGGCAATCGCACACGTCCTGTGCGCGGGACCGGGGAGTAGCTCGGGGAAGCAGCTCGGGGAAGCACCGGTTTCGGTACGTCCAGGATGACAGGACCAAGCCCGGCGCGTCAGCGACAGTCCCGCAGATGGACTGTTCCGTGAGTCACACCGCGTGACGAGTCCACCGATTCCGCCCAAGTGACGACTCGGAAAAGCAGGGTGGCGCGCCGTTGATCCGTGCGACACTCGCCCTGTTCCGACGCGACTGATCTGTTCAGACGTCGCGCTCCCGCTCCTTCCGAGCCTCCGGGCAGCGGGGCCGCGCAGTCTGGCGCAACACCGAGCCGCCGGCGCCTTGCGCGCCTGAGCCACCTGGCACCTCAGGACGGTCGTCGCTGCGGGGTGCACCAGGCGCTGCCGTCGGATCTGGGCCCCTCTCACACCGGCAGCTGTCAGACGGCGAACCGATCCGCCGTGCTCTGGCAAAGCGTTCGACGCTGCGCGACGACGCGTGGGGTGCCACCCGGATCCGCCGGCCTGACCGCGTCTGCCCACACTCGGGGTTGCGCACAGGTGGCGACCGTGACTCGAGGAGATTCACATGGCAGGTAAGAGCAAGGGTGGCCGCGAGGCCCGCAAGCCGAAGACGCCGACAAAGAAGCCGACCGGCGACGCCATCGTCCCGCCCCTCGGCAACAGCCCGGCAGGCCGCCAGCCGAAGAGGTGACGCCGAGCGCTTCCGCACAGCTCTGAGGCACTCCCCTGCGCTCGCTGTCAAACCGGACGGGTCACATCGGAACGCTGGCGATCACGGCGTCGTCCGGGCCGCGGATTCGGATCTGACCGAGCTCCTCCGCCTGGATCGACGTCGCGCCGTCGACGTTCGCCTTGCCCGTCGTCATCGCACCCCAGGTGGCGGCCGGCTCGACGGTGCCGTCGTCGCACCCCAGGTGGCGGGCACGGCAGCCACCCTGCCCAGCAGCGCCGCCACCGGCACCAGCTCGGCGAGCTCGGTGCGGCACCGGGAGCACCCGTCGATGTGGTCCTCGAACGCACGCCGCTCCGCCGCGTTCAGCCCGCCCAGGACATCGGCGCCGAGGGGCAGGTGGACGTCCTCGGTCATCGCAGGATCCCCATCTCGTCGAAGGCGGCACGAAGCGCACGGACGGCGTAGTGGCATCGGGACTTCACTGTGCTCGACGCTGAGCCGCCCGGGCGCCTCGTTGATCGTCAGCGCCTCGAGCACCGCCTCGACCTGGTCCTCGCTCGGCGCGGTGGCCGGCTGCTGCTCGTCATCGACCATTCGCGGACGTCGCGACTGCGCCCGCCAGCTGTCGGTGAGGATGTTGCGCGCGGTGGTGAACAGGTACGAGCGCGGGTTGCCGCCCGCGAGGTCCATCCGGGCGATCTGGCGCCACGCCCGCAGGAACGTCTCCTGCACGACGTCCTCGGTCCGGTCGGGATCCGGCAGCTGGGCCCGGACGAAGGCCCGGACCGCGGTCGCGTGCTCACGGTAGAGGGCTGCCAGCGC
This sequence comes from Actinopolymorphaceae bacterium, assembly GCA_036786375.1. Lineage (GTDB taxonomy): Bacteria > Actinomycetota > Actinomycetes > Propionibacteriales > DAIQRJ01 > DAIQRJ01. The sequence goes on from DAIQRJ010000032.1 coordinate 25,839, forward strand.
ATGCTCCTCGACGACCGGAGCCGTCCCCACCGAGCGCAGCACCTGGGCGGCCCCGGACTTGTGCCGGCCGGAGGTTTGCATCCGGATCACGCCGGGCCGGGCCGGGCGACGCAGCACGACGGTCGTCTGCTCATACCAACTCCACGGGGCGGCGCCGCCGTTGTTTCAAGCGGGCGGCGGTCACGCCGTCGGCCCACGAGCGGGCAGCCCGTGGCGGTGGGTCAATGCGGGTGCTGACGGAGCCGCACGGCGAGGTCGGCGTTGCGTTGTGCGAAACGCCGCCACATCGGCGGCGTACCGGCCACCCGGTCCTGGGCGGTCGGCTCGCCGCACGCGTGCAACGTCCACTTCGCCATCCGTCCCGCGCGGATGCCGAAGCCGACGAGCAGCCCGTCCGCCCAGCCGTACACGTCTGCGTCGTGCTCGAGCGCGCTCGTGACCTTCTGCTCCGCGACTACCCAGCTGATCGCGGCGCTCTCGGCCTGGATCCGGCCGGCGAGCTCGAAGGCGAGCCGGCCGGCCGCCTCGTCTCGCCGCCGGGCGAGCCGTGCCTGGATGTCGGCGACGGCGGCCGGATCCCGCTCGAGAACAGCGATTACCTTCTGCACAAGGAGATCCCGGTCGGCCGGGACGACGCCGCGGGCCTGCGCCATGTCCCGTTCGGCACCACGCAGACGCACGGAGGTGAAGCCGATCGGATAGACCCGGTTCAGAGCGGAGACCGCCAGCCTGGCCTGCGTCCCGCCGAGGTAAGGCCCGAAGTCGCGCGCTCCCCCGGCTTCGGCGGCTCCTCCCGCTTCGGCGACTCCCCTGACTTGGACGACTCCCCTGACTTGGACGACTCCCCTGACTTGGACGAACATGTGGACGAGGCTGACTCCAGAGGAGTTCTCAGCCAGATCCAGCCGGAGGAAGGCCGGGCTCTCCTGACCGCCGCGGGTCCGGTTCCATCGTGGCAGCGTGCGTTCGAGCAGGTTGCGCTCGAGCCAGGCGGCCTCGTGGTCGGAGTCGCACACGACGACCTCGACCGCCTCGATCCGCTCGACCATCCGGCCGAGGCGTTTGCGCGTGCCCAGGTTCGACCAGTACGACCCGACCCGACGGCGGAGATCGACCGCCCGGCCGATGTAGAGGATCCCGCCTGCGGCATCACGGAAGCGGTAGACGCCCGGCTCGGCCGGCAACAGCGCGACCGATCCGCGGGCACCCGCTCGAAGCAACCTCGGGCTCACGTCGTGCGGGCGCCGGCGAAGGCGACGATCTGCTCCAGCCCGGGGCGGTACCCGTCCGTGGTGTCGACCTGCATGGTCGGCACGTCGAGCGAGATGTGCACGAAGCTGTCGTGGGACTGCGATCCGGCGGCCCGGTCCTGCAGCAGCGCGGTGTCCGCGTGCGCGGCCCGGACGCCGGGGTCGTCGTCGAAGCGGCGCAGGATCCGCTCGTGCGCGACGTCAGGATCGACCGAGCAGGCGATCACCCTGATGTCGGCGGTGTCGGCGAGCGGTTCCAGCTGGGGTCGCCAGAGCTTGTCCTGGAAGGCGGCCTCGGCGACCACGGTGACACCGGCACGGAGCAGGACGCCGAGGACGTCGAAGAAGGTGGTGAAGGTCCGCATGTTCAACGGATCGCTCGGACTCGGACGGAAGCCGGGCGTGGCATGCACCATGCCTTCCTTGATCTCGTCGCGGCAGATCGCCGGACAGCTCACGAGGCGTGCGATCGCGTGGGCCAGCGTCGTCTTGCCGGTTCCCGGCGGACCGCTGACGACTATCAGGCTCGGTCGGGTCACGCGGTGCAGTCTTCCGCGAGTGCGCGGCCGACTCAACCCATCGTGAGCGCGTGCCGCGGCTGGTCCGCCATGTCCGCGGTGTAGTCGCCCTCGAGCTCGGGCTGCGGGCCACCTGCGTCGTCGGACACATCGTCGATGCTCGCCCAGTCGAGCAGTCGCAGATGCGATCCGACGAACAGTTCGACGAGCCCCACCGGGTCCTCGGCATCCGCCGGGATCTCGAGGATCGCGTAGCGACCAGGACGCTCCGGGATGGTGATCCGGTAGCGGGCAAGGCCCTCGTGCTCGGCCGGCAACGCCCTCACTTCCATGACGGGCTCCTCCTTCTCGGCAACACCGTCACCGCGACATTACGCCGTTGTTCGATGCGGTCACCGATACGGATTGGAGTCGCACGGTCACATGCTGTTCACTGCTCCGCACGTCTCCTGTTCCAGCACGATCGACCGTACGCGTGATCGGTCTCCGGCCCGACCGATCGCGCCATCGGTGTGGCCGACTCGACCTGATCCAGGTGCACGACGGGGGTAGACCCGGACAATTTGCACAGGCCTCGTGCATACCTGGGCCTTTGCCCTCATCCGAGGTGACATCAGCTCAGCCGGTCGGGTTGTTCGCCCGATTCGAAAAGTCATCGTCGACTGCACGTTCGGCTGAGGATCCCGTTGAGGACAACGGTCACGATCCTCCAGAAGGTGGGAAGTCCAAGAGTTCGAGTAGACGTGGAAAGGCCGTGGCGTCGCCATCGAGGGTTACCGCGCCGGTCGCGACCGCTGTGTCCGGGGTGAGTTGACGGGTCATGAGCCCGTGAAGGAGTTCGTCCTTGGTCGTGATGACGAGGTCGGCGCTCTCGGGGGCGCCGGCGGTGACCGTGAGGTTCGTGCCCTCGGCCCGGGCCGTAAACGCGCTGTCGCTCAGCCGCAGTTCCCATGTTGTAGGCCGTGCGATCCGCTTGCTCTCGTCGTGGAAGGCGAGCATGGCGGCGACAAGCCACCTCGAGCGGGAGGCGACGTTCGAGGGGAGGCGCCCCATGCTCTTGGTCCCCCATCGACCGAGTGCCATCAGGATCGGCTCGAGCTCGCGACCGTACTCCGTGAGCTCGTAGACCGTTCCGCGATCCGGCATGGGCAGCAGACGCCGCTGGACGACTTCTGAGGCTTCCAGGTGCTTGAGCCGCGCCGCCAGCGTGTTGGTACCGATGCCCGGCAGGCCTTGGGCGAGGTCGCCGAACCGTAGTGGCCCGAGCAGCAGATCCCGCACGACAAGTGTCGTCCAACGGTCACCGATGACGTCGAGGGCGGTGGCGATGCCGCACAGCTGGGCGTAGCTGCGGGTCGTCACGGGGTGCGAGGACATGTTGCAATCATACATTTCACTTCTGAACCACAGTTATACTTGTTAAACGCAAGTCTACTGGTAGTGTGGTATTGCCATCGAGACGCCGTAGTTTGCCTGAGCCGGTTGGAGATCCGCATATGAGCAAGACCGTGATCGTCCGCTACCGAACCCACCCCGAAGCGGCCGAGGAGAACGCCCGCCTGGTCGAAGGTGTCTTCACTTCGCTGGCCGAAGTCGATCCGGGTGGATTCAGATACACGACGTACAGGCTCGCCGACGGCGTCACCTTTGTGCACGTCGCGCATCACGTCGGCACGGAGAACCCGCTGGCCACACTGCCCGCGTTCGCCGAGTTCCAGCGCGAATTGGGGCAACGCTGCGTGGAGCCGCCGGCGCCGAGCGAGGCGACCGTCGTGGGCTCGTACGGCCAGAGCTCGTGACCCGGCTGGGTCGGCCGAGCAGGTAACTCGAAGGGAACACAGATGCGCGCATACGAAGCAAGCTCATCAATCGATGCGACCCCCGAGCAGGTCTGGTCAGTGCTCACCAACATCGCGGCGTGGCCCGACTGGGACTCAGGGGTCACGAAGGTCGACGGCCGACTGGCGCTCGGCGAGAAGATATCGATCACCGTCAAGGCCAACCCCGGGCGCGTCTTCCCGGTAACGGTTGCGACTCTGAGTGGGCCGGAGCGAATGGTGTTCCGTGGCGGTATGCCACTCGGTCTGTTCACCGGCCAGCGCACCTACAACCTCGTGCCCGAGGGCACCGGAACTCTCTTCACGATGCGCGAGGAGTACACCGGACCGCTCGCCGGCATGATCTTCAAGTCGATCCCCGACCTGGGCCCGTCGTTCCATCAGTTCGCCGAAGGGCTCAGACACCAAGCCGAGTAGCGGACTCGGCTCGCCTGGACCACGGCTCACCAGCACAAGCTGGCCTTCGTCGTGCGGTTTGCATGCTGACGTTGTCGACGACGGTCGACGGACCGTCCGGCCACGCAACGACAAGGCACCGTCGTTCAGAGGGCCCCGAAGATCTGACGAATTACGTATGTCCGTTCGGTAGCTATCCGGGCACGATCGACGAAGAGATCCCCCAGAGCCAGAGGCTCGCATGTCGTCCGGGGGACACCTCTCACCCTCACGGAGGCCACCATGCGTCGGATCCGGATTCTGCTGTTGATCGCCGCGGTCACAGCCGCGCTCGCGGCTCCCTCGGAGGTACCCGCCGCCCCGCCGACATCCACGGGGAACCACCACCTACGTCTGCTGACGTCGGGTCTCGACGGTGCCGTCGGCAGCACGGTCGGCCCCGACGGTGCGCTCTACGTCACCGAGGGAGTGACCGGCAGGATCGCACGAGTCGATCCCAGGAGCGGGCGAACCACCACGTTCGCCAGCGGTCTCCCCACGCGGATCCCTGGATTCGCAGGTGGGCCGATAGACGTTGCATTCCTTCACGGGACCGCCTATGTGCTCGTCACTGAGGTGGGTCCCGACGCCGGCGGCACCAGCATCAACGGGATCTACCGGGTCGACGGGCCGCACAGCTTCACTGTCGTCGCTGACATCGGAGCGTTCTCCATCGCGCATCCCCCGAAGTTCCCGTTCTTCCTTGCATCCGGGGTCCAGTTCGCCATCCAGCCCTATCGAGGTGGCTTCCTGGTGACCGACGGCCACCACAACCGCGTGTTGAAGGTCTCGTTGAACGGTGACATCTCTGAGGTGATCGCCTTCTCCGACATCGTCCCGACCGGGCTCGATATCCGCGGTCGGAACGTGTATCTGGCGCAGGCGGGGCCGGTTCCGCACCTGCCGCAGAACGGGAAGGTCGTCACGTTCACGACGAAGTCGCCCACAGCCAGGGACGTGGCGTCCGGCGCACCGCTCCTCGTCGACGTCGAGTTCGGACCTGGCGGAAGGCTCTATGCTCTGTCCCAGGGCTACTTCACGCCTGGCAACCCGGAGGGATCTCCCGCCAACCCGAACTCGGGCGCCTTGGAGCGGGTCAACCGCGACGGCACTATGACTCCGGTTGTCACCGGTCTCAACCAGCCGACATCAGTCGAATTCATCGGCAAACACGCCTACATCGTCGGCCTCGGCGGCGATATCGTCACGCTCAACGTGACGAAGTCGCACCGGCGACACTGACCACTACCGCAGATGTTCAGTGACCAGGACTCGAGTAGCTGCGCATCTGTTGATGAAAGAACGCAACAGCGCCGACGTATAGCAGCGCGCCGACTGCCGGCGACGCGGCCGCCAGCCAGACGGGTACGAACAGGTCGTCGGTCCGACCGAGCAGGATCGCGGCCGGGAAGAACGCGGCGAATGCCAGCGGCAACACGAACGTGAGCAGATAGGACACCGCCCTCGGCAGAACGCTCAGCGGGTAAGGGCCGAACGTCACGAAGACACTGTCGGCAACACTCAGGACCGGTGTCGCCGCGAGCAGCCGGAACGACAATGACGCGATCGCCAGCATCACCGCCGACTCGACCAATGCGCTACCCACGATGGCCGCAAGCAGATAGGCGACCGACCCCACCGACCACGAGATGCCGGTGGCCACGGCGGTGATGGCCAGAACGCAGATGCCGAACACGATGTCGCCGACAGCACTGACCTGGAACCTGCGCGTCAGCAATTGGATGAGCGGGTTGACCGGTCGCACGAGATACCGGTCGAACTCTCCCTGCCGAACGACGTCATCGGTCGACCACAACTGCCCGGACACCAGGCCGTGCAATGCGTGCCCCATCGATCGGATCCCGTACACGAAGGCGACATCGGCGAGGCCCCAGCCGCCGATACTGCCGAAGGCGTGGACGATCACTCCGACGAAGGCCAGTGACACGGCCTCGTAGAAGATCGCGGCCAGAGCCGTCAGCGCGAAGTCGGTGCGGTACTGAACCGCAGCCGCCAGTCCGACGCGTACGAGCACTCCGTACTGCCGCAGTGACGAGGGCACCCGAGAGACGTCAGCCACCTTGCACGACCACCCGACGCTTAGCCCTCGACCACACCAGCACACACAGTCCCCCGAGCACCAGCACCCAGAGCATCTGCACTCCCAATGCCGCGGCGAGGCCGCCCGGTGGCCGGCCGAAGTAGATCGCCAGCGGTGTGTAGGCCGCAGCTTGGAACGGCAGCAGCTCGGCGACGCCACGAAGCCAACCGGGCATGAACCACAGCGGCAGAATGGCGCCGGACATGAACGTTCGCACTACCGCGAACATCATCCCGAGGCCGCCGACCTCGAGGGTCCAGAACGAGGCCAGCGACATCAACAGCGTGATCAGCTGCGAGACACAGAACGCCAGGACCAGACTCACCGCGAAGCCCGTCGCCGCCGCGACACCGGCCGGACCGGCCAGTCCACCCACCACCAGCCCGGTCCCGAGACCGACGACGACCGCCGGCAGCCCCGCGATCACGTAGCCCGTCTGCACCGCAAGAGACTGCGTCAGCAGACCGATCGGGCGGGTCAGATCGACGCCGATCAGTCCGTCGCGGATCCGCCCCTCGATCGACATGCCCGGCCAGACATTGAGAACACTGGCGACGGTGAGGCCGAGGACGGCATACCCGACGGCCGTGTCCACGTCGGCGCCAGCGACTGTCCCGACGTGATCGCCGTAGATCGCCCGCCAGACCACCGCGTAGAGCGCGACCTGAACCGCGAGCACCACAAGGGAGAGCAGGGTCGACGCCCGATACATCCACGGGATCAGCCGCCCGACCCGCACCAGGCTGAGCACCGCCCGGGCAGCGGTCACGGCGGATCCTCGGGCATCCCCCGCCGGGTGTAGATCCCGCCGATCACGGCTTCGAGCCGTGGTTCGACGACAGAGAGATCGACCACTTCGTACGCCGCGGTCATGGCGGCGATGACCGCCGGCGCTCTCAGTTGATCGGAGCGGAACCGCAACGTCACCACCGGGCCTTCGCGACCGATCTGCCGCACGCCGTCGACCGCCACATCGCCCGGCGTTGCGAGGGTGACCACCAGGTCGCGATAGGGGGCGTAACGCGCCATCAGGTCAGCGAGGGCGCCGTCGTAGAGCACCCGACCGTGGTCGATGAGCACGATGCGCCGGCACAGGCGCTCGACGTCTTCCAGATCATGCGTGGTGAGGACGACGGTCGTACCGAGATCGGCGTTGACGTGCGCGACGAATTCGCGGACGCGCTGCTTCGCGACGACGTCCAGGCCGACCGTCGGCTCGTCGAGGTAGAGCAGGCGCGGCTGGTAGAGCATGGCGGCAGCGAGGTCGCCACGCATCCGCTGCCCAAGCGAGAGTTGGCGGACCGGCGCATCGATGAAGTCGGAGATCTCGAGCACCTCGACGAGCTCGGCCTGGAGCCGGTCACCGTCCGCGCTCGACATGCCGTAGAGGTCCCGCACCGCGCGGAACGACTCCCGCAGCGGCAGGTCCCACCAGAGCTGGCTGCGCTGACCGAACACGACCCCGATGTTGCGTGCGTTCGCCTTGCGGTCCCGGGACGGATCGAGCCCTGCCACCGACACCGTGCCGCTCGTCGGCGTGAGGATTCCGGTGAGCATCTTGATGGTCGTCGACTTACCCGCCCCATTGGGTCCGAGGTAGCCGACGAGCTCACCGGCATCGATGTCGAAGGACACGTCGTCGACGGCACGCACCACGTCGTAGTCGTGGCTCACAAGTGTTCTGACAGCCCCGAAGCGCCCGTGCACACGCGTGACTCGACGGAACTCCTTGACCAGGCCCGACACGTGTACCAACGGCCGCGCGGTGTCGGGTGCTCTCACGTCGTTCCCGGCAGCCACCGGTGAACAGTGTCAAAGCATTCCCTGGCGTGCAAGCGGGTTACCTACCGGTGGGCCTGGTCCAGGACACGGTTGTCACGTACGGCAGGGTGAGTTCGACCGCGTCGCCCAGTCCGGAATCTCGCAGCAGCGCAGCGACCTCGCTTCGTGCAACTGCTTGCTCTTTCGCCGGCAGCCGGGCGATAGCGCTCGAGGACAGGAGCCGATCGACGAGACCATCGGGTGTGGTCGACAGCGGATTCGCGAATCGCTCGTCAGACAACGGGGTCCAGCCGTCAAGGCAGTCGAAGAACTCCCGCCAGAGACCGGACCGTGCGCTCGGAGTTGTCGATGGGCGTCGACGATCCGCAACGCCCGCGTACGCAGCCACCCACGGCACCGACACGTCATAGTCGTTCCACGCCAGCCCGAGACCACCAGCACCGGGCCTGAGGAGACGGTGAACCTCGCTGATCGTCGCTGCTGCGTCGAACCAATGCCACGCGGTCGCAGCGACCACGGCGTCCGCGCATCGGTCCGGGAGTCCGGTGCGCTCCGCCACGGCATCCCGAGCCACCAGTCCGGCCACATCGACCATGCCGGCCCGCATTGCCGACACCGGCTCGACAGCTGTGACGTTCAAGCCGTGAGACGCGAGCTGGCGGCTGAAGATTCCGGTGCCGGCGCCCAGGTCCACCACATGGGACCCGCGGGACAGCCCGAACTGATCCATCAGCGACGAGACGCGGCATCCGGGTAGGCCGGACGCGCCCGCACGTAGGCCTGCGCGCCCCGATCGAATCCCTGCTGTGCATCGTCGCGTGCCATCCGGCCAACGTAGTCGAGCCGATCCCGATGCCGATGCAGGTAATACCAGGGCCTCCCACCCGCGGCCTGCGCGCCGTAACGTCGAGGCCATGGACAACCGGAACGAGGTGCGTGACTTCCTGACGTCCCGGCGGGCGAAGGTCTCACCCGAAGGAGCCGGGCTGCCTGCCTACGGCGGCAACCGCCGCGTCCCTGGGCTGCGTCGGGAAGAGGTGGCGATGCTGGCGGGAGTGAGCGTCGACTACTACACCCGCCTGGAGCGGGGCAACCTGGGCGGTGCCAGCGAGTCCGTGCTGGGCGCGCTGAGTGAAGCCCTGCACCTCGACGAGGCCGAACGCGCGCACCTGTTCGATCTGGCGCGATCGGCGAACGTACCGGCGCGGCGCGCGCGTCATCGGTCGACCGAGCCGTCGGTCCGGGCCAATGTGCAGCGGATCGTGGACGCGATGAGCGGGATACCGGCGTTCGTGCGTAACGGCAGGCTCGATGTCCTCGGAGCGAACCAGCTGGGATATGCGCTCTACCCGGAGCTCTTCCGGGATCCCGTTCGGCCGGTGAACCACGCGCGCTACGTCTTCCTCGATCCCGGCGCACCGGACTTCTACTGGGACTGGGACACGATCGCGGACGACACGGTGGCGATCCTGCGCGCCGAGGCCGGCCGCAACCCATACGACCGGGCACTGACGGACCTGATCGGTGAACTCTCGACTCGCAGCGTGCCGTTTCGGACTCGCTGGGCGGCCCACAACGTCCGCTTCCACCGCAGTGGGATCAAGAGGTTCCATCACCCCGCCGTCGGCGATCTCGAGTTGAACTACGAGGCGATGGAGCTTCCGGCCGACCCTGGCCTGCGAATCCTGACCTACAGCGCGGAACCCGGATCGTCCTCAGCAGACGGGCTCCAGCTCCTGGCCGCCTGGTCGGCGACCCTCGAGCAGGAGCACCGGGCCGAAACCCAACATGCGAGCGGCGGCGGGTAACCCACTCCGCGCTCCCCCACCGACGAGCACCGCGCAAAGGAGGCACGACGTGGAGATCCAACCGACGAAGCCCAGCACGAAGGGCCCCGCCGAGATGTTCAGCGGCGACGTGTGGTTCGACGTGATCGCCCAAGGTGAGACGCCATCGCGGCGCGCCATCAAGGTCTTGCTGCGCCCATGAGCCGTTGGACTGCGAGCGATCTCGACACCATCGGCCAAGCGGATGAGATCGCGCTCTCCTCGCTCCGCGCGGACGGCATCCTGCGACCTCCCGTGACGATCTGGCTGGTGGCCTTCGGAGGTTCTCTCTACGTGCGCGCAGTCCGCGGTCGGTCGTCACCCTGGTTCCGCGGCACTCAGGTCGGGCACATCGGTCACATCAGCGTCGGCGCCGTCGAGCGGGACGTCGACATCGTCGACGCGGACGACGCGATCGCCGACGACCTCGACGCCGTCTACCGGTCGAAGTACCACCGCTACAGCCAAAGCACCATCGACGCCATCGTCAGTCCTGCGGCACGCTCGGCCGCACTCGAGCTGACGCCGCGGGACACCAACTCTGCATCGCCCACCCACTAAGACGTTCTGCGAAAGGAATCATCATGGAGTACTCCCGCTTGGGAAACTCGGGCCTGCGCGTCAGCCGCATATCGCTGGGCTGCATGAGCTTCGGCGACACGTCCCGCGGCTTCAACGACTGGGCCCTCGGCGACGAGGCGGCCCAACCGTTCTTCCAGCAAGCTCTCGACCTCGGCATCACCTTCTGGGACACCGCCAACGTCTACGGCATCGGCAGCTCCGAAGAGATCGTCGGGCGAGCCCTCAAGACCCTTGCCCGTCGCGAGGACATCGTCCTGGCTACCAAGGTGCGCTTCAAGATGCATGACGGGCCCGGCGGATCCGGCCTGTCACGCAAGGCGATCATGGAGCAGATCGACGCTTCGCTGACCCGACTGGGTACCGACTACGTCGACCTCTACCAGATCCACCGCTTCGACCCGGACACGCCGATCGAAGAGACCATGGAGGCGCTGCACGATGTCGTCAAAGCCGGCAAGGTCCGCTACCTCGGCGCATCGTCCATGTGGGCTTGGCAATTCGCCACCATGCAACATGCGGCCGACCTGCATGGCTGGACTCGGTTCGTGTCCATGCAGAACCAGTACAACCTGATGCAACGCGAAGAAGAGCGCGAGATGTTCGGGCTTCTCGCCGACCAGGGAGTCGGCAGCATCCCTTACAGCCCGCTCGCGAAGGGACGCCTGGCCCGGCCCTGGGGTGAGCACACGCACCGCTTCGACAACGACCCAGTCGGCCGCCGGTATGACAACGACAGCGACATACCGATCGTGGACGCCGTCAAGCACGTCGCCGATGCCCGCGGCATCCCGATGGCCCAGGTCGCGCTGGCCTGGGTCCTCAAGCACCCTGTCGTCACGGCACCCATCGTCGGCCCGACCAAGCCGCATCATCTACCCGACGCGGTCGCGGCACTCGACGTCCACCTCACCGACGACGAGATCCACCTTCTGGAGGAGCCCTACGGCCCGCACCTGCCCAGCGGGTTCTGAGAGTCCTCCAGACCCTACGCACGAAGGAGAGTCGGCAATCATGACTGAATCCCACGCACAGAGCCCGGCCCAGAAGATCATCGGCGACTTCGCCCCGAAGCTGGTGTCCCTGACCGATGACGTGCTGTTCGGCGACGTCTGGGCCCGCCCGGAACTCTCACCGCGCGACCGGAGCCTGATCACGGTGGCCAGCCTGATCAGCGGCGGCAACACCGAACAGCTGCGCGGGCACCTCCAGCGTGCCAAGGACAACGGACTGACCGAGGCCGAACTCAAGGAGGTCATCATCCACCTGGCGTTCTACGCAGGCTGGCCGAAGGCGATGTCGGCCATCACGGTCGCGAAGCAGATCTTCACCGACTGAGCCGACTCTGAGGCTTGATGAAGACTTAACGGCAGCTTCGGTTGCGGCTGAGGTCCTCGAGGGCACTCTTCGTCCATGAGCGAGTGGCGTTCGACCGGTCCGCATGGCGCGGCCGCGACGGCACCGGCTTTCACAGCGCGCACACAGGGTTCTCAAAGTCTGTCACCAGGTGCGAACGCGATCCTTTCGTCTGGACGAAGGGATTGCGAGAGGTGAGCACGATCTGTTCGAAACCTCGGGCGTCGGCGTGACCGCTACGGTGAGTGCGCGGGCGCCGTCGGCACGCTCGCACGTCGCGCCGCGCCAGGCCGACGCCGACCTCCGCACGGACCAGGCTGTGCGGGTCGGCGCGACGGCCCTGCTGTGGCTCGGGTTGTTGCTGGTCACCTACTGGTGGGAGGTCGACGGTGGTGTCACCGACCTCGCACACCCTGCCAGCGGCCTGACCTCGGTAGGACGTCTGACCGGTCTGTGGGCGGCCGACCTGCTCCTCATCCAGGTTCTCCTGATGTCGCGGCTTCCTCCACTGGAGCACGCGTTCGGCCGCGACCGACTCGTCCGCACCCACCGCGTGGTCGGCTTCCTGTCCATCGACCTGATGGCCGTCCACATCGCCACGATCGTGGCCGGCTACGCATCCGCGCGCTGGACCGCCTTGCCTGCAACGACGTGGGACCTCGTCACCACCTACGGCGGCATGCTGCTCGCCACCATCGGAACAGCGTGTCTGGTGATGGTGGTCGTCACGAGCGTGAAGGCCGCGAGGCGTCGCCTTCGCTACGAGTCCTGGCACCTGTTGCACCTCTACGCCTACCTGGGTGTCGGACTCGCCCTGCCACATCAGCTGTGGACCGGGCAGGAGTTCCTCCAGTCGCGGGGAGCGACCGTCTACTGGTGGTCGCTCTGGGCCGCGGCCGCCGCCGCGATCCTGGTGTGGCGGGTCTGGCTGCCGGTGTGGCGCAGTCTCAGGCACGACCTACGGGTCGCGTCGGTTGTGCGGGAGTCCGCAGACGTGGTGTCGGTGTATGTGACCGGCCGGCGCCTTGATCGGATGCCGTTGCTGGCCGGTCAGTTCCTCAACGTCCGGTTCCTCCACCGGCCGGGCTGGACCAGGGCGAACCCGTTCTCGCTGTCGGCCGCACCGAATGGCCGCAGCCTGAGGATCACGGCCAAAGGACTCGGTGACGGGAGTGCCCGGCTGGCGCAGCTCAGACCTGGAACACGGATGCTGTTCGAGGGCCCGTACGGCCGGCTGACCGGCCGGGTACGCAGCCGGCCGAAGGTCGTTCTCGCCGGTGCTGGTGTCGGCATCACGCCGCTGCGGGCACTCGCGGAGGGGCTGAGCTACGCACCGGGTGATGCGATCCTCTTGCAGCGCTACACCTCCGAGGCGTTGTTCGCGCGCGAGTTCGACATCCTGGCTGCGACCAGAGGCTTGCAGGTGCTGCCGCTCGCAGGCCATCGGACCGACTCGAGGTCCGTATTCGGACCGGCAAGCAACGGAGTCGCCGAACTGACCGCGCTCCGAGGATGGATCCCCGACCTGGCCGACCGCGATGTCTTCCTGTGCGGGCCGACGGTCTGGACGAAAGGTGTCGAGAGCCTGATGACCGCGGCCGGGGTTCCGCGTGAACGCATCCACACCGAGAGCTTCGGATGGTGAACCGGTGAGACGCATCGCCATCTGGCTGGCTTCGACCGTGACGATCGTCGTCCTGGCCTTCGGCTACCACACGTCGACGAACAAGACCTCGACACTGGCGGTCGCAACGCGCAGCGCGGGTCCGATCGGCAACCCGGCGGCCAGTTCACCATCGCCCAGCCCCGCTCAGTCATCGACGAGCTCCGGCTCGGGCAATGCGAGCCCGTCACCGACCGCGAGCCCGTCCCCGTCGACTGGCAAGGCCGCCACGACGACAAAGACCTACACCGGTTCCGTCGCGCAGACCCGGTGGGGCCCGGTCCAAGTCGACATCACCGTCTCCGGCACCACTGTCACCGCCGTGAACGTCGTTCAGTACCCGAACGGCAATGGGAGAGACCAGGAGATCAACGACTACGCCCTGCCGATCCTCGTCCAGGCCACGCTGGACGCGCAGAGCGCGAAGATCGACATGGTCAGTGGCGCGACAGTGACCAGCGGCGGCTACCTGGAATCGCTGCAGTCCGCGCTGGACGCGGCCGGCCGATGAACGACACCACGACCGACGATCCACCCTCAGCGGCGATCCATCGTCAGGTCGAACATGTGATGGGCATGCCGATCAGCGTCGCGTTGCGCGGTCGGCACGCCGATACCGAGACCGGCCGCGACGCGTGGCAGGCCGTGCTCGACGAACTGCGCGAGGTCGACGCGGTCTTCAGCACCTATCGCGACGACTCGACCATCAGCCGGCTCGGTCGAGGTGAGCTCACGCCTGCCGACTGCCCGGCTGACGTCCGCGAGGTCCTCGCGCTGGGTCGGGAAGCCGAACGGCAGTCCGACGGCGCATTCTCAATATTCCTTCCCAGCAAGGGCGGCGCCCGACGGCTCGACCCGAGCGGCGTCGTGAAGGGGTGGGCCGTCGAACGCGCATCACGGCTCCTTACCCGGCTGGACGACACCGACTTCTGTCTGTCGGCGGGAGGGGACATGACGTGCCACGTCGCGGACCCCCAGCGCGACGCCTGGCGTATCGGAATCGAGCACCCGCACGATCCCAAGTCCCTGATCGCCGTCGTGCCGGTCCGGTCCGGAGCGGTCGCCACGTCCGGCACTGCGCACCGCGGAGCACATCTCATCGACCCGCGCGACGGCCGCGAACCGAGCGGCGTCGCCTCCATCACTGTCATCTCGGCGTCACTGACCTGGGCCGACATCGACGCAACCGCCGCCTTCGTCCATGGCCGCGGCGCTGCCCAATGGCTCCAGACCCGGCCGATCCGCAGCGCACTGGTCGTGTGGACCGACGGTACGACGGCCGTCGTCGACGTCAGGCGAAACCGAACTCCTGACGCATCCTGCGGGCTATCGACGGAGCCATAGCCCACCTCTGAAGGGACGCGACGACGCCGACGTCGTCGGTCGGATCTCTGCCCTGCCGGATCATGCTCGAGAAACCGACGGCCGCAGCGACGAGAACGCGGAACGCCACGGCATCGTCGAGCGCTGCCAGATCCGCGTCGCTCAGCTGCATGTGTTCGCGGTAGGCAGCCACCACCGCGCTGAGTCGCCGCGGGTCAGGCGGGACCACCGGGTCGATCAGTGGACCGGCGTCGCAGGAGAGCACGAGGAATCCGAGATCGATGACGGCAGGACCCGGCCCGGAGCTGTCCCAGTCGATCAGCGAAACCTCCCCGGCGTCGTCGATCACGCTGTTCCACGGGTGCGCGTCGCCGTGCAGGAACACCGTCGTCAACCCTCGACCGAACTCGAGACCGCCCTCACACGCCGCGACCAGTTCCGCCCATTTCTCGCGATGCGGCGGCGGGAGCTGATCCTCAACCGCTGCAAGGCATCTGAGCCCGAACGCCAACTCGTTCGCCGGCAACATCCCTGCGCGCTCGAGAATCGGCAAGCCTGGTAGCGGATCCTGGGCTGCCTTGATCGCCGGCGAGCCCGCGCTGTGCAACAGCCCCAGCGCCTTACCCACGCCTGCGAGCGTCGACGGTTCGAAGGGTGTCGGACGTCCCGGCACGTGAGTCACCACGAGCACCGACCGGGACCCGTCGTCGTGCGTCTCGTCGAACCGACCGACCAACGCGCCGGTCGAGTCAGGGACAACACGAGCAGCGCGATACCCGACGCGACGAAGCACATCCAGTGCGGCCGCGTAACGGTCGAGCCGATGGCCGACGCGCACCACCCACGGATCGCCCGACGTGCGCTCGACCGCGAAGACAGGCTGACCGCGAGCGAACCGCCGGACCCGCGCTGACAGCTCCCCGTACCTGTCGCTGAGAAGCTGCTCGACCGCCTCGACATCGTTGTCTGGTTCGGGCCGCTGATCGTCGATGCGTCTCATTGCCTCGATGTCTACCGGTAGAAGCGCATCAGCGACAACAGGTATTCATCCGACAGGCCCGAGCGCCGACCCTGACCCCTCAAGCTGCACGCACACCGACGCCTGCGTGATCCCGAGCCGTCGAAGGGTTGGCGTCAAGCCCGATGTGATGTGTCGGCAGAATGCTCGGTCATCATGGGTTCATCGACCGTCAGCGACGACAACGGCAAACGGTGCCGAGCTCGATCCACACGGGACGATGCGTCACTTCCTACAGACGAAAGCGCTCATGTGCACCTCACCGAGAATGACCACGTCCTCCCTGATCCACACGTCGGTGACTCGTTGCGCGACCTCGTCAACACGAGCTGAAGAGAACGTTTGACTGAGAAGTCGGTATCTACCTGTCGAACGGTATCCACGAAGCAGATCCTCAGGTTCGATCGGTACAGGTGGCTTCCTGAAGGTGTGGGCATCGACCGTCGGGAAGTGCCGACGGAGAACGTCAGCGCCATTCTCGCTCGAGAAGGACGACACGTCCGGAGTGACGGTCTCACCGAGTTCACGACACACTCGCCGATGAAGCTCGAGGATCGGCACAACCGCGTTGTCGGCATTCGTCGTTGCTAGGAACGTCCCCGCTGCCGTCAGCATCCCGGCGAGTCGTGAGAGTGCAATCGGCAAGGTCGCCACGTGGTACAGGACGTGGTTCGCCATGATCAGGTCGAAACTCGCGTCGTCGAACGGTAAGTTCTCGATATTGGCCCGGACGACGTGAACATCAACCTCACCTGGGTAGTCGATGGATCGCAGTCCGTCGACCATGCCAGCGAACAGATCGACGGCGACCAACGATGTCCCAGGCTTCATTCGCTCGGCGACTCGGGTCGTGAAGCGACCCACACCGGCTCCCGCGTCGAGCACCGACGAGAACCTTCCTGGGTCGATCAGGTCGACAACCCAGTCGGCGAACTCGGCGGCGACGGACCCACCCGCGTCACCACCTTGGCGCTGGCGCAGCAGATCCGGATCGCTGTAGTACGCGGCAAGACTCGGGTCCCCCTGGTACTCAGTCACCAACCCGGCCCTCCGGTCGAGAACGATCGGCCGGTGGGATCGATGTGCTCATGCGCTCATCCTGCCGGACGGTGCGGCCGGTCCGGATCTTCACTGCCGGAGGCGTAGGTGGAATCGTTTGTGGCGTTGGGGTTGTCGGTGCTGGTCGTTGGCGGCGGGTGGGATGACTTCGGGGATGCCGTCTGCGCTCATGCGCATGTGCCAGCGTTCGTGGTCGGTGGCTCGATCAGCATGCGGGTCGGGTTCGACGAGGCGGTGGTGCGTGGGGCAGAGCAGGGCGGCGTTGTCGAGGCTGGTGGGCCCCATGGCGGTCCAGGGTCGGATGTGGTGGGCGTCGCAGTCGCGCGGGTCACGATGACAGCCGGGGAACACACAGCCCCGGTCACGCAGCATGATGGCCTGCCGGAGGTCACCGGCGAAGAGTCGGGTGGTGCGGCCGAGGTCGAGGATCTGTGAGTCGCTCCCCATGACGGCGGGGAGGATGTCGGCGTCGCAGGCAAGCCGACGTGCTTCGCTGGGGCTGATGCGGGTGTTGGAGCCGAGCAGGGTCGCGCCGGCGACA
Source organism: Actinopolymorphaceae bacterium (assembly GCA_036786375.1). GTDB lineage: Bacteria > Actinomycetota > Actinomycetes > Propionibacteriales > DAIQRJ01 > DAIQRJ01. Next base: position 43,128 of record DAIQRJ010000032.1, read on the forward strand.
CCGCGGAGCAGGTCCTCGTAGTTCACCAACACCGTGACTCTCGGTCGGTCACCGCCGTGGCGGGGTCCGTGGCCGCCGGCGTGGTAGGCGTGGACGAGGGTCATCAACGCCTGCGCCCGCCGCGCCTCATACGACAGTCCGGGCTCCGACCAGGACCCGTCGCCGGTTTTGCTGCTGGTGGCGATGGCGTCGACCACCGCCCGGAGTGCTTCACCGTCGGCCGCGGGGAGTTTCCCCGCGATCGCCACCGACCCGTCGCCGTCGTCGCGGAGCCGCAGGTACTGGTTCTTGCGTGCTTCCCGGTCCTGCGCCTCTAACATCGCCGCCTCAGCGGTCTCGGCGATCTCGGGGGCGATCACGTTCAGCAGGTGCCGGGCGAGGTCACGTAGGCCTTTAGGGCCGTGGTCTGCGGCGAACCCGATCATCATCGCCTCGGCGGCCTGCAGCTGCTCGACGGACAGGTTCTCGGGGAGCTTCTTCAACACCCTCACGATCGCGTCCGCCTGCTCCGCGGACACCGCACCCGCGGCCATCGCCGTCACGATCGCGGGGAACCGGCGATGCAACCCTCGTGCGAGTCCGGTCTCGCGGTACGCGGCTTGCAGGCTCGACGCGGTCGTCCCGTTCAACCACGCCGCGGTCCCCAGGTTGGTGGCGTGCTGGGTGACCTGGCGTTCCTCCATCACCCCCAGCAGCTGGAGCTTGATCGCGGCCACGACCGATTCGACGTGTTGAACGGTGAGCATCGTGGTCAGGCATTGGTCGTCCCCGAGCTGCCACAACCGGATCTCGCCCGGATCGGCGACGGGACGTAGCAGTCCGAGCGCGTCGACCAAGGCGTGGGCGACCGGATGGTCGACCCCTGCCGCCGGTGTCGTGCCCGTTGTCATCATGCAAGCAACGCTAGTGTGTCGCACCGTTAATTCATGCCATAAATCGTAGACTGTTGGTATGGC
>DAIQRJ010000006.1:0-146796 GCA_036786375.1 Actinopolymorphaceae bacterium
TGAGAATCTTCGCGAACCACGGCGAGCCCGAAGGGCTCTCAGTTGCTGACCTGCGCATTCGTTCACGAAGGGGCGAGCACACCCAGGCTAGGACGCCCTCCAGTTCGTTGACAGTGGAGGAAAGTGGAGTAAAGTGGTGTTACATGGTGATGAGCGGGGATTCTCGACCAGGCGGAGCGGGCCCGGGCTGCGATCCCAGCCGGACGAGGGGAGGTGGCCACACGTGTTCCTCGGTACCCACACCCCGAAGCTCGACGAGAAGGGCCGCCTGTTCCTGCCGGCCAAATTCCGTGACGACCTCGCGGACGGCCTCGTGATCACCCGCGGGCAGGAGCGGTGCCTCACCGTGTGGCCGGTTGCGGAGTTCACCGCCGAGGCCGAGCGGATCCGCAAGGCGCCGACGACCAACAAGGCCACCCGCGACTACCAGCGCATGCTCTTCGCCGGCGCCAGTGACGAACAGCCCGATCGTCAGGGCCGCATCACCATCCCGACGATGCTGCGCGAGTACGCCTCTCTCGTCCGCGACTGCGTCGTCATCGGGGGCGTCGACCGCCTCGAGATCTGGGACGCCCAGGCCTGGCAGACCTACTCCGAACAGCAGGAGCAGAGCTTCAGCGACATCTCCGAAGAGGTGGTGCCAGGAGTCATCTAGCAGCTGGCGCACCGGCCACGTGGTGGACCGGTCGCACGGCGAGGTCTCCGACCCGGCCGCTCGTTCTCTGACGCACTTCCCCGGCGCCAGAGAAGCAGGAGCGATCCGCGAGCGGGCGGTCGGAGACCTGGTCGGGCGAAATCACCCACCGACGGCGAACACGGCAACACGGCAACACGGCAACAAGCGCACGGCAGCACAGCAAGAGCATCAGCGAAGAACCACCTCGATTCCCTGCCCGAACCCGGTCGCGACCCGGGTCCGGGCATCCAGGTGCCGAGGTGGGCGCACCAGCGTTCGAGCACGACCCAGGGTCGAGGGGACACCGCCATGCAGGTCAGTTATGCCGCCGAGCCGGCCGGCTCCGACGCCGACGGTGAGGCGCTGCCGGGCAGCGGCCCGCTGCGGCACGAACTGCGGACGAACCTCGCGGTCGCGGGCTTCTCCCTCGGGCTCTCCGTCGCGGTTGCGGTCGCACTCTCCCTGCTGATGACGTTGCTGGGCTGAGGAATCCGCTGATGCCCTCGCAACCAGAACACGTCCCGGTGATGCTCGGCCGGGTGCTCGCGCTGCTCCGGCCCGCACTCGACGTGCCCGACTCGGTGTTCGTCGACATGACTCTCGGCCTGGCCGGGCACAGCATCGAGTTCCTGCGAGCCTGCCCCACCGCGCGCCTCGTCGGCCTGGATCGGGATCCCGGCGCAGTCGAGATCGCCCGCACCCGGCTGGCCGAGTTCGGTGACCGCGTCGAGCTGGTCCACGCCGACAACGACCGGCTGCCGTCCGTCCTTGCCGGGTTGGGGATCGAGCGCGTGCACGCCGTCCTGTTCGACCTCGGTGTCTCGTCCATGCAGCTCGACGAGGACGACCGTGGCTTCTCCTACAGCCGTGACGTCGGTCTGGACATGCGGATGAATCCCTTGCACCCGACGACCGCGGCCACCGTGCTCGCGGAGTACTCGGCCGCCGACCTCACCCGCATCCTGCGTGTGTACGGCGAAGAGCGCTTCGCCCAGCGGATCGCCACGGCGATCGTCCGGCGGCGCGAGACGAGCCCGCTGACGACGACCGGCGAACTGGCCGCCCTGGTCGCGAGTGCGGTGCCGGCGGCGGCACGGCGCACGGGCAGTGGTCATCCGGCGAAGAAGACGTTCCAGGCCGTGCGTATCGAGGTGAACGCCGAGCTCGACGTGCTGACCTCCGCGCTGCCGGCCGCGATCGACGCCCTTCGCGTGGACGGGCGGATCGCTGTGCTGTCGTACCACTCGCTCGAGGACCGGATCACCAAGCAGACGCTGGCCGCGTACGCGACCACCTCGGTGCCCGACGGTGTCCCGGTCGTCCCGGAGGCGTACCAGCCCAGCCTCAGGCTGTTGACGCGTGGAGCCGAGAAAGCCGACGCAGCCGAGATCGCCGACAACCCACGTGCACGCTCGGCGCGACTGCGCGCTGCCGTTCGTATCAAGGAGGCCGCGTGAGCGCCAGTAACCTCTCCACCACCCCGGTCCGCCGCCGCGCCGAGACAACCTCCCCGCCGTGGCTGCGGCTGGTGCCGTCGGTGCCGGTGGACGCGCCGCGGGCGCCGTTCATCGTGTTCGTGATCGCGGTTCTCGGGGTCGGGCTCGTCGGACTGCTGCTGCTGAACACGTCCCTGCAGAAGCGGGCGTTCGAAGTTTCAAGCCTGCAACGAAGTACCGCTGCCCTGGCTGACCAGCAGAGCGAGCTCGGACAGCACGCGGCCGACCTGTCCGCACCGGAATCCGTGGCCGCGCTGGCCGTCGAGCTCGGCATGGTCCCGAACAAGAACCCGGTATTCCTGCGACTCTCCGACGGCAAAGTGCTCGGTAAGCCGGCTCCCGCGCTGCGTCCGGAGATAATCAGGCCGAAGGTCAAGGCTGTCCCGAAGGCTCCGGCGGCGAAGCCGAAGACCGCCACGACGGCCAAGACGGCGACGGCCACAACGAAGAAGACCGCGACGAAGAAGACCGCGACGACGTCCACGCGAGCGACCACGCAGACGGGAAGCAGCCGGTGATCCGACCCGACGAGCCGCAGCGCCCACGCCGCAGCAACGCAGCGCCGAGCCGCTCGGCGCCCGCATCTCGACGAGCGGCCAAGCCCGCATCGGCCAAGCCTGCCTCGGCAAAGTCCGCGCGCAGACCCGCAGCCCCGCGACCGGGCAGGCGGACGGCCGCCCCCTCCTCGAAGCCGGGCGAGGCCCCGTTCGCCGCGCGCGTGCACAACCGCCGCCGCCGGCCGAAGCGGCCGTTCGCGTTCCAGCTCGGATCCCAGACACGACGATTGCGCGCGAGCTTCCTCGTGGTCGCGTTCGTGATGAGCATCTTCGCCGGTCGATTGATCCAGCTGCAGGGCATCGACGCGAACTCCTATGCCACCCAGGCACGCGACGCCCGCCTGCGCACCGTCGTGCTGCCGGCCGCGCGCGGTGACATCACCGACGCGAACGGCGTCGCCCTCGCGACCACCGTCGACACGGTCGCGATCACCGCCGATCCCAAGCAGACCGCGCCGGACGCGGCACAGATCGCCGGCATCATCGCGCCGCGGCTCGGCCTGGACGCGGCAACGATCACGACGGCGCTCCAGTCACCTGGCAAGCGCTTCGTCTACATCGCGCATCAGGTCGATCAGTCGGCGTGGAAGAAGATCCGGGCCGATCTCGCGACCGCCGGCCTTGCGGGGATCTCGAGCGAGTCCGACCCCAAGCGCATCTACCCGGCCGGCTCGGTCGCGGCCGCCATGATCGGGTTCGTCGGCACCGACATCAAAGGGCTGACCGGCCGTGCCGGCCTCGAAGCCAGTTTGGACAACGTGCTCGCGGGCAAGAACGGGCACCAGACCTACGAGGCGTCGTCGGAGGGGCCGGCCCTGCCGCTGGGCGATGACAGCATGCAGAAACCCGTTGCCGGGCAGGGAGTTCAGCTCACGATCGACGCGGACCTGCAGTACATCGCACAGAAAGCCGTCGCGGACGCGGTGAGGAAGACCGGTGCCGACAGCGGCGACGCGATCGTCCTCGACGTCAAGACCGGGCAGATCATGGCGATGGCCACCGCACCCACCTACGACGCCAACAAGCCGTTGGCGACGCCGGCGAAACTGCGCCGGGACCGGCCCGTCACCGACACCTACGAACCCGGCTCGGTGTTCAAGCTGTTCACCGCCTCCGCGCTGCTCGACCAGGGCCTGGTCACGCCGACCACGAAGGAGGAGGTGCCCGGGCACCTCTACCGCGGCGGGTCCCGGATCAAGGACTGGTTCTACCACGACACCATCCCGCTGACCTTCGCCGGCGCGATCGCAAAATCGTCCAACGTGGGCACGATCCTGGCCGCCGAGCAGATGAAGCCCGAGACGCAGGCCGACTACCTGACGAAGTTCGGTATCGGCCAGCCGTCGCAGGTCGGTCTGCCCGGTGAGAGCGCCGGCTCGCTGGCCCCGGGGGACACCTGGACACCGCTGACCAAGGCGACCATCTCCTTCGGCCAGGGGGTGTCGGTCAACGCGTTGCAGATGGCCTCCGGAATCGCCGCGATCGCGAACGGTGGCGAGCGGATCGCGCCGCAGCTGATCAAGGGCTACGTCGCACCCGACGGCACCGTCACGCCGGCGCCGGCGCCGGCCCGCACCCAGGTGATCAGCGCGGCCGCGTCCCGGCAACTGCTCGACATCATGGAGCAGGTGACGAAGCCCGACGGGATCGCGCCGAAGGGCGCGATCGCCGGGTACCGCACCGCCGGCAAGACCGGAACGGCCCAGAAGGCCAACTCGGGCTGCCACTGCTACAAGAACTACACGGTCTCCTTCGGCCAGATCGCACCCGCCGACTCGCCCCGCTTCGTCGCCTACGTCGACCTGCAGAACGTCGCCGGACACGCGAGCGGCGGCGGCGACGCAGGTCCCGTCGCAGCCCAGATCCTCAAGGCGGCGCTGCAGAAGTACCAGGTCCCACCCAGCGGCTCCGTCGCTCCGAATGTCGCGCTGACCTGGTAGGAACTCAGCCGTGACAGTCGAGCAGACCGACCGGGACGGCACAGGCCCCCTTCGGCCGCGGCACCCCCCGTCGGTCCCGCTGGCCGACCTCGTCCGGCTTCTCGACACCCTCGACCCGGCCGGCGCGGACACCCGCGGCGGCCCGGTCGATGCACTGATCCGCGTCACCGGGATCACCCAGGACTCGCGCGACGTCGTCACCGGCGACCTCTACGTCGCCCGCGCCGGCGGCCGTACGCACGGCGCCACGCACGCCCCGGCCGCCCGCGCGGCCGGCGCGGTGGCGGCGCTCACCGACGCGGCCGGCGCCGCCCGGTGCCGTGACGCGGGCCTGGCCACCGTCGTCGCCACCGATCCCGGTGCCGTCGCCGGCGCGGTCGCGCACGACCTCTACGGCCATCCCGCCGCCGCGATGACGATGATCGGCATCACCGGAACCAACGGCAAGACCACGACGTCGTTCTTCGTCGAGGCGGCGCTGCGCGCACTCGGCCGCCGGCCCGGGCTGATCGGCACTGTCGCGGTGAAGATCGGCGGCCCGACCGAGGCCGAGTCGACGGTCCGCGCGGCGGCACGCACGACGCCGGAGTCCACCGAGCTGGCGGCCACCCTCGCGACGATGCGTGAGGCCGGCTGCGACGCCGTGGTCATGGAGGTCTCGAGCCACGCCCTCTCACTCGCCCGCGTCGACGGCATCCACTTCACTGCCGCCGGGTTCCTCAACCTCGCCGCCGACCATCTCGACCTGCACGGCGACATGGAGAGCTACTTCGCCGCGAAGGCGTCGCTGTTCGCGGCGCATCGCGCCACCGTCGGCGTCGTCGACGTCGACACCGGCTGGGGACGGCGGCTGGCTTCGCTGGCACCCATCCCTGTCGTGACGGTCTCGATCGCCGGCACGCCCGGGCAACCCTCTGACGGCGGGCACCCGGCCGACGTCGGCGTCGACGAGCTGACCGTCGACCCGACCGGGGGAACACACGCCACCATCCGGCTCCCGCACGGCCGCTCGGTGCCCGTCCACGTCGAGATGCCCGGGCTGCACAACCTGGCCGACGCCGTCATGGCCGTCACGCTCGTCGACTGCATCGGCGGGGATCCCGCGCTGGCAGCGGGCGCCATCACCCACGCCCGCGTCCCCGGTCGGATGGAACGCTTCGAACTGCCCACCGGGGCTGTCGCGTTCGTCGACTACGCGCACACGCCGGAGGCGATCACCAGCGCGCTGGCCGCGCTCGTCCGGCCGGCCGGTGCGCGGATCCTCGCCGTCGCCGGGTGCGGGGGCGACCGCGACCCGGGCAAGCGCCGGCCGATGGGTGCCGCGCTCGCGCGCGGTGCCGACGTCGTCGTCGTCACCGACGACAACCCGCGCTCGGAGGACCCGGCCGGCATCCGCGCGGCTGCCCTCGCGGGCGTCCGCTCGACCGGGTTCGCCGGCGAGCTGGTCGAGATCGGCGACCGCGCCGCCGCGATCGCGTTCACGCTCGACCGCGCGCTGCCCGGCGACGTCGTCATCGTCCTCGGCAAGGGCCACGAGCAGGGCCAGGACGTCGCCGGCATCGTCCACCCCTTCGACGACCGCGAGCAGATCCGGCGTTGGACGGCGGCCGCATGATCACCCTCACGCTCGCCCAGGCTGCCGCCGCGGTCGGTGCCATCGCGCCCACCGAGCCCGACCCACGGACCGTCGAGGTCCGCCGGGTCGTCTTCGACAGTCGCGTAGCCGGTCCTCGCGATCTGTTCGTCGCGCTGGACGGTGAGCACGCCGACGGGCACGACTTTGTGGTCGCCGCGCTCGCCGGCGGCGCCTGCGCGGCCGTCGTGCACGACACCTCCCGCTGGCCCGACGGCGACCTCCCGCTGCTGGTCGTCCCGAACACGCTGCGCGCGCTCGGCGCCTTGGCCGGTGCCGTGGTCGCACTGGCTCCCGGCGTGACGGTCGTCGCGATCACCGGGTCGAACGGGAAGACCACGACGAAGGAGATGCTCGCTGCGCTGCTGGCCGCCGACGCGCCGACGGTCGCGACCGAGGGCAACCTCAACAACGAGATCGGCGTCCCGGTCACCGCCCTGCGGGTCGAGCCGGACACGCGGTTCCTGGTCGTGGAGATGGGTGCCCGCAAGGTCGGCGACATCGACCACCTGGCCGGCCTGGTGCACCCGCAGATCGGCGTCGTCCTCAACGTCGGCACCGCGCACATCGGCGAGTTCGGGTCCCGGGCCGCAATCGCCGCGGCCAAGGGCGAACTCGTCGCGGCGCTCGCGGCCGACGGGCTCGCCGTCCTCAACGCCGACGACGACCTGGTGATGGCGATGGCGGCCCGTACGATCGCGCCGGTCCGGAGCTTCGGGCGCGCCGAGAACGCCGACGTCCGCGCCGAGAACGTCACCACCGACGCGCGTGGCCGAGCCGGTTTCGACCTGGTGGCCGGGACCGGCCGCGCCCGCGTCCAGCTCGGGTACGTGGGGGAGCACCACGTCTCGAACGCCCTGGCCGCGGCGGCCGTCGTGCTCACACTGAAGTCGCCCATGACGTCGGACGACGTCGCCACGGTCGCGGCCGCGCTGTCCCGCCAGGTTCCGGTCGCGCGCTGGCGGATGCACGTCACCGACCGCAACGACGGCGTCACGATCGTCAACGACGCGTACAACTCGAGCCCCGACTCCGCGGCCGCCGCAGTGCGCGCACTCGTCCGGATCGGCCGCGGCCGGCGAACAGTTGCCGTGCTCGGTGAGATGCTCGAGCTCGGCGGGGCGAGCACGGCCGAGCACCAACGGTTGGGCAGACTGGCCGTACAGAGCGGTGTCGACGTCATCCTGACCGTCGGCGCCGGCGCGTCGCCGATCCACGACGGCGCGCTCGCCCAGGGAGCGGTGGCTGTCGCCGCCGCCGACCGGACACACGACGCCGCGCCCAGCGCGGCCAACGAGACAAGGGCGACGAAGGTGGCAGACCGCGACGCCGCAGCCGACGAGCTGCGCGCACTGGTGCGGCCGGGCGACGTCGTCCTGGTGAAGTCCTCCCGCGACGCGGGCCTACGCTGGCTCGGGGACGAGCTCGCCGGCGAGGGCACCACGGGCGGCGCGGAGGTCACCACCACATGAGGTCGATCCTCGTCGCGGGCGGGCTGTCGATGCTCATCACCCTGCTCGCCACCCGGATGGCGATCACGTTGTTCGCCCGCCGCGGCTACGCGCAGGTCATCCGGGCCGACGGGCCGACCAGCCACCACACCAAGCGCGGCACCCCGACCATGGGCGGCGCCGTCCTCATCGTGGCCGTCATCGTCGCCTACGCCGCGCCGCACCTGATCTTCTGGTGGCCGCCGACCGCGTCCGCGCTGCTGGTCATGTTCCTGTTCGTCGGGCTCGGCGCGGTCGGCTTCGCCGACGACTTCATCAAGATCTTCAACCAGCGCAGCCTCGGGCTCCGGTCCAAGGCGAAACTCGGCGGCCAGTTCGGCGTCGCCATCGTCTTCGCCGTGCTGGCACTGCAGTTCCCGGACGAGAACGACCTCACGCCCGCCTCGCTCAACATCTCCTTCATCCGCGACATCACCCCGCTCAAGCTCGCGCCGGTGCTGTTCGTCATCTGGGCCTGTCTGATCATCGCGTCCGCGTCGAACGGGGTGAACCTCACCGACGGGCTGGACGGCCTCGCCACCGGTGCGACCACGATGATCTTCGCCGCGTATCTGGTCATGAGCATCTGGCAGTTCACCCGCTCGTGCAAGGTTCTGCAGGGGCCGCAGTGTTACCAGGTCCGTGACCCGTACGACCTCGCGGTGGTGTCGGCCGCCCTGGTCGGGGCCTGCTTCGGGTTCCTCTGGTGGAACGCTGCCCCGGCCCGGATCTTCATGGGCGACACCGGCTCGCTCTCACTCGGCGGCGCGATCGCCGGGCTGGCGATCATGAGCCGCACCGAGCTGCTCCTGTTCATCCTCGGCGGACTGCTCGTGCTCGAGTCGCTGTCGGTGATCATCCAGGTGGGCAACTTCAAGTTCTGGAAGTGGCGGACCGGGCGGGGCCGGCGGATCTTCCGGATGGCACCGATCCACCACCACTTCGAGCTGCGCGGCTGGCAGCAGATCACCGTGACGATCCGGTTCTGGATCGTCTGCGGGCTGTTCGTCGCGGCTGGCCTGGGCATCTTCTACGCCGAGTGGCTGGCAGCCCGGTGAGTGCCATCACCCCCGACCCCGGCATGCGCCGGTACTTTCCGACCACCTCGTTGCCCTGGCTGTGGGCCGCGGACCGCACGTCGCCCTGGGCCTGGGCGCATGCCCTCGTCGGCGGCCTCGGCGTCACCGGTTATGCCGCGGCTACCGCGCTGCTCGGCGTGGGCGCCGACGTCACCGTCGTCGCCGACAGCGAACCCACCGGGCCGGCCGCCGAGCGCGCGGGCATCGTCGAGGCCCTCGGCGGGCAGGTGCGCACCGGGCCCGGCGTGACCGCGTCGATACCGCCCGGCACCGATCTGGTCGTGATCTCGCCCGGCTTCCTGCCGAGCTCGCCGCTCGTGCACGCGAGCGTGGCGGCCGGCGTCCCGGTGTTCACCGACCTCGACCTCGCACGACGGCTGGAGGACCCCGAGCACCGGCCGGCCTGGCTGTGCGTGACGGGGAGCAACGGCAAGACCACCACCACCGGCATGCTCGCGTCGATCCTGCAGGCCGCCGGGGAGCGTGCCTTCGCCGTGGGCAACATCGGCGCGTCCCCGTTGGATGCCGTCCTGGACCCGGACCCGCCGGACGTGCTCGCCGTCGAGGTGTCCGCGCAGCAGCTGCACTACAGCCCGGGCCTGTCGCCGCAGGCCTCGGTGGTGCTCAACCTGGCCCCCGACCACCTCGAGTTCTTCACCACGATGGATCTCTACGTCGCCGACAAGGGCCGCGTCTACGACGGCACCGGCCTCGCCTGCGTGTACAACGTCGACGACCCGGCCACCGAACGGCTCGTCCGCGACGCGGACGTCGTCGAGGGTGCCCGGGCGATCGGGTTCACCCTCGGCATCCCGTCGGTCAGCCAGCTCGGTGTCGTCGACGGGATGCTGGCCGACCGCGCGTTCATCGACGACCGCTACCACGCCGCCGCCGAGCTGATCCACGTCGACGAGCTCCCGAGCCGCGCACCGCACGTCGTCGCGAACGCCCTGGCCGCGGCGGCGCTTGCCCGCGCGCACGGCGTGTCCACGGCGGCGGTCCGCGCCGGTCTGCGCGGGTTCCGGCTCGACCGGCACCGGATCGAGGACATCGGCGAGTTCGACGGTGTCCGCTACGTCAACGACTCGAAGGCGACCAACCCGCATGCTGCGCTCGCGTCGCTGAACGCCTACGATCCGGTCGTCTGGATCGCCGGCGGACAAGCCAAGAACCTGACCTTCGACGACCTGGTCGGCGCGGTCGCCGGCCGGCTGCGCGGCGTCGTCCTGCTCGGGACCGACCGGGCTGTGATCGCCGACGCACTGGCGCGACACGCGCCGCAGGTGCCCGTCATCGACGTACCGGGACGAGATCATGGGGCGATGACGGACGTCGTTGCGGCGGCCCGTCGGCTCGCCCGTCCCGGTGACACCGTGCTGCTCGCGCCGGGATGTGCGAGTTACGACATGTTCAGTGGTTACGCGGGCCGTGGCGACGCCTTCGTGACGGCGGTCCGCGACCAGCACGGGCGGGTGCAGCCGACGCGCCCGTAGCCGGTTCGGCCGATCGACGGCGCACCCGGTGCCGGTACCAACCGACGGAAGGATCCAGACGCGGTGGCGACGAGTTCGCAGCATCGGCGCGGCTCGGCGTCAGCTCCATCCCCGGATCAGGCGTCCCGGTCGTCGGCCGGCCCGACGCTGCGCGCCTGGCTCGACGCCGGCAAGGCCGTCCTCGACCGGCCCACGACGTCGTACTACCTGGTCCTCGCCCCGGCGGCCCTGCTGCTCGCCCTCGGGCTCGTGATGGTGCTGTCGGCCTCCAGCGTGATGTCGCTGCAGTCGACCGGGTCGGCGTACTCGATCTTCTTCCGCCAGGCCGTCTGGGTGGCCGTCGGGCTCCCGATGGCGTTCGTGGCGTCCAGGTTCCCGCACCGCTGGCTCCGCCGCCTCGCCTACCTCGCCCTGCTCATCTCGATCGGCCTGCTGGCCCTGACCTACATCCCGGGTATCGGCGTCACCGTCAACGGCAACCGGAACTGGGTGCAGCTCGGCAGCTCGAGCCTGAAGATCCAGCCGTCGGAGAGCGCGAAGCTCGCCATGGTGATCTGGAGCGCGAGCGTGCTCGCGTACAAGGGGCGCCTGCTGGCACAGCCCAAACACCTGTTCATCCCGCTGATCCCGGTCTTCACTCTGCTGCTCGCGCTCGTGCTCGGAGGCGGCGACCTCGGAACCGCGCTGGTGCTGTTCGCGATCACTTTGACCACGCTGTTCATCGTGGGCGTCCCGTTGCGGCTTTTCGCGGTGCCGGTGCTGGTCGTGCTCGGCGTCATCAGCGCGTTCACGCTGAGCAGCCCGAACCGGATGCGACGCGTGCTCGGCTTCACCAACCCGCTGGCCGACATGCACGGCACCGGCTACCAGGCCTCGCACTCGTTCTTCGCCCTCGCCTCCGGCGGCTGGTGGGGTGTTGGAATCGGTGCCAGCAAAGAGAAGTGGGGCGCGCTGCCCGAGGCGCACACCGACTTCATCCTCGCGGTGATCGGGGAGGAACTCGGTCTGGCCGGCACCCTCGTCGTCCTGCTGCTGTTCCTCACGCTGGCGTATGCCGGCATCCGGATCGCCATGCGCGCGAACACCGCGTTCATCAGGTTCGCCGCCGCGGAGATCGTGGCCTGGTTCATGGCGCAGTCGCTGGTCAACATGGGCGCGGTGATCGGCCTCCTCCCGATCGCCGGGATTCCCTTACCCCTGGTCAGTTACGGCGGGTCGGCCATGCTGCCCACGCTGATCGCGCTCGGGTTCCTACTGTCGTTCGCCCGTGCCGAACCCGGCGCGGTCGAAGCCCTCGCCGGTCGCCGACGGTGGTGGCGACGCCGCGGCCGGTCGAACGGCGCGGTGGAGCAGACCGTATGAGCCTGTCCGTCCTGTTGGCCGGCGGCGGGAGCATCGGGCACGTCTCACCGCTGGTCAGCCTGGCCGAGGAACTGCGCCGTCGCGACCCGGCCGTCTCCCTGCACTGCGTCGGGACGGTCGAAGGACTCGAGCGCACGGTGCTCGCCCAGCACGACCTGCCGATGTCGGTGATCCCGCGGGTGCCGCTGCCGCGCCGCCCTTCCGTGGAGCTGCTGAAAGTACCGGGCCGGCTGAGCGGAGCCGTCGATGCGGCCGCACGCGCGATCCGAGCGGCCGACGCCGACGTCGTCGTCGGGTTCGGCGGCTACGTGTCGATGCCGGCCTACCTCGCGGCCAAGCGGCTCCGCATCCCGGTCGTCGTGCACGAGCAGAATGCCCTGCCCGGCATAGCGAATCGGTTCGCCGCGCGTTTCGTCGCCAAGAAGGTCGCGGTGAGCTTCCCGGACACCCCGCTGCCGCATGCGGTGTTCACCGGCCTGCCGATCCGGCACGTCATCGCCGATCTCGACCGTGCCGCGCTGGCGTCCCGGGCCCGTGCGTGCTTCGGCCTCGACCCGGTGGCGCCGACACTGCTGGTGACCGGCGGCTCGCAGGGCGCCCAGCGGTTGAACACCGCGGTGTCGGCCTCCGCCGACGCGTTCGCCCGAGCGGGGGTGGGCGTTCTGCACATCATCGGCCCGCGCAACGAGCTGGCCGCGGCCGAGCAGACACCTCCGTACGTCGTCATCAGGTATGCCGACCGAATGGAATTGGCTTACGCAGCAGCGGATCTGGTGCTGTGCCGGTCCGGTGCGAACACGGTGGCCGAGGTGGCGGCGGTCGGGTTGCCGGCGGTCTTCGTCCCACTTCCGATCGGGAACGGGGAACAGCGCCGCAACGCCGCCGGCCTGCTCGCCGCCGGCGGCTGCCTGATGATCGACGACGCCGACCTCACCGCCGACTACATCCGCTCGACGGTGATCCCGCTCGCCACCGACCCGGACCGGCTCGCCACGATGTCAGGCGTCGCGCAGTCGCTGATGCCGGCCGATGCCGACAGCCGGCTGGCCGATCTCGTCGAAGCCGCCGCCGCGGAGGCAGAGTGATCCTCGAGATGCCGGACTCGATCCCGTCCGCGGCCGAGCTCGGGCACCTGCACCTCGTCGGCATCGGCGGCGTGGCGATGTCGGCGATCGCGCGAACGGCGTTCGAGCGCGGCATCCCGGTCACCGGCAGCGAAACCCAGGAATCCTCCACTGTGCAAGCGCTCCGTGACCTCGGCATCGTCTGCTGGTCCGAGCACCGGGCGAGCAACATCGACGGCGCCGACACCGTCGTCGTGTCGACGGCCACCCCCGCGGACAACGTCGAGGTGGCCGAGGCGCGACGCCGCGGGGTCCGCGTCATCCACCGTGCGACCGCGACCGCCGCCCTGCTCGACGGCTACCGCGCGGTCGCCGTGGCCGGGGCGCACGGCAAGACCGGCAGTTGCGCGATGCTCGTCACCGCGCTGGGTCACGCCGGCCTCGACCCGTCCTTCATCGTCGGCGGCGTGCTGCTCGACACCGGCAAGAACGCACACGCCGGGACCGGCGACATCTTCGTGGTCGAGGCGGACGAGTCCGACGGTGCGTTCCTGCAGATGTCCCCGTCCATCGCGATGGTGACCAACGTCGACCCCGATCACCTGGAGAACTACGGAGACGACGCGAACGCGTACCACGCCGCGTTCGACGTGTTCGCGGGCCACCTGGTGCCCGGCGGGGTCCTGGTCGCGTGTGCTGATGATCCCGGCTCGCTCGCGCTGGCGCGCCGGGTCGCTGCGACCGGCCGGCGGGTCGTCACTTACGGCGAGGCCCCCGCCGCCGACGTACAGAGCGTCGGCCTGGAGCTCGCCGAGCTGTCGTCGACCTTCCGGTTGCTCGGCACCGACGCCGGCGGCGCGAAGGTGCCGATGGGTGCCGTCACCCTGTCCGCACCCGGGCGCCACATCGCCCTCAACGCCACCGGGGTCGTCGCGGTCCTGCTCGAGCTCGGGCTCGACGCGGCCGCCGCCTGCGCGGGTGTCAGCGCCTACGGCGGGACGCGGCGGCGGTTCGAGTTCAAGGGCGAGGCCGGGGGAGTCCGGGTCTTCGACGACTACGGGCACCACCCGACCGAGATGACCGCGACCTTGATCACCGCGCGGCACGCCGCGGGAACGGGTCGCGTCGTCGTGCTCTACCGGCCGTTACGGCACACCCGCACGCAGCGGATGGGCCCGGAGCTGGCCCGCGCCCTCGAACTCGCCGACGCGGTGGTCGTCCTCGATCCCTCCGGCGACGCCAAGATCGACGGAGTCGACGGGACGCTCGTGTCCGACCACGTGCACCTGCCGGCCGGCGAGGTCGTGTACGAACCCGATCTCGCCGCCGGCCCGGCGCGGGTGGCCGAGCTGGTACGTCCCGGCGACCTCGTCGTCACCCTCGGCGCCGGCGATGTGGCGGCCGCCGGACCGGCGCTGCTCGCGCTGCTCGCGGCCCGCACCGGCACCGGCACCGGCACCGGCACCGACACCGGCACCGGCACCGAAATCGGCACCGAAACCGACGCAGAGACCGGTGTGCAGGCATGAGCACCGCCACGCTCGTCGACCTGCCGCGGCGTCGCCGGTGGTGGCCGCGCCGACGGTGGCTGAGCCTGCTCATCGTGATCGTCATCGCCGCCGCGGTGTATGTCGTCACCGCGACACCCGTGCTCGGCGTCAGAACCGTGGCGATCCACGGCGGTGACCACAAGCTGCGCGCCGAGGTCTCACGTGCGCTGCCGGTGCGGACGGGCACGCCGATGGCGCGGGTCGACGTGGCGGCTGCGGCCGCCGGCGTCGCCGCCGCAGTGCCGACGCTGAGGACGGTCACGGTGACGCGGAGCTGGCCGGGAACCGTCGACGTGCGCATCGTCGCGCGGGTCGCGGTCGTCGGCTACGAGGACACGTCCGCCGGCGTCTGGCGGACGGTCGACGAGCAGGGCGTGGTCGTGTCGTCAGCGTCCTCCCTGCCCTCGGGGATCACGAAGGTGGATGCGCCCAAGAGCCCCGCGCTGGTGACCAGCGCCGCCGAGGTGGTCGCCGCGCTGCCGCCGGCCGTCCGATCGAGCATCACCTCGATCCGCGTGCCCTCCCGCGACTCGATCACGCTGACGACCTCGAAGAAGCAGACGATCGTGTGGGGGAGTTCGGACGACACCCCGCAGAAGGCCCGTGTGCTCACGGCCCTCCTCCGGCAGAAGGCCCGTGTCTACGACGTCAGCGCACCGGATCTGCCCACCACGAAGGCCTGACCGGCTGACCACCCGCCGACACACCGCGGGACCGCCGGCCAGGCACGTGACCGGCTGCTGCCAGCGACGCCACCGGATGACTCGCCGTATTCGGTTGACCGCACCCGTTCTCGCTGCGATAGCGTGTCCCCCAACTGCAGGTGGAGGGTTTGCCGTCCACGATCCGGGGCTGCCACACAGGGATGAATCTCAACTACAGATAGAGATTTTGCCTGTTTCAGCCTGTGTCGAACGGCACTCCGCCGACGCCGTGCCGTGAGATCGTGACGGTCCACCCGCAACGCCGACACCCCGATCGTCCGAGAGGCCCTGACCTGTGAGCGCACCCCAGAACTATCTCGCCGTGATCAAGGTGGCCGGCATCGGCGGCGGCGGCGTCAACGCCGTGAACCGCATGATCGAGACCGGCCTCAAGGGTGTCGAGTTCATCGCGATCAACACCGACTCCCAGGCCCTGTTGATGAGTGACGCCGACGTCAAGCTCGACATCGGCCGCGACCTCACCCGCGGGCTCGGCGCCGGCGCGGACCCCGACGTCGGCCGGCATGCCGCGGAGGATCACTCCGAGGAGATCGAGGAAGTCCTCAAGGGCGCCGACATGGTGTTCGTCACGGCCGGCGAGGGCGGTGGCACCGGGACCGGTGGAGCCCCCATCGTCGCGCGGATCGCGCGCTCGCTCGGCGCGCTGACCATCGGTGTCGTCACCCGGCCGTTCAGCTTCGAGGGCCGCCGCCGCGCGAACCAGGCGGAGGAGGGCATCGACTCCCTCCGTGAAGAGGTCGACACCCTCATCGTCATCCCGAACGACCGGTTGCTGTCCATCAGCGACCGCAGCGTCAGCGTGCTGGACGCCTTCAAGCAGGCCGACCAGGTTCTGCTCCAGGGCGTGTCCGGCATCACCGACCTGATCACCACCCCCGGCCTGATCAACGTCGACTTCGCCGACGTCAAAGCCGTCATGTCGAACGCCGGTTCGGCCCTGATGGGCATCGGCTCGGCGCGTGCCGAGGACCGTGCCGTCGCCGCCGCCGAGATGGCGGTCAACTCACCGCTGCTCGAGGCGAGCATCGAGGGCGCGCACGGCGTCCTGCTCTCCATCGCCGGCGGCTCCGACCTCGGCCTGTTCGAGATCAACGAGGCGGCCCAGGTCATCTCCGAGCAGGCCCACCCCGACGCCAACATCATCTTCGGTGCCGTCATCGACGACTCCCTAGGTGACGAGGTGCGGGTCACCGTCATCGCCGCCGGCTTCGACGGCGGCATGCCCCGTCGTCGCGAGCAGGCCATGCGCCCGCAGTCGTCGGCGGCGACGCGCGCCGCCACCGCGGCGCCGTTCGCCCAGCCGATCACGCCGACCCCCGGCGCCGAGCGGCCGGCCCCGCCGGCGCCCGAACCCACTCCGCCCGCCCCGGCTCCGAGTGCGACGCCGCCGGCTCCGGCAGCGTCACGCCGTCCTGCCGCGAGGCCCGACGACGACCTGGACGTGCCCGACTTCCTCAAGTGAGCGGAGCGACCGAGCTCGCGGCGGCTGCGTCGGCCGGGCGGCGCGCCGAACTCGCCGATGCGCTGGCGCTCCTCCGTGCGCGGATGGCCGGGGCGGCGACGTCGGCGGGACGCCGGCCGGACGACGTCACTCTCGTGGCCGTCACGAAGACGTACCCGGTTGCCGACGCGGCCGAACTCGTGAGTCTCGGTGTCACCGAGCTGGGGGAGAACCGCGTCGCCGATCTGCGGGCGAAGGCCACTGCCGTGCCGTCCGCGCACTGGCACTTCATCGGCCAGCTGCAGACCAACAAGGTGAACAAGGTCGTCGTACTGGCGGGGCTCGTCGCCATCCACTCGATCGACCGCCCGGCGCTGGTGACGGCACTGGGTACCGCGGTGTCGCGGCAGTCCGATCGGCCGGTTCCGCTCGACTGCTTCGTCCAGGTCGACCTCGACCCGGTCGCCAGGCCGGGCCGAGGTGGTGCCCGACCCGGTGACGTCGCCGCGCTTGCCGACGCCGTCGCCGGGCTGCCCGGACTGCGGCTCGCGGGCGTGATGGCGGTGGCACCGCTGCGCAGGGACCCCGACGACGCATTCACCGAGCTCGCACAGATCTCCGGACTGCTGCGCCGCGACCACCCGGGCGCCACCGCCGTGTCGGCCGGGATGAGCGGCGACCTCGAGGCCGCGATCCGGCACGGGGCGACACATGTGCGTGTCGGCGCCGCATTACTCGGTCGGCGCCCGCCGCTCCGGTAACCTGCGATGGGCGGGGAACCACCGTGCAGACGCTGGTCAGTGCGCGGCCCTGCTCACCGGGCTACCGTCTCTCGCAGTTCGGTAAATCGCTGTCGCTGATACTCGCTGTTCCCAAACATCTCGGTTCGTAGAAACGTTGTCCGGAAGGGCGTGCACCTATGGCAGGCGCTATCAAGAAGATGGCCGAGTACCTCGGCCTCGTCGACGACGACGGCCGCTACAACGACGGGTACGACGACGAGGAGACAGCACCCGCTGATACCCGTCGCCGCAGCCACGTCCCCCAGGAGGACCCCGATGACGACGCCTCGACCGTCGCGACGCTGCCCAACCGCCGGCCGGCGCCGGGCACTGGGGTCCGCGCTGTGAAAGAGCGTGCCGAGCTGTCCCGGATCACCACCCTGCACCCGCGCACCTACAACGACGCCCGCGTCGTCGGCGAGCACTTCCGCGACGGCACGCCGGTGATCATGAACCTCACGTCGATGGACGACCAGGACGCCAAGCGTCTCGTCGACTTCGCCGCCGGCCTGATCTTCGGTCTCCGCGGCACCCTCGAGAAGATCACCACCAAGGTCTTCCTGCTCTCACCCGCAGACATCGAGGTCACCGCCGAGGACAAGGCGCGCATCATCCAGACCGAGTTCTTCAACCAGTCCTGACCTGCCGGCACTGGTTCTGAAGCTGCGTTCCGCGCAGCCGCATGCACGCCCGTCGACTTCGGTCGACGGGCGTGCATGCGTTCGGGATGGGCTCCAGCCTTTAGGCTGCGAACGCACGTGCAGCCCGCCCGTGACCCATCTGCTCGAGGACGGAGGTGTTCGGTGCGAGTCGTCGGAATCATCGCCTGGGACGTGTTGTCCATCTTCCTGATCTTCCTGATGGTCCGGGTCGTCGCCGACGTCGTGCAGTCCTTCGCACGCGGCTGGACCCCCCGTGGGCCGGTCCTCGTCGGGCTCGAGATCGTCTATACGGTCACCGACCCGCCGCTCAAGCTGGTGCGGCGTCTCATCCCGCCGCTGCGCTTCGGCGGCTTCGGCATCGACGTCGCGTTCTTGATCGTGCTGGTCGTCGTCTATGTCGGCCGGTGGGCAGTGTCGAGAGTGCTGTTGTGACCCACCACGGGCGATGACCTCGGCAGGTCAGCGCTCGTTCTGTTCCTGTGACGACACCGTTGGTAGCGGTACCGTGTACCCCGGCCGGTGGCCGGCGACCTCGCCTGTGCCGCCGTCAGGCGAATGCGTCGACATGGCGAACCGTCGAGAAGCTCATCCAGTACGTCAATCCAATCTCCGAGGTGACCGATGACGATGACGCCCGAGTCTGTGCGGAACAAGCAGTTCGAGACCGTTCGACTGCGCGAGGGCTATGACATGGGCGAGGTCGATCTCTTCCTCGATCAGGTCGAGCACGAGCTCGAACGTCTCAATAACGAGAACGCGTCACTGCGTGCTCGGATCGAGACGTTGCAGTCCGACCGGCCCGGCCCTGCCCCCGCCGAGAGTGCGCCCGCGAAGGCCGCCGAGCAGCCCGCCCCGGCTGTGCAGACACCGGCCCCGGCCGCCGCCCCCCAGCCGACCGTGCAGAGCGTGTCGCAGGCGTCCACCGCTGCGGTGCGGATCCTCGAGAAGGCCGCGATCAGCGCTGACGAACTCGTCAACGAGGCCCGTGAGCAGGCCGACAAGCTGACGAGCGACGCCCGTGCGGAGGCCGAGCAGCTGCAGACCGCCGCGAAGGCGAACGCCGAGCGCGCCGAGACCGAGGCACGCAACAACGCCGAGCGGTTGACCAACGAGGCACACGGCAAGGCATCCCGGCTCGAGGCCGACTCCCGCACCCGCGCCGACGCGCTCAACCGCGAGGTCGGCGCGCGCCGGGTCGAGCTCTTCGGCAAGCTCGAGGCCGAGCGCGACAAGCTCGCGCGTGACGTCGAGGAACTGCGCACGTTCGAGCGCGACTACCGCGGCCGCCTCAAGGGGTACTTCAGCGACCAGCTCAAGGCGCTGGACACGACGCCGTCGCACGCCGACGAGGTCGCGGCCGGCAACCACGCGCGCTCGGACGGCGACGACACGCCGCACCTGCGGGCGCTCGGTGACGAGAGCAGCTGACCTTCACCGGCACTGACACGCTCGACCTGAGCACCGACCGGCGCTGCCGTCCCGACCACGGGACGGCAGCGTCCGTCGTTGTGCCCGCTGCCCAGCGGCCCGACGAGTGGGCCCCCGACAGGGCCGGCTCAGAGCCAGCTGAGCGCCGCGAGGCACGCGGCGGTGACGATCGGAGCGAGGATCGCGCCACGCGCGGCGAAGCCCAGCCGGGAGATCTTCAGCCCGGCCCGCGCGCATCGCCGGCGCCACAGGATGTTCGCCAGCGACGCCCACATCGTGACGATCGGCGCGACGTTCGTCCCGATCAGCACCGCCATCAGCCGGGCCGGGTGGTCGTCGGCGACCGGGAGCAGCGCGAAGAACGCCGGCAGGTTGTCGACGAGGTTCGCGGCCAGCGCGCTGCCGAAGCCGAGACCGAACAGCGCGGCCGGGTTCGAACCGCTCGGGAGCAGGTCGGTGAGGACGCGGGTCAGGCCCAGCTGCCCGGCCACCCCGACGACGGTGAACAGCACGGCCGCGAGCACGACCGGCGGACCGGCAGCAGCCGCTAGGACAACGTCTCCCGGGACCGGATCGCGGTCACCAGCACGAGCACGAGCGCCGCTGCCACCGCCGAGTAGACGACGTTCACCCCGGACGCGAGAACCGCGGCCAGCGCGACGCAGACGAGCGCGGCGACCGCGAACGGGACCCGGTCCGCCGGCTGTTACACCGGCACGAGCACGTAGGTTCCGCGCAGCGAGCGCCCGAACATCACCGCCAGCGTCACCACCGTGACGAGGATCGCGACCAACGCGGGACGCCACGTCCAGCCCACCATGCCGTGGTAGCCGATGCCGAGGGAGTTGAACGACGGCAGCGCCAGCAGGTTGGTCAGGTTCGAGACCGGGAGCAGCAGCGAGGCGGTGTTGGCGAGCCAGACCGTCGTCATCGCGAACGGGAGCGCGGGGATTCCCAGCCGGATGGCCATCGTCACGACGACCGGTGTGAGCAGCACGGCGGTCGTGTCCAGTGACAGGAAGATCGTCGAGAGCGTGGCCACCAGCGACGTCGCCAGCCAGAGCAGCCAGACACGTCCACGGCCCAGCCGCGCCGCCAACGCGGCGGCTGCGGTGAACACACCGGCGGAGTCGGCCAGCTCGGCGACGACCGTGATCGCTACCAGGAAGATCAGCACGCTGACGATGTGGCCGATCACGAGGTGCAACCCTACGGAGTACGCGTCAGAGACGTTCGCCGCACCCGACCACGTGCCGGGACGGTTCGCGTGTCCGGTGGCATTGCATGCACGCCCGGCCTATCCTGCGGCGGACCCTCGATCCGGGGCCGTCGTGGATCTGACGGGAGTGAGTTCGATGTCGAACGCGCACACTGAGTCACCCGGTTCGCCGGCAACCAAGGAGGCGACCGCGGAGCCACGCACCACGAAGCCACGCACCACGAAGACGGCAGCGCCCGCGAAGAAGACGCCGGTCAAGACGACGGCGGCAGCGAAGAAGTCCACCGACGTACCGGCGCCGTCGCCGGCCACGTCGACGCGGGCAGACCGAACACAGACAACCGAGAAGGCACCAGTGACCTCTGCAACACGAAGGACCAAGGCCGACGCAGGCGCCGCCGATCTGGCCGTACGGGCGGACGAGAGCCCCTGGACGCCCGCCGAGCTGGACGAGCAGATGACGACGCTGCGGGCCGACCGGAGCCGGCTCATCGCCGAGATCGCCGACGCCGACAAGGGGCTGGCCGACCTCCTGCTCGACTCGGCCGACTCCTCGGGGGACGACACCGCCGACTCGGGCGGCAAGACCTTCGACCGTGAGCACGAGCTGTCGCTGGCCAACAACACCCGCGAGCTCCTCGAGCAGGTCGAACGCGCCCTGGCCCGGATCGACGACGCGACGTACGGCAGCTGCGAGTCGTGCGGCAACCCGATCGGCAAGGCCCGCCTCCAGGCGTTCCCCCGTGCCACCCTGTGCGTTCCGTGCAAACAGCGTGAGGAACGTCGCTGAGCATCGATCCGACTACCGACCCGGGTCACGTCGCCGAGGCGCGACCTGCACGGCGGTCGCGCCCCGGCGGCGAGTACCCGATCGTGTTCTTCGGGCTGGCCGCCGTCGTCGTCGCGCTCGACGCCACGACGAAGCAGCTGGCGATGGACCATCTCGCCGGCGGCCAGACCCGCAGGTTCATCGGGTCGTTCCTCCAGCTCACCCTGCTGCGCAATCCGGGGATGGCGTTCTCCCAGGCGCCGAACCTCACCTGGTTGCTGAGCCTGATCGTCATCGGCGTGTCGCTCGCCGTCGTCGTCGTCTCGCGCCGGTGCTCGTCGCTGCCGTGGACGATCGCGCTCGGCCTCATCCTCGGCGGCGCGCTCGGCAACCTCGGCGACCGGGTCTTCCGTGACCCCGGAGTGCTGCGCGGACACGTCGTCGACTTCCTCGAGCTTCCGCACTGGCCGGTGTTCAACCTCGCCGACTCCGCGGTCGTGCTCGGCGCGGCGCTGGTCGTGCTGCTCTCGCTGACCGGCCGCACCATGGACAGCGGCACCAGATGACGGCCGTGCCGGACGCCGGCGAGCCGGTTGCCGACATCGCCGTGGACATCGACTCCGACGACACGGACGCGCCCGGCTCCGACGTGACCACCGTCGAGGTGCCGGTCGAGCTCGGCGGCGAGCGCGTCGACGTCGGCCTCTCCCGGCTCTTCGGCATCTCCCGGGCCCGCGCCGCCGAACTCACCGGTGGGCATCTCGTGACCGTCGCCGGCAAGGTCGTCGGCAAGTCCGACCGGCTGGTCGCCGGCGCCACGATGGTCGCCGACCTCGCGCCCGCCCTCGACCCGCACCCCGAGTCCCGCGTCATCCCGGCCCTGGCGGCGAACCTGACGATCGTGCACCTCGACGACGACCTCGTGGTGATCGACAAGCCCGTCGGGGTGGCCGCACACCCGAGCCCCGGCTGGACCGGCCCGACGGTGCTCGGCCATCTCGCTGCGGCGGGGATCTCCGTGGCGAACAGCGGTGCCGCCGAGCGTCAGGGCATCGTGCACCGGCTCGACGTCGGCACATCCGGGCTGATGGTCGTGGCGCGCAGCGAGCGCGCGTACCGCGACCTCAAGGATGCGTTCCGCGACCGCACCGTCGACAAGACGTACCACGCGCTCGTGCAGGGCCACCCCGACCCGAGCAGCGGCACCATCGACGCCCCGATCGCCCGGCACCCGACCGCCGACTACAAGTGGGCCGTCGTCGCCGGCGGCAAGCACAGCGTCACCCACTACATGACGCTGGAGGCGTTCACCTACGCGAGCCTGCTCGAGGTGAATCTCGAGACCGGCCGCACGCATCAGATCCGGGTGCACTTCGCCGCGCTGAGGCATCCTTGCGTCGGCGACATCACCTACGGCGCGGACCCCACACTGGCCGCACGGGTCGGCCTCACCCGGCAGTGGCTGCACGCGGTGCGGCTCGCGTTCGTGCACCCGGCGACCGGTGTGCGGGCCGAGTACAGCAGTGAGTACCCGGCCGATCTGGCCGCTGCGCTGGACGCCATCCGGGACTGAGCGCGACACCGCCGGGCGACGCGCGGACACACACCGGCGTTGTCGGTCCGGTGGTGCAAGATGAGAGTTCGGGTTGATCGGACGAGGGGACAGGCGCGGTGTCACAGGGCGGGTCGGGATATACCAAGGACTCGTTCGTCCACCTGCACGTGCATTCGGAGTATTCGATGCTCGACGGTGCGGCCCGAATCTCCGACCTGATGGCCGGCTGTGCGGAGATGAAGATGCCGGCGGTGGCGATCACCGATCACGGCAATCTCTACGGGGCCTACGAGTTCTACAAGAAGGCCAAGTCCCACGGGGTCAAGCCGATCATCGGGCTCGAGGCCTACGTCACGCCCAAGACTTCGAGGTTCGAACGCCGCCGCGTCCAGTGGGGCAACGGCGGCGGCGACGACGTCTCCGGCGGTGGCGCGTTCACCCACATGACGCTGCTCTCGCAGTCCACCGAGGGCATGCACAACCTGTTCAAGCTCGGCTCCAAGGCCAGCCTCGAGGGCTTCTTCTACAAGCCGCGCATCGACCGCGAACTGCTCAACACCTACGGCAAGGGCCTGATCGCCACCACGGGCTGTCCCTCCGGTGAGATCCAGACCTACCTGCGGCTGGGCAAGTACGCGGATGCGGTCGCCTCCGCGGCGGAATTGCGCGACATCTTCGGTGCGGAGAACTACTTCTGCGAGCTGATGGAGCACGGCCTCTCGATCGAGAAGCGGGTCCGCGACGATCTGCTCCACCTGGCGAAGGACCTCCACCTCCCGCTCGTCGCGACCAACGACCTGCACTACGTCAACCAGGAGGACTCGATCGGGCACGAGGTCCTGCTGTGCGTGCAGTCGGGCTCGACGATGGCCGACCCGAACCGGTTCAAGTTCGACGGCGACAGCTACTACCTCAAGTCACCCGCCGAGATGCGCAGCCTGTTCGCCGACATCCCCGAGGCCTGCGACAACACCCTTCTGATCGCCGAGCGCTGCGACGTCTCCTTCGAGGAGGGTGAGGGCCGGTACATGCCGGCATTCGCCTGCTCGCCGGGGGAGAACGAGACCTCCTGGTTCCTCAAGGAGGTCGAGACCGGGCTCGCCTGGCGTTACCCCCAGGGCATCAGCCCGGCCGTGCGGGCCCGTGCCGACTACGAGACCGAGATCATCATCGGCAAGGGCTACGCCGGCTACATGCTGGTGGTCGCCGACCTCATCAACTGGTCGAAGGACCGCGGCATCCGCACCGGGGTCCGGGGCTCGGGCGCGGCGTCGATGGCCGGCTTCGCGATGGGCATCACCGGCCTCGACCCGCTCGAGCACGGCCTGATCTTCGAACGGTTCCTCAACCCCGAACGCCCGTCCATGCCCGACATCGACATCGACTTCGACGAGCGCCGGCGCGGCGAGGTCATGCAGTATGTGATCGAGAAGTACGGCGCCGACCGCATCAGCCAGGTCGTCACCTTCGGGACGATCAAGGCGAAGCAGGCGGTCAAGGACGCGTCCCGCGTGCTGGGTTACCCGTTCGGCATGGGCGACAGGATCACCAAGGCGATGCCGCCGCCGGTGATGGGCAAGGACATCCCGCTCGGCAGCATCTTCGACTCCTCGCACAAGCGCTACTCCGAGGCCGGTGAGTTCCGGTCGCTCTACGAGTCCGACGCCGATGTCGCCAAGATCGTCGACAACGCGCGCTCCATCGAGGGACTCAAACGCCAGGCGGGCGTGCACGCGTGCGCCGTCATCATGTCCTCGGAGCCGCTGCTCGAGCTGATCCCGATCTCCAAGCGGGAGCAGGACGGCGCGATCATCACGCAGTTCGACTACCCGACCTGCGAGGCGCTCGGCCTCGTCAAGATGGATTTCCTCGGGCTGCGCAACCTGACGATCCTCGACGACGCGGTGAACAACATCGCCCGCAACGCCGGCATCACGCTGGTCCTGGAAGACCTCCCCACCGACGACCTCGACACCTACCGGTTGCTGTCCGCGGGGGAGTCGCTCGGGGTGTTCCAGCTCGACGGCGGCCCGATGCGATCCCTGCTCCGGTTGATGAAACCGGACTCCTTCAAAGACATCGCCGCCCTCATCGCGCTGTACCGCCCGGGGCCCATGGGTGCGGACTCTCACACGAATTACGCGCAGCGCAAGAACGGCCAGCAGGAGATCAAGTACCTGCACCCCGAACTCGCCGAGGCGCTCGAGCCGGTGCTCGGCGAGACGTACGGGCTGATCGTCTACCAGGAACAGGTGGTGGAGATCGCCCGCCAGCTGGCCGGCTACACGATGGGCTCGGCCGACCTCCTGCGCAAGGCGATGGGCAAGAAGAAGAAGGAGGTCCTCGACGCCGAGTACGTCAACTTCGAGAAGGGCATGCAGGCCCGCACCTTCTCGGCGGCGTCGATCAAGGCCCTGTGGGACACCCTGATCCCCTTCTCCGACTACGCCTTCAACAAGGCCCACTCGGCGATGTACGGGCGGCTGGCGTACTGGACGGCCTACCTCAAGGCGCACCACCCGACCGAGTACATGGCCGCGCTGCTCACCTCGGTCAAGGGTGACAAGGACAAGATGGCGATCTACCTGGCCGAGTGCAGGCGGATGGGCATCACCGTCCTGCCGCCCGACGTCAACGAGTCCGAGGCCGAGTTCACCCCGGTCGGCACCGACATCAGGTTCGGCCTGACCGCCGTCCGCAACGTCGGTGTGAACGTCGTCGAGGGCATCGTCGAGGCGCGCCGGAGCAAGGGCACATCCACCGATTTCCGCGACTTCCTCGAGAAGGCGCCGCTGGCGGTCGCCAACAAGCGGGTCGTCGAGTCGCTGATCAAGGCGGGCGCGTTCGACTCGCTCGGGCACAAGCGGCGTGGGCTGCTGCTCGACCACGAGCACGAGGTCGACGGTGTCGTCGAGCTCAAGCGGGCCGAGGAGAACGGGCAGGACTCGCTGTTCGCGTTCGCCGTCGGCGACAGCGACGACGGCTCGGTGCCTGTTGCCTACAAGGAGCCCGACGTCACCGAATGGGACAAGCCGGCCCTGCTCGCGAACGAGCGCGACATGCTCGGGCTGTACGTGTCCGACCACCCGCTCAACGGCGTCGAGCACATCCTGTCCGCGGCCAGCGACGCCAGCATCGCCGAACTGCTGGCGTCCGAGGACAAGCCAGACGGGGCCAACGTCACGATCGCCGGGCTGATCACCGGACTGCAACGCAAGATGACCAAGCGCGGCGACGCGTGGGCAGTCGCCACGGTCGAGGACCTCACCGGCGCGGTCGACGTGTTGTTCTTCCCGTCCGCCTACCAACTCCACGCGCTGCAGCTGACCGAGGACGCCGTGGTCGTCGTGAAGGGTCGCCTCGACCGGCGCGACGACGGACCGCAGATCATCGCCTCCGAGCTGACCACGCCCGACCTCAGCACCGGGTCCGGCGGGCCGGTGTCCATCGTGTTGCCCCGGCAGATGTGCACGCCGGTGCTGATCGACCGGCTCAAGGAGATCTTCGGCACCCATCCCGGGCCGTCGAACGTCCACCTCCACCTCAGGTCGACCGACAAGACGCTCGTGATGAAGCTGGAGGACCGGTGGAAGGTCGCGCCGACGCCGGCACTCATCGGCGACCTGAAGGCGTTGCTCGGGCCTGAGTGCGTCGCGTCGTGAGCCTGCGTCACCGCCGACGCGTGGGGATGTCGCGGTGACGGTGGATTCCGCGAACACCGTCGAGACGCCGGTCCCGCCGATGCCCGGGACGCCGCGTCCACGAGCCCGGTGGTCGACCCCGACCGCGCTCGCAGTCGTCCTCGTCGTCGCCGTCGTGGCCGGCATCGTCTGGTCCCAAATCGCGCCGCGGCTGCACTTCCTGATCACCGTCGTCGGCCCGTTCCCGGTGACCGAGGCGACCGCGGGTCAGGTGGTCGATGCCGACGCGTGGTTCGCGGTCCTCTCGATCGCCGTCGGCCTGGCGGCCGGCGTCGCGGCCCTCGTCGTGATCCGGCCGCTGAGCAGATGGCGCGCGCTGGTGGGACTCGCGATCACGGCGGTCGGGCTGTTCGTCATGTTCGCGATCGGGCAGCTGCTCGTGAACCACCGGCTGGTCTGGTCATGGAACCCGGTGGCGGGCGACAACGAGGAGGTGACCGGACCCCTCGTGCTGCAGGCGTGGGGAGTCGTGACGATCGCGCCGATCGCGGCTCTGGTCATCGTCCTTGCGGCGTCGATCGTCTCCGATGGTCCACGCCGGGCCGGCTGAGGCTGCGCTAGCGTTGCGCGCCACGGGCCGGCACGGCGCACGGGCCGGGTCCGGAGCCTGGGGGAGCGCGATGAGTCAGCCCGACGAGAACGACCCGTCGCCCGGCCCGGACGAGCCCTCGCCGGCGGTGCTCCCGACCCGCACCGGCGGCTGGACGCCCGCGCGTCCCGCATCGGCCCCGGCACCTGCACCGCCACCTGCATCGGAACCGCCATCAACGCCCGATCGGTCCGCTGGGCCAGCGCAGTGGGCGCCCCGACTCCCGCCCGCGGCTCCGCCGGCTCCGGTGGTGACCGCGCCTGCCTGGCCGGTGGCGACGACCGAACCTGTTCTCACCCCACCTGTTGTGACCGCACCGGCCGACGCCGGTCCGACGGACGACGACCCGGACCGCCTCCGACCCGACGAACTGCCGTGGGGCGTGCCCGCGCGGGCACTCGTCGGGACGGGCGGCCAGCTCCCCCCGCCGATCGTTGTCGCGCGACGCCGCTCACCGGCCGCGGTCGCCCGCCTCGTCGCTCTGGCGGTGATGGTCGCCGCCCTCGTCGTGCTGGCCGCGCTCGTCCTCACCCGATAGCGACGTGTAGCGCCTTGCGCAGCACCACGAACTCGAGGTCATCGCGGCGTGGCCGGCCGAACCTGACGTCGCCGCGGGGGAACGGCCGGGTCTCCTGTCTCCGGACGTACCCGCGCCGCAGGTACCAGGCGATCAGCTCCTCGCGTTGCACGATGACAGTCATCTCCATCGTGTGCGTCGACCACTGCGGCGACGCGTACTCCTCCGCCGCAGCGAGGAGCCGACGGCCGAGCCCACCGACGGAAAGATCGGGACGGACCGCGAACATGCCGAAGGAGGCGACCCCGTCGCCACGCCGCTCGAGCTGGCAGCACGCCAGCACGGTGGCCGTCGGCGTCGAAGCGTCGACGGCGACGAGCATGAGACTGCCGGTCCGGCGATCACGGCAGCCAGGGCGGCGCTATCGGTGCGGATGCCGTCGAGCAGGTCGGCCTCCGTCGTCCAGCCCGGTCACGAGCCCACCCGGATCGCGACCGCGCCCGTCGGCACCAGCACCCGGGCGAGCAGCCCTCGGTGGTCCGAGCCGGGCAGCTCGACCACCCGGACGCTGGACACGTCGGCGCCCCGGACCAGCACATGGTCGAGGGCGAGCATCGGCGGAATCGCCACTCCGAACACCTTCTTGTCGGTCGGGTAGGTGGCGGTGATTCCGTCTCCGGCGAGCTCGGCGGCGTCGCTGAATCCGCCGGCGAGGAAGGACCGGAATGCGACCATGTCCCAGGTGGCATTGAGATCCGCGCCGGCGACGATCGGGTCGTCGGTCTCCTGGATGCGCGCCTCGAGCTGCCCTTCCAAGGTCCGGAGCTCGTCGTCCCAGACGTCGGCGAGGCCGTTGATCGGCGGCCTCGGGTGCGCGGCGATGACCGTGACGGGATCACCGGCCGACGTCGTGGTGCGGACGAGGATGGAGTGGAACGTCGACGCCGCGAGAACGCTGATGCCGGTCATCGCATGCTTCGTCCAGACGCCCGTCCCCGCGGCGCCACCGGCTGGGAGCGCCGCCTCGTACGGCAGGAACCGCTCCAGCCCCGCGATCACCAGCCCGTCCAGCTGGGTCTGGGTGAGCTCCTCGATCGTCAGCACGTCGACGTCGTTGTCGCGGACGAGCGCGACGACGGCGGCCGCGTCCGTGTGCCCGACCATCAGGTTCGCCTGCAGGACGACGAGCGGGACCGTCGTCAGCGCGTCGGCCCGCGCATCGACGAGAAACAACGGGGCCTGCGTCGTCGCGATCACCATGGTCAGGGCGACCGCGAAGCCGGTCATCACACGCAGCCGCCCGAACCAGAACGCGACCACGGCGACGATCGCACCAGTCATCAGGATCGGCGCCACCGCGGCCAGGTCGATCAACGGCGCGATCGTCGTGGAGAGGAACCTCGCACCCAGTCCGGCGACGGCGAGCAGCGCGGCCGCGGCACCCACCCAGACACCCACCGCGCGCCTGGCCTTGCCCGGACGCGTCGGCACGGACCCTAAACTAGCCTGGTGATAGCGCGCATCGACATCCGTGGACGGCAGACCGACGGCAGCCCGGGCATGGACTACCGCCATGTCGTCCCGCGCGCCGACTTCGACGTCGCGGCTGCCGCGGCCCAGGTCGCCCCTCTCTGTGAGGACGTCCGGCTTCGCGGCAGCGCCGCCGTCCGCGACATCGCGCTGCGCTTCGACGGCGTCGAACTCGACGACATCCGTGTCGATCCCGCTCAGCTGGCTGCGGCCGCCGACGCGCTCGAGCCCGAGCTCCGAGCCGCGCTTCTCGAGTCGATCCGGCGTGTGCGCGAGGTGTGCGAGCGCGAACTCGACGGCCAGCCGATCACCACGCTGGCTCCGGGCGCCACCGTCACCCGCCGGCTGGTCCCGATCGGTCGTGTCGGCCTCTACGTCCCCGCCGGCATCACCCCGCTGCCGTCGTCGGTGGTGATGAACGTCGTGCCGGCGCAGGTCGCCGGGGTCCGCTCGCTCGCGGTGGCCAGCCCGCCGCAGAAGGACCACGACGGGCGCATCCACCCGACGATCCTCGGCGTCCTCGGGCTGCTGGGCGTCGACGAGGTCTATGCCGTCGGCGGGTCCGCCGCCGTGCCGATGTTCGCCTACGGCACGCAGGACTGCCCGAAGGTCGACCTCGTCTGCGGGCCCGGCAACATCTACACCGTCGCATCCAAGCGGGTCGTGTCGTCGGTGGTGGCGATCGACTCCGAAGCCGGCCCGACCGAGATCCTCGTCGTCGCCGACGCGAGTGCGGATCCCGCGTTCGTGTCTGCCGACCTCATCAGCCAGGCCGAGCACGACCCGGCCGCGGCAGCGGTGCTCGTCACCGACAGCGACGCGCTGGCGGACGCCGTCACGGCCGACCTGCCCGGCCGGGTCGCGGCCAGCAAGCACGCCGGCCGGATCTCCGCCGCCCTCGGCGGGAAGCAGTCGGCGATCGTGCTCGTCGACGACATCGCCCAGGCGGTCGATGTCGCCAACGGCTATGCCGCCGAGCACACCGAGGTGCAGACCGCGGACGCCGAGACGGTCGCGGACGGCATCGTCAACGCCGGCGCGATCTTCGTCGGCCCGTACTCGCCGGTCTCGCTGGGCGACTACTGCGCCGGGTCCAACCACGTGCTGCCCACCGGTGGCTGCGCCTGCTTCTCCTCCGGCCTCTCCGTCCGCACATTCGTCCGCTCCATGCAGCAGATCCGGTACGACCTGCCCGCGCTCGAGCAGGTCTCCGACGCGGTGCAGACCCTGGCCCTGGCCGAGGACCTCCCGGCACACGGTGTGGCGGTCGCGGTGCGCGTGTCTGCGACGGTACCGACGGGCAGCCGCTCGTGACGCCGAGCACTGAGGTGTCCGCGGAAGAGTTCGTCGCGCTCGCACGGGCCCTCGCCGTGACCGGCCGGTCGGCGATCGCCGCCGAACTGGCACTCGCCGCTTCGACGCCGGAGGGACTCGAGATCCGGACGAAGTCCTCGCCGGCAGACTTCGTCACCGCCGCCGACCTGGCCAGCGAGAAGGCGATCCTCGCGCACCTCGACCGGACCCGACCGGACGACGAGGTGCTCGCCGAGGAGTCCGGGAGCCGTCCCGGCACGACACCGTGGCGCTGGCTGATCGACCCCGTCGACGGCACCATGAACTTCGTTCACGGTCGCCGCGACCACGCCGTGTCGGTGGGCGTGGAACCGATCGAGGACGGTCCCACCCCGGCCGGTCAGCACGCGGTCGCCGGCGCGATCGCGCTGCCGGCCACCGGCGAGGTGTTCTGGGGAGCCGGCCACGAGGCCTTCGTCGACGACGGCACCGGCGCTGACGGCCGCGCAGCCGCCGGTGCCCGCCGGGTTCACGTCAGCGGCTGCGACCGGCTCGCCGACGCCATCATCGGCGTCGGCTACCCGCGCGGCGAGGGCGCCCGCGCGGCCGCGCACAGCTGGTTCGGCCTGCTGCTGGACGAGATCCGCGACTACCGCCGGCTCGGCAGCTCGGCCTGCGACCTCGTCAACGTCGCCGACGGCACCCAGGACGGCTACGTCGCCTTCGGGGTCCTGCCGTGGGACGTCGGTGGCGGCTTCGCGCTGGTGCGGGCGGCCGGGGGACAGGCGTCCTGGATCCGCACGGCATCGGGCCGCGACGCGGCCGTCGCCGGCACCGACGAGGTGTTCGCCGCGCTGGCCGAGCGCGTCGCCGTCTGCGAGGTCTGAGATGGCCGTGCAGGCAGGGGATCAGGTACTTCCGTTGCGTCCCGAACTCGTCGGCGAGGAGCCCTACGGCGCACCGCAGCTCGACGTGGTCGCGCCGCTGAACGTCAACGAGAACCCGTACCCGCCGAGCCCGGCGCTGGTGGCCGCGATCGCCACGGCGGTCGCGGTGGCCGCGGCCGGGATGAACCGTTATCCCGACCGGGAGGCGCTGCGGCTTCGGGCCGGCCTCGCGGCGTACCTCGGGCACGGCCTGACCGCCGAACAGGTCTGGGCGGCCAACGGCAGCAACGAGGTGATGCTGCACATCTTGCAGGCGTTCGGCGGGCCCGGTCGCACCGCCGTGTCGTTCGCCCCGACGTACTCGATGTACCCGGAGTACGCCCGTGACACCTACACCCGCTGGGTCGTCGGACGCCGGGCCGAGAGCTTCGGCCTCGACCTCGACGAGGTTGCCGCCGTGCTCGAACGGGAGCAGCCGAGCGTCGTCCTGCTGGCGTCACCGAACAACCCGACCGGGACGGCGTTGCCGATCGAGCAGGTCGAGCTCGTTCTGGCGCTCGCGCCGCAGGCCGTCGTCGTGGTGGACGAGGCGTATGCGGAGTTCCGCCGGCCGGGCACGCCGACGGCTCTTGAGTTGCTGGATTCCCAACCCCGGTTGGCGGTCAGCCGCACGATGAGCAAGGCGTTCGCGATGGCCGGTGCCCGCGTCGGCTACCTGGCCGCGTCCACCGAACTGGTCGACGCACTGCGCATCGTCCGGCTTCCATACCACCTGTCCGACATCACCCAGGCGGTCGCGACGACGGCCCTCGAGTTCACCGACGAGCTGCAGAGCCGGGTCGAGGAGCTGCGCGCCCGTCGTGACCAAACCGCTGCCTGGCTTGCCGATCAGGGCTTCGAGGTGACGCCCTCGGATGCGAACTTCGTGCTGTTCGGCCGGTTCGCCGATCGTCATGCGGTCTGGCAGGAGCTGCTCGATCGCAGCGTGCTGATACGCGAGGTCGGCCCCGCCGGCTGGTTGCGCGTGTCGATCGGCACCGACGAGCAGATGACAATGTTCCGTGACGCACTGACCGACAGCGCGTCCGCCGCCAGGAAGGCAGCTGACTGACATGCGTACCGCGAGCCTCACGAGAACGACCGGCGAGAGCCGGGTCGAGCTCACGATCGACCTCGACGGCACCGGCCGGGCCGACATCGACACCGGCGTCGGCTTCTACGACCACATGCTGCACGCGTTCGCGCGGCACGGGCTGTTCGACCTGACCGTGCGGGCCAAGGGCGACATCCACGTCGACGTCCACCACACCGTCGAGGACACCGCGATCGTGCTCGGACAGGCGATCCGGCAAGCCCTCGGCGACAAGGTCGGCCTGCGACGGTTCGCCGACTCGCTGATCCCGCTCGACGAGGCGCTGGCGCAGTGCGTTGTCGACGTGTCCGGACGGCCGTACTGCGTCTGCTCGGGCGAGCCGGCCGGCCAGGAGTACGTCCTGATCGGCGGTCACTTCACCGGATCGCTGACCCGGCACGTGATCGAGACGATCGCGACCAGCGCGCACATCTGCGTCCACATGACTCTGCTGGCCGGCCGCGACCCGCACCACATCGCCGAGGCGCAGTTCAAGGCGCTCGCCCGGGCGCTGCGCGATGCGGTGGCGATCGACCCGCGGGAGACCTCCGTCCCGTCGACGAAGGGGACCCTCGAGGCGGACGCCGGCGGCACATCGTGACCGACGACGCCGGCACCGACACCCCGGCTCGCCCATCCGTGGTCGTGCTCGACTACGGATTCGGCAACATCCGCTCGGCGCAGCGTGCGCTCGAGCGGGCCGGCGCCGACGTCACGGTCACGGCGGACTGGTCGGCGGCGCTCTCGGCCGACGGTCTCGTCGTGCCCGGGGTGGGCGCCTTCGCGGCCTGCATGGAAGGGCTCGAGCGGGTCAAGGCCGGCAAGCTGATCGACCAGCGGCTGGTCGCGGGCCGGCCCGTCCTCGGGATCTGTGTGGGCTTCCAGGTGATGTTCGACGCCGGCGTCGAGTTCGCCGACGAACCCACCGAGGGTCTGGGCCAGTGGCCGGGCCGGGTCGAGCGGCTGAGGGCGCCGATCCTGCCGCACATGGGCTGGAACACCGTCGAGCCCGGACCGGGCAGCGAGTTGTTCGCCGGCATCGAGGACAACCGGTTCTACTTCGTCCACTCGTTCGGCGTGCACAGCTTCGACATGACCGCGAACGCCGTGATGCACGCACCCGTGGTGACGTGGGCCGAGCACGGTGGTGACCGGTTCGTGGCCGCCGTCGAGAACGGGCCGCTGTGCGCGACCCAGTTCCACCCGGAGAAGTCCGGCGACGCGGGTGCGGCACTGCTGCGCACGTGGGTGCGCAGGCTGCCGATCACCGCAGCCTGAGCCGCGTCCCCGCGCCCGTCCACGCGCAGAGTGGGCGCGTCCCGACGCGACACGCAGGCGCAGGAGTGCCGGAGCGACCGTTCTGACGCAGTCAGCCTGAACCGATCGGCAACAAGGTTCGTCTCGCTCGTCCGCGCCGCTGGCTTCGACATCCGCGATCCGGGCTGACCGGCAGGGGCCGGCCAGCAATGGGCTCAGCCGCTGGTGATGTAGTCCTGCAGCGTCGTCCGTTCGAACTCCAGCTCGCTGATGCGGCTCTTCACCACGTCACCGATGCTGACGATCCCGACGAGCTGCGCATCGACGACCACCGGCACGTGCCGGATCCGGCTGTTCGTCATCAGCCGCGCCAGGTCTTCCAGCGTGGTGTCCGGCGCGCACGTGCTCACGCTCTCGGTCATGATCGACGAGACGGCATGGTCGAGCAGGCCGGGCGTCGTGTGCAGATGCCGCACCACGTCGCGCTCGGACACGATTCCCTCGACGGCCCGCCCGTCCGAGCTCACGACGAGGGCCCCCACGTTGTGCTCGTGCAGGAGTGCGACGAGCTCCCGGACCGTTCCGGTCGGGGCCACGGTGACGACGACGGACCCCTTGTTCTGCACGACTTCCCTGATGCGCATGGCGCTCCTCCCGAGCAGTGACGATCATGAGAATGTGTCACAGATCTCATGGTCGTCAAGACCCGGCGGCGGGCCGCGCGGCTCCGGCCACTACGCTCCCGGCCATGTCAGAGCTCGTGCTTCTCCCAGCCGTCGATGTCACTGACGGTCATGCGACGCAACTCATCCAGGGGGTCGTCGGCACCGGCAAGGACTACGGCGACCCCGTCGACGCCGCGCTGGCCTGGCAGGACGCGGGCGCGCACTGGCTCCATCTTGTCGACCTCGACGCCGCGTTCGGCCGTGGCGACAACCGTGAGGTGCTCGAGCGGGTCATCGCGAGCGTCGACCTCCAGGTCGAGCTCTCCGGTGGGCTGCGGGACGACGACGCCATCGCCTGGGCCATGTCGACCGGCTGCCGGCGGGTCAACATCGGCACCGCGGCGTTGGAGAACCCCGACTGGTGCGCCGCCATGATCAAGACGTGGGGCGACCGGGTCGCGGTCGGCCTTGATGTTCGCGGCCGACGCCTCGCCGCGCGCGGGTGGACGAGTGAGGGCGGCGACCTCCTCGAGACCCTCGCCCGGCTCGACGCGGCCGGCTGTGAGCGCTACGTCGTCACCGACGTCGCGAAGGACGGCATGCTCGCCGGCCCGAACCTCGACCTCCTGCAGTTGGTCTGCGACCACACCGATGCGCCCGTGATCGCGTCCGGCGGCGTCACCACGGTCGAGGACCTGGCCGCCATCGCCGCCCTCGGCGCCGCCGGGGTCGAAGGTGCGATCGTCGGAACGGCCCTGTACTCCGGCAGCCTCCGCATCGCGGATGCGCTCGCCGCCGCCCCCGGCAGATAGGGTGAGCCGGCTCGGGCCCGAGCAACGCACCCGAGCCAGAACCAGGAGGCATCCGACGCGGTGAGACTGCGCGATCAACTCGACGGCAAGACCATCGGCCTGACCGGCGTGACCGGCTTCGTCGGCGAAGCGCTGCTGCAGCGCATCCTCACCGACCTCCCAGGTACCCACGTCCTGGCGATGGTGCGACCCAAGGGCTCCAACACCGCGGTGGCCCGGGTCGAACAACTCCTGCGCAAGAAGACCTTCGCCGCGGCGGTGGCCAGTCACGGGGGCGACGTCGCCGCGCTGCGCGAGGCGCGGGTGAGCGTGCTCGAGGGTGACCTCAACAACCTGCCCGAGCTCCCGGCCGACATCGACGTGCTCGTGCACTGCGCCGGCGACGTCTCGTTCGACCCCTCGATCGAAGAGGCCATCGCCACCAACGTCCTCGGCACCCGTGCGCTCGTCGAGAAGACCCTGGACGCCCAGGCCCGTCGCGGCGCGCCCATCCACTACGTCCACATCTCCACCGCCTACGTGTCCGGCCGCCGTCGCGGATCGATCGTGGAGGGCCCGGTCGAGCCTCGTGTCGACTGGCGTGCCGAGACCGAGCTCGGGCTGCGGATGCCGGCCTACATCGAGGACGCGTCGCGGATGCCCGCGCAGCTGGCGGAGTTCCGCCGGTTGGCCGAGCGCGACCACGGCCGGGCCGGCCCGCTCACCGCCGCCGTGCTGGCCGACGAGCGACGCCGGGACTGGGTGACCAAGAAGCTCAAGGACGCGGGCGGGGAGCGCGGCCGGTCGCTCGGCTGGACCGACGGCTACACGTTCACGAAAGCGATGGGCGAGGGCGTCGTCGAGGATCTCGGTGCAGCGCTGCGCTGCTCGATCGTCCGTCCGTCGATCATCGAGTCCGCCCTCGTCTCGCCCTACCCGGGCTGGATCGAGGGCTTCAAGATGGCCGAGCCGCTCATCCTCGCCTACGGCCGGGGCGAGCTCCCGGAGTTCCCCGCCGCCGCCGACTCGATCGTCGACATCGTGCCCGCCGACCACGTCGTCAACGCGATCCTCGCGGTCTGCGCGACGACGCCCGAACCCGGCAACCCCGGCTACTACCACGTCAGTTCCGGGGCCCGGAACCCGCTGACGTTCAACCACGTCTACGAATTGATCCGCGAGTACTTCGACGCGCACCCGTTCGAGGCGACCGAGCGCGGGTCGGTCCGGCTGCCGCACTGGCAGTTCCCGGGTGCCGACTCGGTCGAACGCCTCCTCACCACCAGCGAGCGCGCGCACTCGGTCGCGGACCGGCTGGTCGCGCACGCGCCCCGCGGCAAGCACGTCCGCAAGCTCGTCGACACCCTCGACAGCAGCAAGACACGGCTGGACTACCTGCGGCGCTACCTCGACCTCTACAAGCCGTATGCGATGACCGAGCTCAGGTTCCTCGACGACAACACCCTGGCGCTGCACAACGCGCTCGACCCCGAGGACGCCGCGTCGTTCGCGTTCGACACCGGCGTGGTCGACTGGCACGACTACATCGTCAACGTCCACTGCCCGGCGATCACCCGGCCCATCCGTGTCCTCGACCGGGCCCGCCGGCGGCGTGGGCCCGCGGACGTGCCCGCGCTCCGGGCGCTGGTGCCCGCCGACGACGTGGTGGCGGCGTTCGACATGGACGGCACGCTGCTCTCGACGAACGTCGTGGAAACCTACGCGATGCTCCGGATGCCCGAGCTGGGCGTGCTCGACCGCTTCGGCGAGTTGGGGTCGATCCTGCGCCGGCTGCCCAAGTACGTGATGGCCGAACGCAAGGACCGCGGGGGTTTCCTCCGCGCGGTCTACCGGCAGTACGCGGGCGCCGATCTGGCCGCGCTCGAGCAGATCGTCGACGAGGTGCTCGCGCCGCACATCCTCGCCCGGGTCAGCCCGGACGCACTGCGCCGCGTCCGCGCGCACCGGGCCGCCGGTCACCGCACGGTGCTGATCACCGGCGAGGTGCGTCCGCTGACCCGGCCGCTCGCGTCGTTGTTCGACACCGTCATCGCCGCGGACCTGGCCGTCGGCCCGGACGGCCGGTGCACCGGCTACCTCGCCGCGCCGCCGTTGGTGGGGGAGTCCCGGGCCGCGTGGCTGGCCTGGTACGCCCGCAGCGAGGGCGTCGACCTGTCCCGGTCCTACGCCTACGCCGACTCCCACGCCGACCTCCCGATGCTGCGCGCGGTCGGCCAGCCGGTCGCGGTCAGCCCGGACGTCGCGCTGCAACGTGAGGCCCGGACCAACCGCTGGCCCATCGCGGACTGGGTGCACACGCCGATCTCGGCCCGCCTGCAGATCCCGTCCATCCCGCTCGCCACCGTCAAGGAGCTGTAGATGACCCGGCCTGGTTTCGTCCTGGAGGTCGACGACCGCACGCCGGCGCTCGTCGTCCACGAGGGCGAGCACTACCGTCTCGAACGGTTCCCGCGTGGCACCCGGGTGCTCTATCCACCGGAGTCGCTGCCCGGGCTGCCCGACCCGGCGGGCGCGGTCGCGGTCGCTCTCGCGCATCCGGTCGCCGGCGATCCGCTCCGGTCGCTGCTGCGGCCCGGGATGACGCTCACGGTCGTCGTCGACGACGGCAGCACCCCGATCGCGCCGATCCGCGGCATCGACATCCGGGCACGGGCGGTCGAGCAGGTCCTGGCCGCCGCCGCCGCGATCGGTGTCGACGACGTCGCCATCGTCATCGCGAACGGGCTCAACCGGCAGCCGACGTCCGCGGCGCTCGAGCGGCTGCTAGGGAATCGCGTGTATCCGTCGTTTGCGCCCATCGGCGGGCTGAGCTGCCACGACGCGGCCACCGACGACCTGACGCCGATCGGCGAGACAGGTGACGGCGAGCAGATCCGGGTCAACGCCCGGGCCGCCGCGTCGGACCTCGTCGTCTTCGTGACCGTGGTCCAGAATGCCGACGACCTCGCCACCGCGGGTATCCCGATCGGGCTCGCGGCCGCCGTGAACCTCGTCCGTGCCGATGTCCGGCAGCGCGCGGCGGAGGTCATCGCGAGCACGTTGCCGCTGTTCACCGTGGCGGCGACGGTAAGCAACGAGTGGTTCGGCCGGCCGTACGAGTTCGGCAACAAGCGCGAATGGGAGTATTCGATCCGCGACCATGCCGCCGCGTCGGCGCGCTCCGGCCTCCGGGTGGCGCCGGCGAAGATCCGGCGGGCGATCGTCGGCGGCTCGATCGACCGCACCGACGTCACCGGCATCTGGTCGGGCGACCCGGCCGTGGTCGCCGCCAAGGCCGTCGACGCCGTGCTCTTCCAGCAGGTCGTCGAGGTGTCCGGCCAGAGCGACGTCCTGGTCGCCGGGGTGCCCTATCGGGGACCCGCGAACGCCGGCGTCGTCTCCAACCCGGTCCTGGCCGCGGGATGGGGGCTCGGGCACGTCTTCGGGTCGCACCGCGGTACGCCGGTCGTCCGCGAGGGTGGCGCGGTCATCCTCTACCACCCGCTGCACCGCGAGTTCAGCCAGTTGCAGCACCCGAGCTACGTCGACTTCTACGGCGAGGTTCTCCCCACCGGCACCGACCCGTCGGTCATCTCGGCGAAGTTCGAGGACCGGTTCGCCGCGGACCCCTGGTACAACCACCTCTACCGGACGTCGCACGCCTACCACGGCCTGCACCCGTTCGCGACGTGGAACTCGATCGGGCCGGCGCTCGCGCACTGCGGCCAGATCGTCTGGGTCGGCGCGGACCGCACGGTCGCGAAACACCTCGGGTTCGCGGCGGCCTCGACGCTCGCGGATGCCCTCGAGATCGTCAGCCACACCGTCGGGGATTCGCCGTCGATCACCTACGCGCACAATCCGCCGCACCTGATCGGCGACGTGCGGTGAGTGAACCGACGGGTCCCGCCGGGCCGACCGAACCCAGCGAGCCGACGGTCGCCGTGGACCCGGCGTCCGCGTCAACCGGGTCAGCGTCGTCGCTGTCGGCGGCCGATCGCCTCGCCCGGGTACGCGATCGCGTACACATACCCAGCCCGACCAAGGGATTCACAGGCGCATGGGGGCGGCTGCCGTGGTCGCGGGCGGCTCGCGAGCTCGTACAGATGGGCCTGCTGCGGCCGCTGGTGCACTCACAGATCAAGGTGGTCACCACGGGGCAGGACGCGTTGCCGGCCGACAATCGTCCGGTCATCTTCGTCGCCAACCACTCGAGCCATCTCGATACCCCGATGATCCTTCTGTCGCTGCCGGATTCCTACCGACGCCGAACGGCGGTGGCGGCGGCGGCGGACTACTTCTTCGACACCTGGTGGCGGGCGTTCGTCTCGTCGCTGGTGTTCAACACGTTCCCGGTCGAGCGCAAGGCCGGCGGCTTGACCGACCTCCCGGGGACGCTGCTGCGCAACGGCTGGAGCATGGTCGTCTATCCCGAGGGGACCCGTTCGCCCGACGGCTGGATGACGCGCTTCCGGATGGGCGCCGCCTGGTTGGCGGTCGAACACCAGGTTCCGGTGGTGCCCATCGCGCTGCGCGGCTCGTTCGCTGCGATGCCGCGAGGGTCGCGCTGGCCACGACCGGGTCGGCCCGAGGTGCGGCTGCGCTTCGGTCCTCCGGTCGAGCCCGCCGAAGGTGAGTCGATCCGGCAGTTCGCCCCGCGGGTGCAGGCAGCCGTCGCCGCGCTGCTCGACGAGGATGCGAGCACGTGGTGGGGAGCGCAGCAGCGGGCCGCAGCCGGTTCGACGCCGGACCCGACGGGTCCCAAGAAGGCCGCGCAGTGGCGCAGGTTGTGGGAACAGGCCGGCGCGCCGACGAAGGCCTCGTCCCGCCTGCAGGCCTGGCGCGGTCGTAGCGGTCGCCGATGAGCCTCGCCGTGCGGGTGATCGCCTGCCTCGACGTGAATGCCGCCGGGCGGGTGACGAAGGGGGTCAAGTTCTTCGACCACCGCGACGCGGGTGAGCCGGTCGAACTCGCCCGTCGTTACGACGCCGAGGGCGTGGACGAGCTGACGTTCCTCGATGTCTCCGCGTCGAAGGACGGCCGGTCGATGATGCTCGACGTCATCGCCCGGACGGCCGATCAGGTGTTCATCCCGCTGACGGTCGGCGGGGGAGTGCGCGAGGTCGGGGACGTCGACGTGCTCCTACGTGCCGGCGCGGACAAGGTGGCCGTCAACACCGGAGCGATCGCGCGTCCCGAGCTGATCTCCGACATCGCCGACCGGTTCGGCAGCCAGGTGCTGGTGCTGTCGGCGGACGTACGGCGAGCGACGGGCACACCGTCGGGCTTCGAGGTGACGACGCATGGTGGGCACCAGGGGGCCGGGATCGATGCCCTGGCGTGGGTCGAGGAAGGCGAACGTCGGGGCGCGGGGGAGATCCTGCTGAACTCGATGGACGCCGACGGGACGAAGGACGGGTTCGACCTCGAGTTGATCCGGCTGGTGCGTGCACGGGTGTCGATTCCGGTGATCGCGTCCGGCGGTGCCGGGAAGGCGGCCGACTTCGCACCTGCCGTTGGCGCCGGCGCGGATGCGGTGCTGGCAGCGAGCGTGTTCCACTTCGGGGAGCTGAGCGTCGGCGAGGTCAAGGCCGCGATGGCCGCGGCAGGCGTCTCAGTACGCTGACAAATCAGGCCTTCGCGACTTGAAGTGGTCGCTCCGGCACCGTTCTCTCGGCGTGTCGGGTAGCGGAGCGTCCACTGTGGCGCGCAGGAGCCTGCCGCCGCGTGAGACTGCGGAACCCCGCAGTCCTCAGCGCCAAACGCCGCGGTGTTCACGCGGGCGAGCCTGGCACAGCCTCGAGCACGGCCCACTCGGCTGCCGGATCCGTCCGGGTGAAAGCAGCGATGGCGTGCGCATTCTGGGTAGCGTCGTCACCAGGGATGCCGCTACGGACCCGCCGTCGCGACCCGGAGACTGGTGGTCGCATGCGGTGGAGCACGATATTCGCGATGACCGGCCGACGGCTCATCAACACCGGCTACTTCCTGCTGGTCCTGAGCTGCGTCGCCGCCATTGACCACTGGTGGCCGCTCACCGTTCTCGCCGTCCTCGCCTGGATCGGGTGGCTGATCCCCGCCGGGATCTGGTTCACCCGCAGGCGGTCGTTCCAGCTGATGCGACGTCCTCCGACCGACGATCGGCCGTGGGGATCGCCCCGCCCGACGGGTAAGCGGGACGACGACCCCGACCGGTAACAGCCGGCGGCCGGGGAGGCGTCAGGTCGTGCGCAGGGCAGCCTCGGATTCGATCAGCAGTCCGGTCTCGGCGAGGTCCTCCCACAGGTCGCCGGGGATCTTCACCTCGAAGGCCTCCAGGTTCACCGCGAGCTCGGCCAGGCTGCGTGACCCGGTCAGCACCGTCGCGACGGCCGGATGCGCCAGCGGGAACTGGATCGCCACCGCGGGCAGCGTGACGTCGTGCCGTCCGCAGACCTCCTTGATCGCGATCGCACGCTCGATCAGGTGCTCGGGCGCGGCGGCGTAGTCGAACTTCGCGCCCGGGTTCGGGTCCGCCAGGATGCCGGAGTTGTAGACACCGCCGATGACGATGCTCACGCCGCGCTCGGCTGCCAACGGGAGCAGATCCGCCTGCCCCGTCTGGTCGATGAGCGTGTACCGGCCGGCGAGCAGGACCGCGTCGATGTCGGTCTCACGCACGAACCGCGCCGGGACGGCCGACTGGTTCATCCCGAGACCGATCGCACCGATGACGCCCTGGTCGCGCAGGTCGTGCAGAACCGGGTAGGCCTCGCTGATGGCCTGGTCGGCGAAGTCGTCCGGGTCGTGGATGTAGACGATATCGATCCGGTCCAGCCCGAGCCGGTCGAGGGAGTCGCCGATCGAGCGGCGCACACCCTCGGCGCTGAAGTCGAAGACCGCCTTCGTCTGCTTCGCGTCGTGGAACTCGCTGGTGTCCGCGGGCCCCTCCACAGCGACGATGAGTCGTCCGACCTTCGTCGAGAGAACGAACGTGCTGCGGTCGCGTGACGGGAGCACCGCGGCCAGCCGTTCCTCCGCGACGCCGCGTCCGTAGTGGGGGGCGGTGTCGATGTAGCGCAGGCCGGCGTCGAGCGCTCCGCCGATCAGCTCGCTCGCCACCGCGTCCGGCACGCTCTCGTACATGCCCCCGAGGGGAGCGGTGCCGAGGCTGAGACGGCTGACCTGGACGGAGGAGTGACCGAGGGTGCGCAGCTCGCGGGCACGCCGGCCGGCGACGGGTTGGCTTGTCATGCCTGCATTGTGGCAAGGCCTGAGCTCGGGCGGTCGTCCGGCCGACGCAGATGTCCGGCAGCGGGCACGGGGCCTAGGTTCATTCACACCGGCGCCGCAGCACCGCGCAGCGGATATCCGACAGCGCGGAATACGTTTGACGGTTCAAGTAATTCCACGGGACGAGCGCCACCACCTACTGAAGAGGATGTGCCTCCAGTGAACGTCGTCCTGTGGATCGTCACCATCGTGCTCGCGCTCGGATTCCTGGCCGCCGGAACCCTCAAGGTGGTGAGGACGCGCGAACAGCTCGCCGCCACCGGCATGGGTTGGGTCGAGGACCTCTCGCCAGGCATGGTGAAACTCATCGGTACGGCCGAGATCCTCGGCGCCATCGGCCTCGTACTGCCGGCGTTGGCCGACGTCGCACCGATTCTGGTTCCCATCGCGGCGACGGCGCTCGCCGTCGACATGATCGGCGCCGTGGTGACCCACGTCCGCGGCACGAGCTCAACCTGATCGCCGCACCGGAGGTTCTTCTGGTCCTGTCGGTGGTCGTCGCGATCCTCCGGTTCGGGCCCAACTCGTTCTAGCTCGTTCTCCGAGGTGTCGTCAGGACCCGGTGACGCCGTCGGCCAGCTCACGCAGGATGTCGATGTGGCCGTTGTGCCGCGCGGTCTCCTCCACGAGGTGGAAGAGGATCCAGCGAAGGGTCGGATGCTCGCCGGTGTTCAACGGCCTGGCCGCACGATCGTCGAGATCGTGGGAGGCGACGAGCTGCCGGTAGCGCTCGGCCTGCGCCGCGTAGTCACGCAGCAAGGTCTCGAGCGGGATGTCGAGGGCGATGCTCATCTCCCGGTCGGGTTCCTCCTCCGTCCACGGGCCGTCGTCATCCCCGCCGAGGAAGTCGTGCTCGATCCACGAGTCCTCGACCCAGTGGAGATGGCTGACGAGGCCGGCGATCGTCATCAGCGGCGACCCCGGTAGCGGCGCGGAGCGCGCATCGGCCCCGGAGAGCCCCTCGCACTTGGCGCGGACGGTATCCCGGGCGTAGTCGAGCATCGTGGTCAGAGTGGTCCGCTCGTCCCAGGAGGACGGCGTGTCGTCGAGGCGCATGCGGCCCACACTCGCTGGTCGGTCGTCCGGATACCACCGAGTTCCGTCCGGTCGTCCCGTTTCGGTGCCCGGAGTGGTCGCTCCCGTCCCTCGCGAGCGGCGTGTCGCGTGCCGACGCGCCCACTTTGCGAGAGC
The DNA here is from genome assembly GCA_036786375.1 of Actinopolymorphaceae bacterium. Taxonomy (GTDB): domain Bacteria; phylum Actinomycetota; class Actinomycetes; order Propionibacteriales; family DAIQRJ01; genus DAIQRJ01. Next base: position 43,747 of record DAIQRJ010000006.1, read on the forward strand.
TCTGGGGCCCGTGTGACCGATGAGCCGGATGGTGATCACGAGGCAGGCTGCAACGAGGATTGGCCAATGGGGTAAAGGTTTCGCGGCGCTGAGGTGCGGTCGCCGCTGCGATGGGACAGGCATTGACACATTCGAACAAGTGTTCGAACATGGACGGGTGACCGCAGCCATCGCCTTGACGCCAGCCTCCGGGCGGGGCGGTTCGACGCAGGCTACCCGGCCTCGTGATGCCGAGCAGCTGGCGCTGCTGCAGAAGGTGCAGGCACTCCAGCAGCGGGTACGCCAGGTCGAGGGCGCGTCCTCGGCGCCCACGCTGACGACGGTGCTCGGGCTGGCCGAGCTGCTGCCGCACGGCGGCCTGCGTCCGGGCACCACCTACTCGGTCGCCGGCTCGGCCAGCCTGGCGATGGCGTTGCTGGCGGGGCCGTCCACCGCCGGCACCTGGTGCGGCGTGATCGGCGCGCCGGAGTTCGGTGCCGAGGCCGCCGCCGCGCTGGGCGTCGACCTGTCCCGGGTGGTGTTCGTCCCCGACCCGGGGCATCGCTGGGTCACCGTCACCGCCGCCATGGTCGACGTCCTCGGCATCGTTCTCGTCAAGCCTCCGGTGCCGGTCCACCAGGGCGAGGCGGCCCGGCTGAACGCACGGCTGCGGCAGCGGGGCGCCACCCTCGTCGCCATGGGTGCGTGGCCGCAATCCGAAGCCCGCTTGACGATCGTCGACAGCAGCTGGCTCGGTCTCGGTGACGGGTACGGGCATCTGACGGCCCGGCTCGCCACCGTCAGCGTCGACAGCCGGAGCGGTCGCGCGCGCACCGGCCGGATCTGGCTGCCGGCCGCCGATGCGCGGATCCGGCCCGCCGACACCGGCGCCGACGCTGCCGGGGTCACCCAGGACGAGCAGCTCGCGGTGCGGGCGGTGGGCTGAGATGGCCTCTCCTGCTGGTTCTCAGAACTCTGCCGCATCCGCCCGCACGCTCGTCGTGTGGTGTCCCGACTGGCCCGTCCACGCCGCGCTGCACGCCGCCGAGCTCCCGTCCGGCGACCCGGCCGCGGTGCTCGACCGCGGCCGGGTGCTCGCCTCCAACACGGCCGCCCGCGACGAGGGCGTCCGTCGTGACATGCGGATGCGTGAAGCCCAGTCCCGCTGCCCCGAGCTGGTCACCCTCACCTACGACGAAGCGGCCGACGCCCGTGCGTTCGAGCCGATCGTCGTCGCGGTCGACCAGATCAGCCCCGGTGTCTCGGTGATCCGGCCGGGCACCTGTGCCGTCCGTGCCAAGGGGCCGAGCCGCTACTACGGCGGTGAGGAGCAGGCCGCCGCGGTGATCGCCGAACACCTGGTGGGGTTGGGGATCGCGGACTGCCGGTTCGGCGTCGCCGACAGCGCGTTCGCCGCCGAGCAGGCAGCCCGGCAGGCCGACGCCCAGGCCAGCGTCGTCGTCCCGGTGGGCGGGTCCGGCGCCTTCCTGCGCGACATGGCCGTCGATCTCCTCGGCGATCACGCCCTGGTCAGCCTGCTCAAACGTCTCGGCCTTCGGACCCTGGGCGCCTTCGCGGCTCTGAGCAGCGCCGACGTCCTGGGCCGGTTCGGTCAGCCGGGGCTGTTCGCGCACCAGCTCGCCGCCGGCGCCGATAGCCGGCCGATGACCCTGCGCCGGCCGGCTCCCGAACTCGAGCGCGGCATCGACTTCGAACCACCCCTCGAGCAGGTCGACCCGGTGGCGTTCAGCGTCCGCGACACCGCCGAACGGTTCGTCAACGGCCTTGCCGCACAGGGACTCGTCTGCACGACCGTCCGCATCGAGGTCACCAGCGACGCCCGTGAACTCCACGAGCGGCAATGGCTGCACCCGCGCTGGTTCGACGCCGTCGACCTCGTCGACCGGGTGCGCTGGCAGTTGCAGGGATCCGTCCGTCAGCTGGGCGGCCCCGGCCGGGGAAGTGACGGTCCGGCCACCTCGCTGACCGCGCCGGTCACGCGCGTGCACTTCGTCCCGGTCGACGTGGCCTCGGTCGGTGACCATGCCGACGGGCTGTGGGGGAGCGGGCCGGACGAGCGGATCCACCGTGCGATGTCGCGGGTGCAGAGCATGCTCGGCCACGACGCGGTCGTGTCCGCGGTCGTCAGCGGCGGCCGCAGCCCCGCCGAACGCCAGACCCTCGTCCCGTGGGGTGACCGGGCGGTTCCCGCGCGCCGGTACGACCTGCCCTGGCCGGGCAGCCTGCCCCCGCCGGCACCCGCCACCGTCTACCGGGAGGCCCGCCCGGCAGTGGTGCTGGGCCGGACCGGGCAGACGGTCGACCTCAACGACCGCGGTGTCCTGACGGGCACACCGGCACGGTTCTCCCCGGACGGCACGTCACCCCGGCCGGTGCAGGCGTGGGCCGGGCCGTGGCCGGTCGAGGAGCGCTGGTGGGACGACACCGCCGCGCGCAGGGTCGCCCGGTTCCAGGTCGTCGACGTCGACGGATCGGCTTGGCTGCTGCTCGTCGAGAACGGCACCTGGTGGGTGGAGGCCCGCTACGACTGACGGACGACTAGATGAGTAAGTGACCAATAACCAACCGACCGGCAGAGGAGGTGAATCCGACCGTGGGCTTCAACAATCCGGTGATGCCGTGGTCCGAGCTCGAACGCACGCTGTCCGACCGGCGCCGACCCGACGGCCCACCGCCAGGTGTCGACGGCGGTGACAGCCCGGCCTGGTCACGCAAGCGGGGGAAGTATGAACCGGCTGAGGAGGACCGGCCGCACCGGCCCGACGGGCCCACCGTCGCGTACGCCGAACTGCACATGCACTCGCATTTCAGCTTCCTCGACGGGGCGAGTTCACCCGAGGCGCTCGTCGAGGAAGCCTGCCGGCTCGGGATCGACGGGCTCGCCCTCACCGACCACGACGGCCTCTACGGCGTGGTCCGAATGACCGATGCCGCCGTCGACTACGGCATGGCCACCATCTACGGGGCCGAACTCTCCCTCGACCTCACCGTCCCGCAGAACGGGGTGGCCGACCCCGAGGGCAGCCACCTCCTGGTGCTGGCCCAGGGCGAGGAGGGCTACCACCGGCTCGCCGGGGCGATCACCACCGCACAGCTGCGAGGTGGTGAGAAAGGCCGCCCCCGTTACGACCTGGAGGAACTGGCCGCGACCGCCGACGGCTACTGGACCGTCCTCACCGGCTGCCGCAAGGGCACCGTCCGGCAGGCGCTCACCGGCAACGTGGGCGGTGGCACGGGTGAAGCGGCGGCCCGGCACGAGCTCGACCGGCTGACACACCTGTTCGGCGCCGACCACGTCGTCGTCGAGCTGTTCGACCACGGCCACCCGCTCGCCTCCGATCTCAACGATGCGCTCTACGACCTTGCCGGGCAGGCGAAACTCCCGGTGGTCGCCACCAACAACGTCCACTACGCGTCGCCGTCGGAGTACCGGCTGGCCACCGCGGTCGCCGCCGTCCGGGCCCGCCGCAGCCTCGACGAGATGGACGGCTGGCTGCCCGCGGCCGGTTCGGCCCACCTGCGGTCGGGCGCGGAGATGGCCGCCCGGTTCGCGCGCTACCCGGGCTCGGTCGCCCGCACCATGGAGTACGCCGGCGCCCTGTCGTTCGACCTGCTCAAGACAAAGCCGAAGCTGCCGCGCCAGGAGGTGCCGCCCGGGCACACCTCGATGACCTGGCTGCGCGAACTCACCCGCCGGGGCGCGCTGGTCAAGTACCCGAACGCCGGCCCCGCGGTGCTCGACCGGCTCGACCGCGAGCTGGCGGTGATCGAGGAGAAGGACTTCCCCGGCTACTTCCTCATCGTCCACGACATCGTCGCGTTCGCCCGGCAACGGGGAATCCTCTGCCAGGGTAGGGGATCAGCGGCCAACTCGGCCGTCTGCTATGCACTGGACATCACCGCCGTCGACTCGATCTTCTACGACCTGCCGTTCGAGCGGTTCCTCTCCGCCACCCGGGACGAGGAACCCGACATCGACGTCGACTTCGACTCCGACCGGCGTGAGGAGGTCATCCAGCACGTGTACGCGAAGTACGGCCGGCACAACGCCGCCCAGGTGGCGAACGTCATCAGCTACCGGCCCAGGTCCGCGGTGCGTGACATGGCCAAGGCACTCGGGCACAGCACCGGTCAGCAGGACGCCTGGTCGAAGCAGATCGAGACGTGGGGCGGGGTCGCCGGCGGCGCCGACAACGATGTGCCCCGCGCGGTGGTCGACCTCGCGCAGAGCCTGCTCACCGCACCCCGGCACCTCGGAATCCACTCCGGTGGCATGGTGCTCACCGAACGACCGGTGGGGGAGGTCTGCCCGATCGAGCACGGCCGGATGGAGAACCGCACCGTCCTGCAGTGGGACAAGGACGACTGCGCCCGGATGGGCCTGGTCAAGTTCGACCTGCTGGGGTTGGGGATGCTCGGTGCGCTGCAGCATTCCTTCGACCTCGCCGACGAGCACCTGGGCGAACGGTGGAACATGTCCACCCTCCCCAAGGAGGAAGCCGGCGTGTACGACATGCTCTGCCGGGCCGACTCGGTCGGGGTGTTCCAGGTCGAGAGCCGTGCCCAGATGGGGACCCTGCCCCGTCTTCGGCCACGCCGGTTCTACGACCTGGCCATCGAGATCGCCCTGATCCGGCCCGGCCCGATCCAGGGCGGCGCGGTGCATCCCTACATCCGGCGCAAGCTCAAGAAGGAGACCGTCACCTACCTGCACCCCAAGCTCGAACCCGTCCTCGAACGCACCCTCGGCGTCCCCCTGTTCCAGGAACAGCTGATGCAGATGGCGATGGCCGTCGGCGGCTGTACCGGTGACGACGCCGACCTGCTCCGCCGTGCCATGGGCTCCAAGCGCGGCATCGTCAAGATCGGCAAGCTCAAGGCGAAGCTCTACGCGGGAATGGCCGAGAACGGCATCACCGGCGTCACCGCCGACGAGATCTACGCCAAGATCGAGGCCTTCGCGAACTTCGGTTTCGCCGAGAGCCATGCGATCAGTTTCGCCTTGCTGGTCTACGCGAGCTCGTGGATGCGGCTGCACTACCCGGCCGCGTTCACTGCCGCTCTGCTGCGCTCCCAGCCGATGGGGTTCTACTCACCGCAGACCCTGGTCGCCGACGCACGACGGCACGGGGTCGAGGTACGCCGTCCCGACATCTCCCGCTCCGGCGCCCACGCCACCCTCGAAGTACTCGACGGGCACGAGCCCGGCCCGACCGGCGACGACGCCTGCCTGGACCTGCGGCAGCCACCCGTCCCCAACGCCGACGGCAACGGCGTCGACGTGTTCGGCCTCTACGACTTCACCGGCCACCGCCGGGACGGCAACCACGCCATGCGACTCGGCCTGGCGGGCGTTACCTCGATCGGGGAGAAACTGGCCGAGGAGATCGTGACCGGACGTGACACCGGCGGCCCGTTCACCGGCATGGCCGACCTGGCCCGCCGGATCGAGCTGCGCTCCAACCAGATCGAGGCGCTGGCCACCGCCGGGGCGTTCGCGTGCTTCGGCCTGACCGTCCGGGAGGCGCTGTGGCTCTCCGGCCAGGCGGCCCAGGAAAGCCCGGATCGCCTGGCCGGCATGGCGGTTCTCGCTCCGCCGCCGATGCTGCCCGGCATGTCACCGGCCGAACAGACGATGGCCGACCTGTGGGCCACCGACATCTCCCCGGTCGATCATCCGATCGTCCACCTGCGGGACTACCTCGACGAGCGCGGTGCCCTCCCGATCAGCGCGCTGAGCGGCACCGACCCGGGCCGGCGGATCCGGGTCGGCGGCGTCGTCACACATCGGCAGCGGCCGGGAACCGCCGGGGGAGTGACGTTCATCAACATCGAGGACGAGACCGGGATGCTCAACGTGATCTGCACACCGGGCCTGTGGGGTCGTTACCGCCGGATCGGCCGCGACTCCAAGGCGCTGATCGTGCGGGGGATCCTGGAGAAGTCCGAAGGGGTCACCAACCTCGTGGCCGACGAACTCGTCCGGCTGCCGCTCTCGGTCCCGGTGCGATCACGCGACTTCCGGTGAGCGCCCAGCGGGGGAGGGCGCTCACCGGTCGCCGAAGGTGAGTTGCAGGTTCGCGTACTGCTCCGCCGAGAACCGGTGCCGGTACTTGTGCCGCCGCACCTCGGGTTCGGTGAACCGGCCGCTGGCGAACCATTCGGCGGCGCCCTGCTCGACCAGGGCGTCGGTGGTCGCGGTTCCGTCCGGGGGACGCACCACTCCCGGCCAGTCCGTCGCGAACACCTGATCGTTGAGCTGTGCCTGCACGGCGTCGGTGGCCATCGTGAACGTCCAGACGAGAACCAGCCGGCCATCCGGTCCGGGGATGTCGGCGGCCTTGGCATAGGACACGGCCGGGTCGACCCAGTGGAACGCGTTTGCCGACCACACCGTGTCGAACAACCCGACCGGCTCGTACTCCTCGAACGGCTCACCTACCAGCGTGATCCGGCTGTCGAACGTCGACGCGAGCAGGTCGCGCATGCGCGGGCCGGGCTCGACCGCCGTCACGTCCCAGCCGTGCTCGACCAGGCCGGACGTGAGCTGTCCCGCCCCCCCCAACCTCGAGTGCGCGCTGGCCAGCCCGGAAACCCGCCGCCGACGACACGTCGGCGATCGAGTCGAAGTTGAATCAGCAGGCGCGGTTCGTGTTCGCCTTCATGCCGCACGGTATCGCCCGGCCGTCGGAAACCGCTGCCGGGCGGCGCACCCGGGTGACTACCCTGGACACGCTCTGCGTCCATCCGGCGCCGTCGTCTCGAGAGGAACCAACCCCGTGTCCGAGTTGCAGGTCACCGTCCGGAGCTCCGGCTCCGCGTCCACCGCAGGCACATCAGCGCAGCGTGTGGTGACCACGGGCACGACGATCGCCGACATCTTCGCCGCGACCGACAGGCTGCCCGGCGGGAACGTGGTCGTCGCCGCACTCGTGACCCCGGTCGCCGGCGGCGAGCCCACCGCGCGCGACCTCGCGCACGTCCCGGCCGACGGCGACGTCATCGAACCGGTCCTGGCCGACACCGACCTCGGCCGTTCGATCATCCGGCACTCTGCGGCGCACGTCCTCGCGCAGGCCGTCCAGGCCGACATCCCCGCCGCCCGGCTGGGCATCGGGCCGCCCATCGTCGACGGCTTCTACTACGACTTCGACGTCGCCGAGCCGTTCACCCCGGAGGTGCTGGCCACCTTCGAGAAGAACATGCAGCGCATCGTCAAGGCGCGCCAGCGGTTCGTCCGCCGCGACGTCACCGACGAGGACGCCCGCGTCGAACTCGCCGACGAGCCCTACAAGCTCGAGCTGATCGGGCTCAAGGGCGGGTCGGCCGACGAGGCCGCCGAGGGTGCCGCGGCTGAGGTCGGCGGTGCGCAGCTGAGCATCTACGACAACCTCGACCGCACCGGCGCCGTCGTCTGGAAGGACCTGTGCCGCGGCCCGCACGTCCCGCACACCGGCTACATCCCGGCGTTCACGCTGACCCGCTCGGCCGCGGCCTATTGGCGCGGCAGCGAGAAGAATCCGCAGCTGCAACGCATCTACGGCACCGCGTGGGAGAGCCGAGACGCGCTCAAGGCATACCAGGCGCGGCTCGAGGAGGCCGCCCGGCGCGACCACCGCAAGCTGGGAGCCGAGCTCGACCTGTTCAGCTTCCCGGACGAGATCGGCTCGGGCCTGGCCGTCTTCCACCCCAAGGGCGGCGTCCTGCGCAAGGAGATGGAGGACTACTCGAGCAAGCGGCACGCCGAAGCCGGCTACGAGTTCGTCTACTCCCCGCACATCACCAAGGGCTCGTTGTTCGAGACCTCGGGCCACCTCGACTGGTACGCCGACGGCATGTTCCCGGCCATGCACCTGGACGAGGAACTGCACCCCGACGGCACCGTGCGCCGGCAGGGCCAGGACTACTACCTCAAGCCGATGAACTGCCCGATGCACAACCTGATCTACAAGGCCCGCGGCCGGTCCTACCGGGAGCTGCCGCTCCGGCTGTTCGAGTTCGGCAGCGTGTACCGCTACGAGAAGTCCGGCGTCGTGCACGGGCTGACCCGGGTGCGTGGAATGACCCAGGACGACGCGCACATCTACTGCACCCCCGACCAGCTCCAGGGCGAGATCCGCTCGCTGCTCACGTTCGTCCTCGACCTGCTGCACGACTACGGGCTGGACGACTTCTACCTCGAGCTCTCGACCCGCAACGACGAGAAGTACGTCGGGACCGACGAGCAGTGGGAGGAAGCCACCAACGCCCTGCGGGACGCGGCCGAGGCCACCGGGCTGAACCTCGTGCTCGACCCTGGTGGCGCCGCGTTCTACGCGCCGAAGATCTCCGTCCAGGCCCGCGACGCGATCGGGCGTACCTGGCAGCTCTCGACCATCCAGGTCGACTTCCAGCTGCCGGAACGCTTCGACCTCGAGTACACCGCTCCGGACGGCTCCCGCCAGCAGCCGTTCATGATCCACCGGGCGCTGTTCGGCTCGATCGAGCGGTTCCTCGCCGTGCTGACCGAGCACTACGCGGGTGCGTTCCCGCCCTGGCTGGCGCCGGTCCAGGTCGTCGCGGTGCCGGTGGCGGATGCGTTCGTGCCCTACCTGCAGACGGTCGCCGCAAAGCTGAAGTCGCACGGCATCCGCGTCGAGGTGGACGCCTCCGACGACCGGATGCCGAAGAAGATCCGCACGGCCAGCAAGCAGAAAGTGCCGTACGTGCTGATCGCCGGCGGCGAGGACGAGGCGGCCGGCGCCGTGTCGTTCCGGTTCCGGGACGGCTCGCAACGCAACGGGGTGGCGGTCGGCGACGCGGTCGCCGAGATCGTCGACGCCGTGGCCCGGCGCGTCCAGATCTGAGGTCGTCGACGTGACCTACGCCGACCGCCCGGGCGCGCCGAATCCGTACGCGCCCGACGGCGGTGTCATCGAGCAGGACGGTGTCGGTGTCCCGGACGCGTTGATGCGCGTCTGGGCGCCGCACCGGATGGCCTACCACGGTGCGCTCGACGCGGCCGGTGCCTCCGACGACGAGCCGGTCTGCCCGTTCTGCCGCATCCCGACGCTGCCCGACCGCGAGGGGCTCGTCGTGCATCGTGGTGAGCACGTGTTCGCCGTCCTGAACCTCTATCCCTACAACCCCGGTCACCTGCTGGTCTGCCCCTACCGGCACGTGGGGGACCTGACCGATACGACCGACGACGAGCGGGCCGAGTCGATGAGTGTCACCGCGGACGCGATGGTCGCCATCCGGGCGGCGTCGAATCCGGCCGGGTTCAATCTCGGCTTCAACCAGGGCGCGGTGTCCGGTGGCACCGTGAACGGCCACCTGCACCAGCACGTCGTCCCACGCTGGCTGGGCGACGCCAGCTTCATCACCGTCATCGGCAATACGAAGAGCCTGCCGCTGCTGCTGTCCCAGACCTGGGAGCTCGTCACCGCCGCGTGGCCCGGCCGGGGCTGAACCCCGCTCACACGCCCGCGCGGGCTGCGTCGCGCGCGGGTTCGGCTGCCGTAGCCTTGCGCCGATGTTCGACAGGACCCGAGACTTCTTCGCCCGGCTGTTCACCCCCGTGGCGCGCCTCCTGCTGGCCAGGGGCGTGAGCCCGGACGCCGTCACCGTCATCGGGACCCTGGGCGTCTGCGCCGGGTCTCTCGTCTTCTTCCCGACCGGTCACCTGTTCATCGGCGTGCTGATCGTGACGGTGTTCGTGTTCTCCGACACTGTCGACGGGGTGATGGCGCGGCTGCAGGGCCGGCCGTCGAGGTGGGGCGCGTTCCTCGACAGCACGCTCGACCGGTTCGGTGACTCGGCGATCTTCGGCGGCCTGGTCTTCTACTACATCGGCCCCGGCGACTCGAAGCTCTGGGCAGGCTTCGCACTCGCCTGCCTGGTGATGGGCAGCCTCACGTCCTACGCCCGGGCCCGTGCCGAAGGGCTCGGCATGACGGCGAAGGGCGGCATCGCCGAACGCGCCGACCGGCTCGTGGCGATCCTCGTGGCCGCCGGGTTCTCCGGGATGGGCGTGCCGTGGATCCTCGAGATCGTGCTCGTCCTGCTCGCGGCGGCCAGCTCGGTCACGGTCGTGCAGCGGGTCCTGCTCGTCCGCCGGCAGGCTCTCGGCCCAACGCCGCCGTCGGCGGAACCCATCGGCACAGTGAGCGATGTGACCGACCCGCCTGTCGACCCCCGACCCGAACCGGACCGCACCGGCACCGATGGCTGACCGGGCCGGCTGGCGCGGGCAGGGTGCGCTGGCCGGGTACCGGCTCGGCTGGTGGCTCGCGCAGCGACTCCCCGAGCGGCTGGTCCGAGCGGCGTTCGACCGCATCGCCGACGTCTCCGTCCGCCGCGACGGCAAGGGTGTCCGACGGCTCCGGTCGAACCTCGCCCGCGTGGTCCCGGACACGAGCCCGGCCGAGCTGACCGCGCTCACACGAGCCGGCATGCGCTCCTACCTGCGCTACTTCTGCGAGGCGTTCCGGCTGCCCCGGCTGTCCACCGCCGATATCAACGCCCGCGTCGAGACGATCGGCGAACACCACTTCCGGGACGCGCTGGCGACCGGCCGCGGCGTCGTCGTGGCGCTCCCGCACCTCGCGAACTGGGACCTCGCCGGCGCCTGGGCGGCGGCCAACACCGACGTGGGCGTGCTCTCGGTCGCCGAGCGGCTCGAGCCGGCGGCGCTGTTCGACCGGTTCGTCGCCTACCGCAACGACCTCGGCATCGACATCGTCCCGCTCACTGGCGAGGACCCGTTCCCGCAGCTGGTCGAGCGTGTCCGCGCGGGCCGGCTGGTGTGCCTGATCGCCGAGCGCGACTTGTCCGAGCACGGCCTGGGCGTCGACTTCTTCGGTGCGACGGCGCGGATGCCGGCCGGCCCGGCCGCGCTGGCGTTGCGGACCGGTGCCGTCCTGCTCGCCGCCACCTTGCACTACAAGGGCACCGGCGTCGGTGACCCGCTCGTCGTGACGTTCACCGAGCCGATCCCGGTGACACGTGAAGCGGGCCGATCGGCGACCGCCGCCGCCACCCAGCGCATCGCCGACGTGTTCGCCGCCGGCATCGCCGCACACCCGCAGGACTGGCACATGCTGCAGCGGATCTGGCCCGACGACCCACCCGCTCCCGGGCACGACACAACGGCGCCCTGATGCGCGTCGGTCTCGTCTGCCCGTACTCCCTCGACGTCCCCGGCGGCGCGCAGAACCACGTCCGCGATCTCGCCGAGGCGCTGATCGCGCGCGGGCATGAGGTGAGCGTCCATGCCCCGGCCGACAACGAGGAGGGGCTGCCCGACTACGTTGTGCCGGCCGGCCGGGCGGTCCCGGTGCCCTACAACGGCTCGGTGGCGCGGCTGGTGTTCGGCCCGGTGACGGCGGCGCGGGTGCGGCGGTGGCTGGTCAACGGCGCGTTCGACGTCGTGCACATCCACGAACCCGCCGCACCCTCGCTGTCGCTGCTGACGCTGTGGGCGTGCACCGACCCGATGGTCGGCACGTTCCACACGTCGAATCCACGCTCGCGCGCGATGTCCGCCGCATCGGCGATCCTGCTGCCAGCGTTGGAGAAACTGTCCGCCCGCATCGCGGTGTCCGAGGACGCCCGGGCGACGCTGGTGCAGCATCTGGGTGGTGAGCCGGTGATCATCCCCAACGGCGTCTTCGTCCGCCGGTTCGCCGAGGCCGAGCCCGACCAGGCTCTCACCGGCACCGGCCGCAACATCGTCTTCCTCGGCAGGATGGACGAGCCGCGCAAGGGCCTTCCCGTTTTCCTGGCCGCCTTGCCGGAGATCCTGGCGGCGCATCCGGACGTCACCGCCGTCGTCGCCGGGAAGGGCAGCGTCGAGGCCGCGCAGGCGCAGGTACCCGACGAACTACGCGGCCGGGTCCGGTTCGTCGGGATGATCGACGACGCGCAGAAGCGGGCGCTGCTCGCGGGTGCCGATATCTACGTCGCACCGAACACCGGCGGGGAGAGCTTCGGCATCATCCTGATCGAGGCGATGGCCGCGGGTGCCGCCGTGGTCGCGAGCGACATCGGCGCGTTCCGCCGCGTCCTCGGCGACGGCTCGTACGGACGGACCTTTCCGGTCGGCGACGAGCGCGCCCTCGCCCGCACCGCCCGCGCCCTGTTCGACGACGAACCCGAACGTGCCCGGCTGGCGGCCGCCGGCCAGGCTGCGAGCTGGGCCTACGACTGGAGCGTCATCGTCGAACGCATCCTCGACGTCTACGCGCTGGTGATCCGATGACGCTGACGCGCATCCTTCTCGTGGCCGTCGTGCTGCTGCTCGTGCTCGTGCTGCTGTCCTGGACGGCCAGCCGGCTCGACCGCATGAACCATCGGGTCGAGACCGCGCGTGCCGCGCTGCAGGCCGCGTTGCAGGGCCGGTCGGCGGTGGCGCTCGAGCTCGCGACGAGCGGGTTGCTCGATCCGGCGTCGTCGCTGCTCGTCGCCGATGCGGCGCACCGCGCGCGGGCGGCCGATCCCGACGGGCTGATCCGCGCCGAGACCGACCTCACCCAAGCCCTGCGGGCAGCCATCGCGGCCGGCGCCGAGCGAGACGGCGCCGAACGAGACGGCGCCGAGGTCATCACCGGCCCGGCGCTCGACGCCGAGACGCTCGCCGAGGTCGGCCACGCCTGCCTGTACGTGACGATGGCGCGTCGCATCTACAACGACGCGGTGGCGCACGCGGTGTCCCTGCGCGGCCTGCGGGTGGTGCGGTGGTTCCGGCTCGCGGGGCACAGCGTCGAGCCGGTGACCATCGACTTCGACGACGCGATCGCCGACCTTCAGCCGTGACGCGGGCGGTCGGTGGCCACGCGAGGATCGCGGCCGCTGACGGCCACTTCGCTCGCTACCATCGCGGCATGTACTCGGCGCGGACGGCGGCAGCGATCCGGCGTGTGCACGACCACGCCCGGTTACAGGTCCGGGCCGGGTTCCTCGACGCCGGCGCCGTTGTTGCCGACGTGACGGCCGTGGCGGTGGACGAGGACCTCGAGGACGCCGAGGGCGTCGCGATCGCGGCTGTCGAGCAGGCGCGGGCCGGGCTCCTCGTCGACCAGCGACGCTGGCCCGCGACCACCGACGCCGACCGGCTCCGATCGGTCTTCGAAAGCCTCCGCGGCGACGGCGTCGTGGTGCTCGAAGGGGTTGCCGACCACTGGGCCGCGACCGCCGAGCTCGAACGCCTCGACGACGCCGACGCGGCGCCGTCCGGGATCGCGTGGTTCACCCGCACCGACGTGTGGCACGCGATCGATCACGGCATGCTCGAGATCAACCTCTGGCACGCCGACAGCGCGAACGTCGCGCCTGGGGACACGCTGCTCGCCGAGGCGCTGGCCCGGTTCGACGAGGCCGGGCTGTCCGCGGTGTTCGACGAAGGCCGGATCGAGGTCCGTGCCCGCTGGCACCGCCGGGCCGCGGCGCTCGACCCCGGCGCGACCGGCGACGTGGCCGCGTCGGCCGAGCATCTACAATGAGCGACGTGTCAGCGCAATCTGAATCAGTGCCCGCCCAGTCCCCGTCGTCCGCCCGGCCCGTCGCCGATACCGATGTGACGCGTACCCACGTCACCGGTACGACGAAGGTGAAGCGCGGCATGGCCGAGATGCTCAAAGGCGGCGTCATCATGGACGTCGTCAACGTCGAGCAGGCGAAGATCGCCGAGGACGCCGGCGCCGTCGCGGTGATGGCGCTCGAGCGCGTCCCGGCCGACATCCGCGCACAGGGCGGCGTCTCCCGCATGAGCGATCCCGACATGATCGACGCCATCATCGCCGCCGTCTCGATCCCGGTGATGGCCAAGGTGCGCATCGGTCACTTCGTCGAGGCGCAGGTGCTGCAGTCCCTCGGTGTCGACTACATCGACGAGTCCGAGGTCCTCACTCCTGCCGACTACGCCCACCACATCGACAAGTGGCGCTTCACCGTCCCCTTCGTCTGCGGTGCGACGAACCTCGGCGAGGCGTTGCGGCGCATCAGCGAAGGCGCGGCGATGATCCGGTCCAAGGGCGAGGCCGGCACCGGCGACGTGTCCAACGCGACGACGCACATGCGCCAGATCCGCGACCAGCTCCGCCGGCTGACGTCGCTGCCCGAGGACGAGCTGTTCCTCGCCGCGAAGGAGCTGCAGGCTCCCTACGAGCTGGTCGCCGAGATCGCTGCCGCGGGCAAGCTCCCGGTCGTGCTGTTCACCGCCGGCGGCATCGCCACCCCGACCGATGCCGCCATGATGATGCAGCTCGGCGCCGAGGGCGTGTTCGTCGGCTCGGGCATCTTCAAGTCCGGCAACCCCGCCCAGCGCGCCGAGGCGATCGTCAAGGCCACCACCTTCTTCGACGATCCCGACGTCATCGCCAGGGTGTCGCGCGGTCTCGGCGAGGCCATGGTCGGCATCAACGTGGACGAGATCCCCGAGCCGCATCGCCTCGCCGAACGCGGTTGGTGACCGCGAACGCCCCAGCCGCGCGTCCGCGGATCGGGGTGCTCGCGCTGCAGGGCGACGTCCGGGAACACCTCGCGATGCTCACCGACGCCGGTGCCCAGGCCGTCAGCGTCCGCCGGCCGGCCGAGCTCGCATCGGTCGACGGGCTCGTCATCCCCGGCGGTGAATCGACGACGATCGAGAAGCTGCTCCGCTCCTGGGACCTGTTCGAGCCGCTGCGCGACCGCATCGCCGACGGCTTGCCGGTGCTCGGAACCTGCGCGGGCATGGTGCTGCTGGCCGACCGGATCGCCAACCCCGCCTCGGGCCAGACAGGTCTCGGCGGCCTCGACATCACCGTCCGGCGCAACGCGTTCGGCCGGCAGGTGGACTCGTTCGAGGACGACCTCGACATCACCGGCCTGGACGCGCCCGTGCACGCGGTCTTCATCCGGGCACCGTGGGTCGAGCAGCTCGGACCGGCCGTCCGCGTCCTGGCACGTGCCCGTGACGGGCACCCGGTCGTGGTCGAGCAGGGCGCGTTGCTCGCCGTCGCGTTCCATCCGGAGATTTCCGGGGACGGCCGGCTGCACCGGCTGTTCGTCGGCCGGGCCGCCAGGCCCGTCAGCGACCGGGTGACTGGCTCGCCCGAACGGGGCGCTCGCCCGAGCTCGGGTCGGTAGAATCCTGGTCGCCGCATCGCCGCGGTGACCTGAGCAACGAGGAGGACCGCACATGTCCGGCCATTCGAAGTGGGCGACGACCAAGCACAAGAAAGCCGTGATCGACGCCAAGCGGGCAAACCTCTTCGCGAAGCTGGTCAAGAACGTCGAGGTGGCGGCGCGTGCCGGCGGTGGCGACCCGGTCGGCAACCCGACCCTCTACGACGCGGTGCAGAAGGCCAAGAAGAGCTCGGTCCCCAACGACAACATCGAGCGTGCGGTCAAGCGCGGCTCCGGTGCCGAGGCCGGCGGCGCGGAGTACCAGACGCTGACCTACGAGGGCTACGGCCCCGGTGGTGTCGCGGTGCTCGTCGAGTGCCTGACCGACAACCGCAACCGCTCGGCCAGCGAGGTCCGCGTCGCCGTCACCCGCAACGGCGGCTCGATGGCCGACGCCGGCAGCGTCTCCTACCTGTTCAGTCGCAAGGGCGTCGTCATCGTCTCGAAGCGGCAGAACGCTGGCGAGCTCGACGAGGACGACCTGCTGATGGCGGTCCTCGACGCCGGCGCCGAGGAGGTCAACGACCTCGGTGAGTCCTTCGAGGTCGTCAGCGCCCCCGGCGACCTGGTGGCCGTGCGCAAGGCCGTCGAGGAGGCCGGCTACGACTACGAGTCGGCCGAGGCGTCGTTCGTCCCCTCGGTCACCATCGACCTCGACGAGGACGGCGCGCGCCGCGTCTTCCGGATGATCGAGGCCCTCGACGATCTCGAGGACGTGCAGAACGTGTGGGCCAACTTCGACGTCAGCGACGACGTGATGGAGAAGGTCGGCTGAGCCGTCGGCACCGCGGCCTCACAGCCCGACTTCGGCCACAGCGGTTAGCGTTGTGACGTGATCGCCGACCGGGGGCCAGCCGACGGGCACCCCGGCACGCGCAGATTCGGGCGCTACGAGCTGCTCGACCGCATCGGCGAGGGCGGCATGGGCGTCGTCTGGCGGGCATTCGCACCGGACGGTCAGCAGGTCGCGGTGAAGGTTCTCCGCACACACCTGGCCGCCGACCCCAACCTCCGGATGCGCTTCGAACGTGAGGTGACGACGCTCTCGCGGATCAGCGGACGCCACATCGCCGAGGTGGTCGAGGCCGACCTCGACAACGACCTGCCCTACCTCGTCACCCGCTTCGTCGACGGGCCGTCGCTGCACGAGATCGTCGACGAGCACGGCCCGCTCGGTGGCCCCGGCCTCAAGACGCTCGCTCTCGGGCTGCTCGACGCGCTCGAGTCGATCCACGCGGCCGGCGTCGTCCACCGTGACCTCAAGCCGGGCAACGTCCTGATCGAGGACGGCGAACCCCGCGTCATCGACTTCGGCATCGCCCAGCTCACCCACGACGTCCGGCTGACCATGACCGGGATGGTGTTCGGTACTCCCGGCTACCTCGCTCCCGAGCTGCTGACCGGTGCCGATCCGACGCCGGCGGTGGACGTGCACGCCTGGGGGGCGACACTCGCGTTCGCGGCCACCGGCCGCGCACCGTTCGGGCGTGGTGCACTCGAGGCGGTCGCGCTCGCGGTGATGCAGCGCCAGCCCGACCTCGCCGGTGTCGACCGCTGGCTCGGGCCCGCGCTCGCGGCCGCGATGGCGAAGGACCCGAGGGAGCGGCCCAGCCCGGCCGAGCTGATCGACTGGTTCTCCAGCGGGCGGTTCGGCATCGGCGAACACGCGCGCGCGTCCCAGCCGCTCGCCTCCGCCGGCGCGGTCACCGGCCCGAACGTCGCGCCCGGATCGGCTGTCCCGACGGCCGCGGCCGCGGCGACGGCGTATCACCCGGCCTGGCTCGAGCCGGCACCCGCGTCGGTCGTCGTCGAGCAGATCCGGCCGGACCGCGCCTGGGCAACGGCGTCGCCCGGCTTCACCACCGCGGGTCCGCACACCGCCGCGCTCCCGCAGTCGGCGGCGTATGCGCCGGCATCCGCCCACCTCGAGCGCCGCCCCGATCCCCGCCATCCCGAGGTACCGCCGGGCGCTGCCGCCGACGTTCCCCGCCGGGTCGGTTTCCGGCACCTGTCGCCGGTGGTGGCGTCGTGGTGGTTCGCGTGGGCGTGCGTCACCGCGGCCGCGCCGGTGATCGGCCTGGCCGGGATGGCCGGCTGGCTCACTGTCGCGCACGCCACCACCTCGGCCGGCCGGCAACTGCGCAAACGGGCCGACCGCGGACGCGGCGCGAACGGGCTCGTCGTCGGACTGTCCAGTCCCTGGCACGTGAGCCGGGGTGCCGGCCTGGCCGTTGTCGGCGTGGGCGTCGGCTCGGTCGTCGCCGGCTGCCTGCTCGTCTCGTTGCTCGTGCTGGCCCGGCTGGCCGGCGTGACCGGCATGCCGTTCGACCTGCTCCTGTTCGGGATCGGGGCAGTGGCCGGCCTCTACGCCTGGCACGGTGTCGGCGGCGGCTCGACCCGGTCCGGCACGCTCGCCGCGACCCGCCGGCTGACCAAGGTCCGGTACGGCCGGATGGCGCTCAGCGCGATCGCCCTCCTTCTCGGCGTGGGCGCGCTGTACCTGGCGAGCGCGACGACGGTGACGTTCTTCCCGCTGCCGATCGAGGGTGCCGATCTGATCAGCCGGTGGACGCACTGGTTCGGTGGCTGACGAGCAGGCGGCCTGGGTCGCGCAGCGCCGGCGCGCGGCCGAGCACCACGCGGCCGCAGCCAGACGCCAGGCCGACGCCGAGACTGCGAAGGCGCAGGCCCTGCTCGACAGGTTCGTCGCCGACGCCGGCACCGCGGGGATCGAGCCGGCTCCGCTGCGGGCGCGCGGGCTGGGCGGATCGATGCGAACCTTCCGGACCGACCGTCGTGGCTGGTACCTACGGCGGGACCACTCGATCGCAATCGATGTGGACGCGCACTACCTGGTGCTCGTGGTTCCCGTCCCGTGGTCGGCGCTGCTCACCGGCACCACCGTCGCCGGCTCTGCACCACCGCTCGTGGTCGGCCGCGGCGGCAAGGACGGCGACGCCATCGACCTCGCGGACCTGCTCGCGCGCCGGCTGGCGGCCGGGCCGGCCGGACTCTGACGGCTTCCCGCCGACCTGCGACCAGCGGCCCCGGCGCGTCGAATCGGCCCCCGAGCCGCCTCCGCCGGTAACGTGACCGTCCGAACGTATGTTCGGAATGGGCGCTGTCGGAATGGGCGCTGTCGGAATGGGCGCTGTCGGAATCGACGTGAGCGGAGGCCGGTGTGCGGGTACTGGGAGTCGACCCGGGGCTGACCCGGTGCGGCGTCGGCATCGTCGAGGGTGAACCCGGCCGCCAGTTGCGGATGGTCTACGTCGACGTCGTCCGCAGCGGTCCCACCGAGCCGGTCGAGCGCCGGCTGCTCGGCATCGACCGAGCCCTGGACGAGTGGATCACCACCTACCGGCCCGATGTCGTCGCCGTCGAACGGGTCTTCAGCCAGAACAACGTGCGCACGGTGATGCAGACCGCGCAGGCATCCGGGGTCGCCCTCGTTGTCGCGGCCCGGCATGGCGTGCCGGTCGCGCTGCACACGCCGAGCGAGGTCAAGGCCGCGGTCACCGGCAGCGGCCGGGCCGACAAGGTCCAGATCACGACGATGGTCGCCAAGATCCTGCAGCTCGACGTCCGGCCCACCCCGGCGGATGCAGCGGACGCGCTCGCGCTGGCGATCTGCCAGGTCTGGCGCGGCTCGGCGCAGCGCCGCCTCGCCGACGCGGTCGCCCGTCAGACCGGCCGTGCCGCCTCGTGATCGCCTCCGTCCGCGGCGCCGTCACCCACCTCGGACCGACGTCGGCGGTCCTCGACGTCGGCGGGATCGGGCTCGACGTGCAGTGCGCACCCGGCACGCTGGCGGCGCTACGGGTGGGCGAGCCGGCGACGCTCGCCACCGTCCTGGTCGTCCGCGAGGACTCGCTCACGCTGTTCGGGTTCGCCGACGCCGACGAGCGGACCACGTTCGTCATCCTTCAATCCGTCACCGGGATCGGCCCGCGGCTCGCACAGGCGATGCTCGCCGTGCACCCGCCGGACGCGTTGCGCCGCGCGGTCGCCGCCGAAGACCTCACCGCGCTGATGAAGGTCCCCGGCATCGGCCGCAAGGTCGCCGCCCGGCTGGTGCTCGAACTCGGCGACAAGCTCGGCCCGCCGCTGGGATCGGTGCGGACGCCGGGACCCGACGACCCGTGGGCCGCGACTGCGGTCGACTGGAAGCACCAGGTGCACACCGGCCTGGTCGGACTCGGCTGGTCGGCGCGCGACGCCGACGGCGCCGTCAGCCGGATCGAGGACCAGGCCGAGAAGATGGTCATCGACGGTGACCTCAACATCGGCACGCTCCTGCGGGCCGCGTTGCGCCAGCTCTCCCGCACGTAGGGTCGGTGGCCATGAGCACGCTGCAGAACGGCCTGAGCACGCTGCAGATCGGAGCGCCCCGTGCCCGGTGACCTCGACGGCCCGGTGGGCCCGATGTCGACCCAGGCCGATCCCGACGAACGCCGCATCGAGGCCACCCTGCGCCCGACCGCACTGGCGGAGTTCGGTGGCCAGCCGCGGGTCAGCGCCCAGCTCGGGCTGGTGCTCACCGCGGCGCGCAACCGCGGCAATACCGCCGACCACATCCTGCTGTCCGGCCCGCCGGGTCTCGGCAAGACCACGCTCGCGATGATCGTCGCAGCCGAGATGAACGCGCCGTTGCGAATCACCTCCGGCCCGGCCATCCAGCACCAGGGCGATCTGGCCGCGATCCTGTCCGGGCTGGCCGAGGGCGATGTCCTGTTCCTCGACGAGATCCACCGGATGAGCCGGCCGGCCGAGGAGATGCTCTACCTCGCCATGGAGGACTTCCGCGTCGACGTCATCGTCGGCAAAGGGCCGGGTGCGATCTCCATCCCGCTCGAGCTGCCGCCGTTCACCGTCGTCGGTGCGACCACCCGGGCCGGGCTGCTGCCGGGTCCGCTGCGGGACCGCTTCGGGTTCACCGGACACCTCGAGTTCTACGACGCGGCCGAGCTCCGGCGGATCCTCGTCCGCTCGGCCGGCCTGCTCGACATCCGGCTCGCCGCGGACGCTGCCACCGAGATCTCCGGCCGGTCGCGGGGGACACCCCGGATCGCCAACCGGCTGCTGCGCCGGGTACGCGACTACGCCGAGGTGCATGGGGGCGGCGGTAACGGCGTCAGCCTCGCGCAGGCACGCGCCGCGCTGGAATTGTTCGAGGTCGACGATATCGGCCTGGACCGCCTCGACCGTGGAGTTCTCACCGCCCTGTGCAAGAGCTTCGGCGGTGGCCCGGTGGGCCTGAGCACCCTCGCCGTCGCGGTCGGCGAGGAGACCGAGACGGTCGAGGAGGTGGCCGAGCCGTTCCTCGTCCGCAACGGGCTGCTCGCCCGGACGCCGCGCGGACGGGTGGCTACACCCGCCTCCTGGCTACACCTCGGGCTCGTCCCGCCACCGGGTGCGATGGGTGGCTCGCCCGGCCTGTTCGACGAGAGCTGACCAACCGGTGGTCCGCGGACGGCTAGACTCCGCCAGGTCCGTTCCACTCGTCCCCGAGAGGGTTGTTTCTCCGTGACTTCCGCTGCCCCGCTCGCCGCCACCTCTGGTGGCGGGCTTCCGATCACCTGGATCCTGCTGGCGATCCTCGCCATCTTCTGGGTCTTCCTGCTGATGCAGAACCGCAAGCGCCGGGCCGCTCAGCTCGAGCAGCGGAACTCGATCGACACCGGCTCGAGGGTCGTGCTCACGTCCGGCTTCATCGGCACGCTGCTGTCCAAGGACGGCGACCAGGCCGAGATCGAGCTGGCCCCCGGCTTCACCGTTCGCGTGCTGGTCACGGCGATCGCCCGCACGCTCCCCGAGGACGACGCCGCCGGCACGACCGACGACGACACCTCCGCCGACCACGCGCTGCTGAGCGACGACGGCGTCACCGACACGACCAAGCCCGCTCCGATCGACCCGCCGTCCACTGGCGGCTCCGGGACGAACAGCGCGATCACCGAAAAGGGCAACAACCGCCGCGACTGACCGTGCGACCGCTGCCGTGACGGCGCGGACGGCAGCCGCCCTCGAACACCCCGGAGACCGTAGACGTGCCCCCTTCGAAGTCCAGACCCCGGCGTGCCCTCGCGGCACTCGGGTTGATCATCGTCGTGCTCTACGGGGTGATGTTCGCCACCTCGACGCTCAGCGCACGGCTCGGACTCGATCTCCGCGGCGGTACGTCGATCACGCTGACGGCCAAGCCTACGGCCGGGCAGGGCGGGGTCACGAAGGACAAGCTCGACCAGGCGACGCAGATCATCGCGTCCCGCGTCTCGGGTAGCGGCGTCACCGAGCCCGAGATCACCACCCAGGGCAGCGACAACATCGTCATCGCCGTTCCGGGCGTGAACGCCGACCAGATCGTCAAGCTGGTCGGCCAGACTGCCGAGTTGCGGTTCCGGCAGGTGCTCGCGATCGCACCGGTGACCGGTCCCGTCACCAGCACCCCGACGCCGTCGACCACGTCCACCCCCGAGGCGACGACGAAGGCGACCGTGAAGGCCACCGCCAAGGGCAGCAACGACCGCTACCCCGACTACGCCGCCCCGAGCACCAGCGCGACCCCGACGCCCAAGGCGTCCGCATCCGCGTCGGTCGCCCCGTCGCCCGGCGCCTCCACACCGGCCGCATCGACCCCGGCGTCGTCGGCTTTGGACATGGCCAAGCTCATCCGGACCACCACGCCGTCCGCCGCCGAGAAGGCGAAGCTGGACGCGTTCACCTGCGACAAGTACGACCCGTCGAAGGACGACCCGAACACGACGCTGCTCTCCTGTGACCGCGACGGGACCGCCAAGTACCTGCTGGGTCCGGCCATCGTGCTGGGCACCGAGGTTGGCGGCGCGTCCGCCGGCATCCCGCAGAACCAGGCCACCTGGGGTGTGCAGCTCGACCTCAAGGGCGACGGGGTCAAGAAGTTCGGCGACGCCACCGCGATCCTCTACACCCTCGATCAGCCGCTCTCGCAGTTCGCGATCGTCCTCGACGGCCGGGTCATCTCCGACCCGGTCGTCAACGGCGCGATCCCCGGCGGTCAGGCCAGCATCACCGGCAACTTCACCCAGCAGTCGGCGCTCGATCTCGCGAACGTGCTGAAGTACGGCGCGCTCCCACTCCGCTTCGACGTCAGCTCGGTCGACTCCGTCTCACCCCTGCTCGGTGCCGACCAGCTCCGCGGCAGCCTCCTCGCGGGCGCCATCGGCCTCCTGCTGGTGATCGTTTACTGCTTCTTCTACTACCGGGCTCTCGGCATCGTGGTCGTCGCCTCGCTGGGCGTCGCCGCGGCGATCACCTACGCCGCCGTGTGCCTGCTCGGCAAGGCCCAGGGACTCACCCTGACCCTGGCCGGGATAGCCGGGCTGATCGTGTCGATCGGCATCACCGCCGACTCCTTCATCGTCTACTTCGAACGGCTGCGCGACGAGGTGCGCGACGGCCGCTCGCTGCGCACGTCGGTCGAGAGCGGCTGGCTCCGTGCCCGCCGCACGATCCTGGCGTCGGACTCGATCAGCCTGCTCGCCGCCGTCGTGCTCTACGTCCTCTCGATCGGCAGCGTCCGGGGCTTCGCGTACACCCTCGGCCTCACGACGATCGTCGACCTCGTCGTCGTCATGCTGTTCACCAAGCCGATGGTCACACTGCTCTCGCGCACCGAGTTCTTCGGAAACGGGCACCGGTTCTCCGGTCTCGACCCGGAGCGTCTCGGTGCCACCCGCGCGCCGATCAGGGGTGGTCGCGGCCGCACCCGCAAGGCCACACCGACGGCTCCCGACGCCGCCGGCCCCGCGATCGTGGAGGGCTGAGCGATGTCGCGTCTGGGCTCCATCGGCCACCGCCTCTACACCGGCGGCCTGTCGTTCGACTTCACCGGCAAGTGGCGGCGCTGGTTCCTGATCTCGGCCGCCATCATCGTCATCGCCGGCGGCGGGCTGTACGTCCGAGGAATGAACTTCTCCATCGAGTTCCGCGGCGGCGTCGACATGCAGGTGCCGGCCGCCTCGGCTCCGGACAAGATCGAGGCCGTCCGCACGGCGGTCGTGGGCACCGGCATCGAGAACGCCGCACAGCCGATCGTCACCACCATCGGAAACGACAAGATCCGGGTGCAGACCGGAACCCTCACCCCGGACCAGACCGTCACGGTCCGGACGACGGTGGCGAGCACCCTCAAGGTCACCGAGAACGACGTGGCCTACACCTCGATCGGGCCGTCCTGGGGCAAGCAGATCAGCCAGAAGGCGATCATCAGCCTGATCGTGTTCCTGGTGCTCGTCAGCCTGGTGATCTGGGCCTATTTCCGCGAATGGAAAATGGCGATCGCCGGCATCGTGGCGCTGTTCCACGACCTGATCATCACGATCGGCATCTACGCGCTGGTCGGCTTCACCGTCACCCCGGGCACCGTGATCGGCCTCCTCACCATCCTCGGGTACTCCCTCTACGACACCGTCGTGGTGTTCGACAAGGTCCGGGAGAACACCAAGGGCGTCCTGTCGGGATCGCGGATGACCTACAGCGACGCGGCGAACCTGGCGATCAACCAGACGCTGGTCCGCTCGATCAACACCTCGGTCGCGGCGTTGCTGCCGGTCGCCGGCATCCTGTTCGTCGGCACCTGGCTGCTCGGCGTCGGGACCCTGCAGGATCTCGCGCTCGCGTTGTTCATAGGGATGGCGTCGGGTGCCTACTCGTCGATCTTCGTCGCCTCACCACTGCTGGCGCTGCTCAAGGAGCGCGAGCCCGCGGTCAAGGCGCTCGCCAAGCGGGTCGCGAACCGTCGTGCCACCGCGGGCGAGCCGGTCGTCGTCGCTGCTGGGGCAGGACCCGCGGTCGCCGTCGTGGGCTCGCCCGGTCAGGTCCAGGTGACGCGACCCGTCGACACCGGCCCGCGTCAGCAGCCGCAACGCAACAGGACGCGATCCCAACGACGCACTCCCCGCCGCGACGACAGGACAGGACGATGACTATGGCCGACGACGTTGTGACCGCCGCGGAGTTCGACAGGTTCGACGTCGGCCGGCTCATCCCGCTGATCCGCGACATCCCGGACTACCCGCTGCCGGGGATCCGCTTCCGCGACATCACCCCCTTGCTCGCGGACCCGGCCGGGTTCGCGCAGGCGCTGTCGGTGATGGCGTCACCGTGGTCGGCCCAGGACATCGACGTGGTCGTCGGCGTCGAGGCGCGCGGGTTCATCCTGGCCGCGCCGATCGCGCTCGAGCTCCATGCGGGGTTCGTGCCCGTGCGCAAGGCGGGCAAGCTCCCGGGCGTGACCCGGGCAGTGGCCTACGACCTCGAGTACGGCCAGGCCGTACTCGAGATCCACGAGGACGCGATCGTCCCCGGCGCGCGTGTGCTCATCGTCGACGACGTGCTCGCCACCGGCGGGACCGTGGCGGCCACGATCCAGCTGCTCCGCGACGGCGGCGCCGAGGTCGTCGGTGTCAGCATGCTGATGGAATTGACCGCGCTCGGCGGCCGCGCCCGGCTCACCGGCGTACCGCTGAGCGCGCTCTTCCAGGCCTGACCGGCCCCCGGCGACCGGCGACCGGCGACCGGCGCAGCACAGCCGCTACGACGATGCCGGCCGTACACTGGCCGTTCCGGGATCTGCTAGGGCGAAGGAGCACGCCGCGTGCCGAACGAACGCGAAACAGCCGTCGTCCCCCGCGCACATGCGGATGCGACCCAGGCGAGCATCGCGGACGATCGCCCGCCCACCCCCGAGATCGCCGCCGCGCCGCGGGTCGACCGCGCGGTTCCGCATTCGTCGTCAGCGGCTCCCGACGACAGCCCCGCGGACACACCGGCCTCCGAGCCCGTTCCCATACCGGTACCGACGGCCGACGTCGCGCCGGCCGCGCCTCGTCTGCAGGCGATGCCGACCGCGCAGGCGCCGGTCCCGCCTGCTGCTCCCGAATCGTCCCGGGTCCGCGCGCGGCTCGCCCGGCTCGGCCGCGCGCCGACCGCGAACCCCGTCCTCGAGCCGCTCTTCGCGGTCGTCCGCACCACCCACCCGAAGGCCGATCTCTCGGTGATCGAGCGCGCCTACCGGACGGCCGAACGCCACCACACCGGACAGATCCGCAAGAGCGGCGACCAATACATCACCCATCCGCTGGCGGTGGCGACGATCCTCGCCGAACTGGGGATGACCCCGTCCACGCTGTGCGCGGCGCTCCTGCACGACACCGTCGAGGACACCCCCTACACGCTGCAGCAGCTGACCGCGGACTTCGGCAGCGAGATCGCCGGCCTCGTCGACGGCGTCACGAAGCTCGACAAGGTGACCTACGGCGACACCGCCCAGTCCGAGACGATCCGCAAGATGGTCGTCGCGATGAGCCGCGACATCCGCGTGCTGGTGATCAAGCTGGCCGACCGGCTGCACAACATGCGCACCCTGCGCTACCTCAAGCCCGCGACCCAACGGCGCAAGGCCACCGAGACGCTCGACATCTTCGCCCCGTTGGCCCACCGGCTCGGCATGAACACCGTCAAGTGGGAGCTCGAGGACCTCGCGTTCGCGACCCTGCACCCGAAGATCTACGACGAGATCGTCCGGCTCGTCGCCGAACGCGCGCCGGCCCGGGACGAGTACCTCTCGGCGGTCATCGACGCGGTCTCGGCGGACCTGGCCGAGGCGAAGATCCGGGCGACGGTGACCGGCCGGCCCAAGCACTACTACTCGATCTACCAGAAGATGGTGAACCGGGAACGCGAGTTCACCGAGATCTACGACCTCGTCGGCGTCCGCGTGCTGACCGACTCGTTGCGCGACTGCTATGCGGCGCTGGGGGAGGTGCATTCGCGCTGGAACCCGATCCCCGGGCGGTTCAAGGACTACATCGCGATGCCCAAGTTCAACATGTACCAGTCGCTGCACACGACGGTCATCGGGCCCGGCGGTAAGCCGGTCGAGCTGCAGATCCGCTCCTACGACATGCACCGGCGCGCGGAGTACGGCGTCGCCGCGCATTGGAAGTACAAGGAGATCGGGAAGAACGCGCCGACGAAGCGGGGAAATGACGCCGACGAGATGGTGTGGGTCCGCCAGCTCGCCGACTGGCAGGCCGAGACGTCGGACCCCGAGGAGTTCCTCGAATCGCTGCGGTTCGAGATCAACGCCCTCGAGGTGTACGTCTTCACCCCGAAGGGCCAGGTCGTGGTGCTGCCTGCGGAGTCGACACCGGTCGACTTCGCCTACCGCATCCACACCGAGGTCGGCCACCGGACCGTGGGGGCGCGCGTCAACGGCCGGCTGGTGGCGCTGGAGAGCCCGCTCAGCAACGGTGACGTCGTCGAGATCTTCACGAACAAGGCCGAGGGTGCGGGGCCGAGCCGGGACTGGCTGACGTTCGTCCGGTCACCGCGGGCCCGCTCGAAGATCCGGGCCTGGTTCACGAAGGAACGCCGCGAGGAGAACATCGAGCGCGGCAAGAACGCCATCGCGGCGCTGATCCGCAAGTCCGGGATGCCGCTGCAACGCCTGATGACGCACGACTCGATGTCGCTCGTCGCCCATGACCTGCACTACACCGACGTCACCGCGCTCTACGCCGCGGTGGGGGAGAACAACCTCACCGCCGACGCGGTCGTCCGGGCGCTGTCGAGCGACTACGGGCAGGCCGGCACCGGGTACGTCGACGACGACACCGCCGAGGAACGCCGGCCACGTTCCCGCCGCGCCCGCAACAACGGCGACTCCGGCGTCAGCGTCAAGGGCGCGAGCGACATCTGGGTCAAGCTCGCCCGGTGCTGCACGCCGGTGCCCGGCGACGACATCCTCGGCTTCGTCACCCACGGCGCCGGGGTGTCGGTCCATCGCCGCGACTGCAGCAACGCCGTCCAGCTCGCCGAGGTTGGCGACCGGCTCGTCGAGGTCGAGTGGACGCCGACGTCGGACAGCGTGTTCCTGGTCGCGATCCAGGTCGAGGCGCTCGACCGGGCCAGGTTGCTCTCGGATCTCACGAAGGTGCTCTCCGACCAGCACGTCAACATCCTGTCGGCGTCGCTGACGACCACCCGCGAACGGGTGGCGAAGAGCCGTTTCAGCTTCGAGATGGCCGACCTGACCCACCTCGAGCACGCTCTCGCCGCCGTCCGCAACGTGCCCGGCGTCTTCGACGTCTACCGCATCACGAGCTGACGCCTCAGCTGCTGAAGTCCGCTAGCGCCCGTTCCGCCTCGGTCAGCCACGACTGCCGGGCGACGAGCGCCTCCTCGGCGGTGGTTGCGGCCCGCGCATCGCCCTTGGCGGTGGCCTTGGCGAGGTCGGCGGTCAGCTTGGCGACGGAGTCACGCAGCATCGCGACCGTCGACTCCGCTCGCGCCCGCAACTCGGGATCGGTGCGTGCCCAGCGTTGCTGCTCGGCATCCTCGACCGCGCGCTCGATGGCGTGCAGGCGCGCCTCGACCGTCTTCATCGCGTCCCGCGGGACCTTGCCGATCAGCGTCCAGCGCTCGTTGATCGAGCGCAGCGCGGCCTTGGCCGGACCGGGCTCGCGCACCGGGAGGAGTTTCTCCGCCTCGGCGAGCAGCAGTTCCTTCGCCGCGAGGTTACCGGCGAACTCCGAATCCTGCACGGCGAAGTGTTCGGTGCGTCCGGCGAAGAACGCGTCCGACGCGGCGCGGAAGCGCGCCCAGAGTTCGTCGTCGACGTCCTTCTGGGCGCCGCCGGCGGTCCGCCACTCGTCCATCAGGGTGCGGAGTTCGGCCGAGGTCGCACCCCAGTCGGTCGAGTTGGCGAGGGCCTCGGCCTTGGTGGCCAGCCGCTCCTTGATCTCGCGAGCGCCCTCACGTTTGGCCGACAGCTCGGAGAAGTGCGACTTGCGCCGACGCGTGTAGGTCGTACGGGCCGTGCTGAACCGGTGCCACAGCTCGTCGTCGGCGTGACGATCGAGTCGAGGTTGAGCCTTCCAGTCGTCGAGCAGCTGACGGAAACGTGTCACCCCGCCACGCCAGTCCGACGAGTGGCCGAGCGCCTCGGCCTCTTCGACGAGACCCTCCTTCGTCGCCCGTGCGACCTCCTGCGTCCGCGCACGGATCTCCGCGCGTTCGGCTCGCTGGACGTCGATGATGTCGTCGAGCGTGCCGATCCGGGCGGTCAACCCGGCGAAGTCACCGAGCGCGGGCGCACTCAGCCACGCCGCACGGTGCTTACGCAGGACCGACCGGGCCTCGTCCGGGTTGATCCTGCCGGTGTTCAGCCGGGACTCGAGGAGGTCGATCTCTGCCGAGATGCCGTCGAACCGGTGGCCGAAGAACTGCAGCGCGCCGTCCTCGTCACCGGCCTGCCAGGTGCCGATCTCACGCTCGCCGTCCTCGGTCCGGACGAAGACGGTGCCCGTCTCGTCGACACGTCCCGACTCGCCGGGGTTCCCGAGGGCGCGCGGGGGCGGCGGAACCGGAGGGGCGGCGACCGGGGCCGGGGTGGGCACCGGCACCGGTCGCGCCGGTGGCGGACCCGGCACGGGCCGGGGTGGCCCGGGTACCGGCCGTGGTGCGACGACGTGCGGCGTGTCGGCCGGCTCGCGTGTGTCAGCAGCTTCGGGTGCGTCGGCGGGCTCGGGCGCAGATGCATCAGTGGTCTCGGGCGCTGCCTCGACCGGAGCATCGGCGAGCGCGGCGGCGGTGTCCTCGGGGATCGCCGTCACCTCGACCGGTGCCGTCTCGGGTGCGGTGTCGACCCGGACCTCGTCGGTGGTCTGCTGATCGCTGCTCATTTCGTCGCCGTCGGGGTAGGAGTGGGTGTCGCGGCGGTGGAGGGGGCTGCCGTGGTCGCCGGGCTCGGCCTGCTGACGACGGCGCTCGGCCCCACCAGCTGGCGCAGCCCGAGGCCCGCCACCACGCCGACGACGGCCACCACGACGATGCCGATCGCGATGCGTTCGCGCGTGCGTACCGCCGACTCGTGCGCGATGCGTCGCTGCTGCTGACGCTCCCACTTGGCGCGTGCGATCTGTCGTCGTCGCGCGGAGCTCTTTGCCATGGCAGGGGAGTCTAATGTCGGAAGCCGGACGCGACCCCTCGCGGCGTACGCGCAGATACCGCCAGTTCCGGCGTCCCGGCCGGTGACTAGGGTTTGTCAGTCGCCCTGGACCCGAGCCACAGCAAGGACCCCGACCATGCTCGTACGCAGCTTCCCCGCGCAGCTGTGGGGAACCAACTGTCACATCGTCGCGAGCCGCGACGGTGAGCACGCCGTGGTCATCGATCCCGGCTACGACGTGGTGGACGGGGTCGCCGAGGTGGTCGCGGAGCACCGGCTCCGGCCGGTGGCGATCATGCTCACCCACGGCCACCTCGACCACACGTGGTCGATCCTGCCGCTGTCCGGCAACTACGACGCCGCCTGCTGGATCCACCCGGGGGACCGCCCGCAGCTCGCCGACCCGGGTGCGTGGCTCTCACCGGGAACCTCGGAGATGCTCGCCGAGATGGGCGCTGAGTTCGCCGAGCCAGACGACGTCCGTGACCTCGCCGACGGCATCGGCGTCGATGTCGCCGGACTGCGGTTCGAGGTCGACCACACCCCCGGGCACAGCCTCGGCTCGGTGTTGTTCCGCATCGACGACCCAGCCGCGGGTGAGCGGCTGGTGTTCAGCGGCGACACCCTGTTCGCAGGTTCGATCGGCCGGACCGATCTGCCGGGCGCCGACGCGGGGCAGATGCGCCACAGCCTGACCACCAAGGTGCTCCCGCTGGCAGACGCGACGATCGTGCTGCCCGGGCACGGACCGAACACCACCATCGCGGTGGAGCGCGCCACGAACCCCTATCTGCGCCCGACTTTCCTCCTAGGGCTCCCCGATCTGGCCGACGGGAGCCGGGCATGAGCAAGCCGACACCGCTGTCGGGCTTCCCCGAGTTCCTGCCGTCCCAGCGCATCGTCGAGCAGGAGGTCATCGACCGGCTGCGCACCGTCTTCGAGCTGCACGGGTTCGCCGGCATCGAGACCCGTGCCGCGGAGCCGATGGCCGAGCTCCTGCGCAAGGGCGAGATCGACAAGGAGGTGTACGTCGTACGGCGGCTGCACGGCGAGCCCGGCAGCGACGCCGACGGCGTCTCCGGCGACACCCTCGGGCTCCACTACGACCTCACCGTCCCGTTCGCCCGTTACGTGCTGGAGAACTCCGGCAAGCTCGACTTCCCGTTCCGCCGCTACCAGATCCAGAAGGCCTGGCGGGGTGAGCGGCCGCAGGAGGGCCGGTTCCGGGAGTTCACCCAGGCCGACATCGACATCGTCGGCGCGGGGGAACTGGCGTTCCACTACGACGTCGAAGTCGCCACGGTGATGGTGACAGCCTTGTCGAAACTGTTGGAGCTCCAGATCCCGCCGATGCGTCTGCAGGTCAACAACCGCAAGCTGCTCGAGGGCTTCTACCTCGGCCTCGGCGCGGCCGACCCGCACGCGGTCATGCGGGTCGTCGACAAGCTGGACAAGGTGCCGGCGGCAGTGATCGCGACGATGCTGCAGACCGACGTCGGCCTCGACGCCGAGCAGGCGGCGAGCTGCCTCGCACTCGCGGCCATCAGCACCACCGATGCGAGCTTCGTCGCGCAGGTCCGCGCGCTCGGGGTGGCGCACGAGCTGCTCGACACCGGCCTGGCCGAACTGGCCGCGGTGATGACGGCACTCGCCGACCTCGACGCCCCCAACGTGAGCGTCACCGCCGATCTCCGGATCGCCCGCGGGCTCGACTACTACACCGGCACGGTCTTCGAGACGCAGATGAGCGGCTTCGAGCACCTCGGCTCGATCTGCTCGGGCGGCCGCTACGACGCGCTCGCCGACGACGGCCGCAACGTTTACCCGGGGGTCGGGATCTCCCTCGGCGTCTCCCGCATCCTGGTCCCGCTGCTGTCGCGCGGATTGCTCGGGGCGTCCCGCAGTGTGCCGTCCGCGGTGCTGGTCGCGGTCGTCAGCGACGAGACGCGAGCGGTCAGTGAGACCGTCGCGCGGGCGCTGCGCTCCCGCGGCATCCCGACCGAGGTGGCGCCTGCGGCCAGCAGGTATGGCAAGCAGATCCGCTTTGCGCAGCGGCGCGGCATCCCGTTCGTCTGGTTCCCGCCGGCCACCCCTGATACCGCCGCCGACAGTGCACCCGGTGGCCGTGCAACCGACGGCGGTGCCTCCGCGCACCAGGTCCGCGACATCCGTAGCGGCGACCAGGTGGCCGCCGACCCGGACTCCTGGTCGCCGCCGACGGACGATCTGCGTCCCACCGTCACCGCACACCTGTAGCCCGTTCGCGGACGCCGGTTCGGGCCTGCGCGGCCCGGGCCGTAGGATCTGCGGGCACTTTCAACTACCGGAGGATCATCTCGTGTTGCGCAGCCACCAGGCCGGCTCTCTCCGTTCTGCCGACGACGGTGCGACCGTCTTGCTGGCCGGCTGGGTGGCCAGGCGCCGCGACCACGGCGGTGTGGCCTTCATCGATCTGCGCGACGCCAGCGGCGTCGTCCAGGTGGTCGTACGCGACGACGTCCTCACCCACGGCGGCGCCCACGACCTCCGCAACGAGTTCTGCGTGCTGATCACCGGCTCCGTCCGGGTCCGCCCGGACGGCAACACGAACCCGGAGCTGCCCACAGGTGACGTCGAAGTGGTCGCGGAGAAGCTCGAGGTCCTCAACGCCGCCGCGCCGCTGCCGTTCCAGATCGACGAGCGGGTCGACGTCGGCGAGGAGGCCAGGCTGCGGTACCGCTACCTCGACCTCCGACGCACCGGCCCGGCCACCCCCAACGCCGCCCTCCGGTTGCGCAGCGAGGTCAACCGGGCCGCGCGCACCGTCCTGCACGACGAGGGCTTCCTCGAGATCGAGACGCCGACGCTGACCCGGTCCACCCCCGAGGGTGCCCGCGACTTCGTCGTCCCGGCGCGGCTGTCCCCGGGCAGCTGGTACGCGCTGCCGCAGAGCCCGCAGCTGTTCAAGCAGCTGCTGATGGTCGCCGGCATGGAGAAGTACTTCCAGATCGCCCGCTGCTACCGCGACGAGGATTTCCGCGCCGACCGGCAGCCCGAGTTCACCCAGCTCGACATCGAGGCGAGCTTCGTCGACCAGGACGACGTCATCGCGCTGGCCGAGCGCGTGCTGACGTCGCTTTGGGCCCTCGTCGGGTACGACATCGCCACGCCCATCCCGCGGATCACCTACGCCGAGTCGATGGCCCGCTACGGCAGCGACAAGCCGGACCTACGCTGCGACCTCGAGCTCACCGATTGCACCGACTTCTTCGCCGGCACCCCGTTCCGGGTGTTCCAGGCGCCCTACGTGGGTGCGGTGGTGATGCCCGGGGGAGCGGGTCAGCCGCGCCGGACCCTCGACGGCTGGCAGGAGTTCGCCAAGCAGCGCGGCGCCCGCGGCCTGGCCTACGTCCTCGTCGGCAACGACGGCGAGCTCGCCGGGCCGGTCGCCAAGAACCTCTCCGAGACCGAGCGGGCCGGGCTGGCCGCGCACGTCGCCGCGTCACCCGGCGACTGCATCTTCTTCGCCGCCGGCGCGATCAAGTCCTCCCGCGCGCTGCTCGGCGCGGTGCGGGTCGAGATCGCCGAGCGCATCGGCCTGATCGACCACAGCGCGTGGTCGTTCGTGTGGGTCGTCGACGCGCCGTTGTTCGAGCCGACGGCCGAGACGATCGCGAGCGGCGACGTCGCCGTCGGGTCGGGCGCCTGGACCGCCGTCCACCACGCCTTCACCTCACCGCGGCCCGAGAGCATGGACACCTTCGACACCGATCCCGGCGGCGCCCTGGCCTATGCCTACGACATCGTCTGCAACGGCAACGAGATCGGCGGGGGATCGATCCGTATCCACCGCCGCGACGTGCAGGAGCGGGTGTTCGCGGTGATGGGCCTGTCGCCCGGGGAGGCACAGGAGAAGTTCGGCTTCCTCCTCGACGCGTTCGCGTTCGGTGCGCCGCCGCACGGTGGCATCGCGCTTGGCTGGGACCGCGTCGTCGCCCTCCTCGCGGGCACGCCGTCGATCCGCGACGTGATCGCGTTCCCGAAGTCCGGTGGCGGCCTCGATCCGCTCACCGGCGCACCGGCGCCGATCACCCCGCAGCAGCGTCGCGAAGCCGGTGTCGACGCCAAGCCGAAGGTCGCCGCGGATCGTCCCGCGGGTGCGCAGGACGGCTCCGGAGGGGCCGAGGAGCGCGCAGAGTGAGTGGGCGTGACCCCATTCGGATATCAGGCAATCCGGGACTTCTGCTGGAGCTCTTGGCGAAACCAGCGTGTTACACAACAAGTCCTACGCTCAAGCGTGAGCCAATCGTGACCGTTTCTTGCCCGGAACGAGTTCGACGGTCAACTAGGGTCGGCAAACGCAACGAGGCGCGCCACACGTAAAGCGGCGATCACGGCGGTCGAACGAGTACAACTCGGATTCAGCGTCGATCGAGACGAACCGGTCAGGGAAAGGCACCCACGCGGTATGGCTGACCCCCAGCTGATCGAGCAGGCCGAAGCCGACCCCGCTACCGCGGTCGGAGCCGAGCCCTCGTCGTCGATCACGAGCAAGTCGCCGGCCCAGATCGCCTGGGACCGCCTCAGGCGGGACGCGCTGGCCATGATCTGCGCCGCGATCGTCGTCTTCTTCATCCTGATCGCGATCTTCGCCCCGCTCATCTGCAAGATCGTCGGCGTCGACCCGAACGCGACCCACTTCGATCTGATCGACCAGTACGGCTTCCCGACCATCCTGCAGACCCGGGAGCACCCGTTCGGTATCGAGCCCGGCATCGGCCGCGACCTGCTTGCCCGCTGGCTCTACGGCGCCCGTCCGTCGCTGCTGATCGCCTTCAGCGCTACGATCCTGTCCACGATCATCGGGACGCTGCTCGGCATCACCGCAGGCTTCCTCGGCGGCACCGTCGACCGCGTTATCTCCTGGACGATCGATTTCTTCCTGTCGCTCCCGATCCTGCTCCTCGTGATCGCGATCAGCCCGATCGTGGCGTCCCACTTCGCCGCCGACTCCGTCACCTTGTCGAGGGTGCGGCTGTGGACCCTGGTCGGCATCTTCGGCGTGTTCGGCTGGACCGGCCTCGCGCGGTTGATCCGTGCTCAGGTACTGAGCCTGCGCGAACGTGAGTTCGTGCTGGCCGCCCGGGCAATCGGTGTGCCGCGCGGCCGCATCATCATGCGCGAGCTCCTGCCCAACGTGACCGGGCAGATCATCGTGTTCATGTCGCTCTCGCTGCCCGGCTACGTCGCCAGCGAGGCCGGCCTGTCCTTCCTCGGCATCGGCCTGGTCGAGCCCACCGCGTCCTGGGGTCGCACCATCGCCGCGGCGACTCCGTACTACCAGAACTTTCCAATCTATTTCTGGTACCCGGCGCTGGGAATCCTGTTCCTGGTGCTCTCGCTGAACCTTCTCGGAGATGCGATCCGGGACGCGTTCGACCCCAAGACGCGGCGATGACAAACCCCATCGTCAGCCGTCACGCGCCAGTGAAAACACCGGCGTCAATTCAATCAAGAGTAGGAGAACGATCCATGCACAAGAAAGGCCTCGCGGCGGCAGTCGTGGTGCTGGCGCTCGGCGCAGCAGCCTGTGGCGGAAAGTCGCCGTCACAGACTGCGTCCGGAACTACAGGCGCCAGTGCAACAGCAAGTTCAGCAGGACAGAGCCAAGAGACCTTCCAGGTCGTCGAGGACCCCACGGCAACCGGACCTGCACCCGCAGTCGCCGGTTCTCAGCAGGGAGGCACCGTCGACGTCTTGACGGCGGTCGTTCCCACCAAGTTCGACCCCACCCAGGCGTACTACATCGACGCGCTCGCCGTGCTCCGCACGGTCACCCGCACCATGGTCGAGATGGCGCTGCAGTCCGACGGCAAGTATCACTTGACCCCCGACCTCGGTACTGACCTCGGTCAGCACAACGCCGACTTCACCGAGTGGACGTTCCACTTGAAGAAGGGCATGAAGTACGAGGACGGCACCGAGATCAAGGCGCAGGACTTCGCCTACTCCGTCGAGCGCTCGTTCGCGCAGACCGAGCTGCCCGGCGGCCCGACCTACCAGATCACCTACTTCAAGGACGGCGACACGTACAAGGGGCCGTACGCGGACAAGACCCCGTACAACGGTGTCTCCACGCCTGACGACTACACCCTCGTCATGAAGATGTCGAAGCCGTTCGCCGATCTTCCTTACTACATGACGTTCCCGGTGTTCTCGCCGATCCCGCAGGCCAAGGACACGAAGTCGAACTACGGTCTGCACCCGCTCGCGAGTGGTCCGTACAAGTTCGGCAAGTACACCCCCGGCAAGGAACTCACGCTGGTCAAGAACGACCAGTGGGACGCCGCGTCCGACCCGGGCCGGCACCAGTTCGTCGACCAGTACGACTTCCAGTTCGGCCTCGACTCGCTCCAGGTGCAGAACCGCCTGATCGCCGACAAGGGCCCCGACCAGCTGGCGACGACCTACGACAACGTCGACTCCTCGACGCTGCCGCAGATCCTCAACAAGGAACCGCAGAAGCGGATGCTCACGGGTGCCGGCACGTGTACCGACCTCTATGCCCTCGACATGCGCAAGATCACGAACCTCAAGGTGCGTCAGGCCATCTACGCGGCCTACCCGTTCGACAACACGCACAAGGCGGCCGGCGACTCGACATTCACGTACGAGCCGGCCACGACCATCCTTCCGAAGGTGACCCCGGGCTGGGAGAACTTTGACGTCTCCGTGAACAAGAACGGCGGCAAGGGCAACGGCGACCCGATTGCGGCCAAGAAGCTGCTGACCGAGGCCGGTGCTGTGGGCTTCGAGCTCAAGACCCTGCTGGCCGATGGTGACGCGCAGGCCGCAAAGGTCGCGGCAGTGAAGAAGGAGGCCTTCGAGGCCGCCGGCTTCAAGTACTCGATCCAGACCCTGCCGAAGGACAAGGTCCGCGACGAGGTCAACGACCCGAACGCCGCACTCAACATCCGTTACGCCGGATGGTGCATCGACTGGCCCTCCGGTGGCACGGTGTTCCCGGCCGTCTACGACGGCCGGCTGATCGCCGCGTCGCCGACCGGCGTCCCGAACCCGTCGTTCCTCAACGACCCCAAGGCCAACGCTGAGATGGACCGCATCGCCGCGCTGCCCTCGGCCCAGCAGCCGCCCGAGTGGGCCAAGCTGGACAAGACGATCATGACCGACGACCTGCCGGTCATCCCCGTCGACTACAGCAAGATCGCGTACCTGTCGGGCTCGAAGGTCGGTGGCACCGTGATGGACAGTTTCGCGGGCGGACCGGACTTCACCAAGCTCTTCATCAAGCAGTAGGTAACGCGTAACGCGTAACACGTAACGCACGGCGGGTGGGTGCCGATCTGCCGGCATCCACCCGCCCCGTTTTGCCCATGCCCGACTGACAGGAGTGACGCCGGTGTTCGGATACATCCTTCGGCGCGCGATCGCTGGAGTCACCGTGATCGCGGCGGTCTCCGTCGTCTCCTTCCTCCTCTTCTTCGTCGGGCCGACCGACCCTGCGTTCGCCATCTGTGGCACGCGGAACTGCGCACCCGACCGGCTCGAAGCGATCCGGTCCAGCCTGAACCTCGACGCCCCGATCGCGCAGCAGATGGTCGACTACTACAAGGGCGTCTTCGTCGGTCGCGAGATCCAGACAGGCGGCATCGTCAAGCACTGCGCGGCGCCGTGCCTGGGCTGGTCGTTCCTCTCGGACCAGCCGGTCACCACGATGATGATGCAGCGGCTGCCGGTGACCATCTCGGTGGCCGTCGGTGCAGCTGTCATCTTCTTCACCCTTGGCGTCGGATTGGGCATACTCGCGGCCGCGAGACGGGGCACGATGCTCGATCGCTCTCTGATGGGATCGACCCTGGTCATCAATGCCTTTCCGTATTACCTGGTAGCCCTGTTGGCCTGGCTGACGTTCACCCTGAAGTTCCCGATATTCCCGAGATCGGGATATACGCCACTGACAGAGGATCCGGTGGCCTGGTTCAAGGGCCTGATATTCCCCTGGGTGGTCCTCGGTGTCGTCAACGCCACCGCCTATGCGCGCTACACCCGCACAGCGATGGTGGAGAGCCTGTCCGAGGACTACGTCCGGACGGCGAAGGCGAAGGGTCTGTCGACGCGCAGCATCTATCTGAAGCACGCGCTGCGGGCGGCATTGACGTCGGTGGTCACGATCCTCGGCCTCGACCTCGCGTCCTACCTGACCGGCACGATCTTCACCGAGCAGATCTTCAGCGTGCAGGGTCTCGGGGTGATGGGTCTGCAGGCCTTCAACGCCGGCGACCTGCCGGTCATCATGGGTGTGGTGATCTTCACGGCGATGCTTCTCGTGTCGTTCAACCTGATCGTCGACATCGTCTACAGCGTGCTCGATCCGCGCGTCCGGCTGGGAGGCTGAGATGACCACGACAACCACCGGGACTCCCACCGCCGGCACAACCGGGAGCGACGACGCGCACCTCGTCGTCGAGGACCTCACCGTCGCGTTCCCGACACCCGACGGCGTGGTGCACGCGGTCAACGGCCTGAGCTACGAGGTCAAGCTCGGTCGCACCCTCGGCATCGTGGGCGAGTCCGGATCCGGCAAGAGCGTGGCCAGCATGGCGATCATGGGCCTGCACGACCGCAAGACCGCCCGGATCTCGGGCAGCATCCGGCTGGACGGCAAGGAACTCGTCGGCGCCAGCGAGAGCGAGTTCCGCCGTGTCCGCGGCAACGCCGCCGCGATGATCTTCCAGGACCCGCTGTCGAGCCTGCATCCGTTCTTCCGGATCGGTGACCAGATCGCCGAGGCGTATTCCGCACACCACAACACCGGCAAGAAGGTCGCGAAGGCGCGGGCGCTCGATCTCCTCGGCCTGGTCGGGATCCCCAATCCGCGCGGTCGCTACGACGACTACCCGCACCAGTTCTCCGGCGGCATGCGGCAGCGCGCGATGATCGCCATGGGGCTCGTGAACGACCCGAAGCTGCTGATCGCGGATGAACCGACAACAGCCCTGGACGTCACGGTGCAGGCACAGATCCTCGACCTGCTCCAGGGTCTGCAGCAAGAATTCGGCTCGGCGATCATCCTCATCACCCACGACCTCGGAGTGGTGGCCGAGATGGCCCACGACGTCCTCGTGATGTACGCGGGGCGGTGTGTGGAGTTCGGCGCGACCCGTGACGTGCTCCAGGCGCCCGACCATCCTTATACCTGGGGCCTCCTGTCCAGCGCACCGAATCTGGAGCTCGACCCGAATGTCCGGCTCCATCCGATCAAGGGGAACCCGCCGAGTCTGGTCGACCTCCCGAGCGGATGCTCGTTCCACCCGCGCTGCCCGTACCGCGAGCTGGTGCCGGGTCGCCGCTGCTTCACCGAGCTGCCAGAGCTCCAGTCACCGCGCGGACGCCCGGACAACCTCAGCCGCTGCCACCTGGACAACCCGCAGGAGATCTTCCGCCGCGAGGTGGCCCAGGTGGCCCTCGGCGGCGTCGTTCCCGAGGAGACCACGCCGTGAGCAAGCACATCAGCACGGAGCCGTCGGTCGGAGCGTCGGCGAAGACCTCGGGCGGTACTCGGCTGCTCGAGGTCCGTAATCTCGTCCGGTACTTCCCGGTCCGCTCGAGCGGTCTCGTGCGCCGCACCGTCGGGCAGGTGCAGGCCGTCGACGGTGTGTCGTTCGGTGTCGAGGCGGGTCAGGCGCTCGGGCTCGTCGGCGAGTCGGGCTGCGGCAAGTCGACCACCGGCCGGCTGGTGACCCGGCTCGACGAGCCGACCAGCGGCTCCATCGAGATCGACGGCACGGACATCGCCGGCATCAAGGAAAGGAACCTGCTCCCGTTCCGGCGCGACGTCCAGATCATCTTCCAGGACCCGTACTCCTCGCTGAACCCGCGGCACACCGTCGGGTCGATCATCGGCACGCCGTTGCGGATCCACCACATCGTCCCGGCGAACAAGACGCTGGCCCGCGTGCAGGAACTGCTCGAGGTGGTCGGGCTCAACCCCGAGCACTACAACCGGTACCCGAACGAGTTCTCCGGCGGCCAGCGCCAGCGCATCGGCATCGCCCGCGCGCTCGCCCTGCGGCCCAAGCTGATCGTCGCCGACGAGCCGGTGTCGGCGCTGGACGTGTCGATCCAGGCCCAGGTGATGAACCTGCTCGAGGACCTCCGGGACGAGTACAACATCGCGTTCCTGTTCATCGCGCACGACCTCGCCGTGGTTCGGCACTTCTGCCCCGAGATCGCCGTCATGTACCTCGGAAAGATCGTCGAGAAGGGCCCCCGCGAGACCCTGTACAGCTCCCCGCACCACCCGTACACGCAAGCGCTGCTCTCGGCCGTGCCGGACGTGGCTCAGGCGGCGACGGGCGAGCGGCGCAACCGCATCCGGCTGGTCGGCGACGTCCCGAGCCCGATCAACCCGCCCAGCGGCTGCCGGTTCCGCACCCGGTGCTGGAAGGCCGCGGACGTCTGCACGACCACCGAGCCGCCGCTGATCCAGATCTCACCCGGCCACGAGGTCGCCTGCCACTTCGCCGCTCCGCCGACGGCCGCCGACGCGATCGCCGCCCAGCAGCTCGTCGTCGAGTCTGTCGAGGACCCGACGCTGCTCGAAGCGATCG
Organism: Actinopolymorphaceae bacterium; assembly: GCA_036786375.1. GTDB lineage: Bacteria > Actinomycetota > Actinomycetes > Propionibacteriales > DAIQRJ01 > DAIQRJ01. The sequence goes on from DAIQRJ010000006.1 coordinate 83,497, forward strand.
CCGCCGACCAGCCGATGGCGGGCTGACCCCGAGCGCACGCCTTCGAGGTGGGCTGGCCTGAATCCCGCAGAGTGGGCGTGTCGCCACGCGACACGCCGCGGGCCGGGTAGCGCAGCGTCCACTCCGTGGGCCGCAACGACTACTCGGGGCCGGTGACGTGACCCACCGGCGCCAGGGACCAGCCCCCGGTGATCGGCCCGAGCCCAGGCGGTTGCTGCGCGGTAGTGTCGCCGCCGTGAACCCGGAGGAAGCCGACGGCGAGGACGCCTTGTTCGACGCGCCGATACCGTCCGGCGCGGCCGGCCGGGCGGCCGGGCGCTCGGTGTCGAACGTGAATCTCCCGGCCGGCACGCTGGGTGCTCCGGCGCATGCGTCGCAGCCGCTCGCGGTGCGGATGCGGCCGACGTCGCTGGACGAGCTCGTCGGCCAGCAACACCTGCGTCAGCCGGGTTCACCCCTGCGTCAGCTGGTCGAGTCCGACCAGGCGATGGGCGTCATCCTGTGGGGACCGCCGGGCTCCGGCAAGACCACGATCGCCGGCATCGTCAGCCATCAGACCGACCGGCGCTTCGTCGAGCTGTCCGCGGTGTCCGCCGGGGTCAAGGAGGTCCGGGCGGTCCTCGACGAGTCCCGCCGCGAGCTGTCCCGCAGCGGCACCGAGACCGTCCTGTTCGTCGACGAGGTGCACCGGTTCTCCAAGTCCCAGCAGGACGCGTTGCTGCCCGGCGTGGAGAACCGCTGGGTCACGCTGATCGCCGCGACGACGGAGAACCCGTTCTTCTCGATCATCTCGCCGCTGCTCTCACGCTCGCTCCTGCTCACCCTCGAGCCGCTGACCGACGACGACATCGCCGAGGTCGTCGACCGGGCGCTCGCCGACGACCGCGGGCTCGGCGGCTCGATCGTGATGACCGGCCAGGCCCACGGCGACCTCGTGCGGCTCGCCGGCGGTGATGCCCGGCGGGCGCTGACCTACCTCGAGGCCGGTGCGGCCGCGGCCCGCGCCCGCAAGACCACCGAGCTGGACTCCCCGACGCTGGAAGCCGCTGTCGATCGCGCCGCCGTCCGCTACGACCGCGACGGCGACCAGCACTACGACGTCGCCAGCGCGCTGATCAAGTCCGTGCGCGGCAGTGACGTGGACGCCGGCCTGCACTACCTGGCCCGCATGCTCGAGGCCGGCGAGGATCCCCGGTTCATCGCCCGCCGGCTGGTCATCCTCGCCAGCGAGGACGTCGGGATGGCCGACCCACAGGGCCTGCTGGTCGCGACCGCGGCCGCGCAGGCCGTGCAGCTGGTCGGGCTGCCCGAAGCCCGGCTGAACCTCGCGCACGCGCTCGTCTACCTGGCGCTGGCGCCGAAGTCGAACGCGGTCACGACGGCGATCGGCGCGGCCCAGGCCGATGTCCGGGCCGGCCGGATCGGCGGTGTGCCGGCGCCGCTGCGGGACTCGCACTACGCCAGTGCCAAGACGATCGGGCACGGGCAGTCCTACACCTACGCCCACGACGACCCGCGTGGGGTCGTCCAGCAGCAGTACGCGCCGGACGTGGTCGCAGACCGGCGGTACTACGAGCCGAAGCCGATCGGTGCCGAGCGCGACGCCGCGACCCGCTGGCAGCGCATCCGGGCGATCATCCGGGGAACCGACCGACCGGCCGGCTGACAGTCACTTGACGGTGAGCAGCGCGAGCAGGTCGGCGCCCACGTCGTCGCTGCCGTAGTCAGAGCACCGCAGCCGGTTGATCGACGGATCGCACAGCTGCGTGCCCGTGGTCAGCGCCGCGGCCCGCTGGAGCAGGCTCTGCGGGCTCTCCTGCATCTTCCCGGCGCGGCTGTTGGCGATGATCGGGACGAGCGCCTCGGACGTCGGCGCTGTCGCCGGGCCGGCGACGTCTCGGCCGCCGTCGTCGACGAGGTACACCACGATCGGCACGATCACCTCCGGTGAGGCGCCGGCTCCCGCGGACGGTCTCGCGAGCGTGCGCGCGGCGGCGTTGTTGACCGAGCGGACAGCGGCCAGCCAGGACGACGACAGGTCGACGATGGTCCCGATGCCGCTGTTCTCGGTGTAGCCGCCGTCGACGAGCTGCTGGCCGGACCGGCCGCGGCAGGGGCCGACACCACCGGACGGGGTGACGTAGGGAAACCGGGAGGTGGCCATCCCGGCCGTCGAGTTCGGCAGCGCGGCGATGCAACGGGCATCGGCGGAGGTGCTGGGGGTTCCCGACGTCAGGAACCACGACGGCCCGAGCAGTTGCACGAACGGCCGGCTGCGGTCGTTCGTGTCGAGCCGGTCGCCGGAGAGCCGGCTCAGTTCGGACATCGCCAGGTAGCACCAGAGACTGATGCTGAGCAGGAGGCCCGCGCGCCACGGCAGCCCGACGTACGGGGCTATCTCGGCGTCGCGGGCGCCAGTCGGTGTGCCCGTTGGTGTGGCGGTTGGCGTGGGAGTTGGCTCGGGATCGACCTTCGTGTCCGGCATGGTTGGCTCCATCGGTGATGTCGAGCCGGCGACCGGGTCGGTGCCGCCACAGGCACAGGGCGTGCGGCCGGGCGCAGATACCTCCGCGGTACCCCGCGCACCGGAAGCCTGGCACGGAGCTCGACGGCTCGCGAGGGCCGATTCCGGCGGAGTAAGGTTCGCCGGAGCGCCACGTGAACTCAGCACACGTGAACTCAGCAGCTGCGAAACAGCCGATGCACCGCGAAGGGAGCCCTGATGTCTGCGACGACCCACGGCATCACCGTCGCGACCCGCGTCCGGGCAGCAGCGGCGGCACGAGCTCGATCGGCCGCAGACCGCCGGCCCGCCGACGGGTGAAACCCGCCCGCGTCACCGACCGCCTCTGTGGCCGCCTCCGCCGTCCAGCTGACCCCTGCCCGCGCGCATGAGCGCGCCGGGCCGTGCCACAGGAAGTTGCTTCATGCAGACCGCCGAGATCCGTCGTCGTTTCCTCCGCCATTTCGAGAAGTCCGGCCATATCGAGGTGCCCAGCGCCTCGCTGATCTTCGACGACCCCAACCTGCTGTTCGTGAACGCGGGCATGGTGCCGTTTGTCCCCTACTTCCTCGGCCACCAGGAGCCGCCGTGGAAGCGGGCGGCGAGCGTGCAGAAGTGCGTCCGCACCGCTGACATCGAACAGGTCGGCAAGACCACCCGGCACGGCACGTTCTTCCAGATGAACGGCAACTTCAGCTTCGGCGACTACTTCAAGGAAGAGGCCATCAGCTACGCGTGGGACCTCATCACGCGGTCGCAGAACGATGGCGGCTACGGGTTCGACCCGGACAAGATCTGGGTCACCGTCTACCTCGACGACGATGAGACGGTCGGGCTCTGGAAGCGCGTCGCGGGGATACCCGACGAGCGGATCCAGCGCCGCGGCATGGTCGACAACCTGTGGTCGATGACCGTGCCCGGCCCGTGCGGTCCGAACTCCGAGATCTACATCGACCGCGGTCCCGAGTACGGCCCCGACGGCGGCCCGATCGTCGACGAGGACCGGTTCCTCGAGATCTGGAACCTCGTCTTCATGCAGAACATCCGCGGTCCCGGCGGTGCCAAGGAGAACTACGAGATCATCGGCGACCTGCCGCGCAAGAACATCGACACCGGCATGGGCCTCGAGCGCGTCGCGTACCTCCTGCAGGGGGTCGACAACCTCTACGAGATCGACGAGGTGTTCCCCGTCCTCGACGCCGCGGCGGACATGTCCGGGCACACCTACGGCGCGAACCACGACGACGACGTCCGCCTGCGGGTCATCGCCGACCACGTCCGCAGCGGGCTGATGCTGATCGGCGACGGCGTGAAGCCGGGTAACGAGGCGCGCGGCTACGTGCTGCGCCGGCTGCTCCGACGGGCGATCCGCTCGATGCGCCTCCTCGGCGTCGACGTCCCGGTGCTGCCGGTGCTGCTGCCGGTGAGCCTGGACCGGATGAAGTCGAGCTACCCCGAACTCGAGCGCGACTTCGCACGTTTCAGCGACATCGCCTACGCCGAGGAGGAGGCGTTCGCGTCGACCCTGAAGTCGGGGACGGCGATCTTCGACCTGGCCGTCACCTCGACGAAGGCGGCCGGCGGCTCCACGCTGACCGGCGACCGGGCGTTCGCGCTGCACGACACCTACGGATTCCCGATCGACCTGACCCTGGAGATGGCGTCCGAGGCGGGCCTGACCGTCGACGAGCAGGGGTTCCGCCGGCTGATGGACGAGCAGCGCCAGCGGGCCAGGCAGGACGCGAAGTCGAAGAAGCACGCCCACGCCGACCTGTCGGTGTACCGCGGGCTGCTCGATCCGGGCCCCACGACGTTCGTCGGGTACGAGCGGCTCGAGACCGACGCCTTCGTGCGCGGCCTGCTCGTCGACGGTGAGTTGGTCGAGGTGGCGCAACCCGGCCAGCGCGTCGAGGTCGTGCTCGACACGACGTCGTTCTACGCCGAGTCAGGCGGCCAGATCGCCGACGAGGGCATCATCACCGGCGACGGTATGACGTTGCGCGTGCGCGACGTCCAGCATCCGGTCAAGGGCCTGGTCGTGCACACGGTCGACGTCGAGGACGGCGAGCTCCGGACCGGCGTCGACGTCCGCGCGCTCGTCGACAAGGAGTGGCGCATCTCGGCGTGCCAGGCGCACTCCGGCACCCACGTCGTGCACGCCGCGCTGCGGCAGGTGCTCGGGCCGACCGCGCTGCAGAGCGGCTCGTACAACAAGCCGGGCTATCTGCGGCTGGACTTCGCCTGGTCGAAGGGTCTGAGCAGCAGCGTGCGCTCCGAGCTCGAGGACGTCGCGAACCTCGCGGTGCGCGCGGACCTCCCGGTGTCGGCGCAGTACATGACGTTGCCCCAGGCGCGCGAATGGGGCGCGCTGGCGTTGTTCGGAGAGACCTACGACGAGCAGGTCCGAGTCGTGGAGATCGGCGGCCCGTGGTCGCGCGAGCTCTGTGGTGGCACGCACGTCGCGCACTCGTCCCAGGTCGGTGCGCTCTCGATCATCACCGAGGGCTCGATCGGTGCCGGTGTGCGCCGGGTCGAAGCGATGGTGGGCATCGAGGCGCTGCGGTTCCTCGCGCGTGAGCGTGCGCTGCTGGCCGGACTCGCCGACGAGCTCAAGGTCCGCCCGGAGGAGCTGCCGGAGCGCGTGTCGGCGCTCGTCGCGCGGCTGCGCGCGGCGGAGAAGGAGCTCGAGTCGGCCCGGCTCGCGTCCGTGCTGTCGGTGGCGGGCGAGGTGGCCTCGGCTGCGGTCGACGCCGGCGGCACGCTGTTCGCGGGTCACCGGACGCCGTCCGGGGTCGGCGGCAACGACCTGCGCACACTCGCCCTCGACATCCGCGGCCGTCTCGGCGACGAGCGCCCCGCGGTCGTCGTGGTGGCGGGGGACAGCAACGGCAAGCCAGGTGTCGTCGTGGCGACGAACCGCGCGGCGCGTGACGGCGGTCTCCGGGCCGGCGCGCTGGTCAAGGTCGCGGCCGGTGTGCTCGGCGGCAACGGCGGCGGCAAGGACGACGTGGCCCAGGGTGGCGGGGTGGACGTCGCCGCGCTCGGCGACGTCCTGCCCGCCGTGGAGAAGGCGGTGGCTGGGCACTGATGCGCACGGGTGTGCGGATCGGCGTCGACGTCGGTGAGGTCCGCATCGGCGTCGCCCGGTCCGACCCGGCCGGGTCGCTGGCGGTTCCGGTCGAGGTCGTCGCGCGCGGGACAGGCGATGTCGCCCGGATCGCCGCGCTGGCGGGCGAGTACGAGGCGCTCGAGGTGATCGTCGGGCTCCCGCTGTCGATGTCCGGCCGGGAGGGCCCGGCCGCGGTCAAGGTCCGCGCCTTCGTCGACGGGCTCGTCGTCGCGCTCGCCGGAACCCCGGTGCGGCTGGTCGACGAACGGCTGTCGACGGTGGCCGCGACGCGGGGGATGCGTGCCGGCGGGACGTCGGTGGCGAAGGGCCGGCAGCGCGTCGATGCCGCTGCCGCCGCGGTCATCGTGCAGACTGCTCTGGATCGCGAGCGTGCTACCGGCGCGCCCGCAGGCGACATCGTGACCGATGACCGGGGACCTGGTCACGCCGACTCAGCGGAGACGCCATGACCGATTCGGTAGTCCGCCCCGACTCGTTGAGGCGCCGACGTGCCCGAGTTGCCCGTATTCGCGGAGCGATCGCGGTGCTCATCGCGCTCGCTGTCGTCGGTGGCGGCATCGGCTTCGTGGTCGTCAAGGGCAAGTCCGCGCTGGCCGGCATGCTCGACCAGCAGCGCGACTACCAGGGCACCGGCACCGGCACGGTCACCGTCACCATCGCCAAAGGGTCCAGCCTGACCGCCATCGCAGCCGCGCTCACCAAGGCCGGCGTCGTGTTCAACGCGGACGCGTTCGTCCGCGCCGCCGGTGACAACGACAACGCGCCGAGCATCCAGGCCGGCACCTACCGGCTCAAGTCGAAGATGTCGGGTGCAGCCGCCGTGACCGGACTGCTCGACCTGGCCAATCGCGTCATGGTGAAGGTGACCATCCCCGAGGGCATGCGCGCGGCCGACATCTACAAGGCGTTGTCCAAGAAGTCCGGTGTGCCGGTGAAGAGCTTCCAGCAGGCGGCCGCCAAACCCCGCGACCTGGGCCTGTCCGCCTACGCGAAGACGGTCGAGGGCTATCTGTTCCCGGCGACGTACCAGTTCGAGCCGAAGATGTCGGCGCAGTCGATGCTGACGACGATGGTGGCCCGGTATCTCGACGAGGTCGACAAGCTGAACCTCACCGGTGCCGCGAAGAAGCAGGGCATGGACGTCGGCGAGCTGGTGACGGTCGCGAGCCTCGCGCAGGCGGAGGTCAACAGGCCGGAGTACTACGGCAAGGTCGCCCGGGTCGTCCACAACAGGCTCGCGCAGGGTCGAAAGCTCCAGTTCGACACTCCGATCAAGTACGCCCACGGTTACGACGGCAAAGTTCTCCTGACCTACAAGCAGCTGCACGAGAACAACCCGTACAACGACTACCTGCACGCCGGTCTGCCGCCGACGCCGATCGGCTCACCCGGAGCCGACGCGCTCGGAGCCGCCGCCGAGCCCACGCCGGGGGACTGGCTCTACTTCGTGGCGATCAACCCCGACACCGGCGCCACCGAGTTCAGCGTGACCGAGCGCGGCTTCAACGCCTCGCGTACCAAGGCGCTCGCCTGGTGCTCCACGCACAAGGGCCGGTGCTGACCGAGCCCGACGACCGGCCGACCTGCCTCGTCGTCGGGTCACCGATCGCCCATTCACTGTCGCCGGTGCTGCATCGGGCGGCCTACGCCGAGCTCGGTCTGGACTGGCGGTACGAGGCGGTCGAGCTGGTCGAGGACCAGCTGGCGGACTATCTCGACGGGCATCCGGTCCGGGGGGTGTCCGTGACGATGCCGCTGAAGCAGGTCGCGCTGGCTCTCGCCGCCGGGGCCGATCCGGTCGCCGTCACCGTCGGCGCCGCCAACACCCTCACCCCGGTCGAGCGGGGCTGGCGAGCCGACAACACCGACGTCCCCGGCGCGGTGTCGGCGCTGGCCCGGCACGGCGTCACCGACCTGACCGGTGCCTCGGTCGTCCTCGTCGGTGCCGGCGGCACGGCCAGAGGGATGCTGGCGGCGCTCGGCCGGCTTGGCGTCGACCGGCTGCGCGTGCTGGCACGGCGACCGGACACTGCCGTGACGGCGCTGACGCCGGTGGCGGACGCGCTCGGAATCCGTCTCACCGTCGAGCCGCTCACAGCCGGGGCGTTCGGGCGGCCCGACCTGCTCGTGGCCACGACGCCGGCCGGCGCGCTGGACGCGTTCGCGGACGCCGCGGCACGGGCGGCGACCGTCTTCGAAGTGCTGTACGACCCGTGGCCGACACCACTGGTGGCTGCCGCGTGGCGCTCGGGCGCGCGCGTGGTGGGCGGGCTGGACCTGCTCGTCGGCCAGGCCGGGCGGCAGGTCGAACTGATGACCGGCTGCGCGGCCGCCCCGGTCGAGGCGATGCGTGCAGCCGGCGTGGCGGCACTCGCGGAGCGGCATTCGGCGTGACGCCCACGTCGAGGGCTCTCGTCGTCGCCGTGTTCGCCGTCGTCGGTGTTCTCGGCGGCCTGGCGGTGCCGGCACTCGTCCGGCGGCTGCCCGTCCCGGCGACGCACGGCTCGGACGGCTCGGACGGCTCGGACGGCTCGGACGGCGAGCTGCCACCGGACTACGTGGCGATCGCCGGCCGCCGGCATCTGGGACCCGTCTGCGCTGTGGTCGGGCTGATCACGTTCGCTCTGCTCGGGTTGTTCGCCGCGCCGGTCGCGCTACCGTCCGCCCTCGCCATCGCGGTGGCTGCGCTGCCCCTGGCCTACGTCGACCTGCGTGAGCACCTCCTGCCCGAGCGCATCCTGTGGCCCGTGGCTGCGACCGTACTGGCCGTCCTGGTGGTCCAGGCGGCGATCGCGTCACGCTGGGGTGCGCTGCTCACGGCCGTCGTGGTGGCCGTCGCCGGTTTCGCCGTGTTCTTCCTGCTCGCGCTTCTGGCCGGCGGGGGATTCGGTTTCGGCGACGTCCAGTTGGTGACGCTGCTTCTGCTCGGCGCGGGATTCGTCGGGGTCGGGACGGCGGTGCTGGCGGTCGTCCTGGCCATCGCTGCGGGCGGCCTCGTCAGCCTCGTGCTCCTGCTGACCCGGCGGATCGGCCGGCGCCAGGCCGTGGCGTTCGGGCCGTTCCTGCTGCTGGGCTGGTGGGCGGCGATGCTGCTGACGTCCGCGCTCGCACCGACGACCTGACCCCGGCCCGCTCAGGGACCCGCAGAGTGGACGCCGGGCTCCCGCAGATCCGGCGTGTCGGGTGCGGACGCGCCCACTCGAGGACCTCGGACCCGATCCAGGGACGCAGCCCGTCGTGAAAAGCCCGTCGGTCGTCGTGAAAGACTTGCCGCATGCGATGGCTCACGGCTGGGGAATCCCACGGACAGGCCCTCGTGGCGATCCTCGAGGGCATGGTCGCCGACGTCGAGGTGACCTCCGACGACGTCGCCGCGGAACTCGCCCGCCGCCGCCTCGGCTTCGGCCGGGGCGCCAGGATGGCCTTCGAACGCGACGACGTCGAACTCCTCGGTGGTGTCCGGCACGGGCGCACCCTCGGCGGCCCGGTCGCCATCCGGATCGGGAACACGGAATGGCCGAAGTGGTCGGAGGTGATGTCCGCCGATCCGCTCGACGAGGAGACCGCGGCCCGGCTCGAGACCACCGCCCGCAACGCGCCGCTCACCCGCCCGCGACCCGGGCATGCCGACCTCGCCGGGATGCAGAAGTACGGCTTCGACGAGGCGCGGCCCGTCCTCGAGCGCGCGAGCGCGCGGGAGACCGCGGCCCGGGTCGCGCTGGGCGCGGTGGCGAAGAACTACCTGCGCCAGGTCGCCGACGTCGAGATCCTCAGCCACGTGGTCGAGTTGGGCACCGTGGCCGTCCCGGCCGGTGCCCCGCTGCCGACGCCCGCCGACCTCGCCCGCATCGACGCGGATCCGACCCGCTGCACCGACCCCGGCACCGCCGCCGAGATGGTGCACGAGGTCGAGACCGCGCAGAAGGACGGCGACACCCTCGGCGGCGTCGTCGAAGTGATCGCCTACGGCCTGCCGGTCGGGCTCGGCTCCTTCGTGCACGGCGACCGCAAGCTCGACGGGCGCCTCGCCGGCGCGCTGATGGGCATCCAGGCGATCAAGGGTGTCGAGGTCGGCGACGGCTTCACGCTCGCGCGCACCCGTGGGTCGGCCGCGCAGGACGAGATCGTGACCGTCGACGGCCGGATCACCCGGACGTCGGGCCGGTCGGGCGGCATCGAGGGCGGCATGTCCACCGGCGAGGTCCTGCGCGTCCGTGCCGCGATGAAGCCGATCTCGACCGTTCCCCGAGCCTTGCGCACGATCGACGTCCGCTCGGGTGAGGTGGCCGCTGCCCACCACCAGCGCTCGGACGTCTGTGCGGTCCCGGCCGCCGGCGTGGTCGCCGAGGCGATGGTGGCGCTGGTGATCGCGGACTCGCTGGCGGAGAAGTTCGGTGGCGACTCGGTCACCGAGACCCGGCGCAATCTCGCCGGCTTCGTCGACGGGCTGCAGATCCGATGAGCGCGACGACGGCGCGGCCGTCGACCGGCCCCCGGGTCGTTCTCGTCGGACCGCCGGGTGCCGGCAAGACAACGGTCGGCAAGGCCCTCGCCCGACGGTGGGGCGTCGAATTCCGCGACAGCGACGTCGACGTGGAGGCCGCTGTCGGCATGCCCGTCGCCGACGTGTTCGTCTCGCTCGGCGAGCCGGTGTTCCGCGAACACGAGCGGATCGCGGTGGCGGCCGCCCTGACCGAGCACGACGGTGTCCTCGCGCTGGGCGGGGGGGCGGTGATGACGCCCGCGGTCGCCGACCTCATCAGGCAAGCACGGGTCGTCTTCCTCGACGTGTCCCTTGCCGATGCGGGCAACCGGGTCGGGCTCAATGTCGCGCGGCCGCTTCTGCTCGGCAACGTCCGCGGACAGCTCAAGGCGCTGATGGAGGCCCGGCACCCGACCTACGAACGGGTGTCCCGGGTGGTGGTCGACACGTCCGGCCACACGGTCGAGGAGGTCGTGCTCGCCGTCGAGGACGCGCTTCGTTCGCTGGACAGCCCGGATGCCTGACGCGCCCGGCACCGTGGTGCGGGTCGAGGGGCCGGCACCCTATGACGTCCGCATCGGCGCCGGCGTGCTCGCCGAGCTCCCCGGGCTGGTGGCCGGCACTGGTGTCAGCACGCTGACACGCGCGGCAATCGTCCACCCTGCCAGCGTTTCGGGGCTCGCTCGGCACTGCGCGCAACTCCTGGCTGACGCCGGTGTCAGCGTGCTGATGATGCCGGTTCCCGACGCCGAAGCCGCGAAGACCGCTGTGGTCGCGATGCAGTGCTGGGACGCCCTGGGTACCGCCGGCTTCACCCGATCCGACTGGGTCATCGGCGTCGGCGGCGGAGCGACGACCGACCTTGCCGGCTTCGTCGCGGCCACCTGGCTGCGCGGCGTCCGCTTCCTCGGCGTGCCGACATCGCTGCTCGGCATGGTCGACGCCGCCGTCGGCGGCAAGACCGGGATCAACACCGCGGCCGGCAAGAATCTCGTCGGCGCCTTCCACGAGCCGGCCGCCGTCCTGTGTGATCTCGACGTACTGGCGCAGCTACCCGACGAGGAGTACCGCACCGGCCTGGCCGAGGTGATCAAGTGCGGGTTCATCGCCGATCCGGTGATCCTCGACCTGATCGAGGCCGACGTCGTCGCCGCGTCGCGGTTCGACCCGCGGGTCTCCGCCGAGCTGGTGCGGCGCAGCGTGGAGATCAAGGCCCGTGTGGTGTCTGGCGACCTCACCGAGATCGGCACCGGCGGAGGTCTCGGACGAGAGGTCCTCAACTACGGGCACACCCTCGGTCATGCGGTCGAGCGGCGCGAGCACTTCGGCTGGCGGCACGGGCATGCCGTGTCGGTCGGGCTCGTCTACGTGGCCGAGCTGGCCCGTGCGAGCGGACTGCTCGACGACGCCACCGCCGACCGGCACGCGCGGATCCTCGGCGGGGTGGGGCTCCCGACGACCTACCCGGCTTCCGCCTGGACCGAGCTCGCCGCCGGCATGCGGCTGGACAAGAAGACCCGCGGGGACACCCTCCGCTTCGTGGTCCTGCACGGCCTGGCCGACCCCGCGCTGCTCGAGGGCCCGGCGCCTGGGCTGCTCGAGGCGGCGTACGGAGCTGTCGCGTCGTGAGCGCGCCGACCGACGCGGACCGCAGTTCGGTCTGGGTCCCGGCTGCTGTCGAGCACCTCGCGACCGGACGTCCGATCACGCTCGTGTGGCTGAACGAACTGGGTGCGCGGACGTTCGCCGTCGGCGCCGGTACGCCCGTGCTGTTCGTGAAGTGGATGCCGACGGCTGCCGAGGCACTGACAGGTGGGTCGAACGCGGCCGAACGGGTGCGGCTCGAGTGGGCGGTCGACTACACGCCGGTTCCGCGACTGATCAACGCGGGGGCCGACGAGGACGGATCCTGGCTGGTGACGGAACCACTCATGGGCGAGTCGGCGGTGTCGACGCGATGGAAGTCCGAGCCGGAGGTCGCGGTGCGCGCCGTCGCAATCGGCCTGCGGGCGTTGCACGATCGGCTGCCGGTCGAGGCGTGCCCGTTCTCGTGGTCGGTGGCGGATCGGCTCGCGGGGGCGGGAGTCTCGAGCGCCGACGCGGCCGAACGGATCGGCGAACCGCCGCCGGTCGACCGGCTCGTCGTCTGCCACGGCGACGCCTGCATGCCCAACACGCTGATCGGTCCTGATGGGAGCTGGTCGGCGCACGTGGACATGGGCCGGCTCGGCGTCGCGGATCGCTGGGCGGACATCGCGGTCGGGCACGCGAACATCGCCGGGAACCTCACGCCCGACTACCAGGACCTGTTCCTCGAGGCGTACGGCGTGGATCCCGACGTCGAGCGGATGAGGTACTACCGGGAGCTCAACGAGATCGACTGACCGGCGGCCGGCTCGTGGCCCGTCCGGCCAAGCACGAACTGCCCCGTGGGTCAGGCGGAGAGTGCGGGGGTTCGCACGCAACGTCTGACTGAGGGTGTGGCGCGCGGCGGCCTGGTGGTTGAGTCAGGCGGAAGGTGCGGGGGTGCGCACGCAACGTCTGACCGTCGAGTGGCCGTCGGTGGCGAATGGCGCTCGGACGCGGGGCATTGGCCCGACCCGTAGGCTGACGTCCGTGCAGGTCCTCGTCCTCAACGGCCCCAACCTCAACCGCCTCGGTACCCGTGAACCCGACATCTACGGTGCGCTCACGCTCGCGGACATCTCCGAGCGGTGCGTCCGGGACGGTGCAGCCCTCGGTCTCGAGGTGGAGACCCGGCAGACGAACGACGAGGCCGAGCTCATCGGCTGGCTCCACGATGCGGCCGACGCCGGGACGCCGGTCGTCCTCAACCCGGCTGCGTTCACCCACTACTCCTACGCCGTGCGGGATGCGTGCGCGATGCTGACCGCCCCGCTGGTCGAGGTGCATCTCTCGAATCCGCACGCGCGCGAGTCGTTCCGGCACACCAGCGTGATCTCCGGCGTCGCCACCGGCACCATCGCCGGGTTCGGTGCGGACTCCTACCGGCTGGCCCTGCAGGCCGTCGCGGCGCTCGCCGGTTCGGCCCAGGGGTGGTCGAGCCGATAGACTCCGGGGTCGCCGCCCGCCGGGACGCCTCGCCGTGGCGACGACGGTGATCGGACGTGCTCCGACGGACATGCGTACTGAAAGACTCGAGAGGACCTCTGCGTGGCGACGACGAACGACCTGAAGAACGGCATGGTGCTCAACATCGACGGCCAGCTCTGGTCGGTCGTGTGGTTCCAGCACCACAAGCCCGGCAAGGGCGGCGCGGTCGTGCGCACCAAGCTGAAGAGCATCCTCTCCGGCAAGGTCGTCGACCGGACGTTCAACTCCGACGTGAAGGTCGAGGTCGCGAACGTCGACCGCTCCGACATGACGTACCTCTACCACGACGGCCAGGACTACGTGTTCATGGACCAGTCGAACTACGAGCAGCTGCTGATCAACGAGGGCACGGTCGGCAACGTCGCCAACTTCCTCCTGGAGAACCAGTCGGCAGTCGTCGCGACACACGAGGGTGCGGCGCTCTACGTCGAGCTGCCGGCCTCGGTCGAACTCGCCATCGAGTACACCGAGCCGGGCCTGCAGGGTGACCGCTCGAGCGCAGGCACGAAGCCCGCGCGCCTCGAGACCGGCTACGAGATCCAGGTCCCGCTCTTCGTCACGACCGGCGACAAGGTCAAGGTCGACACCCGCAGCGGCGACTACCTCGGCCGGGTCTGATGGCGGCGCGCACCAAGGCGCGCAAGCGGGCGTTGGACATCCTGTTCGAGTCCGAGCTGCGCGGCCGGCCGGTGCTGGAGACTCTCGCCGAGAGGCTCGCCGCCGGTGATCCGCCCGTGCCGGAGTACACAGTCATGCTGGTCGAGGGCACGACCTCACACATCGGCCGGCTCGACGAGCTGCTCTCGACTTACTCGCACGGGTGGAGCCTGGAACGGATGCCGGGCGTCGACCGCAACATCCTCCGGCTCGGTCTGTTCGAGGTGCTCTACGTCGACGACGTTCCCGACGAGGTCGCGATCAGCGAAGCCGTGCACCTGGCCGGCGACCTGTCCACCGACGAATCGTCGGCGTTCGTCAACGGCCTGCTGGCGCGCGTGCTCGAACTCAAGCCCGGCCTGCCCACCGCTTCGGGCTGACGCCCGAACCGACCGGAACCTGCCGAGACGCCAGGACGCTGCCCGACGCGATGGCAGTCGCGTCGGGCAACGCTCTGGGGCACCGTCTACCGGCCACAAGCTGCCGGCGATGCAGCAAGCGGCCGGCCGGAGACCGGCCGCTTGCTACCCCGGGGGATCAGTCCTCGGCGGCGAGTGCGGCAGCCTCGGAGTTCATCACGCCCCAGCCGACGAACTGCTCGGCCAGAGCACTGATCGGCTGGTCGTAGATGACCGCCAGGGTGCGCAGGTCTTCCTTGCGGATCGAGAGCACCTTGCCGTTGTAGTCACCCCGCACCGACTGGATCGACGCGGCGTAACGGCTCAGCGGAGCCGCATCGGGGTCGTCGACCTCGCCGAGACGCTCGAGGTCGAGGGTGACCTTGGGCATCGGCTCGACGGCTGCGCCACCGGACCGGCCGGCGCCGGGCAGGAGCTCAGCCAGGGGGACGTTGTAGAACTGTGCGAGCTCGGCGAGCTTGGGGACCGTGACAGCTCGGTCTCCCCGCTCGTAGGAACCAACGACGACCGCCTTCCAGCGGCCGTTCGACTTCTGTTCGACACCGTGCAGCGACAGACCCTGCTGCTGCCGGATCGCACGAAGTCGCACTCCCAACTCTCGGGCGTACTCAGCGACCATCAGAACTCACCTTCGGGATGTCTGCCCTTGTGGGCAGGTGCCATGCGGGCGGAGACTCGGACCTGAGGACGAACGGGGGACCGTTCGGGACTGTCTGCATGTCACGCACAGTAGCGTACACCGCGTTTGCTCACAGAGCGTACACAAGATATGAGTGGCCAAATCGGAACTTTGTGAAAAAACCGCGACTACCGCGAGTCACTCAGGACGCAGTAAAATCGCCTGCCGCTGCCAAACGTGCCACTGCGACCGCGAGTGCGGCTCGCCCCCGAGGCGTTGGACGCGCGTGTCGCGCCGATGCCTTCACGTTACCGATGGATCCGTGCCGCTGCATGCGCCACACCGGGTTATCCACATGCCCGCGTCCCACTTTCCGGGCTTGCGACACGCCGGCGCGTCGGCGTCCGGCGCGTGTCGTGGATCCGGCAGCGGTGCGGGCGTCGGGTCGAGTAGAGTAGCCGCAGCCAACACCAACATCCTTTAACAACCCGTCCTGTGAGGCGGGGAAGGAGTGGCTCAGGTGAAGCTGAGTTCTGGTACCGGGTCTGCCGTGCCCGTCGATGAACGCGTCGTTCTCGACGCCGAAGCCATCGGCCGGTCTCTCACCCGCATCGCCCACCAGATCCTCGAGGCCAACAAGGGCCCGAAGGACCTCCTGTTGCTGGGCATCCCGACCCGCGGCGTCGTCCTCGCCCACCGGCTCGCGCAGCGCATCCGTGAGGTCGAAGGCGTCGACGTCCCGGCCGGCGCCCTCGACATCACCATGTACCGCGACGACCTCCGCCGCCAGCCGGTCCGCTCGGTCGGGCGCACCGACGTCCCCGGCGGTGTCGACGGCAAGGTCGTCGTCCTGGTGGACGACGTGCTCTTCGCCGGCCGGTCCGTCGGCGCGGCCCTCGACGCGCTCGGCGACCTCGGCCGTCCGGCCGCCGTCCGGCTCGCCGTCCTCGTCGACCGCGGCCACCGCGAACTGCCGATCCGTGCCGACCACGTCGGCAAGAACCTGCCCACATCGGCATCCGAGCACGTCGCCGTACGGCTCGCGGAGGTGGACGGCATCGACTCGGTGTCGATCTCCCGGTCCGCACCGCCGGCACCACCAGCCGGGAATGCAGCCGGGGAACCGGCCGGGGAAGAGGAGTCCTGATGCGCCATCTGCTGTCGTCGGCCGACCTGTCCAGCGCCGAGGTCGACTCCGTCCTCGACGTCGCCACCCAGATGGCCGAGGTGGCCCGCCGGCCGGTGAAGAAGCTGCCCGCTCTGCGCGGCCGCACGGTCGTCAATCTGTTCTTCGAGGACTCGACCCGCACCCGGTCCTCGTTCGAGATCGCCGGCAAGTGGCTCTCCGCCGACGTCATCACCATCTCCGCCAAGGGCTCATCGGTGTCGAAGGGCGAATCGCTGCGCGACACCGCGCTGACCGTCGCCGCGATGGGCGTGGACGCGATCGTGATGCGGCATCCGGCGTCCGGCGCCGCACATCAGGTCGCCGGCTGGGTCGACGCCAGCATCGTCAACGCCGGTGACGGGACCCACGAGCATCCGACGCAGGCACTCCTGGATGCCTTCACCCTGCGGAACCGGTTCGGCTCGCTCGCCGGCCGACACATCGCGATCGTCGGCGACGTCACCCATTCACGGGTCGCGCGGAGCAACGTCATCACCCTCAACCGGCTCGGCGCCCGCGTCACCGTCGTCGCCCCGCCGACCCTGCTGCCCGCGGGCGTCGACAGCTGGGACGTCGACGTCAGCACCGACCTCGACGCCGTGCTCCCCGAGGCGGACGCGGTGATGATGCTCCGGGTCCAGCGCGAGCGGATGTCCGGCGGCTACTTCCCGACGGCCCGCGAGTACACCGTCGGCTACGGGCTCACCCGCTCACGCCTGGGTCTGATGGCCGACCACGCCGTGATCTGCCATCCGGGCCCGATGAACCGCGGCCTGGAGATCTCCGCCGACGCCGCCGACGCCGCCCGCTCCCTGGTCCTCGACCAGGTCGCCGCCGGGGTCGCGGTCCGGATGAGCATCCTCTACCACCTGCTGGCGGGGGAGTCGGTCAGCGACGTCGAAGGGGTGACGTCGGAGAACCACCGGCCCGCCCGAGCCGTCGCAGGTGACCCGACGACTGCACCGGCACCGTCCCCGGTACCCGTTCGCGTCGAGGCCGGAGCCGCCGTATGACCGCCGAACTGCTGATCTCCGGCGCGCAGATTGCCGGTGCGGACGGCGGACGCACCGACGTCCTCGTCCGCGACGGCGCGATCGCCGGCATCGGCACCGGCCTGGATGTCGGTGCCGGCGCGACCCGGATCGACGCGGACGGGCTGCTCCTCCTCCCTGGCCTGGTCGATCTGCACACACACCTCCGCGAACCGGGCCGCGAGGACGCCGAGACCGTCGACAGCGGGACCTCCGCGGCCGCGCGCGGCGGTTACACCGCTGTCCTCGCGATGGCCAACACCAACCCGGTCACCGACACCGCCGAGGCGGCCGTGCACATCGCCGCGCTCGGACGGCGGGCCGGCCGGGTAGACGTCGTCCCGGTCGGCGCGGTGACGAAGAACCTGGCCGGCAAGGAGCTCGCCGAGCTCGGCCTGATGGCCCGCTCCACGGCGAAGGTGCGCGTGTTCTCCGACGACGGCCACTGCATCGACGACGCCCGGGTGATGCGCCGCGCGCTCGAGTACATCCGGGCCTTCGGCGGGGTGATCGCCCAGCACGCGCAGGACCCGAACCTGGCCGGCGTCGACGCCTGCTGCCACGAAGGCGACCTGTCCGGGAAGCTCGGCCTGGCCGGCTGGCCGGGTGTCGCCGAGGAGACCATCGTCGCCCGCGACGTGATGCTCGCCCGGCACACGAATTCCCGCGTCCACGTCTGCCACGTCTCCAGCGCCGGCACCGTCGACGTCCTGCGCTGGGCGAAGCGGAGCGGCATCGCCGTCACCGCCGAGGTGACCGCCCACCACCTCCTGCTCACCACCGACCTGCTGGCGGGCTACGACCCGATCTTCAAGGTGAACCCGCCGCTGCGCCCGATCGAGGACGTCCAGGCGCTGCGGGAGGCACTGGCGGACGGGACGATCGACGTCGTCGCCACCGACCACGCCCCGCATGCCCGGCAGGACAAGGAGCATGCGTTCGGCGACGCGGCACCCGGCATGCTCGGGCTGGAGAACGCCCTCGGCGTCGTCGCCGACGTCATGGTCGCGAGCGGCCTGCTCGACTGGGCCGGTGTCGCAGATCGGATGTCCTACGCGCCGGCCCGCATCGCCGGGCTGCCCGCACAGGGCCGCGCGATCGCGGTGGGCACACCCGCGAACCTGGTGCTGATCGACCCGTCCGCCCGCGCGGTCGTCGACGCCGAGCTGTCCGCCTCGCTGTCGCGGAACAACCCGTTCCACGGCCGGGAGCTGGCCGACCCGGTCGTCGCGGTGTTCCTCCGCGGCCGGGCGACCGTGCTCGACCGGCAGCTCGCCGCGCCACTCGACACCCTGCAGAAGGTGGCGCTATGACAATCCGCGACGACGCGATCCTCGTGCTCGAGGACGGCCGGACGTTCGCCGGCACCGCCTACGGCGCCCGCGGCACCACCGTGGGCGAGGCCGTCTTCACTACCGGCATGACCGGCTACCAGGAGACGCTGACCGACCCGAGCTACCACCGGCAGGTCGTCGTCCAGACGGCTCCGCACATCGGCAACACGGGCGTGAACGACGAGGACGCCGAGTCCGGCCGGATCTGGGTCGCCGGCTACGTCGTCCGCGACCCGGCCCGGCGGGCGTCGAGCTGGCGCTCGACCCGCAGCCTCGACGACGAGCTGGCCGCGCAGGGGATCGTCGGCATCAGTGGCGTCGACACCCGCGCGCTCACCCGGCACCTGCGCGAGCGCGGCGCCATGCGGGCGGGAATCGCCTCGGCTGAGCCCGGCGAACCGCGTCCTGATGTCCAGGCGTTGCTGGCCACCGTCCTCGCCTCGCCCCAGATGGCCGGCGCGGACCTGGCCGGCGAGGTCAGCACCGACGCCACCTACCTCGTCCCGGCCCGTGGCGAGCGCCGGTTCACCATCGCCGCGCTGGACTGCGGCATCAAGACGATGACGCCGGTCCGGATGAGCGAGCGCGGGATGGACGTCCACGTCCTGCCCGCGAGCGCCACCATCGACGACGTTCTCGCCGTGGCTCCCGACGGTGTCTTCGTGTCCAACGGACCCGGCGACCCGGCCACCGCCGACCGCCCGGTCGCGCTGCTGCGCGAGGTGCTGGATCGGGGCATCCCGTTCTTCGGCATCTGCTTCGGCAATCAGCTCTTCGGACGGGCGCTCGGCCTGGACACCTACAAGCTCGTCTACGGCCACCGCGGCATCAACCAGCCGGTCGCGGACCGCGCCACCGGCAAGGTCGAGGTCACTTCGCACAACCATGGCTTCGCCGTCGCGGCACCACTCGACCGCGACACCGCCACGCCCTACGGCGACGTCCGGGTCAGCCACGTCTGCCTCAACGACGACGTCGTCGAGGGCCTCGAGCTGCACGCGGACGACTCGGGCGAGCTGCTTGCGTTCTCCGTCCAGTACCACCCCGAGGCCGCGGCCGGCCCGCACGACGCCGCCTACCTGTTCGACCGGTTCGCCGGCCTGATGACCGACCGGCGGACGACGAGGAAGGCACTGAATGCCCAGGCGCACTGATCTCCACTCGATCCTGGTGATCGGGTCCGGCCCGATCGTCATCGGCCAGGCATGTGAGTTCGACTACTCCGGGACGCAGGCCTGCCGGGTGCTGCGCGAGGAAGGCATGCGGGTCATCCTGGTCAACTCCAACCCGGCCACGATCATGACCGACCCGGAGTTCGCCGACGCCACCTACGTCGAGCCGATCACCCCGGCCTACGTCGCACGCGTGATCGCGAAGGAACGCCCGGACGCCCTGCTCGCCACCCTGGGCGGGCAGACCGCGCTGAACACCGCGATGGCCCTGGACGCCGACGGCACCCTGGCGCGCTACAACGTGCAGCTGATCGGCGCCTCCGTCGCCGCCATCGAACGCGGGGAGAACCGCGAATCGTTCAAGCAGGTGGTCGAGATCGTCGGCGGCGAGGTCGCGCGCAGCGCCGTCTGCCACACCCTCGACGACTGCCACGCCGGTGCCGACGAGCTCGGCTACCCGCTGGTCGTCCGGCCGTCGTTCACGATGGGCGGCGCCGGTTCCGGCATGGCCTACACGCCCGACGACCTCGACCGCATCGCCGGCGCCGGGCTGGACGCCAGCCCCACCAGCGAAGTCCTGTTGGAGGAGTCGATCATCGGCTGGAAGGAGTACGAGCTCGAGGTGATGCGCGACGCGAAGGACAACGTCGTCATCGTCTGCTCGATCGAGAACGTCGACCCGATGGGCGTCCACACCGGCGACTCGATCACCGTCGCACCCGCGATGACGCTGACCGACCGCGAGTACCAGCACCTGCGCGACCTCTCCATCGGCATCATCCGCGAGGTCGGCGTCGAGACCGGCGGCTGCAACATCCAGTTCGCCGTCAACCCCGCCGACGGCCGCGTGATCGTCATCGAGATGAACCCGCGGGTGTCGCGCTCGTCTGCCCTGGCCAGCAAGGCCACCGGCTTCCCGATCGCCAAGATCGCCGCGAAGGTCGCCATCGGCTACACCCTCGACGAGATCGGCAACGACATCACCGCGGTCGACGGCGTCCGCACCACCCCGGCGAGCTTCGAGCCGACGCTGGACTACGTCGTCGTGAAGGTGCCCCGGTTCGCGTTCGAGAAGTTCCCCGGCGCCGACCCGGTCCTGACCACGCACATGAAGAGCGTGGGCGAGGCGATGGCGATCGGACGCAACTTCAGCGAGGCGCTGCAGAAGGCCTTGCGCTCGCTCGAGCGCAAGGGCGCGTCGTTCAACTGGGTCGGCGAACCCGGTGAGATGGCGTCGCTGCTGGCCGCGGCGGCCGAGCCGCGCGAAGGCCGGCTGCAGGTGCTCATGCAGGCGATCCGGGCCGGCGCAACTGTCGAGCAGTGCTTCTCCGCGACCGGGATCGACCCGTGGTTCTGCGACCAGCTGGCGCTCATCGACGAGCTGGCACGCGAGATCCGGGACGCGCGCGAGCTGACGCCCGAGTTGCTGCGCCTCGCCAAGCGGCACGGGTTCTCCGACGTCCAGCTCGGCGAGCTGCGCGGGATGACCGAGGACGTCGTCCGCGGGGTCCGCTGGGCGCTTGGCATCCGGCCGGTCTACAAGACCGTCGACACCTGCGCGGCGGAGTTCGCCGCGAGCACGCCGTACCACTACTCCAGCTACGACGAGGAGACCGAGGTCGTCCCGCGGGACCGGCCGGCGATCCTCATTCTGGGCAGCGGGCCGAACCGGATCGGGCAGGGGATCGAGTTCGACTACTCCTGCGTGCACGCGTCGATGGCGCTCTCGGCCGCGCCGAACGGCGGGTTCGAGACCATCATGGTCAACTGCAACCCCGAGACCGTCTCGACCGACTACGACACGTCCGACCGGCTGTACTTCGAGCCGCTGACGATCGAGGACGTCCTTGAGGTCGTGCATGCCGAGCAGCAGGTCGGGCCGGTGGCCGGGGTGATCGTGCAGCTCGGCGGTCAGACGCCGCTCGGGCTGGCCCGCCGCCTCGCCGACGCGGGTGTGCCGATCATCGGGACGCCGCCGGAGGCCATCGACCTGGCCGAGGAGCGCGGCGCGTTCGGACAGGTGCTCGCCGCCGCCGGGCTGCCCGCGCCCAAGCACGGCACCGCGACGTCGGTCGACCAGGCGCAGGCCATCGCCACTGAGATCGGCTACCCGGTGCTCGTCCGGCCGTCGTACGTCCTCGGTGGCCGCGGGATGGAGATCGTCTACGACCAGGCGGCGCTGACCGCCTACCTCGACAAGCACAGCTCGGGTGACCTGTTCGCCCATCCGGTGCTCGTCGACCGGTTCCTCGACGATGCCGTCGAGATCGACGTCGACGCGATTTACGACGGGACCGAGCTCTACCTCGGCGGCGTGATGGAGCACATCGAGGAGGCCGGCGTGCACAGCGGCGACTCCGCGTGCGCGCTGCCGCCGATCACGTTGGGCCGGGAGGAGATCGACCGGGTCCGCATCTCGACCGAGCTGATCGCCGCCGGGGTCGGGGTGGTCGGGCTGCTCAACGTCCAGTTCGCGCTGGCCGGGGACGTGCTCTACGTCCTCGAGGCGAACCCGCGGGCATCGCGCACCGTGCCGTTCGTGTCGAAGGCGACCGCGGTGCAGCTGGCGAAGGCGGCGGCCCGGGTGATGGCCGGGTCGACGATCGCCGAACTGCGGCTCGAGGGCATCCTGCCCGCGTCCGGCGACGGCGGCCGGCTGCCGGACGACGGGCCGGTCGCGGTGAAGGAAGCCGTGATGCCGTTCAACCGCTTCCGGGGCGTGGACGGCCGCGGGGTCGACACCATCCTCGGCCCGGAGATGCGCTCGACCGGCGAGGTCATGGGTATCGACGCCGGCTTCGGGCTCGCGTTCGCGAAGGCCCAGGAGGGCGCGTCCCAGCACCTGCCGACGTCGGGCCGGGTGTTCGTCTCGATGGCCAACCGGGACAAGCGGCACATGATCTTCCCGGTGAAGCGGCTCGCCGACCTCGGCTTCGAGATCCTCGCGACCGAGGGGACCGCGTCGGTCCTGCGTCGGCACGGGGTCGTGGCGCAGGTCGTCCGCAAGCACACCCAGGGCACCTCGGCCGACGGGGAGCCGACGATCGTCACCCGCATCCTCGACGGCGAGGTCGACCTGATCGTCAACACGCCGCACGGGGTCACCTCCGGCGGGAGCCCGCGCGTCGACGGGTACGAGATCCGGTCGGCCGCGGTCTCGCGCAGCATCCCGTGCATCACCACCGTGCAGGGCCTTGCGGCGGTCGTGCAGGGTGTCGAGGCGCTGCTGGGCCGGCCCGACCAGACGGCCGACGTGAAGTCGCTGCAGGAGTGGGCCTTGGTTTCTCGACCGGTTCCGACGGCACCGGCCGCCGCACCCGTCGTGACGCGGCGGTCCCGGTCGGTGGCGGCCCCGGTCGACCCCGCCGAGTCCGACGTCGTCGAGGCCACGTACACGACGACGATCGACGCCCCGGTGGCGGTCGCTGCGGGGGAGCGGTGACGCCGCGACCGCTGCAGGTGCTGAGCGAGGTGGTGTCGCTCGAGCCGATCGGCGAGTACTGGCACCTCGTGCTGTCGGCACCCGCGATCGCCTCGCAGGTGCGGCCCGGGCATTTCGTCGCGCTC
Organism: Actinopolymorphaceae bacterium; assembly: GCA_036786375.1. Taxonomy (GTDB): domain Bacteria; phylum Actinomycetota; class Actinomycetes; order Propionibacteriales; family DAIQRJ01; genus DAIQRJ01. The sequence continues at coordinate 106,694 of DAIQRJ010000006.1, forward strand.
GCAGTCGGCGGCCCGTACACGTCGATGCTGCTGCGTCGCTCGTTCAGCGTCTACCGGGCCGCGGACGGACGCGTCGAGATCGTGTTCTCCGTTGCCGGCAAGGGAACCGAGTGGCTGGCGGGTGTCGTTCCCGGCGACCGGGTGGACGTCGTCGGGCCGCTCGGGCAGCCGTTCCGGGTGCCGGCGGAGGCATCCACGGCGGTGCTCGTGGCCGGCGGCTACGGCAGCGCGCCGATGTTCGGGCTCGCCGACGTGATCCGGGCGGCCGGGGGAGCGGCGCACTTCGTCCTCGGCGCCGCCACCGCCGGCCGGCTGTTCGGCGTGGACGAGGCACGGGCCGGTGCCGGGCAGGTAGTGGTGACGACCGATGACGGCAGCCTCGGTACCCATGGCCGGGTCACCGATGTCCTCGGCGACCTGCTCGCCTCGACGGGTGCGACGACCGTCTACGCCTGCGGGCCGATGCCGATGCTGCGCGCGGTGGCTCGGATGGCCGAAGCCGCCGGGATCGCCAGCCAGTGCGCGGTCGAGGAGGCGATGGCCTGCGGGATCGGCATCTGCATGACCTGCGTCTTGCCTGTTCGCGGAGCCGACGGGCTGACCCGGATGGTCCGCTCCTGCACTGACGGACCGGTGTTCGACGGCGCCGCCGTCCGCTGGGACGACGTGGGGACCATCCCGCCCGACACCGTGGGCGCGCCGCACGACGCCGCGGCCGTGGCGGCGCTGGTGGCGACAGAGCAGGTCACCGACGAGCTCGTCGAGGAGGCGTCCGCGTCATGACAGTCGTTGCGCGCAGCGTTGCCGAGGTCGACCTCACCGTCGACGTGGCCGGCATGCAGCTGCCGAACCCGGTGATGACGGCGTCGGGGTGTGCCGCGGCCGGGCGCGAGCTCGGGCAGTTCTACGACGTCCGCGAGCTCGGCGCGCTCGTCACGAAATCGATCTTCCCGGTGGCGCGTTCGGGTCGGGCGACGCCGCGGATGGCGGAGACACCGTCCGGGATGCTGAACTCGATCGGCCTTCAAGGTCCGGGGGTGGCGTCGTTCGTGGCGAACGACCTGGCCTGGCTTGTTGCAGCGGGCGCTCGGCCGGTGGTGTCGATCGCCGGCGGGACGGTGTCGGACTATGTCGACGTGGCCCGTGTCCTGCGCGGGGTCGAGGGGATCGTCGGGTTCGAGGTCAACATCTCCTGCCCCAACGTCGAGAACCGCGGGATGGTGTTCGCGTGCGAGCCGGCGGCATCGGCGTCGGTGATCTCGGCGGTGCGCCGTGAGCTACCGCGCGGCATCCCGATCCTGGCGAAGCTCACCCCCGACGTCACCGACATCGTGTCGGTCGCGGCGGCCTGCATGGACGCGGGTGCGGACGGGCTGAGCCTGATCAACACCCTGCTGGGACTGGTGATCGACACGTCCACGCTGCGGCCGGCGCTCGCGGGGATCACCGGCGGCCTGTCCGGGCCGGCGATGCGGCCGGTCGCGTTGCGGTGCGTCTATCAGGTGCATACGGCGATGCCGTCGGTGCCGATCGTCGGGATCGGCGGGATCCGCAGCGGGGACGACGCGCTGCAGTTCCTGGCGGCCGGTGCGAGCGCGGTGCAGGTGGGGACGTCGACGTTCGGCGATCCGCACGCGCCGGTACGGGTGCGCGACGAGCTGGCTGCCGAACTGGCCCGGCGTGGCTTCTCGTCGGTGCGTGAGGTTGTCGGGCTGGCCCATCGGCCGGCGGAGTGACGGGTCCTGGGATTTCTGGAGGTAGTGCCGACGTGATGGTCGAAGCTGTACGGACGAAAGCCGACGGTGCCGTGCCGGTGCCGTTCGGGGAGCGGTTGGCTGCGGCGCGTGCTGATTCCGGGTTGCTGTGCGTGGGGATCGACCCGCACGCGAGCGAGCTGGCGTCGTGGTCGTTGCCGGATTCCGCTGCGGGGGTGCGTGACTACGCGCTGCGGCTGATCGGGGCGGTGGCCGGCCGGGTGGCGGCGGTGAAGCCGCAGTCGGCGTTCTTCGAGCGGCACGGCAGCGCTGGTGTGGCCGTTCTCGAGAAGTTGCTCGCCGCCGCGCGCGAGGCCGGTGTGCTCGTACTGCTGGACGTGAAGCGGGGCGACATCGGGTCGACCGTGGCCGCCTACGCCGAGGCATACCTTGACCGCTCGTCACCGCTGGCGGCCGATGCGATCACCGTGAGCCCGTTCCTCGGTGTCGGGGCGCTCGATCCGGTGTTTGCGACGGCGACGGCTCACGGCGCCGGGGTGTTCGTGCTGGCGATGACGTCGAACGCCGACGGGCGGCTCCTCCAGGGAGCTTCGGTCCGGCCCGGGCTGACGGTGTCCGGAGCGGTGCTGGCGGAGGTCGCGTCGCGGAACCGGGCCGTACCCGGCGGGTCGTTCGGAGCGGTGGTCGGAGCGACGATCGGGTCGACCGACGAGGACCTGCACATCGGCGGGCCGCTGCTGGCTCCCGGGCTTGGCGCACAGTGCGGGACGGTGGCGGATCTACCCCGCATCTTCGGTGATGCGATGCCCGATGTCCTGCCGAGTGTGTCCAGGGGGATCAGCAAGGCCGGACCGGACGTCGATGCGATCCGAGCCGTGGTGGCAGCCTACGAAGCGGACCTGCGCAAGCTCGTGCGCTGACCGGCGGCTGGGCTCGGCGCTGGCTTCTTTCCTATGAGCGGGTCCGGCGGCCAGGTGCTCGGTGTGTCAGGCAATGCGTGCGGACCTACGCACTCTCCGTCTGACCGAACGGCCTGCGCCTCACGCGGCTTCTGCTTGGGCGCGATGGGTGGCGAACACCCGACGTAGCTGGTCCACGACGACGTCGGGCTGGGTGCGGATCGTGACGCTGGAGAAGCGCATGACGAGCTCGCCACCGATCACCAGCTCGTTCTGCCGGTGGGCGTCGTCTCGGGCGACCTCGGGGTCGAGGTGGACGCCACCATCGACTTCGACGACGAGGATCATCGCGTCCGGCAGCACGAATACCGCGTCCAGATAGCGCCGTCGTCCGCGAGGGTCTGTTCGCAGCTGTTGTTGCAGCGGCACCGGGAGCCCCCGGGCCCTTCACAGTCGCACGAAGTCGACCTCGCTAAGCGCTTGGGCCCCCCGTCGATGTCGGCAAGCACAGCAAGGAGGAGCCTCCGGTGCCCGACGCGGCCGGCCGCACGGAGTTCGATGTCGAGACGAGCCGCAGTGGTGATCCGCTGCCGCACCGCCGCGGCGACGATCGCACATGCAAGGTGCGGACGAGACGACCAGACCGCGGCATCGATCACGGCTCGGTCGGGTCGGACGGTCCGTGGCACTCGACGCGGGTGGACGTCCCGCTCGGCCTCGTATCGGCGCGACTCGTGGACCTGAAGCCAAGGGAATGCATGCGTCCGGGCGCCGCGAGACACAACGAGATGGACTCGATCGCTCTCGAAACCGCAGAGCCCCCAGGCCGCCGACGCTGTAAGCCCGCACAGCGCAGCGTCCTGGCCGAACTCGAGGAGGGCGATCCATTCACGCCGTCGTGCAGTGGGCGGGCCGCGATCCAGGACCACCGCCCGCCGTCCGATCAGACGCCACCGTCGCGCCCGGACCTGATCCCGGATGTTCCATCTCGTCACACCGGCGGCTGCGAGCGGCGCACGACTCAAGACGCCGGCCTGGTCGGAGGCAGTGTGCTCGAGAGCGAGGTGATCGACGGTCATTGTGTGAGGATCGTCCATCGCCGACTCGACGACCTGGGGCTGTGGACAACCTCGACGCCGAGGAGGTGGGCAGGCTTGGGTGTCAGACGGAGCGTGCGCTGCTCCGCACGCCATGCCTGACTGGTCGGAGGTGGCCAGGGTGGGCGGGCGGCAGCGCTGATGTGTCAGACGGAGAGTGCGCGAGTCCGCTCGCAACGCCTGACCGTCCGGTCGGTCAGACGCTTGGCCCGACGAGGCTTGTGTCATCTCACCGTGCCCCCAACGTTGCCGTCTGCCGCAGGCTCTCGGTAGGTTCATCGGCATCCCGACCCGTCCCGACACGCGAGGTGTTTGCTGTGCCGTTGCCCCCGTTGTCCGACGAGGTTCGCAAAGCCGCCTTGGAGAAGGCTGCCTTCGCCCGTCGCGAGCGTTCGGCGGTCAAGAGCCGGCTCAAGCACTCCGGCGCGTCGCTCTCGGGCGTCATCGCCGACGGCCACAACGACGACGTCGTCGGCAAGATGCGCGTCGCCGACCTCCTCGCAGCCATGCCCGGCGTCGGCAAGATCCGGGCAAGCCGGCTGATGGAACGCATCGGCATCTCGCCCTCGAGGCGGGTCCGCGGGCTCGGCGAGAACCAGATCGCCGCCCTCAAGCGGGAGTTCGGTGAGCTCTAGCCCGCGTCGTCCCCGCTTGGTCGTCATGGCCGGGCCCACCGCCGTGGGCAAGGGGACGGTCTCCGCCTACCTCCGCGAGCACCACCCCGAGATCCGCCTCTCGGTCTCCGCCACCACCCGCAAGCCGCGTCCCGGCGAGGTCGACGGGATCGCCTACCACTTCCTCGACGACGCCGCGTTCGACCGCCTGATCGCCGAGGACGCCTTCCTCGAATGGGCCACCGTCCACCGCGCGGCCCGCTACGGCACGTTGCGCCGACCCGTGCTGGAGGCGCTGGAAGCGGGCACCTCGGTCATCCTCGAGATCGATCTGCAGGGTGCCCGGCAGGTGCGGGAGCGGATGCCCGACGCCCTGTTCGTCTTCCTGGCCCCGCCCAGCTGGGACGAGATGGTCCGCCGGCTCGTCGGGCGGGGCACCGAGGACAAAGACGAGCGGGAACGCCGGCTCGCCACCGCACGGGTCGAACTGGCCGCCGAACCCGAGTTCGACGTCATCGTCGTCAACGACGATGTACAGCGCGCTGCGGAGCAGTTGGTAGCATTGCTCTAATCCCCGGTCTTTGTCTGCCGCTCGACCGCGTCCTCGTGTTTTCCTCGAAGGCGTCCGTGCGCGGTCAGGCGTGTTGTTCGGTGCGGTGTGCGCGGGGTGCACCCGCACGGCCCCTCTGGAAGGAAACAGTCTTCGTGTCACTCCCCAGCTTTGACGAGCCGCTCGGCGCCCCCGCCGTGGCTCCTGTTCGCGACCACTCCGGTGACGGCATCACCTATCCGTCGATCGACGAGTTGCTCGAGCGGTCCGGCTCGAAGTACCAGCTGGTGCTCTATGCGGCGAAGCGCGCCCGCCAGATCAACGCCTACTACTCCCAGCTCGGTGAGGGCCTGCTCGAATACGTCGGCCCGCTCGTCGAGACGCACGTGCAGGAGAAGCCGCTCTCGGTGGCGCTGCGCGAGATCAACCAGGACCTCCTGCGCTACACCCCGGGTGCTGACGACCTCGACCCCGCTGCGATCCGCCCGACCCTGGACGCGGCCGCTGCCGGCGCCGCCTTCGAGGATCTCGGCCCGGCCGTCGACGGCCCGGCTGCCGACCCGTTCGCCAACCTCGGCGACATGATCGACCCGAGCGCCCCCGACAAGTCCTGACCTCGCGAGCGCCGGACGCCCGCCTCGGGGAGACCCCGGGCCCAGCGACCGGCGCAGCGGGACCGGGAAGGCCACGATGACGGCACCCGCAGCACCTTCGAACCCGGACGCCGCGGGCAGTGCCGACGGCACTGGTAGTGCCGTCCGCAACGTCGTACTCGGCGTCGCCGGCGGCATCGCCGCCTACAAGGCGGTCAGCCTTCTCCGCCTCCTGCGCGAGGCCGGCCACGCGGTCCGCGTCGTCCCGACGCCGTCCGCACTGACGTTCGTCGGTGCGGCCACCTGGGAAGCGTTGTCCGGGCAGCCCGTCCGCACCGGTGTCTTCGACGCGGTGACCGAGGTCGAGCACGTCACCCTCGGACGCAACGCCGACCTCGTCGTCGTCGCTCCGGCGACGGCCGATCTGCTGGCCCGCGCCACCGCCGGCCGGGCGAACGACCTTCTGACCGCGTGCCTGCTCACCACCCGGGCGCCGGTCGTCCTCGTGCCCGCGATGCACACCGAGATGTGGGAGCACCCGGCCACCCGGGCGAACGTCGCCAGGCTCCGTGAGCGCGGCACCGTGGTCCTGGAACCCGCCACCGGCCGCCTCACCGGTGGCGACTCCGGCGTCGGACGGCTCCCCGACCCCGACGAGATCTACGCCGCGTTGCGCGGATTCCTCACGTTGCCCGCGGCCCGCGACGGCGCGCACCGGGCCGACCTTGCCGACCGCCGCGTCCTCGTGACCGCGGGCGGCACCCGTGAACCACTCGACCCGGTCCGCTTCCTGGCCAACCGCTCGTCCGGCCGGCAGGGTTTCGCGGTCGCCGCGGCCGCCGCCGCCCGCGGAGCCGACGTCCACGTGATCGCCGCGAACACCAGCGCTGCCGCGCCTGCCGGCGTCCTGGTCACCCACGTCGAGACGACGCAGGAACTCGCCGACGCCGTGACCGCCGCCGCCCCCGCCGCCGACGTCGTCGTGATGGCGGCCGCACCGGCGGACTACCGGCCGGCCCATCGCAGCGCGGAGAAGATCAAGAAGACGGGCGGCCGCACCGGTCGGCGCGGTGCGAAGACGCCGGGCACGTTAGTGCTGGAGCTGGTCGAGAACCCGGACATCCTCGCCGGACTCGCGGCCGTCCGCCGGCCCGGCCAGGTGATCGTCGGCTTCGCGGCCGAGACCGGCGACGAGTCGGGCACGCCGCTGGACTACGGACGCGCCAAGCTCGCCGCGAAGGGTGCCGACTTCATGCTCGTGAACGAGGTCGGCGTGACCTTGGGCTTCGGGACGGCCGAGAACTCCGGCATCCTGCTCGGCTCGGACGGATCGTCCGCCACGGTGCCGATCGGCCCGAAAGAGTCGGTCGGGCATGCGATCCTGGACGCGGTGGCCAGCCGCCTGGTGGACACGTCGGACACCGATCAACCCCCTCACGTAGCCTGAATCCGTTGTCAAGCCGATCGTTGGAAAGGACGTCCATGGGCCGTCGTCGTTTGTTCACCTCGGAGTCCGTCACCGAGGGCCATCCGGACAAGATCGCGGACCAGATCTCCGACGCCGTCCTCGACGCGCTCCTCGAGCAGGACCCGATGAGCCGGGTCGCGGTCGAGACGCTGGTCACCACCGGCCTCGTGGTCGTCGCCGGTGAGGTCACCACCACCGGCTACGTGAGCATCCCCGACATCGTCCGTGAGCGTGTTCTCGAGATCGGCTACGACTCCTCGGCCAAGGGCTTCGACGGAGCATCCTGCGGTGTCAGCGTGTCGCTGGGCGCTCAGTCGCCCGATATCGCCGCCGGTGTCGACGACGCCTACGAGCAGCGTCTCGGTTCGTCGATCGATCCCGACGACCTGCTCGGTGCAGGCGACCAGGGGATGATGTTCGGCTACGCCTGCGACGAGACGCCCGAGCTGATGCCGCTCCCGATCGTCCTCGCGCACCGGCTCGCCAAGCAGCTCGCCGAGGTCCGCCGGTCGAAGGCGATGCCGTACCTGCGCCCCGACGGCAAGACCCAGGTGACGATCGAGTACGACGGCGACCAGCCGGTCGCGGTGCACAACATCGTCGTCTCCTCGCAGCACGCCGCCGACGTCGACCTCGAGGGCATGCTGGCCACCGACGTCCGCGAGCAGGTCATCGCACCGGTGCTCGCCGACTTCCAGCTCGACTACTCCAACGCCGAGATCCTGATCAACCCGACCGGCCGCTTCGAGATCGGCGGCCCGATGGGCGATGCCGGGCTGACCGGCCGCAAGATCATCATCGACACCTACGGCGGTTACGCCCGGCACGGCGGCGGTGCGTTCAGCGGCAAGGACCCGACGAAGGTCGACCGGTCCGCCGCCTACGCGATGCGCTGGGTCGCCAAGACGATCGTCGCGGCGGGGCTTGCCCGCCGGGTCGAGTGCCAGGTCGCGTACGCGATCGGCCGCGCACACCCGGTCGGGTTCTTCCTCGACTGCTTCGACACCGAGATGGCGCCGCTCGACGTCATCGCCGCAGCCGTCGAGGAGACGTTCGACCTGCGCCCGTCGCGGATCATCGCCGACCTCGATCTGCGTCGCCCGATCTACCTCCCGACCGCCACGTACGGGCACTTCGGCCGCACCGAACCCACGTTCACCTGGGAGAACACCGACCGAGCCGACGAGCTCCGCAAGCGCGTCCAGGGCTGAACCCACAGCTCGGGCGTCGGCCGTCGGCTGCCTGCTCTAGCGTGCGCAGCGTGAACCCGAGCGACCGACCCGAGCTGCCGGTCGCACGGGTCTACGTCGACACCGGGCTCGCACACCTCGACCGTCCGTTCGACTACGAGGTGCCGGCACAGATGTCGGACGACGCCCAGCCGGGTGTGCGGGTCAAGGTCCGGTTCGCCGGTAAGGACCGCAGCGGCTTCATCCTCGAACGTGTCGCCGAGAGCGACAGCGGCCGCGCACTCGCGTCACTTCGCACCGTGGTCTCGGCCGAGCAGGTCCTGACACCGCAGGTGGCGGCGCTGTGCGAGGCCGTCGCCGCCCGCTACGCCGGTACCCGTGGCGATGTCCTCCGCACCGCTGTCCCGCCACGGCATGCCCGCGTCGAGGCGGAGATCCCGAAGGTGAACCCCGACCGCTCGCCGGTGCCGTCGCTGTCGAGCGCGTCCTGGTCGGACGTCGACGGTGGCGACACGTTCCTCCGCGCGGTCGCCGCCGGTGGCGGGCTCGGCACGGCGAGCGTCACCCTGCCCCCGGATGCCGGGCTGGCGTCGGGTTGGCCGCGCATGCTCGCCGATCTCGCCGTCGCGGCCATGCAGCGCGATCGGGGCGCGCTGCTCATCGTCCCCGACCACCGTGACCTGCATCGGCTCGACGCGGCGCTCACCGAGCTGCTCGGACCCGGCCGGCACGTCGCGCTGTCCGCCGAGCTCGGCCCGGCCGAGCGCTACCGACGGTTCCTGGCGGTGCTGCGCGGGCACGTCACGGTGGTCGTCGGAACGCGCGCGGCGACGCTGGCGCCGGTGCGGGACCTCGCCGTCGTCGCCTGCCTGGACGACGGCGACGACAACCTCAACGAACCCCGCGCACCCGGCTGGCACGTCCGCGAGGTGCTGCTGCGGCGGGCCAGCATGGAAGGTGCGGTCACGGTCCTGGCCGGGTACGCCACGTCGTGCGAGCGGGCCCGGCTGGTCGGCTCGGGCTGGGCGCGCCCGCTGCGCGCGGATCGCGTGACCGTGCGGGAACGCGCACCCCGGGTCCTCGTCGCCGGCGCGGACGACCAGCTCGCCCGCGACCCGCGCGCCGCGACCTCGCGGGTACCCCGTCAGGCGCTGCAGATCCTGCGCGACGGCATCGCCACCGGATCGCCCGTCCTCGTCCAGGTGCCTCGCCGCGGGTACGCCCCGGCACTCGCGTGCGCGAGCTGCGGCGAGCGGGCCACCTGCCCGCATTGCACGGGCCCGCTCGCACAGCGTGGAGCGGTCCGGCGTGACGCGCCGGCGCCGATGCTCAGCTGCCGGTGGTGCGGTCGCGGCGTGGTGTCGTGGTCGTGCCCGACCTGCCACGGCACCCGCGTCTGGGCGCCGGTCGTCGGCTCGGAGCGCACCGCCGAGGAGCTCGGCCGGGCATTCCCGAATGTGCTCGTCCGCGACTCGTCCGGTGACCGTGTCGTCGCCGCGGTGCCCGACGAACCCGCCCTCGTGGTGGCGACGACCGGGGCCGAGCCGATCGCCAACGCCGGCTACGCGGCTGCTGTCCTGCTCGACGGCTGGGCGCTGCTCGACCGCGACGACCTGCGCGCCGGCGAGGAGGCCCTGCGGCGGTGGATGAGCGCGGCCAGCCTGGTCCGGCCGGCCGTGGACGGCGGTCGGGTGCTCCTCGTCGCCGATCCTTCCGCACGCGCCGTGCAGGCCCTCGTCGCCTGGGATCCGGACACCTTCGCCGAACGCGAGTACGCCGACCGACTCGACGCCCGGCTGCCGCCGGGCGCCCGGCTGGCCACGCTCGAGGGATCGCCGACCGCCGTGCAGGAGCTGATCGACGCCTCGCAGCTCCCGTCGCCGATCGAGCTCCTCGGGCCGGTCCCGGTCCCACCCGACCGGCGGAGCGGGGCCGGGTTCGGCCCGTCCGGGTCGAACACCACCGACCCCGACGACGCCACGCCGGCGGTGCGGATGATCGTCCGGACGCCGCTGTCGCAGGGTGCGGCGCTCGCGTCCGCCCTCCGGTCCGGCGCGGCCGTCCGCTCCGCGGCCAAGTCGGCCGGCAGTGTGCGGGTCCGCCTCGACCCGGTCCCGCTCGCGTGACTGTGCGTGCGCCGCTCGCGGCACTGCCTAGGCTGGGTCCTGTGACTTCACCCGAACGTGCCATCGATGCCGTCGTCCTCGATGTGGGCGGGGTCGTCCTCGACTGGAGCCCGCGCTACCTCTTCGACGAGCTCATCACCGAGGAGGCCGACCGCGAGTTCTTCTTCGGCACCGTGTGCCCGCCGGCGTGGAACAACGCGCAGGACGCCGGCCGCAGCTGGGCCGAAGCCGTCGACGAGGCGATCGGCCGTCACCCCGACCACGCCGAGCACATCCGCGCCTACGACGAGCACTGGCTCCGCACCGTCGCCGGCCTGATCGACGGCACCGTCGAGATCTTCGCCGAGCTGCGCACGGTCGGCGTCCCCGTCTACGCTCTGACGAACTTCTCCGCCGAGAAGTGGCCGCTCGCGGTGGCGCAGTGGGAACCCCTGCAGTGGTTCGACGGCGCCGTCGTATCCGGTTTCGAGCGCGTCGTCAAACCGGGCCCGGACATCTTCCGGCTGTTGCTCGACCGCTTCGGGCTCGAGGCCGGCCGCACGTTCTTCACCGACGACACGCCCGTCAACGTCGACGGCGCCCGCGCGGTCGGCCTCGTCGCCGAGCTGTTCACCCACCCGGCTGCCCTGCGCGCTCAGCTCGCGGACCTCGGCGTGCTCGCCGCCGACTAGACTGGCCGACCGTTCGACGCCGGCCGGCACGTCTGCGGTGCGCTGAGCCGGTGCCAGTCCAGCCCGGCACGAATCGGCACGAACCCACCCCGAACACGATCCAAGCCTCGTCCCAAGCCCCGTCCCCAGTCCGAACAGGAGCAGCTCCCCCGTGTCCGTCATCCCGATCCGGTTGCTCGGCGACCCGGTCCTGCGCACACCCGCGCGGCCGGTCGTGGATTTCGACGCCGAATTGCGCAAGCTCGTCGCCGACCTCACCGAGACGATGCTCGAGGCGCCCGGAGCGGGGCTCGCCGCACCGCAGCTCGGGGTCGGGCTGCGGGTGTTCACCTACAACGTCGACGACGTCGTCGGACACCTGGTCAACCCGGTCCTGGACCTCTCCGAGGACTACCAGGACGGCGACGAGGGCTGCCTGTCCATCCCGGGTCTGAAGCTGCCGTGCCGTCGCGCGATGAGCGTCGTGGCGCGCGGCATGTCGATGTACGGCGAACCCGTCACGATCGAGGGCAGCGAGCTCCTCGCGCGATGCATCCAGCACGAGACCGACCACCTCGACGGCATCGTGTTCCTCGATCGACTCGACGACGAGACCCGCGCCGAGGCGATGCGCCAGATCGCGGAGTCGGACTGGGCCGGCGAGCAGATCCCGATCCTCAAGGCCAGCCCGCACGCGACCTCCGGGTTGCTTCGATGACCTCGTCGGGGCGGTAACGGCATGCGTGTGGTGTTCGCCGGAACCCCCGAACCGGCGCTGCCGAGCCTGCGCGCGCTCGCGTCGTCGCGGCACGAGATCGTCGCCGTCGTCAGCCGGCCGGACGCGCCGGTCGGCCGCGGCCGAACGATGACCGCGTCACCGGTGAGCGCCTGGGCACGCGCGGCCGGCATCGACGTCCTCACGCCGCGTCGTCCGTCCGAACCCGGATTCGCCGATGCGTTGCGCGAGCGGGCGCCGGACTGCTGCCCGGTCGTCGCCTTCGGCGCGCTGATCCCGAGGTCCGTGCTCGCCATCCCGGCACACGGCTGGGTCAACCTGCACTTCTCCCTGCTGCCCGCCTGGCGCGGCGCCGCTCCCGTGCAGCACGCGCTGATCGCGGGCGACGACGTCACCGGCGCGAGCACGTTCGCGCTCGAGGCCGGCCTCGACACCGGCCCGGTCTACGGGACGGTGACCGAGAAGGTCGCGCCCACCGACACCGCCGGCGACCTCCTTGCCCGCCTGGCCGACAGCGGCGCCGGCCTGCTCGTCGCGACCCTCGACGCGATCGAGGACGGCACCGCCGCACCTGTCCCCCAGCCGGCCGACGGCATCTCGCTCGCGCCGAAGCTCAGCGTGGAGGACGCGCACGTGGACTGGACCACCCCGGCGTTCGCGATCGACCGGCGGATCCGCGGCTGCACGCCGGACCCCGGCGCCTGGACGATGCTCGCCGGCCAGCGGCTCGGGCTCGGGCCGGTCGCTGTTGTCGAGGGAATTCCCAGCGAACCAGCGCTGGGGCCCGGCGTCCTCCAGATCGGCCGGCGTGAAGTGCTCGTCGGTACCGGATCGGTGCCGGTCCGACTCGGCACGGTCCGGCCCGCCGGTCGCAAGGATATGCCCGCCACCGACTGGGCCCGCGGTCTTCGCACCGATCCCGATGCGACCGTCCGGTTCGACCGATGACGGTGCCCGTCCCGGTCGTCCCCACACGTGCCCGGCCCGACCGCGCCCGTGCGGTCGCGCTGGAAGCACTCGCGGCCGTCCGTGAGCGGGACGCCTACGCGAACCTCGTGCTGCCGGCACTGCTGCGGCAGCGTCGGCTCGCCGGCCGCGACGCCGGGTTCGCCACCGAACTCACCTACGGCACGCTGCGCTGGCGCGGGCTGCTCGACGCGGTGATCGACGCGTGCACGGACCGTCCGCTCGACCGCATCGACCCACTGGTGCTCGATCTCCTACGGCTCGGCGGCCACCAGCTCCTGCACATGCGCGTTCCGTCGCACGCGGCCGTCGGCGAGACCGTCACGCTCGCGCGCTCGGGGATGAAGAGCAGCGCGGCCGGGTTCGTCAACGCCGTGCTGCGCAAGATCAGCCGTCGTGAGCTCTCCGACTGGGTCGCGGCCGTCGCCCCGGACGCGACGGTCGATCCGCTCGGGCACCTCAGCATCGCGTGCAGCCATCCGCGCTGGATGGTCGAGGCCATGCAGGATGCGCTCGTCGTGCACGCCGGCGTGGCCGTCGACGACCTCACCGAGCTCGCCGCCCTGCTGGACGCCGACAACGTGCCGCCCCGGGTGACGCTGGTCGCCCGGCCCGGACTTGCGACCGTCGACGAGCTGATCGGCCGCGGCGGTAAGCCCGGCCGGTTCTCCCCGTACGCGGTGGTCCTGCCCGGCGGCGACCCGGGCGACATCCCGGCGATCGCGCAGGGCCGTGCCGGTGTGCAGGACGAGGGTTCCCAGCTGACCGCGCTGGCCCTGGCCGCGGCTGCGGTCGACGGCCGGGACGAGCGCTGGCTCGACCTGTGCGCCGGGCCGGGCGGAAAGGCCGCGCTGCTCGCCGCACTCGCCGTGGAGCGCAAGGGAGTGCTCACGGCCGTCGAAATCAGCGGCCACCGCACCGGCCTCGTCCGCGAGGCGCTCAAAGCGGTCGGAGCCGGGGTCGAGATCCGGCACGCCGACGGTCGTGAGATCGGGACCAGCGAGCCCGGTGCGTATGACCGGGTGCTGCTGGACGCTCCGTGCAGCGGGCTGGGCGCGCTGCGACGCCGGCCGGAATCGCGCTGGCGTCGCACCCCGTCCGACCTCGGGGAACTCGTCCTGCTCCAGCGGCAGCTGCTCGACTCAGCCATGGCGTCCGTTCGCGTCGGCGGCCTGGTCGCCTACGTCACCTGCTCACCTCACGTCAGCGAGACCCGCGGCCAGGTCGATGCGTGGCTCGCTGATGCCGTCGCCGGCGGGCCGGACGGAGTGCGGGCGACGCTGGTCGACGCGCGGCCGTTGTTCCCCGGTGTGCCCGACCTCGGCGACGGACCTACCGTCCAGCTGTGGCCGCACCGGCACGGGACCGACGCGATGTTCCTGGCCCTGCTCCGCCGCGACAACTGACCGCGTGGTCAGCCCGCCGCTGCGTCCAGGGCCGACGTGGCGAGCGCCGGGGCGTCGCCGCGGGGGACGAACACCGCATCGACGAAGCGAGCGGCGGCGTGTCCGTCCTCGAGTTCGAGGAAGTCACGCCGGAAGGTCTCGTACGCGTCCGCGTAGTCACGCCGAAGCTCGTCCAGGTCGGACAGGGCGTCCAGCACCTCGTCGGTCGTGCGGAGCAGCGGGCCGGGAGCGGTCGGTTCGAAGTCGAACAGCCAGCCGCGTGAGTCGTCCCGGTACCGCTCGAGGTCAGGCACGTGGAACACCATCGGCTTGCCGGTGACGCCGAAGTCGAAGCGCAGCGACGAGTAGTCCACGACCGCGGCGTCGGCGGCCAGGTACAGATCGGCGACGTCGGGATAGCGGGTGACGTCGATCAGTCCGGTCTGGTTCCCGACGGGTGACCCGGCCCGGGCGTTGAAGGCGTGCCCGCGCACCAGCAGGACGCTGTCGTCGCCGAACCGCCGGCTCACCTCGTCGAGGTCGAAGAAGTCGACCATCCGGGCGCTGTGGTCGTCCGAGGACATGTAGTCGCGGAACGTCGGGGCATAGAGGACGGCGCGCTGATCCGGCCGGATCCCCAACACCGCACGCACCCGGTCCCGGCGCTGCGGCACGCTGTCGGCGAGCAGGACGTCGTTGCGCGGGTATCCGATCTCGAGGACCTCGCCGTCGTAGCGGAAGTCACGGCGCAACAGGGGAGTGGCGTAACTGGCGGGCGAGACGAGGTAGTCCCACTCTCGGGCCCGGCGGTCGAAGCTCTCCAGCCGTAGCCGGGTGACCGCCATCTGCTCCCAGTGCGCGTGCCCCATCACCTTGAACGGGTACCCGTGGAACGTCTCGATGACGACCTGGTGCTCGCGCTTCACGTGGTAGATCGGCTGGTGCATGTTGTCCATCACGTACTTCGCCGCACCCAGCAGCTCGTACCACTGGCGGCTCTCGTGCACGACCGGGATGCCGCCCTCGGGAACCTCGACCGAGTGGTCGGTGACCGCCCAGAACAGGTCGAGGCCCGATCCGCGGGCCCGAAGCTCGTGATGCACGGCGCGGGCGTTGCATGCGGTGTTCTCGCCGAAGTAGGAGCGGAACAGCGCGGCGTCGTAGCGGGGTTCGAGGAGGGCACTCCCATGCCAGGACTGGAGCTCGCGCTGGTGTCGAGAGCCGCGCTCGTCGGGTTTGTGCGGCGGGACGACGGTGACCGACAGGCGGCCGCCGCGGGCTCGTTCGAGCCGCGCCGAGATGGCCGGCACATCGAACTCGAGCGGAAGGGTCGCGAGCACGGCCGGCGCCGTCTCGACGTTGATCGCCCGGAGGTTCTCGCCGTCGGCGTCGAGGAACTCGAGTTCGTACCGGCCCGGTGGGAGCGCGGCAGAGGGTGCTCCCCACCGCGCCGCGCGGAGGTCGAACTCGGCGTGCACGCGCCCGGGCCCGAGCTCGATCGTCGCGGCACCGGTCGCACGTGGCCCGCTCAGCCGGGCCGCCACTGGTGGAGCGCCGACGAAGGTCGCGTCCACACCGAGGGTGGTGCCGTCCGCGCCCACCGTCACCGCACCGACCTCGAAGCGCTGGGCCTGCTGGGTGAAGCTGACGTTCCCGACGGGGGTCCGCCCGGCCCACAGGCCGTCGAACGCGGCCGGCAGGAGCGCCGGGGCCGGGCCTTCGTACACGCCCCAGCCGACCGGCGCCTCCCGACCGTCGGCCGAGCGGGCCCGGACCTCCCAGCTGGATCGCCGCCAGCCCGACCGGAGCCGAGGGAGCCGGACGGTGGCCTCCCAGCCACCGTCGATGCGGTCGACGCCGACGCGGTGCCGCATGTAGTGCGCACGATCGCTGATGACCACGAAGCGGACGACCCGATCGTCGGCGGCGGCCATCCGGAGCCGGACGCGCGTTCGGTCGAACGCGACGTCGGTGAGCCACAGGCCGGGCACCCGACGGCGGATCTGCAGAGCGCCGGCCGGCGATTTCTCGCAGCTCGTCCGGACCTCGCCGGGCTGCCCCCGACCCTGGAGAAGGCCGGCCGAACCCCAGACGTTGAGCGTCTTCATCGGCGCGGTGCGCTCGATCCCTGCGGTACGGACACGGGCCAGCACGTGCCACCTTCCGAGGCCGGCCACGTCGGCGGCACCGGTCTCGCGGGTGCCGTCCTCGCCGAGATGGGCATCGGTGTCGGCGCGGTCGCTGTCGCACAGGACGCCGTCGGCTCTGTCGCCGGCGGTGAATGCCGTGTCCGTCGTGTCGATCGTCGCCGCGAACGCCGACGGCTCGTAGTCACACCACTTGTGCTTCGAGATCCGGCTGACGTTCGGGTCTGTCATGGCACGGGTCGGCACCGTCAGGGTGGCGCCGGTGCGGTCGTGAACCAGCTGCAGGTCGATGCTCGTCGGGTTGCCGGCGAGGTCGATGTTGTCGATGTAGGCCCAGCCGGTCAGCTCGAGCGTCGTCTCCGAGGACCACCACAGCCGGCGGACCGCGGTCTGCAGCTCGAGCCGGAGCTCGGGGAACTCGAACTCTTCCGGCGCCAGGCCGACGTCGGGATCCTGGTAGTAGGGGAGCATCGCGCGGACGCGCCCGTTCACGACCTCGCTGGGGAAGTTCTTGACGTTGCCGCCGCCCTGCTCGAGGAACGACACGGCCTGCTCGCGGAACCCGCCCATCACCAACGCGTACATCACCCGGTGCTGCGGTGCCAGCTCGTCGAAGATCCCCTCGGGCGCATGCCGGAACAGCTCGTGCAGGCCCTCGGTGAACTCGTCCCAGAACTCGTCGCTCGCCAGCCCGAGATGGGACAGGGACTGGCTGAAACTGTTCGCGACGAGCTGGCGGGCGCGTTCGGTGTAGGCGTGGGTGAGGCCGGTGCCACGGAGGTGGTCGAGGCTGTCGAACGCGGCCGCGAACCGGGCCCGCAGGTCGGTGATCTCGCGGACCTGCTGCGAGATCGACGACGCGTCCTCGCGCTCGCGCCACAGATACGGGCTCTGGGCCAGCATGTCGAAGGTGCGCGCCGCGGCGAAAGCGCGGGTGGACACGGGCTGGTCCTCGTAGAGAACGCCCTCGGGGAAGGACAACCCGGCGGCGTCCCAGAAGTCACGCCGGTAGACCTTCGACCAGGCGACCGCGTTGACCATCGCCTGCGGGAATTCCTCGACGGTGGTGGCGAGGCGGGTCTCGGCGTGCGCTGCGCGGATCCAGGGAGCCGCGTTCCAGCGGCGGGTGGAGTCGAAGCGGCGGTAGCCGAAGACGGCGAAGTCCGAGCCGGTCTTGAGCAGGGCCGTCATCGCGGTCGCGTAGGCGGCCTTGCCGACGAGGTCGTCGGAGTCGACGAATGTCAGATAGTCACCGGTGGCCACGCGGATGCCGGCGTTGCGGGCCGCGGACAGGCCTCCGTTGGGCTGCCGGACGATCTTGATGCGGTTGGTCGTCCGGGCGATCCCGGCGGCGATCTCGTAGGACCGGTCGGGCGAGCCGTCGTCGACGACGATGATCTCGATGTTGCGGTAGGTCTGCGCCAGCAGGCTGTCAAGGCACGCGGCGATGTAGTCCTCGACGTTGTAGCAGGGGACGACGATCGACAGCAGCGGGAGCCGTCCGGCCCGCTGGTCGGCGACGACGTCGCGCAGCGAGCGGGCGCCCGCTCGAAGCCGCGGCTCGGCCCAGCCCGGGGAGGCCTGCAACAGGCGTCTGCCGTTGCGGCTGACGAATGCCCGCACGGCCTTCTTGGCGGACATCTGCCGGGTGGGCCACTGGAGCATTGCCGAGACGATCCTTCCGTTGGTGAGCGTGCGAATGACCGGCACAGCCTAACGGCGGGCGCGGGCCCGGTCGTAGGCTCACGCCCGTGTCCACGCCGCAGTCCCGTCCGATCGAGATCTCCCCGAGCATCCTGTCGGCCGACTTCGCGAACCTCGCCGACGACCTGGCCCGCATCTCGAGTGCGGACTGGGCGCACGTCGACGTGATGGACAACCACTTCGTCCCCAACCTCACACTTGGGCTGCCGGTCCTCGAACGGCTCGTCGCGGTGAGCCCGATCCCGGTCGATGCGCACCTGATGATCGAGGATCCCGACCGGTGGGCGCCCTGGTACGCCGAGGCGGGTGCCGCCGGGGTCACGTTCCACGTCGAGGCCGCGACCGCGCCGGTGCGGCTCGCCCGCGAGCTCCGCCGGCTCGGCGTCCGGGCCGGCCTGGCGCTGCGTCCGGCGACGCCGATCGAGCCGTTCATCGACCTGCTCCCCGAGTTCGACATGGTGCTGGTGATGACCGTCGAGCCGGGCTTCGGGGGTCAGACGTTCCTGGAGGTGTGCCTGCCGAAGATCGCCCGGACCCGTGCGGCCATCTCGGCGTCGGGCGCCGACGTGCGGCTGCAGGTCGACGGGGGTGTGGCGGCGGGGACCATCGAGCTGGCCGCACGGGCAGGCGCGGACGTCTTCGTGGCCGGGTCGTCGGTGTACGGCAGCGGTAGCCCGGATGCGAATATCGCAACTCTGCGCGACTTGGCCGCGTCCGCCCGCTAGCCCGGGCACTGACCTTCGGGCCTCGAGTGGTCGCTCCCGCACCTCGAACGCGGCGTGTCGCGTAGCGGAGCGTCCACTCGGGCGGCTCCCGCGCCTGAGGGTTGCAGCGTGAGACGGGCGGTGCGGGAATACCCGGCGCTCTGGCAGACTTTGCGACGTAAACAAGACGTACGCGTGCTCCGGGGTCGGTGAAAGTCCGAGCCGGCGGTAACAGTCCGCGACCCGACCATCGCCAGTGGCCGGTTGATCAGGTGAAACTCCTGGACCGACGGTGAGAGTCCGGATGGGAGGCAGCACGCACACGGCAGCTGGACGGTCAGGCGTCTATGAAGGGCGCTTCTCGTGCCGGCTACCGGGTGAAGGTCGACGACGTCCAGGCGATGACTCCTGGCCCGATCGGCCGTCTCGAGATTCCCCGGGGCTTTCGTACCCATCGTTCGTACCGACCTGTCCAAGGCCGGTACCAGCCTCGAGGGACGGAATCCCCATGTTCGAAAAGTTCTTGACCGCCCAGCTCGTGATCAGCGGCCACCCCATCCTGTGGCGCGAGATCATCGGCAACCTGTTCGGCCTCGCCAGCGCCTTCCTCGGCCTCCGCCGGAAGACCTGGGCATGGCCGGTCGGCATCGTCGGCAACGTCCTGCTCTTCACGGTGTTCGTCGGCGGTGTGTTTCATACTCCCGGCGAGCACGACCTCTGGGGCCAGGCCGGACGCCAGGTGTTCTTCCTGATCGTCTCGGTCTACGGCTGGTGGCGCTGGTCGCGCAAGGCCGAGGAGCACGAAGCCAGCGACGGCGGCGCGATCATGCCCAAGTGGGCGGCGAACCGCGACCGGCTGATGCTGGTCGTCGCGGCCATCGTGCTCACGGCGCTGTTCACCTGGATCCTGAGTCACCTGAACTCGTTCAACCCGCCGGCCGACGCCTGGATCCTCACCGGCAGCATCCTTGCCACCTACGGCATGGCCCGTGGCTGGGTGGAGTTCTGGCTGATCTGGATCCTCGTCGACCTCGTCGGCGTGCCGCTGCTGCTCAGGGCGCACCTCTACCCGTCGGCGGCCGGCTACATCGTCTACGGCGCCCTGTGCGTCTGGGGTCTGGTGTCGTGGTCGCGTACCAACCGGAACGCGAAGGCGGCCCAGGACGCGGAGGCCCAGAACCCGGTCGGCGTCGCCTGAGCACGTGAACGCGCCGTAGGGTGTCCGCTGCCATGGACACACCTTCCGCGCTGAGTTTCGAGCAGCTGTTCGCGTTGCTGGCCGAGCGGGCGGACGCCCGCCCGGCCGGCTCGCGGACGGTGCTCGAGCTCGACGCCGGCGTCCACGAGATCGGCAAGAAGCTGGTCGAAGAGGCAGCCGAGGTGTGGATGGCCGCCGAGCACGAGGGCACCGAGCGTGCGGCCGAGGAGATCAGCCAGCTGATCTACCACGTCCAGGTGATGATGCTGGCGCTCGGGCTGTCGCTCGACGACGTCTACGCGCATCTGTGAGGGCAGGTCCGTGACACCACAGGCGCCCACCCCGGCCCGCTCCGATCCGCTCGACCGTCCCGCCCGGAGGCTGGATTCCCATGCTGCGCGTTGCCGTCCCGAACAAGGGATCACTGTCTGAAGCTGCCGTCGCGATATTCACCGAAGCCGGTTACCGGCAACGGCGCGACGGCAAGGAGCTCGTGTTCGTCGATCCCGCCGCCGGGGTCGAGTTCTACTACCTGCGTCCCCGCGACATCGCCGTGTACGTCGGCGAGGGCACCCTCGACGCAGGTGTCACCGGCCAGGACCTCCTCCTCGACTCGGGTGCCAACGCCGACGCGATCCTCGACCTCGACTTCGCCCGATCGACATTCCGCTTCGCCGCGGCCGGCAACAGCGCACCGCGAACGCTGAACGATCTGCAGGGTGCCCGGATCGCGACGTCGTACCCGCACGTCCTCACTGCGTTCCTGTCCCGGCACGGCCTGACGGCTCATCTCGTCCGGCTCGACGGCGCGGTCGAATCCGCCATCCGCCTCGGGGTGGCCGATGTGATCGCCGACGTCGTCGAGACCGGGAGCGCGCTCCGGCAGAACGGCCTCGAGGTCTTCGGTCCGGTCATCCTGGACTCCCATGCCGTCCTGATCGGACGCAAGGGCATCGCCACCACCGACGCGCTCGACCTCATGCTGCGCCGTTTGCGAGGCGTGCTGGTCGCCCACAACTACGTGATGGTCGACTACGACGTGCCTGCCGACGCGGTCGCCGAGGCCAGCCGGCTGACGCCCGGCCTCGAGTCGCCGACCGTGTCGCCGCTCGCCCGCGAGGGCTGGTTCGCGGTGCGGGCCATGGTGCCGCGGGCGGACTCGCAGCAGTTGATGGACGAGCTGTGGGACTGCGGCGCCCGCGCGATCCTGCTCACCGACATCCACGCCTGCCGGATCTGAGCTGCCGGAGCCGAGCGCGTCAGCCCGCCACAACGAGCTGAGTCCTCGGATCGTAGGAGGCCGCCGGATCGCCCAGCACGAGGACGTCGGCACGTTCACGGGTGCGGTCGGCGGCGAAGTGCGCCTCTTCGGCGAGCCTCCAGTCCCGCAGGAAGGGCAGCACCGCTACGCCCGATCGTTCGACGCTGCGGCGCAGCCGAACCTCGGCAGCGGCGTCGACCCACAGCCGCAGCGTCGCGAACCGGTCCGCCGGCCGCGCCGCGCTGCCACAGCCCTCGAGGACGACGAGCCCGCCCGGTGCGACCGCATGCCATTCGGCATACGCGCCGCTCGGCCAGTCATAGCGTCGGTAGCGCCCGGTCCGGTCCTGCGACAACGGCGTGAGCAACCACTCGGGCACCTTGCTCGCGGCCGCGTCCGCCAGGCCGGTCCACCCGTCGTAGAGATCGTCCATGTGCACAGCCGTCACCGGGATCGACGATGCACGGCGGGCGACGTGGCGGAAGCGGCGTGCCAGCGTGGTCTTGCCGGCGCCGGAGGGCCCGTCGATGCACACGAGCCGGCTCCCGCCGAGCGTCGCCGGGCCGGCCAGCACACGCTCGACGAGGTCGGCAAGCTCGACGATCCGGCCCGCCGGCGCGACGTGCGCGGGTTCGTCTGGGACCGTCACGCCTGTTATCCTGGCGTAGTCGTGGCCTGAACCGTTCGCCCTCCCGTCTATCGACCGGGTGGCATCGGCACGGGACACGATCCGAAGCGGAGGTAACCCTCCCACCCATGTGGCACAGCTCCACGACCGACCAGCACTCTGACCGGCTAGTACCAGCGATCAGGTCGATCACCTTGCCGCTGGGTCAGTACAGGCAGGCGACCCGCCATCGGCGGAAACCGTCGGCCTCGCTGTCGTATCCACTCAGCTCGTCTCGAGGTGGATACGGGGAAGTCAGCCCTTCGCCTCGGCGGAGGGCTGTTGTCGTTTCGGCAGCTCTTCACCTGAGCAGGTTCATCGGTTTCACCACAGGAGGACACATCAGCACCGATCTGCGAATCAACGAGCGCATCCGCGTTCCTGAAGTCCGTCTCGTCGGCCCCAACGGCGAACAGGTCGGCATCGTCCGTATCGAGGATGCTCTCCGGCTCGCGTCGGAGTCCGATCTCGATCTGGTCGAGGTCGCCCCTACTGCCCGTCCGCCCGTCTGCAAGTTGATGGACTTCGGGAAGTTCAAGTACGAGACGGCCCAGAAGGCACGCGAAGCTCGTAAGAACCAGGTCAACACGGTCATCAAGGAGATCAAGCTCCGTCCGCGGATCGACCCGCACGACTACTCGACCAAAAAGGGTCACGTCGTCCGGTTCCTCGCAGACGGCGACAAGGTCAAGGTGACCGTCATGTTCCGTCGTGGTCGCGAGCAGTCGCGTCCGCAGCTGGGGTTCAAATTGCTCCAGCAGCTGGCAGAGGACGTGGTCGACCTGGGCCACGTCGAGTCGGCGCCGCGCCAGGACGGCCGCGACATGATCATGGTTCTCGGCCCGAACAAGAAGAAGACCGCGGTCCGCGCCGAGCGTGCGGCCCGCAAGTCCGACGGGACCGACGCTGTGGGCGACGACGACGCCGTGGATGTCGACTCGACGGACGCGGTCGAACCCGTGACCGCGGTCGAGCCCGAACATCGCCTCGCACCGGCGCAGCACGAC
This sequence comes from Actinopolymorphaceae bacterium, assembly GCA_036786375.1. Taxonomy (GTDB): domain Bacteria; phylum Actinomycetota; class Actinomycetes; order Propionibacteriales; family DAIQRJ01; genus DAIQRJ01. The sequence continues at coordinate 129,371 of DAIQRJ010000006.1, forward strand.
GAAGTGGTGTACGAGATCGACCCAGCAAAGGTCTGACCGAGAACTGAAGACGATCGACCACCCGGCGGTGGCGCACGACAGTGTGCGACCGCCGCCGACACCTGCGCGCCGACCCGACACAGGCGGGCGCAGACCATGAGGAGAAGACCATGCCGAAGATGAAGAAGCACAGCGGTGCGGCCAAGCGTTTCCGGGTCACCGGAACGGGCAAGATCGTCCGTCGCCAGGCCCATCGCCAGCACCTGCTCGAGTACAAGACGTCGTCGCGGACGCGTCGGCTGTACGGGTCCACCGACGTCGCGAAAGTCGACGTCCCCCGGGTGCGCAAGCTGCTCGGCCGCTAGTACCCACTCCAGCTCCACCCGGGTGCGACGGACAGCACGCGCATCGGGCACGACCTCACGCCAGCTCGACCTCACAGTAAGGAATCACCGCGATGGCACGCGTTAAAAGGGCTGTAAACGCCCAGAAGAAACGGCGCACCACCCTGGAGCGCGCCTCCGGTTACCGGGGGCAGCGATCCAGGCTGTACCGCAAGGCCAAGGAGCAGGTCACCCACTCCCTCGTCTACGCCTACCGCGACCGGCGCGCCCGGAAGGGTGACTTCCGACGCCTGTGGATCACCCGTATCAACGCGGCTTCGCGTCTGCACGGGCTGACCTACAACCGGTTCATCCAGGGCCTCAAGGAAGCCGGCGTCGAGGTGGACCGCAAGATCCTCGCCGAGCTCGCCGTGAACGACCAGGCAGCATTTGCCGCACTCGTCCAGATCGCTCGCGACGCCCTCCCGGTGACCGCCGACGCGTCGGACACGGTCGACGCGGCCTGATCGCCACGACGCCGGCCGGTCGCTGGCCGGCCGGCGTCTCCGCACACCGATGGCGAGCCCCGAGATCTCCGCACCGCGTCCCTCGCGCGTGTCGGCGGCTCGCCGGCTCGCCAAACGTGCGTTCAGGGAGCGTGACCGACGGTTCCTCGCGGAAGGGCCGCAGGCCGTCCGCGAGGCGCTCGTCAACGCGCGTGCCGGAGTCTCGGCCGTGCGCGACGTGTTCCTCACCGCCGAAGCGGCGCAGCGCAACCCCGGGTTCGAGGACGTGCCGGCCGGGGTCACCGTGTACCGGGTCGAGGAGAGGGTCCTCGGCGAGATCGCACAGACCGTCACGCCGCAGGGTGTGGTCGCGGTCTGCGATTTCCTCGACGTCCCGCTCGAGCACCAGTTCCAGTCCGTCGTCGGCGGGCGGCCCCGCCTGATCGCGTTGCTCGCGCACGTCCGCGACCCGGGCAACGCCGGCACGGTGATCCGCTGCGCGGACGCCGCCGGAGCCGACGGCGTGATCCTCTCGAGCGGGTCGGTCGACGTGTACAACCCGAAGGCCGTCCGCTCCAGCGCCGGAAGCGTGTTCCACCTGCCGATCACCGTCGACGTCGAGTTGCCGGACACGATCGCCGCGCTCAAACGAGCCGGTCTCACCGTGCTCGCCGCCGACGGCGGGGTACCGGGCGCGATCGACCTCGACCGTGCGGGCGACGACGGGCTGCTCACCGGCCCGATCGCATGGCTGTTCGGGAACGAGGCGTGGGGGTTGCCGCGCGAGATCCGGGACCTCGCCGATCACGTCGTGTCGGTGCCCATCCACGGGCGCGCCGAATCCCTCAACCTCGGGACCGCGGCCGCCGTGTGCCTGTACGCGACGGCATCGGCCCAGCGCCGGGCGGCTCGGTAACTCCAGATCGGTAACCCCGGGCCGCCGGCATGCACGCTGTGGCAGAATGCCGGGGTGCTCGCTTACGTCATGCGATTTAGCTGGCCCGCTGGTCGTTCCAGCGGCGCTGCCTGACGCCAGCACCCCGCCGCTGCCGAGCCTCCAGCGGGCCCCGTCCGTCCAGGACAGGCCGCGCCCGCCGGCCCTGCCAGCCATGTCGTCATCAGCCGCGAGGATCTGAACTCCCATGCCAGGACCGAACACCCAGAACGGCGCTGCACGCACCCGAGCAGGCGACCACAGTGCGGTCTCGGCCGAGGCCGTCGACGCCGCCGTCACGGCCGCGCTGCAGGCCTTCGACGCTGCCGCCGACCTCGATGCCCTGAAGCTCGCGCGGCTCGACCACGCCGGTGACCGGAGCGCGCTCGCACTCGCCAACCGCGAGATCGGGCGACTCCCCGCGAGCGAGAAAGCCGAAGCAGGCAAGCTGATCGGTCAGGCCCGTGGCCGCGTCCGAGCCGCTCTCGAGTCACGCCAGCAGCAGCTTGAGACCGAACGCGACGAGCGGGTCCTGCTCGCCGAGACCGTCGATGTCACGCTCCCCACCAACCGCGCGCCGCTCGGCGCGCGGCATCCGCTGACCACGCTGTCCGAGCAGATGTGCGACCTGTTCGTCGCGATGGGCTGGGAAGTGGCCGAGGGTCCCGAGGTCGAGGCCGAGTGGTTCAACTTCGACGCGCTCAACTTCGATCCCGACCACCCGGCCCGCCAGATGCAGGACACGTTCTTCGTCGAGGGCAGCGGTGTCGTGCTGCGCACCCAGACGTCGCCGGTACAGGCGCGGACGTTGCTCGAACGCGGTGCCCCTGCCTACATCGTCAGCCCGGGCAAGGTCTTCCGCACCGACGAGCTCGATGCGACGCACACGCCGGTGTTCCACCAACTCGAAGGACTGGCCGTCGACCGCGGCCTCACGATGGCCCACCTCAAGGGCACGCTCGACCACATGGCCGCGGTGATGTTCGGCGCCGACACCCGTACCCGGCTACGGCCGGCGTTCTTCCCGTTCACCGAGCCCAGCGCCGAGATGGACCTTCGCTGCTTCGTCTGCGACGGTGCCGATCCGGTCTGCCGCGCCTGCCACGGCACCGGCTGGATCGAGTGGGGCGGCTGCGGCATGGTCGACCCGAATGTCTTGCTGGCATGCGGAATCGACCCCGACATCTATACCGGCTTCGCGTTCGGGATGGGCATCGAACGGACGCTGATGTTCCGCAACGGCGTCGATGACATGCGCGACATGGTCGAGGGCGATGTGCGGTTCAGCCGCCACTACGGAATGGAGGGCTGATGCGCGTATCGCTTAGCTGGCTTCGTCAGCATGCCGACGTCCCGGCATCTGACGACGTCCTCGCCGTTGCGGCGACCCTCGTCGGGGTCGGCCTCGAGGAGGAGGGCTGGGAGCTCGCCGACGTCGTCGGCCCGCTCGTCGTGGGACGTGTTCTCTCCGCCGAGCCCGAACCGCAGACCAACGGCAAGACGATCATCTGGTGCCAGGTGCAGGTCGGTCCCGACGGGAGCGACGGGTCCGTCCGCGGGATCGTCTGCGGCGCCCACAACTTCGGGTCGGGTGACCTCGTCGTCGTCGCCCTGCCCGGCGCGGTGCTGCCCGGCGGCTTCGCCATCGCCGCGCGCGAAACCTACGGGCACGTCTCCGACGGGATGATCTGCTCGCAGAAGGAACTGGGGCTCGGCGACGACCACACCGGCATCATCGTGCTCGACCGGCTCGGCCTGCACGGCGAACCCGGCGACGACGCGATCACCCTGCTGGGGTTGGACGACGAGGTCCTCGACGTCAACGTGACCCCCGATCGCGGCTACTGCTTCTCCGTCCGCGGGATCGCCCGTGAGTACGCCCTGGCGAGCGGATCGGCGTTCCGTGACCCGGCGGCCGTCGATGTCGCCGCGGCTACCGGCACCGGCTGGCCGGTACGGCTCGAGGATGTCGCGCCGGTCCGCGACGTCGTCGGCTGCGACCGGTACGTCGCCCGGATCGTGCGCGGCATCGACACGTCCAGGCCCGCCCCGTACTGGCTGCGGCACCGGCTCCAGCAGGCCGGCATGCGGCCGATCTCGCTGGCCGTCGATGTGACCAACTATGTGATGCTCTCGACCGGGCAGCCGCTGCACGCGTTCGACGCCGCCGCGCTGGCAGGCCCGATCGTCGTCCGCCGCGCGAAGGCGGGGGAGAAGCTCACCACCCTCGACGGCGTGACCCGCAGCCTGTTCATCGAGGACCTGCTGATCACCGACGAGGATGCCGACTCGGCGTCGCGTGTCCTCGCGATCGCGGGCCTGATGGGTGGCGCCGACACCGAGGTGACGACCACCACGACCGACATCCTGATCGAGGCGGCGCACTTCGCGGCGGTCTCGGTCGGACGTTCGGCGCGCCGGCACAAGCTCGTCACCGAAGCCGGCCGACGGTTCGAGCGTGGTGTCGACCCGCTGCTCCCGACGGCCGCCGCCCAGCTCGCGGTCGACCTCCTCGTGCGCTATGGCGGCGGAGTACCCGATCCCGACTGGACCGACGAACGGCTCGGCGGGGCCGACGCCGCGGTCATCGAGCTCGAGACCGCCAGGGTCGGTGCCCTTGTCGGCGTCGACTACACCCGCGCGCAGGTCGTCGACGTCCTGGTCGGGATCGGCTGCTCGATCGCTGAACTCGGCGCCGGCACGATCGCCGTGGCGGTCCCGAGCTGGCGTCCCGATCTCACCCGGCCGGTCGACCTGATCGAGGAGGTCGCCCGCGTCAACGGGTATGCCTCGATCCCGTCCGTGCTGCCGTCGGCACCCGCGGGCAGTGGACTGACGCGGAGCCAGCGGGCCCGGTCCTCGGTCGGCCGCGCGCTGGCCGAGCAGGGCTACGTCGAGGTGCTCAGCTCACCGTTCATCGGAGCCGACGTCTTCGATGCTTGGGGTCTGCCCGCCGACGACCCACGACGGATCGCGCTGTCGCTGACGAACCCGATGTCGGACGAGCAGCCGCTCCTGCGAACCAGCCTGCTGGAGAGCCTGCTGCCGGTGCTCGTCCGCAACGTCGGCCGCAACTCCCGCCATGTCGGGCTGTTCGAGATCGGCTCGGTCACCCGGCCGCGCAAGTCCGGTCCCGTCGAGGCCCCGGTGTTCCAAATCGGCCGCCGGGCGACCGACGAGCAGATCGACGAGCTGATCGCGGCGCTGCCCCTGCAACCGCTGCGGCTCGCCGTCGCCCTCTCGGGCGACCGTGTGCCGTCGGGTTGGTGGGGCGGCGGCCGGCCCGGCGACTGGACCGACGCGGTCGAGGCCGTCCGGGAGGTCGCCGATCGGCTGCACGTCGCGCTGGTGGTGACGGCTGACAGCGACCACCTGCCGTGGCATCCGGGCCGGTGTGCCCGGCTGACCCTCGCCGACGGCACGCTCGTGGGGCACGCCGGGGAGTTGCACCCGCGGGTTGTCACGAACTCGGGCCTGCCGGCGCGCTCGTGTGCGGCGGAGATCGACCTCGATGTGCTGGTCTCTGTCGCGAAGCCGGTCGTGCCGGCGGTGCCGATCTCGACCTACCCGGCCGCGTTCCAGGACGTTGCGTTGGTGGTGGCCTCATCCACGCCGTCAGCCGACGTGACCGCCGCGCTCACGACCGGCGCCGGTCCCCTGCTCGAGTCGCTCGACCTCTTCGACGTCTACAGCGGTGACCAGCTTCCGGCCGGGACGAAATCGCTCGCATACCGGCTGACGTTCCGTGCGCCGGACCGGACGCTGACCGCGGAGGAGGCCTCCTCGGCCCGCTCGGCCGCGGTGGCCACTGCCGCCGAACGGGTGGGTGCCGTCCAACGCGGCTGAGGCGCCGGAAACTGGCTTGCATGAAGATGTTCAACTCTGCATAATCATGCGTATGAGTGTGAAAGTCGCGGTCACCGGAGCCACCGGGTATGCAGGCGGAGAACTACTACGCCTGCTGCTCGCCCATCCCGAAGTCGAGATCGGTGCCGTCACGGCCGGTCAGAGTGCGGGTTCGTTGCTGGGGGAGCACCAGCCCCAGCTCGTGCAGCTCGCCGACCGTGTGGTGCAGGAGACGACGCCGGAGGTACTGGCCGGTCACGACGTCGTGTTCCTCGCGCTGCCGCACGGCGCGTCCGCGGCCGTCGCCGCGCAGCTGCCGGACGCTCGGTTGATCGTCGACTGCGGCGCCGACTTCCGACTCGAGGATCCTGTGGCCTGGGAGCGTTTCTACAAGAGCCCGCACGCCGGCACCTGGGTCTACGGGCTCCCCGAACTCCCAGGTGCGAGGGTCCGGCTGGCCGGGACCGACCGGATCGCAGTGCCCGGTTGCTATCCGACCGTCAGCTCACTCGCGCTGCTCCCCGCCGTCGCCGCCGGGCTCATCCACACCGACCACATCACCGTCGTCGCCGTCAGCGGCACGTCGGGCGCGGGACGTTCGGCGAAGACGAACCTTCTCGGTGCCGAGGTGATGGGCTCCGCGTCCGCCTACTCCGTCGGTGGCGTGCACCGGCACACGCCGGAGATCGTGCAGTCGCTGCAGGCCGCCGCCGGCGACGACACCGTGGTCGTCTCGTTCACTCCGGTCCTGGCGCCGATGGCGCGGGGGATCCTCGCGACCGCGACGGCGCCGGTCAAAGCGGGCGTCGACGCCGACGACGTGCGCACGGCCTACGAAAAGGCATACGCCGACGAACCGTTCGTCCACCTTCTGCCGGCCGGGCGCTGGCCCGCGACCAAGCACGTCCTCGGCTCGAACCGGATGGATCTCGGCGTCGTCCTGGATGCCGACGCCGGCGTCCTGGTCGCGGTCGGCGCGATCGACAACCTGACCAAGGGCACCGCCGGGGGCGCCGTCCAGTCGATGAACATCGCCCTCGGATTTGCCGAGACGCTCGGTCTCCCGCTCACCGGGATCGCACCGTGAACTCCGGCGTCACCGCACCCACCGGCTTCACCGCGAGCGGTGTCACCGCGGGGCTCAAGCCGAGCGGCAAGCCCGACCTCGCCCTCGTCGTCAACACCGGCCCGCGGTTCGACGTCGCCGCCGTCTTCACCGGCAACCGGTGCAAGGCGAACCCGGTGCTGTGGAGCGAGCAGGCTGTCGCCGACGGGACCGCCCGCGCGGTGATCCTCAACTCAGGTGGGGCGAACTGCTTCACCGGCCCCGCCGGGTTCGCCGTCACCCACGGCACCGCCGAGCACGTGGCGGGCGCGCTCGGCATCGGTGCCGGCGACGTCGTCGTGTGCTCGACCGGCCTCATCGGCGAGCAGCTCGACATGAAGCTGCTCACGACCGGGATCGACGTCGCGACCGCCGCGCTGAGCGCGACCGGCGGCAACGATGCGGCCCACGCGATCATGACGACCGACACGGTCGCGAAGCAGTCGGTAACGGCTGGCTCCGACGCGGACGGACGCTCGTTCACGGTCGGCGGGATGGCGAAAGGCGCGGGCATGCTCGCGCCGGCGCTCGCCACGATGCTGGTCGTGCTCACCACCGACGCCCAGGTCGACGCGGCCGTTGCGAAGGCGGCGCTGACCGCCGCCTGCTCAGGCACCCTCGACCGGCTCGATTCCGACGGCTGCATGTCCACCAACGACACCGTCGTCCTGATGGCCAGCGGGGCCGGCGGGTCGAGTCCTGATGTCAGCACGCTGACGACGACGCTGACGACGGTGCTGGCCGATCTCGGTGCGCAATTGCTGCGTGACGCCGAAGGTGCGGCGCACGACATCGCCATCACTGTCGAGGGCGCGGCCAGCTTGGACGATGCCCTGCTCGTCGGCCGCGCGATCGCCCGAAACAGCCTGGTCAAGTGCGCGTTCTTCGGCCAGGATCCCAACTGGGGCAGGATCATCGCCGCGGTCGGCACCACGACGGCCGCTTTCGACCCGATGAGTCTCGACGTCGCCATCAACGGGGTGCAGGTGTGCACCGGCTCGGTCCCGGACGCGCCGCGGGGCACCGTCGACCTGTCCGGTCGTGACGTCACCGTTCTCGTCGGGCTCAACTCCGGCTCCGCGCAGGCGACGATCTGGACGAACGACCTGACCTACGACTACGTCAAAGAGAACGCGGAGTACTCGACGTGAGCGATACGTCAGATATGACGAGAGCGCTGCCCAAGCAGGTCGAGTCGACCGAGGACGCGCTGGCCCGTGCGGCCACGCTGGTCGAGGCGCTGCCCTGGCTCGAACGCTTCCACGGCACGACGATCGTCGTGAAGTACGGCGGCAATGCGATGATCGACGACGAGCTGAAGAAGGCCTTCGCCGACGACATCGTCTTCCTCCGCCTCTGCGGGATCCGGCCGGTCGTCGTGCACGGCGGCGGACCGCAGATCTCCTCCATGCTGAGCCGTCTGGGCATCGCCTCGGAGTTCCTCGGCGGCTTCCGGGTCACCTCCCCGGAGGCGATGGAGGTCGTCCGGATGGTGCTCGTCGGCCAGGTCGGCCGGGAGCTCGTCGGACTTCTCAACATGCACGGCCCGTATGCGGTCGGGCTGTCCGGCGAGGACGCCGGCCTGTTCGTGGCGCAACGTCGTGACGCTCTGGTGGACGGGCTCGCGGTCGACATCGGCCTCGTCGGCGACGTCGTCGAGGTCCGGCCCGAAGCCGTCGTCGACCTGATCGACGCCGGCCGCATCCCCGTCATCGCCACCGTCGCACCCGACGAGGGCGGCCAGGTGCACAACGTGAACGCCGACACCGCCGCCGCCGCGCTGGCATCCGCACTCGGCGCCACCAAGCTCGTGGTGCTGACCGACGTCCCCGGCCTGTACCGCAACTGGCCCTCCACCGAAGACCTCATCACCGAGATCGACGCGGACGAGCTCACCGAACTCCTGCCGTCGCTGTCGTCCGGGATGATCCCCAAGATGGAGGCATGCCTCCGCGCCGTGCGGACCGGGGTGTCGCGGGCCTCGGTCATCGACGGCCGGCTGCCGCACGCCCTGCTGCTCGAGATCCTGACCGACGCCGGTGTCGGCACCCAGGTCGTCGACTCCGCAACGGCAAAGGCGACCGCATGAGCACCCTGACCACGATCGACGCGAGCTCGAACGGCGCCGCGGTCACCGACGCGTACGAGACCGTGATGATGAAGACCTTCGGCACCCCGCAACGCGTTCTCGCGCGTGGTGAGGGCTGCTACCTGTGGGACGTCGACGGGTTTCGCTACACCGATCTCCTGGCAGGCCTGGCGGTCAACGCCCTCGGGCATGCGCACCCGTTCGTGAACACGGCCATCACCGCGCAACTCGGCACGCTCGGGCACATCAGCAACTTCTTCGCCTCCAAACCCCAGGTGGCGTTGGCGATCAAGCTCAACGAGCTCCTCACCGGCTCGGCAGACGGCGGCCGGGTGTTCTTCACGAACTCCGGCACCGAGGCCAACGAGGCGGCGTTCAAGGCAACCCGTCGGACCGGCCGCACGCATCTGGTCTCCACGATCACGGCGTTCCACGGCCGGTCGCTCGGCGCGCTCGCGCTCACCGGCAAGGCGTCCTACCGGGAGCCCTTCGAACCGCTGCCCGGTCACGTCACCTTCGTCCCGTACGGCGACGCGGCCGCACTGGCCGCCGCCGTCACCGACGAGACGGCCGCGGTGATCCTCGAACCGGTACAGGGCGAAGCGGGCGTTCTCATCCCGCCGGCCGGCTACCTGGCCGCAGCACGCGACATCACCACCGCGCACGGATCGCTGCTCTGGCTGGACGAAGTCCAGTCGGGCATGGGCCGGACCGGACGGTGGTTCGCCCATCACGAAGCCGGCATCACCCCCGACCTCGTCACGGTCGCCAAAGGCCTCGGCAACGGGTTCCCGATCGGCGCCTGCATCGGCATCGGGCCCGCCGGTGCCCTGCTCGGGCCGGGCAACCACGGCAGCACATTCGGCGGTAACCCGGTCGCGGCGATGGCCGGGCTCGCGACGATCGGTGTCATCGAACGTGACGGCCTGCTCGAGCACACCAACGTCACCGGTGCTTGGCTCGCGGAATCGCTGCGTGCACTCGATCATCGAGCCATAGCAGAGGTCCGGCAAGCCGGCCTGCTCGTCGGCATCCAGCTGCACGAGCCGGTGGCTGCGCGTGTCGTCGACGCCGCGTTGCCCGCCGGCTTCATCGTCAACGCGGCCACGCCCGACGTCATCCGGCTCGCACCGCCGTTGATCGTCACGCAGGCGCAACTGCAGACGTTCCTCGACGTCCTGCCGGGCCTGCTCGACGGCGCGCTCGAGGGGACCGGCTCATGACGACAAGCACATCGCTGCGGCACTTCCTCCGTGACGACGACCTCAGCCCGGCCGAGCAGACCGAGGTCCTCGACACCGCGATCGCGCTCAAGGCCGATCGCTTCGCCGCCCGTCCGCTCGCCGGTCCGCGTGCCGTCGCGGTGCTGTTCGACAAGCCGACCCTGCGTACCCAGCTGTCGTTCTCGGTGGGCATCAACGAGCTCGGCGGATTCCCGGTGATCGTGGACTCGCGGCTGGCGCAGGTCGGCGTCCGCGAGTCGATCGAGGATGTCGCCCGTGTCCTCGGGCCCCAGGTCGCGGCGGTCGTCTGGCGCACCTACGGACAGGACCGCATCGAGACGATGGCGGCGTACGCCGGGGTGCCGGTCGTCAACGCGCTGACCGACATGTTCCACCCGTGCCAGATCCTGGCCGACCTGCTGACGGCCCGCGAGCGGTTCGGCGACCTCGTCGGCCGCACCCTCGCCTACGTCGGCGACGGCGCCAACAACATGGCGCACTCCTACCTTCTCGGTGGGGCGACCGCCGGCATGCACGTAAGGATCGGCGCACCCGCCGACTACCAGCCCGACCCGGTCATCGTCGCCGACGCCGCCCGCATCGCCGCTGCGACGGGTGGATCGGTCGCCTGCCTGACATCCGCGGCCCTCGCCGTCGCCGGGGCTGACGTCGTGGCCACCGACACCTGGGTGTCGATGGGGCAGGAGGCCGAGGCCGCCGAGCGCGCGACCCTCTTCCTGCCCTACCAGGTCGACGATTCGCTGCTGGCACACGCGAAACCGGAGGCCATCGTCCTGCACTGCCTGCCCGCGTACCGGGGCAAGGAGATCAGCGCTGAGGTCATCGACGGCCCGCACAGCGCGGTCTGGCAGGAGGCGGAGAACCGCTTGCACGCCCAGAAAGCCCTGCTGGCGTTCGTTCTGGACCGTTCAGCCGTTCTGGGCCGTTCAGCCGTTCTCAGGCATTCGGCCGGCGCATGAGCGCGCTCGCGCACGGCAACGTCCCGGCCACCAAGCGGGCCCGGCACCAGCAGATCGCCGAGATCCTCGCGCACAGCGATGTGCACGCCCAGACCGAGCTGGCGACACTCCTCGCCGAGAACGGTGTGGTCGTCAACCAGGCCACACTTTCGCGGGACCTCGTCGAACTCGGCGCGGTCAAGGTACGCCGTGGCGACGGCTCCCTCGTCTACGCGGTGCCTGGCGCCGGTGGCGACCGCAGCCCGGTCGCCGGCGAGTCCGCGGTCTTCGAGGCCCGGCTCGCGCGGCTGTGCCAGGAGATCCTCGTGTCGGCCGAGGGCAGCGCGAACCTGGCGATCCTGCGGACTCCGCCGGGTGCCGCGCAGTACCTCGCGTCGGCGATCGACTACGCCGCGCTCGCGCCGGTGATGGGGACGATCGCCGGGGACGACACCGTCCTCGTCGTGGCCCGCGACCCGGCCGGCGCCGCCGACGTCGCTCGGCGCTTCCTCGACTACACCCGCCGCCAGCCGGCCGAATCGCACCCGCTGTGACCGGCTCACGCCGGCCGATCCGTCCCCGCCAGAGCTTGAATCCCCAGACCCTGATTTGTCTTGATCAAGAGGAGACCCTGTGAACGACCGCATCGTGCTCGCCTACTCCGGTGGGCTCGACACCTCCGTGGCCATCGGTTGGCTGTCCGAGGAGACCGGCGCCGACGTCGTCGCGGTCGCCATCGACGTCGGCCAGGGCGGCGAGGACCTCGAGGTCATCCGCCAGCGTGCGATCGACTGCGGCGCGGTCGAGGCCGTCGTCGTCGACGCCCGGACCGAGTTCGCCGACGACTACTGCCTGCCTGCGCTCAAGGCGAACGCTCTTTACATGGACCGGTATCCGCTCGTCTCGGCGCTGTCGCGACCGCTGATCGTCAAGCATCTCGTCGCCGCCGCGGCGCAGCACGGCGCGACGATCGTCAGCCACGGCTGCACCGGCAAGGGCAACGACCAGGTCCGCTTCGAGGCCGGCACCGCCGCGCTCGCGCCGCACCTGCGCACGATCGCGCCCGTCCGGGACTATGCGTGGACACGGGAGAAGGCCATCGTCTGGGCCGAGGACCGCAACCTGCCGATCAACGTCAACAAGAAGTCGCCGTACTCGATCGACCAGAACATGTGGGGTCGCGCCGTCGAGACCGGTTTCCTCGAAGACATCTGGAACGGCCCGATCGAGGACGTCTACGCCTACACGAAGAACCCGGCCGATCCGCACGAGCCCGACGAGGTCCTCCTGACCTTCGACGAGGGCGCGCCGGTCGCGATCGACGGAGTACCCGTGACCACGCTGCAGGCGATCGAGCAGCTCAACACCCGAGCCGGCGCCACCGGGGTCGGACGCCTCGACATGGTCGAGGACCGGCTCGTCGGGATCAAGAGCCGCGAGGTGTACGAGGCACCGGGCGCGATCGCGCTGATCACCGCGCACATGGAACTCGAGAACGTCACCGTCGAACGCGACCTGGCCCGGTTCAAGCGCTCCATCGACCAGCGCTGGGGCGAACTCGTCTACGACGGCCTCTGGTACTCCCCGCTGCGCAAGGCGCTGGACGCGTTCATCGCGGACGTGCAGCAGCATGTGTCCGGCGACATCCGGATGACCCTGCACGCGGGCAAGGCGACGGTCACCGGACGCCGGAGCGAGGAGAGCCTCTACGAGTTCAGCCTCGCCACCTACGACGAGGGCGACGCGTTCGACCAGACCCTGGCCAAGGGCTTCATCGAGCTGTGGGGACTGCCGAGCAAGGTCGCGGCCGCCCGCGACCGGCGGGGCTGAGCGCCGGTGACAGAGCCGGTCGGGTCCGCATCGGAGAACCGGCTGTGGGGCGGACGCTTCGCCTCCGGACCCTCGCCGGCGCTCGTCGAGCTGTCCCGCTCGACCCAGTTCGACTGGCGGCTGGCGCCGTACGACGTCGCCGGGTCGATCGCGCATGCCCGCGCGCTGCATCGCGCCGGGCTGCTCGACTCCGGTGACCTCGACGCGATGGTGGCCGGGCTTCGTCAGCTGGCCGCCGACGTCGCGTCGGGTAGCTACCGGCCGGCGCCGGACGACGAGGACGTGCACGCGAGCCTGGAGCGCGGCCTGCTGGAGCGGCTCGGCCCGGTGCTGGGCGGGAAGCTGCGCGCCGGCCGGTCCCGCAACGACCAGATCGCCACGCTCGTGCGGATGTTCCTGCGGGACCAGGTCCGCGCGGTGGCCGGTGTCCTGCTCGACCTCGCGCAGGCCCTGACCGATCAGGCGAGCGCGCACCGGGACGCTCCGATGCCTGGCCGCACGCACATGCAGCACGCCCAGCCCGTCCTGCTCGGGCACCACCTGCTCGCCCACGTCTGGGCCCTGCTCCGTGACGTCGACCGTGCCGTCGACCTCGACCGTCGGCTGGCCGAGTCGCCGTACGGCTCGGCCGCGCTGGCGGGGACGACGTTGGGACTCGACCCGGGTGCGGTGGCGGCTGATCTCGGCTTCGACCGCTCGGTGGCCAACTCTCTCGACGGCACCGCGTCTCGGGATCTCGCCGCCGAGGCCGCCTGGGTGTTCGCGATCAGCGGGATCGACGTGTCCCGGTTGAGCGAGGAGCTGGTGATCTGGGCGACGCACGAGTTCTCGTTCGTCCGCCTGCACGACTCCTGGTCGACCGGGTCGTCGATCATGCCGCAGAAGAAGAACCCCGACATCGCCGAGCTCGCACGCGGCAAGTCCGGTCGCCTCGTCGGCAACCTCGTCAGCCTGCTGACGATGCTCAAAGGACTCCCGCTGGCCTATAACCGCGACCTGCAGGAGGACAAGGAGCCGCTGTTCGACTCCGTCGACACCCTCCTCGTCGTCGTTCCCGCGCTGGCCGGGATGGTGGCGACCCTGACGTTCGACCGGGACCGGATGGCGGAGCTGGCTCCCGCGGGCTATTCACTCGCGACCGACGTCGCCGAGTGGCTCGTCCGCCAGGGCACGCCGTTCCGAGTGGCGCACGAGGTCGCCGGCGCCTTCGTTGCCGCAGCGGAGGCCAGGGGAGTGGGACTCGATGGACTCTCCGACGAGGAGCTTGCGGCGGTGTCGCCACTGCTTGCTCCCGAGGTCCGGCAGGTGCTCACGGTCGACGGCGCGATCGCCGGCCGCGATCAGCGCGGCGGGACGGCGTTGATCCAGGTGGAGAACCAGCTCGGCGAGATCGCGGAGCGGATCGCGGTGTTGCGCGCCTGGTCGAACGAGCGGGTCGTCCTCGACGGTGCCGGTGGCCTCGGCCTCTGACCGCGAGCTGCTGCGCGGCGGCCCGGCGGTCGTGGCTCCGCGGTTGCTGGGCGCGCGCCTGTCGGCCGCAGATGGCCACGGTGAGGTGATCGTCCGGATCACCGAGGTGGAGGCCTACGGCGGGGAGCTGGACCCCGGCTCGCACTCCTACCGCGGCCGCACGGCGCGCAACGCGGTCATGTACGGCGACGCCGGGCACCTGTACGTCTATTTCACCTACGGCATGCACTGGTGCATGAACGTCGTCTGCTCGACCGCCGGTACGGCCGGGGCGGTTCTGCTGCGTGCCGGTGAGGTGGTTGTCGGGCACGACCTGGCGGCGGTCCGCCGGCCAGCCGCGTCGCGTCCGCGCGATCTGGCCCGTGGACCCGCACGACTTGCGGCCGCACTCGGGGTCACCGGCGGTGACAACGGGCGCGACTTGCTCGAGCCGGACGGCCCACTCCGGCTCGAGCTCGCCGCCGAACCGATTTCGGCCGGCGCGATCGGCGTAGGCCCGCGGGTGGGGCTGCGGTTGGCGGGCGAGGTGCCGTGGCGGTTCTGGATCGCCAGTGACCCGACCGTTTCGACCTACCGTGCCGCTGTCGTCCGACCTAAACGCGGGTGAGCCCGATCGGGCGGTAGGGCACGATGGGTCCCGGTCGTGGGAGTCACCCGCGGCAAGCCGGAAGGGACGACGTGGACGACATCTGGGACGAGCTGAGCTGGCGTGGACTTCTCGCCGAGAGCACCGACGCAACCGAGCTGGCCTCGGCTCTGCGGAGCGGGCAGCTCACGTTCTATGTCGGCTTCGACCCGACCGCGCCGAGCCTGCACCACGGTCACCTCGTCCAGGTCATCACCGCGCGCCGGCTGCAGAACGCCGGGCACCGCCCGATCGCGCTGGTCGGCGGCTCCACCGGTCTCATCGGGGACCCGCGCCCGACCGCCGAGCGCACGCTGAATACCCCGGAGGTCGTCGCCGGTTGGGTGACGAGCATCCAGAAGCAGATCGAGCCGTTCCTCGACTTCGACGGCCCGGCCGCGGCCCGGATGGTGAACAACCTCGACTGGACCGCACCGATGACCGCGATCGAGTTCCTTCGCGACATCGGCAAGCACTTCAACGTGAACCGCATGCTCGACCGTGAGGTGGTGGCCACTCGGCTGGCGGGCGAGGGGATGAGTTACACCGAGTTCTCCTACGTGATGCTGCAGAGCCTGGACTACCTCGAGCTCAGCCGTTCCTACGGCTGCACGCTCCAGCTCGGCGGCTCCGACCAGTGGGGCAACATCACCGCCGGCTGCACGCTGGTGCGCCAGGTCGACGGCAAGCCGGTGCACGCGCTCGCGACGCCGCTGCTCACCAAGGCCGACGGCACGAAGTTCGGCAAGAGCGAGGGCGGCGCGATCTGGCTCGACCCCGAGCTCACCTCGCCCTACGCCTTCCACCAGTTCTTCCTCAATGCCGAGGACGAGAAGGTCGTCGGGTACCTCAAGGTGATGACCTTCCGGTCCCGGGAGGAGATAGCAGCGCTCGAGCAGGCGACCGACGAGCGGCCGGCGGCCCGGGAGGCGCAGCGTGCCCTCGCGGACGACGTGACCACCCTCGTGCACGGCGCCGAGCACACCGAGCGGGCGAAGGCGGCCGCGGCCGCCCTGTTCGGTCGGCACGCACTGGGGGAGGTGGACGCGGCCACCTTGTCGTCGGCGTTGCGTGAGACGGCGGTGGTGGAGGTACCGGCAGGTACGGATGGCGAGCTGCCCGGCTACGTCGACCTCCTCGCCGAGTCCGGCCTGGTCCCGAGCCGGAGCGCGGCGCGGCGGACCATCGCCGAGGGCGGGGCCTACGTGAACAACGAGCGCGTCACCGACGCGGACGGGGCACCTTCGCGCACCGACCTGCTGCACGGCGAGTGGCTCGTCTTGCGGCGGGGCCGTCGTCAGATCGCCGGGGTGCGCGTGCTCCGATAGGGCGTGTGGTCCGTGCCGGATCTCCTGTCCTGCTTCGAGAAACCGGAGAGGTCGCGGCGCCCAGCGCAAGCCGACACGCCCGCAGACCGGCGTCGATCCGGTGTGACAAACGGGCACTGGCGCTCGATTTGACGTCCTGCGCAACACCTCCGTAATGTTCTACTTGCTTCGCCGGTGAGCGGGACGCGAGAGTGGCCGAACCGGGAAGCCCCACGAAGCGCCTGCAGCTACCTTCCAACGTGCGTACAGCGCGGACGAGGGTGTAGGTTTGGCTCTTGCTTCAGGGTGCTTAGGCAGTCGGGCAGGCCGGGTTGCACCGGCCAGCAAGACCAGCTAAGCTTGAGAAGTTGCCCCAAAGCGAGTCGAGAGACTGCGGCGGTGCGCACCTGATCCTTGAGAACTCAACAGCGTGCTAAAGGTCAATGCACAAATAGATTTACCCCCGTTCGTGACCTGGAAGGCAGCCATTTCGGTTGCCGGCTCAAGTCACGGCGGATTCCTTTGGTAACAAGTAAACGGACAAAAACCAAGTCAGTTTTGTTCATTTGCTAGGCATCACTTCGTTGTCGATACCGATGTCATAGCCGTGAGGTTGTGGCGGAGGTCAGACATACAGACTTCAACGGAGAGTTTGATCCTGGCTCAGGACGAACGCTGGCGGCGTGCTTCATACATGCAAGTCGAGCGGAAAGGCCCTTCGGGGTACTCGAGCGGCGAACGGGTGAGTAACACGTGAGCAATCTGCCTTCAGCTCCGGGATAACGCGGTGTGGCAACACACTTACTGGAAACAGGTGCTAATACCGGATATGACCTCGAAGGACATCCTTCGAGGTGGAAAGTTTTTCGGCTGAAGATGAGCTCGCGGCCTATCAGCTTGTTGGCGGGGTAACGGCCCACCAAGGCGACGACGGGTAGCCGGCCTGAGAGGGCGACCGGCCACACTGGGACTGAGACACGGCCCAGACTCCTACGGGAGGCAGCAGTAGGGAATATTGCGCAATGGGCGAAAGCCTGACGCAGCAACGCCGCGTGGGGGATGAAGGCCTTCGGGTCGTAAACCCCTTTCAGCAGGGACGAAGTGCAAATGACGGTACCTGCAGAAGAAGCACCGGCTAACTACGTGCCAGCAGCCGCGGTAATACGTAGGGTGCGAGCGTTGTCCGGAATTATTGGGCGTAAAGAGCTTGTAGGCGGTTTGTCGCGTCTG
>DAIQRJ010000033.1:0-42757 GCA_036786375.1 Actinopolymorphaceae bacterium
TCGAACCCCAAATCAACTGACCCAAACTGTCTCACTTGACTTGACAGATTCCGGAGCGCTCCATGACGGTCGTTTGAGACCGTGCTGTGGCCATGTCAGTGCAGTACCTTCGAGCAGTACTTCTGGCGCCGGCCTGGTGGAAGTCGCTCAGGTCGATCCTCGCTGACTGCCCTCTGGCCAAGCCCTTGGCCGAGGCGTTCGACTCTCCGCATGAGCTCGAGAACATCTGTCCTTCGTGTTCGCGTTGCTGTTGACGTTCCCGTCGACCAGGGCGCGGGCGACGAGCTGCGCGTCGACGTGCTGGCGCCGGCACGGTCACCGGCGGCCGGAGTGCCCGTTGTGGTGCGGATCGACGGGTGTCCCGGCTGGCAGGCGGGTCCTCGATGGGCGGCGATGGCGCCGTACGCCAACCCCTACCTTGCCAACGGCGGGTTCGTGACCATCGCGGCCACTGTTCGGCCCAGCTCGACTGCGACCTGGCCGGCACAACTGCACGACGCCCGCCGAGTGCTTGCCTGGCTGGACCGGAACCCACTCGGGCTTCCGATCGATACGACACGAGTCGGCGTCTGGGGTCACTCCGCCGGCGCCCATGTCGCCGCGATGCTCGCGCTGACTGAGCCGGTAGGGCGGCGCCAGATCTCGGCGGTGGTGGCCATCAGCTGTCCCGCCGATCTCAACGACAAGGCGTGGCCCGCTGCGTTCCGCCCGGACTCGCCGGTCACCCAGCTCCTGGGCGGCACTGCCCGTGCCAGCACCGCTGCGCGTCAAGCCGCGAGCCCGACAGCACACGTCGCGGCCGATGGACCACCGTTCCTGCTCGTACACGGCACCGCCGACGAGACGGTGCCGTTCTCCCAGGCCGAGCGTTTCGCGCGAACTCTGCACGGCGCCGGTGTGCGGTGCGAACTCGCAGCGATCGAAGGTGGCCACCACAACCTCCATTCCGCTCCGGATGACCGGTACGCGGGTGCGGTCTGGATGGAGGTAGCAGCACGCGCCAGGTCCTTCTTTGAGCAGGCTTGGCATGACCGCGGGTGAATCGTCTGAATCGACATCGGCGTGCAGCTTGGCGTCTTGGGGAGTTGTGCGGGCCGGGTTGGCTCGGTTTACGGTGCTGGTCATGTTGAGCCCAGCGGACGGTCTGACAGGTGAGTTGGTGGCGGAGTGGTTGGCGCAGGGGTGGGGGTTGGCGTGTTCGCGGGTGGACTACGTGCCGATGGGAGCGGGCAGCCAGAACTGGTCGGTCGTACTGGCCGACGGGACACGACGGTTCATCAAGGCCGAGCCGATCGGCTCGAGTTCGGAGTTCTTCGCCACCACCTATGCGACAGCGGCGGCGCTAGGCGATGCCGGGCTGGACTTTGTCGTGGCCCCGATCAGAGACAGGGATGGTGAGCCACGCCGACGGGTGTCTCCCGAGTGGGAGATGGCGGTCTTTCCGTTCGTGGAGGGCCGAAACTCGACATCGGCCCCGGAGGATCGAGTGCTGGTCGGAGAGACGATCGGACGCCTGCATGCTGGGGCTGTGGTGCCACCGATCGTGGTGCGATGGGAGCCGGGCTGGTATCAGCCCGAGTTGAGGCGGCTGCTTGCAAAGGACCTGGATCGGAGGTGGGATGGCGGCCCGTTCGGCGAGCGGGCTCGATCGCTGCTGCGGAGTGATCGCGATGGGATCGTTCGCCTGCTCGACCTTTCCGATCGGCGCGTGGAACAGATGTCGACCGCCGACGACGCGTGGGTGATGACGCACGGCGAACCGAACCGGGGAAACACGATGATCGATGTGTCCGGGCGAGCGGTGCTGATCGACTGCAACGCGATGATGCTCGCGCCGCGTGAGCGGGACCTGCGGGTGCTGCTCTATGGCCACCGCGGTGGGCGTCGTCCAGACGCTGACCGGGTCCTTGCGGCGTACCAGCGGACGGCAGGGTCGGTGCCGCTGCCGGAGTTCATGATGGAGCTGTTCCTCGCTGAATGGCATCTCATCGAGATCGGCCGATACGCCGAGCGTTTCGCTGGTCGACACGATGACAGCGACGACGTGCGGGCCCAATGGGAGGCACTGACCGGGTACGTGCCGGTGAACCAGAACTGGCCACTGCTCGCGCGCTGAAGTGACGCGGGACAACCGCGGACTGTGCAGCAGAGGTCGAGCGGGCTAGCCGACGGCCGCCGCGACAATGAGTTCCTCGAGACGGGTTATCAGCCAGGTTACGACGTTCAGGCCGTGTCGGTAGCCGGCTGGATCCGGGACCCAGCCATTGACGCACCAGGCCGTCGAGCCGATCTCGATGACGAGGATGAGCGGCACGACAGCTGCGAGTTCGCGGTCGGTCAACGGCAGGGCTGAGTGATAGCCGGTCACGTAGTGAGTCAGGGCCGCGATCCAGGCTCGGGTGTCGCGCTTGGCGTCGGGGTCGTTGGCCAGGTGATGTCGCAGGCGGCTCGCGAGGTAGTAGCTCAGGTCCCGCACGCGCGGTCCTTGCGGCAGGTGGTCGAGGTCGAGGAACCCGACGACATCGCTCCCGCGGACCAGGACGTTGCCGGTGTTGCAGTCTCCGTTGGTGAGCTGCGCTGGCAGATCGTGCACAGCGGCCCAGAGCTGTTCCTTGATGGGCGCGACCAGGGACGCCAGCTCGGGGAGCCTGGGAAGGGTCTCGTCCAGGACCTCCCGAGCGGGATCGTCCACGAATGACGCGGGCTGCCACGGGGACACAGCGAGGGCCGCGTCGAGCCGGCCGATCGCGGTCCCGATAGACCGTGACGTGACTGCTGCATCCGCGCGGAGCTCGTGGTTGCCCGCGTCGTGCTCGATCCAGGGAAGCAGGGCGTACTGACGCTCTCCGACCGTTGTCATCAACCGGGCATCGTCAGTAACAACGGGTAAGGCGACCGGAATACCGACACTCGCGAGGTGGCACAGGACGCGGAACTCATCAACAAGGCCGACACCTGGGGGAAATTCAGGAAGCTCCTTGAGGACGAATCGGCGCTCATCGGCGGTCACCGCCAGCCACACCGGGTTCGTGACCTGTCGCAGCAGATCAGCTCGGACAAAGGTGAGATCTGCATTCCACGCTTGCAGCGCGGGTGGGAGTGGCGCGAAGGGACTCATGGACTCGACGCTAGGCAAAGCCAGCCGCCCAGCGCCCGACGTTCGAGCTGTCCGATTACGGACAACAGCTCGTGGACCCTCCAGATCCGTAGTTGTAGAGAGTCGTGCCCTGGTGTCGCTGAGCGTCGGGTCGTGAGTGGTTGAGCCGTGTTGATATGGCCTCGCGTCTCCGGCCGTCGTGCCAGATTGCTGTCAGAGTTGCTGTCACATTCGCACGAACCGCATGGCCGTTACCGATCCTCACTGTCGTGACGACGACCAGCCCGCCCGGCCGGCGTTCGGGGAGTAGGCGCGCGGTTAGGTCAGCTGCCTGGCAGCGAGCGCGAGTGTCAACGCGAGACCACAGTTGGAGACTGCAATCAGTAGGGTGAGTCGGAGCGTCGAGCCCCAGCCACCCTGAATGGCTGCGGCTACCGCTGCCCAGTAGGCCTGACCACGGTTCACGTGTTCCTCCCCTCGTCGCTGAGGCCCGGCGCGTTCGGTCGTACAGCTTCGGCTCGGGGCTGTCCCTGTGCGGCGGCCCGTGACTGTGCTTGGGCACTGGCGCGCGCAGCGGTCGAGAACGGTCCCGTCAGCGCTCGATGCATAACCTTGCGCACACCAGTGGGAGATCGATGGTCCTTCACGGCCTGCTCCTTCACCCGCATGATCTTGTTAACGCCGAGTTCGCGGTATCCCCGCTCGGCCGTGCGCTCCGAAATGCCATACCAGTCCTTCGCCTTCTCAACGGGCATCGCGAATGTGGACGGAGTCTTGTTCGGGTCCTGCGTCTCAGCGAGCATGATCAGGAGCATCGCCTTTCCTGGCAGACTAAGTCTGCGGTTCCAGCCGGCAGTCCAGTAGTCGTCTGGGAGCGCGAAGTAGCCAGGGCCGGCATTGCCTGCTGTTGAGCCAGGCCGGCTCCAGGCGAGTCCGGATCCGTCCTCGAGCAGCGGTACGACGTTCGTGGCCGTCCCCTCGCCACGGACTCGATCGACGAGCCTCATGTCCTCGAGCGTTGCGAATGCTTTGCTAGCGGCGTTCGGACCTGTCAGCTGGAGAGCGTTAGCCCAGACGGCCATCGGCAACGGTGACCCGTCCAGAATGGGACCGAGCGCGTGTAGGAGCAGCAGCGCGTCGAGAGCAGTCTCACGTCGACCTGTGACGAACTTGGCGAGGGTCGACGAACGCGTCAGTTCAGTGTTCGGCCTCTGCACGAGAACCTTGCGCAATGGCACCCACCCGCGACGGGTGTCCGCAAGGAGACGCGCGGCAACCTCCGCACCGGTCGGAGTTGCGTCGTCTTCGAGTCCGGCGAACGGGTCCTCGTCTGGGACGGCGGCGTCGAATGACTGGTTCATGGTCAGTGACTCTACGGGCCTCAGCGGTAAAACGCGGCGATTCCCGACGAGGAGAGGTGCCCTCTCAGGTGCCAACTGGTACTTCATGGGACTTCGATGCGAAGACCTATGGGACAACGGTGGGACAACTGACGCGGGCGCGTGGGGGCTCGGGCCGATCTTGGAAAGTCTTTTGGCCACCAGCTGGCGGGAACTTGCGGCGGCGACCCTGGGCCTTCTCCCTCGCCGCATCGATTCGTGCGCCCAAGGCAGATCTCTCCCAGCGTGCTAGTGCGCGCAACATGTGAGGGCCTCCGCGCGGTGGCCACAGGACCGGCGCCGCTCGCCCGACTACGACCTGCCGGCACTCGGTCAACGGCAGCCTTGTCGATTCAGGGTAGCTACTCCAGCGCGTCCAGATCGGGCCTTCCACGGCACCTGCACCTGTGCACCAGCCAGCCGCGACATCGTAGAGCCATTGATGCGTTCGAAGAGTTCGTTTCGCCACTCGACCGTCGACATCAGTTGGCCGTTCGGTGGCATCGAGCTGCCGACGACCGACGCTCTCCCGCCCGACTCAGCGCGGTTGCGCCCGGACGGGTGGCTTCCAGTGCTCAACGTCCCCGGGTGGGACGCATTCCGGATCGACGTCAGGGCTGCCGTCGTCGACGGCGAGCCACGACCGACCGAGCTGCGGTTGCAACCGAGGTACGGCGACATCGGCGACCTCGCGTTCACCGGGCAACGGCTGCGAAGCCTGCCGGTCGCACATCTCGCCCGGGTCGCGGTCGCGCAGTCGACGCCGAGGAGCGACGACCTGTTCCGTGCCCTCGCGGGCATCGGGAAGCCCCGACCCGAACCTTGACCATGTCGCCCCGCCTGTTACTCGACGAGGTGACGACTGCGGGCCGCGAGAACCTCGACTCGAACCACGTCGCGCGGTACGACAGGAGCTGTCGCACGAGTCTGTCCTGGTGCTGTCGACGCGTGGGATCGCCTGGCGAAGGACTTGAGGGCCGGCCCGACATGCTGGCGGGCACCTGAGGCGGGGCAGACCGCTACTCCAGCATTGAGACAACAGCTTCAACCGCCGTGTTGAACTCGGCCTGAACATCGTCGGGTGCCCGCGATGACTCTGGGTACGTCGCGGTCAACCAGTCACGAAAGCTAGACGTCGCCAATCCCGAGCGATGAAACGCCTCAATGAGGGTCGGCACTGGATCGGTGACGGCTCGGCAGACCGACTCGAGTACCTCGAGCGTCTCCGTGTCGACGATGGTGAGACTCGCCGTGTCTGTTTCTGCGAAGAGACTCGCCGCCACCAGACTTTGCGAGATGAGCTTTTTGGTCATCGGATTGATAGGGAATCCGTCACAGATCACGAGGACCGGATAAAATCGAAGAGGGCTGGACGCTGGGCCCAGTGTTTCGTCAATCGCTTGGAAGTCCTCGCGAAGCGAATTGATGGTCGACTGAACTTGGCGGGCCTTCGCGACGATGCCCTTATCGATATCGTCCAGAATTGACGCTGACTCCGTTGCGGTCCGAGTCGACATTGAAGCCACCCTGCTACTCACTTCAAGGACGAGCCACCGTCGGCCAAACGAGACGGCAGCGTCCGCATTGGGTGTCGCCGTTCCAAACGCGCGTTGAATATCCTCCTCCCCGTAGCAAACACCACCGCCGAAGCTTGAAGCCGCTATCCGTGGGAGCCGCTCGACTGCTTGAGCTTCAGCTGCGGCCTCAAAAAACTGCTTCACTCGCGATCGACGCTTGTTCGGCCGAACATTTTCGATCACATCTAGGTTTCGTAGCCAACCAAAGAATCGGTTGAGTAGGAGGGCGTCACTGAGTACAAGATACTGCTTGCCGCCAAGCTCAATGACGGGGTACTGCCGGAAGGATTCGAATGCATAGAGCGGATTCTGGTTTGCCACCTTCTCTACATCACGCAGACTCTCTAGCATTTCACTGGGCGTAGCGCTCGTCGCCTTCAACGCGGCATCGACGTGATCTCCTGGCGTGCCGGGCATTGCCAAAGCCGCGCGCCCGACCATCGGCACCTGATGTTCCTGATAAACGCCCCAGAGCATAATACCGACGGCCGTGAACTCGTCGATTGTGCAACCGACCGCAGCGTCGAACTCGGCTTCAATATCTACGAATGCCCTGTGCGTTCGTAGTGTGTCTGGCAATCGTTTCCATCTCGCGTGATACCGGGCTATGAGGCTTGGCGGATAGGTCTGGCGATGAAGGAGCTGATTAGCAGCCAGGTCTGCGTCCAACGTAATACTTCGGCCGCGCTTTGATCGGCCAGTTAGTTTGAAGAGGTCGGCTTCGCTCGCGGTCATATGTTCGGCCGTGATGAGCATTGCCGTCAATAGGTCAGACACTTTGGAATCCGATGGCTCATCAGCAGCCAAACCGGTGTGCCCGTAAAGTAGAGCTAGCTTGGCGACCATCAATAGAACTTGTGGAGCGAAAAGCGATCGACGACCGCTACGAACCAGCTCAATTGCGCGTGATCCGCTGCGGCTAGTCGAATCAAAGACTCGTGATGCAACTCGCCGTTGTTCTCGCTGCCAAGAGCCGGACATCTGGGTCCATCCTCGAAGCTGCTGGCTCACCCATACAAGTGTGAACTCGGTCGAGAATCGCCCCAGGATTTCCATAGCTTGGGCGAACGCGTGTGTGTGACCAGTGACATCGGAAGCGACCAGGTACGTGTGCATTAGGTCCAGTGAGGATGGGCTGCCCGCCAACCGGGTCGGGACGATCAGACCGCTGTTGCTAGGTTTGAAGGCAGATGGCGAGCCCGCGCGGCGCGCTGTGCCACTCCTACTCGCAAGCGCCTCCACTCGACGCGCTTCGATAAACGTTCGAAAATTGCCCACGTGTACCTGGATCCTCGGTCGGTCAACAGATGTTGCATCACGTAACCGATGCCGGCTGCCCAAATAGCGTAGTCCCATCCTGAAGGCCGGGGAGGGTCTGCCGGAGCCCTCCTAAGCGGGGCGTTCGGCCATTCCGTTTGCGAGGGCCGGCGTCTCGTCGGCTCACGTTGTCGTCAAAGCTGCCGTCACGAAGGTAAGCGTTCGATATCGCGGGCCGAGCGGACCACCTACTTGCAAACAACAGGCTCGCGCATCGATCGTCGTTGTTTGCGCCTGCAAGCTCCCGATGAAGGTCGGGCGAGATCGATTTGTGTTGATATCACTGCAGTACTTTGCAGCAGTACTTTCGGGTAGCGGGTCTAGCCGAGGCCGGCGCGACTTGAACTGTGCGGAGTCGCCGCCGGGTACCAGCGGGCCGCCGCCGCTGGCACAATGCCAGCATGTCGCTAGTGCCCGTACTGAACACCTTGGAGACTGATCGTCTCAACCTTCGGCATCGCCGAGTGGATGAGGCCCATCATCTACCGTCAGTTGTGGACCGAGCGGGATCCGAGGGTGCCACCGCATCGGCGGATAGATCCCGAGGGTCGACCGACCGTGGAGGACATCGCCGCGCAGATCCGCGCAGAGCGTGAGGAGCCGAGGCCAGGGATCCTGGCCGTGGAGCGGAAGGGCACGGCCGACGTCATCGGGTATTGCGGGCTGATCTTTCATGGGAACGGATCGCCCGACGAGCCGGAGCTGGTCTACGAGTTGCTGCGTCGGGCTCATGGCTTCGGCTACGCAACTGAGGCAGGTCGGGCCGTGACGTGGGTGAGCGAGGCAGGCTACCGGCGGTTGTGGGCAGGTGTTCGGGACTAGAATGTCGCGTCGCGACGGGTCTTGGACAAGCTCGGGTTCCGCGAAACAGGCCGGGTCGAGCGCGACGCCATCTACGGCGACAGCCTGCTAACCTACGAGAGTTCTGAGCGGTGCCCGGTGGAGGATCCCGTCCGGACATCTCGGCCGTTGTTGTACCGGGCATCGGCAGGCGTCTCCCGGCAGGGCCCGCGGAGGAACCGCTTCCGGCACGCTGGCCATCGCCCGGATCATCGGCCAAACAGCCGGCCAATCGCTGAAGGTCGCCAGGCGATCTTCTACCGCTGACCCAGCTTCGCCGCTCGCCAGCCCGTCGCCCAGGCAAGAAGCCGACCGCAACAACCTCTGATCCGTAGTTGTAACGAATCGTTCCTCGGTGTCGCCGGGCGTCGGCTCGGACGCCTCGATGCGGGCGACCGTTACCTCGCGTCGCGGGGTGTCGCGCCGGGTTGCTGTGACCGCTGCTGTCAGCCTTGTCGAGCCGGACTGCTTCTCAGGGGTTGTTCCCCGGCAGGCCCTTACGCGTTGTCAAGACCGATCCCTGACCTAGGGCAATGAGTGATCAACCCAGACGTTGGGCTCGACATAGATGCCGAGGTCGCGCTCCAAGGACACGATGACCGGGACTAGCGCACCCGGCACGCAGTGCTCGCCGTCTGAACGGAACGGCAATCCTGTCCACCGCCTCCACGCGTCCAGTCGAGCGACGACTGTGGCGGAGCAGGGTGCCACCCCAACTATCCTTCCGCCGGCCCGAATGTGGACGCGCAACCACGGATCAACCGGTAGCCCGTCAGTCCGAGTCGCCAGTGCGTAGTCGTGCATGGAGACGTTCGGCTGGTCACCCTTTCTGGGTGGTCGCACTGGCGCGATTAGCCTCGAATATCCGAGCGCTCGCGCATTGGCGATCATGCCGTCGAGCACGCGAGCGGAAAGTCCCTGCCTCTGGTGGGCCGGATGAACAGCAATCTCTAGGGCGGAGAGCGTGTCAGATTGCCGGTCGTCCAGGGCATCCTCGGCTGCCCAGATGGCTACTTGGTCCCAACCAGCGTCAGGAAAAAGATCCCGGCCATCGACGGTGCTTGCGAAGGGAACGCAGACTCCGCGCGCGACACAGATGCCGCCGTCCATGAGAGCGACGCTGGTTCTGGCCCATCGTCGCGCAACTCTCGGACGCGCCACGAGCTTCGCGACCCGATCGCCGCCCATGAATGCGCCTGAACCGTCCCCACCGTACGGGATCGCAAGTGCTGACTCCGCGATCGTCGGCCCAGTGGCCATGTTCATCCAGTCCACCAGCTGAGGTCTACCACGTTGCGCGCGGAGACGAGTCTTTGGTCGCCCTGAGGCACGGACAACCTGGGGTATCGGGCGCTCGCCCGGCGACGGCTCATCAGGTGCACCGGACGCTACGGACCGCGATCGGCGAGGCGGTCCGGCGTGGCCACGTCTCAAGGAACGCCGCCGCCATCGCAAAGCCGCCGCGGGTCCACGTAGAGCCGCCTGAGCCGTTCACATTGGAGGAGATTCAGCGGCTGCTGACGGCCGCTCGTGAGCGGCGAAACGGGGCGCGGTGGGCGATCGCGCTGTCGCTGGGCTTGCGTCAAGGCGAAGCGTTGGGGCTTCGTTGGCGCGACGTCGACCTTGAGTCGGGCTCACTTCGGGTTCGCGCGACCTTGTTACGACCGGTCTACCGTCATGGCTGCGGCGGCTCGTGTGGTCGTACGGCTGGAACGTGTCGGCAGCGTGTCCGCGCCAACGCTGTCCTTGGCGACACGAAGACTGGGGCTGGACGCCGAGTGGTCGGCCTCCCAGACGCATTGGTGGACCTGCTGCGGAGCCAGCGGGCAGCACAGGCGATCGAGCGGGTCGCGGCCCGGCAACTCTGGGCGGACGAGGATTGGGTGTTCGCGACGCGGACGGGCGGAGCAGTCAGCCCGAACTCGGACTTCCACGATTGGAAGTCGCTGCTCCGAGCCGCAGGAGTACGAGATGCCCGGCTGCACGACGCACGCCACTCAGCGGCGACGATGCTGTTGGTCCTGGGCGTGCCTGAGCGCACGGTCATGAGCGTGATGGGCTGGTCGAGTACCTCGATGGCGGCGCGGTATCAGCACGTGACGGACCCCATTCGGCGCGACGTCGCTCGTCGGATGGGCACCCTGTTGTGGTCGACGTCTCCCGACGAAGCACGGTCCAGCGAGCGGTTTCTCCGAAGTCAATTGAGACCAAAACTGAGACCACTGGCCCTCGGACGGCCGTCGACGATGCCGGATACTTCGGTGTTTTGCCTGGTCAGACGTGGCGGAGGATGGGGGATTCGAACCCCCGAGAGCGTTAACTCAACCCGCTTTCCAAGCGAGCGCCATAGGCCACTAGGCGAATCCTCCGAGCCGCGGAAGGCTATCGCGGACCGTCGGCCCGAAGCCAACCGAGCCCACCTCACGCCAGCAGCGGCAGGTCCACCGGATGCACCGGCGGACCCTCGTGCCCCGCTCGACGAGCAGCCGTCGGAGCTTCGCCGGGTCGTCCACACACAGCCCATCGCACCCCGCCGCGACCATCTCGTCGGCCTCGTCCTGCAACGTCGGGCCACCCCACGCCAGCACCTGTTGACCGGCAGAATGCGCCGCGTCGACCCACCCGCCAGTGACCCACGGCGACTGTGGCGCGAGCGCGAACAGGTCCAGATCCGACGCCACCGTCACCGCCGAAGCGACCTCGCCGGGGATCATCGCCGGCAGATCCTCGCCCCATCCGTACGCGATCAGCCCCACCCGCGGCAGGCTCGGCGCCAGCGACGCGAACCGCTCCAGCACCCGGGTGTCGAAGCTCCGGACCCGGATCGCCTGCTCGCCGGCGTGCGCCAACAGCACCGTCGAAACCCGCGACGTCACCTCGTCCAGGTACCCGCGGTCGGTGTCGTGACTCGCCTTCACCTCCACGTCGATGATGACGTCGGCCGCCCCGGCGAACCGGAACAGCGCGAGCAATTCGTGCAGCGTCGGCGCCCGCTCCTCGTCGGTGAGGCCGGCCTGCTCCCGTCGCGACAGCGGGATTTCACGCAGCTTCAGCGTGCGGATGTCCGTCGGACCGTCGGCGGTCGGGACCTCCCCGTCGTGGAACAGCACCAGCTCGTCGTCCGCGGTGATCCACACGTCGAGCTCGACGGCATGCACGCCGACCTCGAGCGCGTACGCGAAGCCGGCCAGGCTGTTGCCCGGATAGATCGCGAGCGCACCGCGATGACCGGCGACCTCGAACGGAGCGGCGGAGCTGGGCAGATCAGGCATGGCCCCAGTCTGTCGTGCCCATCTGTCGTGCCCGCGCCGCGGCTATAGTTCCACAAGCCCCTCACGTGGCGGCATCTTGCTGAACTCCCCTAGGGCCGGAAGGCAGCAAGGGCAGGCGGGCTCTGTCGGGTGCGTGAGGGGCGCTTTCATGCCCGGAGGACGTCCCGCGAACAGCACTCTGCCCATGTCGGTGGACGCGGCTAGGGTGACCCGCGTGGTCGCACCCCTCGCTCTCTACCGGCGCTACCGGCCCGAGACCTTCGCCGAGATGGTCGGGCAGGACCACGTCACCGGTCCGCTGTCGACGGCCCTGCGCAACGACCGCGTCAATCACGCCTACCTCTTCTCCGGCCCCCGCGGCTGCGGCAAGACCACGAGCGCCCGCATCCTCGCCCGCTGCCTCGTCTGCGAGCAGGGCCCGACGCCCGAGCCGTGCGGCGTCTGCCAGCCCTGCCGCGACCTCGCCCGCGGCGGTCCCGGCCACATCGACGTCATCGAGATCGACGCCGCCAGCCACGGCGGTGTCGACGACGCCCGTGACCTGCGCGAACGTGCGTTCTTCTCCCCGGTCCAGGCCCGCTACAAGATCTACATCGTCGACGAGGCCCACATGGTCAGCTCGCAGGGCTTCAACGCCCTGCTGAAGCTGGTCGAGGAGCCGCCGGAGCACGTCAAGTTCATCTTCGCGACCACCGAGCCCGACAAGGTCATCGGCACCATCCGCTCGCGCACGCACCACTACCCATTCCGGCTGGTCCCGCCGAAGACGATGGGCGACTACCTCGCCAAGATCTGCGTGCAGGAGGGCGTCGACGTCGAGCCGACCGTCCTGCCGCTGGTCGTCCGCGCCGGCGGTGGCTCGTTCCGCGACTCGCTGTCCGTACTCGACCAGCTCATGGGCTCCTCCGTCGACGGCCAGCTGTCCTACGACGCCGCTGTCGCCCTCCTCGGCTACACCCCGGAGTCGCTGCTCGACGAGGTCGTCGACGCGATCGCCGCCCACGACGGCGCCGGCGTCTTCGGCGTCATCGACAAGGTCATCGAGTCCGGCCAGGATCCGCGCAGGTTCGCCGAGGACCTGCTCCGCCGGCTGCGCGACCTCGTCATCGTGCAGGCCGTCCCGGACGCCGTCGGACGTGGGCTGATCGAAGCCCCGCCCGAGCTCGCCGACCGTCTCGCCAACCAGGCATCCCGGCTGGGGACTGCCGAGGCCACCCGCGCCGCCGAGGTCGTCAACACCGGCCTCACCGCCATGCGCGGCGCGACCGCACCTCGGCTGCTGCTCGAGCTGATCTGCGCCCGTCTGCTCCTTCCGGCGGTCGACGACGACATGCTCGGGGTCGCCGCCCGCCTCGACCGGGTCGAACGCCGCCTCGCCGACGGTGGCGCGCCTGCCGCGCCGGTGGCGATCGAGCGGACTCCGGTTGCAGCCCCAGCCCCAGCCGTCACGACGCCGGCCGCGCCACCACCACGGCCTGCGCCACCACCACGGCCTGCGCCGGAACCGGCAGCGCCCAAGGTCGAAGCGCCGCGTCCACCGGCCGCATCAACACCGGCGCCTGTTGCCGTCGCGGCCGAGGCGGACATCGACTGGCCGGTCTCGCCCACACCCGGCTCGACGACACCACCGCCGGTGGCCAAACCCGAGCCGACGCCGGTCGCCGCCGCTCCCGCGCCGCCAGCGGCATCCGGGGTCGACTCGAACCTCGTCGAGATCCGCCGGATGTGGCCCGAGCTGCTCGAAGAGGTCAAGAACAACAAGCGCATGGCCTGGATGATCCTGAGCCAGAGCGCGCAGGTGCTCGACGTCTCCGGGGGCATCCTCACCCTCGGCGTCCCCAACAACGGCGTCCGGACGGGCTTCGTCAACAGCGGCAGCGACGACCTCCTGCGCCAGGCCATCAAGACCGTTCTCCGCATCGACCTGCGCGTCGAGACCATCGTCGACCCGAGTGCCACCGGGACGTCTAGTCGCGGATCCTCAGCCCCGCCGTCGGCGCCACCGAACACCCCGGTCGAGCGACGTGCTTCCGGGTTCGACGACCCAGCGCCACACGATCGCCCCGTCTCCGCTCCGCCGCCTACGGACGCCCGACCCAACGAGGCCGCACCGCCACCACCCGCGTCCCCGCCCCCGGTGCGAACGCCTGCCGACACCGCCGACGGACGCGCGAAGGTCACCCAGGCACGCGAGCGGGCCAGGTCCGGCTCGCCCACCCCCCGGGCCGATCCCGACGCTGCCGTCGACGTCGATCGTGACGTCACCACCGACGACGGCGCATCCCAGACCGAACTCCTCGCGCGTGAGTTCGGTGCCCAGCTCATCGAGGAATACGGCGGCGACAGCACGCGCGGATGACCGCCACCCTGGACCACGCCCCGTAGGCTCGCCACGACGGCCGAGCCGAACGGGTCCGTCGACGCAATCGAGGAGGACCGCAGTGTTTCCTGACGGTGGAATGCCCGACATGAGTGCGCTCATCGCGCAAGCGCAGCAGATGACCCAGCAGCTGGGCGAGGCCCAGGAACGACTGGCCGAGGACACCGTCACCGGCACGTCCGGAGGCGGGCTCGTCAGCGTGGTGCTGTCCGGCTCCGGCGACGTCAAGAGCCTCACCATCGAGCCGGAGGCCTACGACGCCGACGACCCCGAGGCACTGGCCACCGTCGCCGATCTCGTCGTCGCCGCCCTGCACGACGCGACCGACCAGGTCCGCAAGCTCACCGAAGCCACGATGGGCCCGCTCGCCGGCGGCCTCCAAGGCATGCCGGGGATGCCCGGCCTGCCGTTCGGATCGTGAGTTGCTGTGTATGAGGGCGTCGTCCAGGACCTGATCGACGAGCTCGGCCGGCTCCCCGGCATCGGGCCCAAGAGCGCGCAGCGCATCGCCTTCTACTTCCTCACCGCCGACCCGACCGACGTGCACCGGCTCGCCCAGATCCTGATCAAGGTCAAGGACACCGTCCGCTTCTGTGACGTCTGCGGGAACGTCGCCGAGGCCGAGCAGTGCAAGATCTGCCGCGACCCCCGTCGTGACCTCAGCGTCGTCTGCGTCGTCGAGGAACCCAAGGACATCGTCGCCGTCGAACGGACCCGGGAGTTCCGCGGCCGTTACCACGTCCTCGGCGGCGCGATCTCACCGATCGACGGCATCGGCCCCGACGACCTCCGGATCCGCGAGCTGATGGTCCGTCTCGCCGACGGTACGATCACCGAGTTGATCCTCGCGACCAACCCGAACCTCGAAGGCGAAGCGACGGCCACCTACCTGGCCCGGATGCTCAAGCCGCTCGGGCTCCGTGTTACCAGGCTGGCCAGTGGCCTCCCGGTGGGCGGCGATCTCGAGTATGCCGACGAGGTGACATTGGGGCGGGCGTTCGAAGGACGACGACTGCTCGATGTCTGATCCGACTCAGGAGACCAACATGCCCGAAGCAGAACTGGCGAACAGCGACGCCGCTCTCGACGCGGAGTTCGCTGCCCAGATCCACGACCAGGTACGCAGCTTCCTGGTCGCCGTCCGCGAGATCGCGCGCGAAGGCGAGCTGTCGACGGCGGTCCCGCTGCTGCTGCTCGAAGTCAGCCAGCTGATGCTCGCCGGCGGGCGGCTCGGCGCGGTCGACGACATCCTCCCCAAGGAGCGGTTCGAGACCGACACCGGCGCCGACCAGGACCTCGACGAGCTCCGTGAGCGGCTCGCGTCCGTCCTCGAAGGGCTCGACGAGTACGCCGAGGTGTTCGACCCCTACGCCGCGGCCCCCGAGATGGTGCGGATGCGGTTGTCCGACGACATCACCGACATCGCTGCCGCCCTGCAGCACGGCGACGCGCACTACGTCGCCGGCCGCGTTGACGAGGCGCTGTGGTGGTGGCAGTTCAGCTACCTCTCCAGCTGGGGTGCCGAAGCCGGTGCCGCGCTTCGTGCCCTGCAGTCGATCGCCGCCCACTCGCGCGTCGACCGGTGACCGGTCGGTTCCCTCGAACCCCTCGTAGGCATTGACGATTCGGTGACCCACACCGTCGTCATCACCGGTGCTGCCGGTCGGATCGGACGTGAACTGCGAACGTTGCTGGCTGCTCCGGGTCGTGTCCTGCGGCTGCTCGACATCGCATCGCAGGAGCCGCTCGCCGATGGTGAGCAGGCTGAGATCGTCACCGGCAGCTACACCGAGGCCGCGTTGATGAAACGGGTTCTCGACGGGGCCGACGGTCTCGTGCACCTCGGCGGCTGCGCCGGTGAGCGGCCCTGGGCCGACGTCCTCGCCACCAATATCGACGGAACCCAGCGACTGCTCGAGTCCGCGCAGTCGGCCGGGGTCAGGCGGATTGTGATCGCGTCCAGCCACCACGTCGCCGGGAACTACCAGCGTGCCGACGCAGATGCGGTCGAGGACGGCCGTGAGGTTCTGTCCGCCGGCATCCGACCCCGGCCCGACACGTACTACGGCGTCTCGAAGGCCGCGATGGAAGCGCTCGGCAGCCTCTACGCGGACCAGTTCGGCATGCACGTGGTCGCCATCCGCATCGGCACGACCGCGAAGCCGCCACTGCGGGGACGACAGAACCTCATCTGGATCTCCTACCGCGACCTGGCCGCGATGACCGAAGCGGCGTTGGGGGATCTCGATGCTCCGGCCGCGCCCGGTTTCGCGGTGTGGTGGGGCGTGTCGCGCAACGGCGGCAGCTGGCTGGCGCACGAGCCGGCGCGGGCGGCCGGCTTTGTGGCGCTCGACAACGCCTCGACGGTGCCGTCCGAACCGCTGGCGGACGAGCCCGCGCGTCTCGGCGGGACGTGGACGCAGCTTGCACTCGGGGAACGGCCCTGACCCGTGCAGCCGCGCTGGTTGCCGTCGGCCGAGACCGACGATGTGCACGTCGAGTTCCGGGTCAGCTGGCATCAGCCTGCTGATATCGACACCGCCGAGGTGCGCGTCGTCGGCGCTTCGCGGTACCGGATCTTCGTCGATGGTGAACTCGTGGGGGACGGCCCGGTCAGGTTCGCGTCAGGCCACGCGCGCTATCAGACCTGGCTGCTACCAGTCGGGCCAGGACCGCACGTCCTCACCGCGCGTGTGCACAGCTTCGGCGTCGAAACACGCACGATGGCAGCGATTCCGGGCTTCCTGGCGGTAGCCGTTCTCGCCGACGGAGCCGACCTCCCGCTGACGTGGGAATGCCGACGATCGACCGAGTATCTCCAGACCGGACGGCGGGTCAGCCCGCTCCTCGGCCCGCTCGAATGGGCGAACGTTCCTGCTGACCTTCCCTGGTTGGAACCGATCGTCGTCGAGCGCGACCTCGGCTTGGCTGGCCCTCTGGTCGGGACGGCTGCGGCTACCTCGGCATCGACCGTTCTGGAACCGACGGCGGCCGGATGGTTCGCCGATCGCTTCACCGGCTACGACCTCGACGATCCCGCCGTCCAGGTGATGCTCGCCGACCTTGCCGTGGATCGTCAGCATGCTGACGGACGGTGGGCGCGCTACGACCTCGGCCGGACCCGGCTCGGCACACCCCAGGTGGTCATTCAAGCCGCGGGTGACGGCGTCGTCGTGGTGGCGGGCTCGCCGGTCCTGATCAATGGCCGGGTCGCTCCGGTCGTGCCGCTGAGTGGTGGACCGACGGCGCTGCTCAGTCGGTTCGCCGTCGGGCCGGGGCAGCACCTCGTCGAGCCGCTCAGCGCGCTCGGAGTTCAGCACCTCGAAGTCCGTGCCTACGCCATGACAGGCCCCGACGTGGAGATCACCGAAGCCCGCTGGCGTTCGCACGAACAACTCGGGACACCGGTCGGCGCCATGCACACCGGCGACGACCTGCTCGACCGGATCTGGCTGACCGGCGTCGAGACCGTGCGGGCCTGCTCCGACGACGTGCTGGTCGACACCCCGACCCGCGAGCGCGGTCAGTGGCTCGGAGACATCGCGGCCTGCGGGGTGGAGTCGACCTCGGTCCTCTACGGCGACGTGGGCTACGTCGGCCGCACGCTCAGAATGGCCGCCGACTGCGCCGCCGAGCACGGCGGGATCGTCCCGGGGCTGTTCCCTGGGCAGCGGGCCGAGGTCGCCACCTTCGCGGCCCAGTGGGTGAGCAGCCTGCGTCGTTTCCACGAATGCGGCGGCAGCTTGGACGTCGTCGCGGACTGTCGGCCGGCTGCGTCGTCCACCTTGGCGGCGCTGCTCGCCCGCGTCGGTGACGACGGATCGACCGCAGCACTCCCGTGGTGCTTCGTCGACTGGGGCCATGAGGCAGCGGGCGCGGACATGCCGACGCTGCTCATCCTCCGCCGCGCCCTGGTCGACCACGTCGCCCTGACCGATCGCCTCGGCGCCGATGACACGGACCGCTGGAGAACCCGTCTCGCCGATCTCAGCACCTTGATAGATCGGCTGCGATCCCGACCGGAACAGGGATTCCACGCAGCAGCTCTCGCTTTGCGGGACGGTCTGATAGATGCCGGCGACATCGGCGCCGCCGCCGATCGCCTCGAGTCGCATCTGACTGCGTCGTTCCCGTTCGATCCGGACGGCGTCCGCCACCGCGACCCGTCGGTGCGCTCACCGGCGATCGCCACGCCCTACTTCGCGAACGTCTCGCTGGCCGCACTGCTGCGGGCTGGGCGGGGCGACTTCGTGGCCGAGTACTGGCGACGCTGCTGGGGCTGGATGCTCGACCAAGGGGCGAGCACGTGGTGGGAGGTCTTCGACGACCTCTGGAGCCGCTGTCACCTCTGGAGCTCTGCGCCCACCTGGCAGATGTCGCGATACCTGCTCGGCCTCTCGCCGCGCTTCGACCGAGGGGCCGGGCAGTTCGACCTGGCGCCGATCGCTCTCACCGACCGGCCGGTCGTGTCGGGTCTCATCCCACTCCCTGACGGGGGGGGGGGTCATCGATGTCGCCTGGGAACACGGATCGAGCTCGTCCCGGCTCCGCGTCGAGAGTCCGATCCCGCTGGTTCTGACCGGCGAGGACAGCCGGCACGAGCTGCGCGCCGGGGCAACCGAACTGACGCTGCGGCCGTTCCTCCCGGCGGTCAGCAGACCGTGACGTTCGCCCAGATCGCGTAGTGGTCGCTCGGGAAACGGCCGCCGGGTCGGCTGGTGTCGATGCCCGCGCCGGTCACGGTGATGCCCGGCGTGCAGAGGATGTGGTCGATCTGGCCGTGGTCGGTCCCGCCGAAGGAGTGGCAGGTCGAACCGGCGTCCGCACCGAGCGCGCTCGTCCAGCCGGCATCCGTGAACACCCGCAGGCACGGTGATCCGGGCAGGTCGTTGAGATCGCCGACGAAGATCCACGGGTGCGCGTCGTCGCGCAGCCAGCCGTCGATGAGCCGGGCCGACTCGATGCGCGCCTGCTCGCCGACGTGGTCGAAGTGGGCGTTGGCGAATCCGAACCGGATGCCGGTCGGGACGTGGCGGAGCCGGACCATCGTGACCATCCGCGTCATCGAGGAGTCCCAGCTGACCGATCCGGGAACGTCCGGATCCTCAGACAGCCAACGGGATTGCGAACTCACGACCTCGACGTCGGGGTTGTCGACGAGCACCGTGCAGTGTTCGCCGTCTGACATTCCATCGTCGCGGCCGACCGAGACGGCGGCGGTGTGCGCGACGTGTCCGATGAGGTAGTCGACCTGCTCCTGCAGCGCTTCCTGCAGCCCGACGACATCCCAGCTCAGCACCTCGGCGAGCTCGGCGGCGGTGGACTCCTTGCGAAGCGGCCAGGAGTCGGGACCGTCGTCGGCCCGGCTGTAGCGGATGTTGAAGGAGGCGACGGAGAGATCCACAGAGGTTGGGGTCACGCGACACCACCCTGTGCGATCGGTCGCCCCCGTGCAAGCGTACGAGCGCAAGCTCACACGCCAGGACTAACAGCTGTTACGGTTGACGTCGAATGAATGCCGATCTGACCGAAAGGGCCCTATGAGTGCGGGTGCGTTGTTCGTCGCCGTCTTCCTGGCGTGCGTCGTGGAAGCGGTCGAGGCGACCACGATCGTCCTCGCCGTCGGGACCACCCGTGAATGGCGGTCGACGCTGATCGGCGTCGCCTTCGGTGTGGTCACGCTCGCGATCATCGTCGCCACCCTCGGCCCGGCTATCTCGGCGATCCCTCTCGGTGCGCTGCGGCTTCTGGTCGGCGGTCTGCTTCTGGTGTTCGGGCTGCAGTGGCTGCGGAAGTCGATCCTGCGCGGCAGCGGCTACAAGGCGTTGCACGACGAGGCCGAGATCTTTCGTAGGCAGGTCGCGGCGGCGAAGGCCGCGACCCGGGAGAAGAAGGCGTTCGTCGGGGACTGGTACGCATTCACCCTGTCGTTCAAGGGTGTACTCCTCGAAGGGCTCGAGGTGGCCTTCATCGTCCTCACGTTCGGAAGCAACCAGCACGACATTCCCCTTGCTGCGTGGGCCGCTCTGGCTGCCATCGCCCTTGTCGTGATCGTCGGGATCGCCGTCCGCGCGCCCCTCGCACGGGTGCCCGAGAACGGTATGAAGTTCGTCGTCGGCGTCATGCTCGCCTCGTTCGGGACGTTCTGGGGCGTCGAAGGCGCCGGCTCGACCTGGCCCGGGGGAGACGCGGCGCTGCTCGTGCTTGCGCCGTCGATCGCCGTGTTCGGGCTCGTGATCAGCGCGCTGCTCCGCCGTCGTCGCATGTCCTCCGCCGGTACGTCGGCGCTCGTCGGCTCGACCGGGAGTGCGGCATGATCGCGCGGCTCAAGGCCTTCGGGGCGTTCTGGTACGACTTCGTCATCGGCGACGACTGGGTGGTCGCTGCCGGCATCGTCGTCGCGTTCGCGCTCACCGGGCTGCTGAGCACGGTCACCGGCCACGGTTGGTGGATCGTCCCGCTCGCGATCGTCGTGCTGCTGCCGTTGAGCCTGTGGCGCGCGACTCGGCAGCGGTGAGGAACAATCGGCGGCGTGCCCGGGCCTGACGAACCAGCTGCCGACGAGCCGGTTGCCGAGCCGGCGGTCGATCCCTCCGGGGACGTTCGCGAGTGGCTCGTGCTGATCTACAGGGTCCCGTCCGAGCCGACCCGGCTGCGCGCCGCGGTGTGGCGGCGGCTCAAGGGCCTCGGCGCGATCTATCTGCAGAACTCGGTGGCGACGCTGCCGGCCGGGGTGTCGGCGGAGCGGTCACTGCGCAAGCTGCGGCACGAGATCCTCGAGATGGCCGGGTCCGCGGTGTTGTTCCGCAGCCCGATGATCGCGGGCGGTGCGGACGTGTCGGCGGCCTTCCAGGCGGCGCGCGACGACGAGTACGAGGAGATCGTCGACAAGTGCCAGGACTTCCTGGCCGGCATCGACAAGGAGTTCGCGGCCGAGCACTTCAGTTTCGCCGAACTGGAGGAGAACGAGGTCGACCACGCGAAGCTGGTGAACTGGCTCGCGAAGGTCCGCGCCCGCGACGTCCTCGGGTCCTCCGGTCGGCAGGCGGCCGACGACGCGCTCGCCGCCTGCGAGCGGGCACTCGAGGGTTACGCGGCGCGCGTGTACGCCGAAGACCCGGCCGGGCAGTAGACCTCGCGCGGGCGCCGGGACAGAATCGCGTTCATGTCTGGTGGTGGGGACGGCGCACTCGTGTCCCGGCTTGCCCGGTTGAACGTCGAGGCCGCCGAGCGCAGCGACGTGAATCCCGCGCAGGTGCTCATCGTCGACGACGTGCGCCCGAGTGATCGGTCGATCGCCGGACGCCCGGTCGTGGTCGGCCTGCACTACGCGGCCCATGCCGACGACCGGGCCCTGCTGCTGTACCTGCTGGCCCGCTACGCCGAGCGAGCGGAGCCGCGGGGGTCGAACCGGCGCAAGTCGGTCCGGATCAGCTTCGTCGTAGCGGTGATCGTGGCGGCTGTGGTCGCGGTCGGGATCAACTCGAACCACCTGGGCCTGCGCAGCGGTCTGGTCCTGCTTGTGGTCGTGGCCGCCGCGCTCTACATCCCCACCGTGCTCGTCGATGCACGGCTGTCCCGGGAGTTCGTCGAGCGCGTCGACTTCCTGGCCGCGTTCCGCTTCGGGCCGGGAGCGGTCGAGGCCTACAACGCGACCATCGACTACCTCCGCGTCTACGCGCCCGCCGCGATGCCCCGCGCGCTCTGGGGTGTGTTCAGCAGCGGGCTGTCCGAGGAGCGACGCCGTGGGATGATCGCCGGCGGCGAGCGCGCGGCGACCGACGACCAAGCCGCCGCGTAACCGCGCGAGCTCACGTCGGGTGTGCGCACAGCATCGACGTCGAGTACACGTTTCATACACGTCCGGTGTAAAGTACGTGTATGAGCAGAGTTCGGACCAACATCGAGATCGAGGACGTGTACGTGCAGGCGATCATGGATCGCTACGGCGTGCGGACCAAAACGGAGGCGGTCGATCTCGCGCTGCGAAACCTTGCTGGGCAGCCGATGACGCGGGAAGAGGCACTCGCTATGCGCGGCGCCCACGCGATCGACGATCCGCCGGCCGATGTAGCGCCGCTGGGCGCGGCGTGATCCTTGCGGACACCTCGGCGTGGGTCGAGTTCGATCGAGCGACCGGAAGCAACGTAGATCTGAGGGTGACCGAACTCATTACCAGCGGCACGTCGCTCGCAATCACCGAACCGGTCGTGATGGAGGTGCTCGCGGGCGCTCGGACTGACAGTCGTGAAGCAGACCTGCGAAGGCTCCTGCTTCGATTCGAGCTGCTTCATTTCGATGCGAGCTCGGACTTCGACGGTGCGTTGCGGATCTACCGACGATGTCGACGTGTAGGAGTCACTCCGCGAGGGATGCTCGACTGCATGATCGCCGCGGTGGCGTGGCGTTGCGGTGCCGCCCTGCTCGCGCACGACATCGACCTCTATCGCGTCGCGCAGGTCGTCGGCATCGATCTCGATGACGCATCGTTTCGCGACTAGCGCGGCATCTTTCGCCATACCGTGCGGGGGACATTCTTCAGCAGCGTGAACATCGGCGCCAGCTGCGGCGGCACCCAGACCGACTCCTTGCCGCTGCGCAGCGCCGCGGCCACGGCAGCACCCACGGCCTCCGGCGTCGTCGAGAACGGTGCCGCTTCCATGCCCTCGGTCATCTGCGTGTGCACGAAGCCCGGCCGTACCACGAGCACCGACGCGCCCGTTCCTGCCAGTGAATCGCCGAGCCCGGACGCGAACCCGTCCAGCCCGGCTTTCGTCGCCCCGTAGACGTAGTTGGCCTTGCGCACCCGGACCCCGGCGACCGACGAGAGCACGACGAGCGTGCCGTGTCCCTGTGTACGCAGGCGTTCCGCCACCAGCAGGCCGATCGAGACGTGCCCGCCGAAGTTCGCCACCGTCGACTTCGCCGCCGCCACCGGATCGCTCTCGGACTCCGCGTTCGACCCGAGATAACCGAACGCGTCGATCACCACATCCACGTCACCCAGGGTCTCGAACGCCAGCTCCACCACCGCCGGATGATCGTCGATCGCACTGCCGTCGAAGTCGAGCGACATCACATCGATGCTCTTGCTGGCGGCGGCATCCGAGGCGAACGCCTTGACCTGGCGCAGGATCGTGTCGTCCACACCGTCACGCGCCGCGAGGATCACCTTGTGCGCGCCTGCGGCCACGAGCTCCGCCACGATGGCCAGGCCGATCTGGCTGCGGCCGCCGAACAGCAGCACCGTGTCGACGTTGCCGAGTGCGTTCTTCATCGTGTTCCCCGATCGGAGCCGGCAGGTGAATCGCCAAGCAGGTCGAGGCGACGGGACAGGTCGGAGGCCATCACGCGGTCCGGGTCGAGCCGGTCGCGCACGACCCGCCACTCGTCCAAACACGGGTAGCCGGCACGCACGATGCGGGGTGAGATCGTCGAGTCCTTCGCGAAGTAGTGCCGTCCGCCGGCCTCGACCACCTGCTCGTCGAACCGCGGCAGCAGCTCCCGGAGCTTCTCCTGCCCAAGCGGCAGGTCCATCGCCAACGTCCAGCCCGGCTTGGGGAAACTCAGGTAGCCAGGGTTCCCCAAACCGAACCGCTTCAGCACCGTCAGGAACGAGACGACCCGTGCCGACGACAGCGCACCGATGATCGACCGCAGCGTCTCCTCGGCGCCGAACGGCAGCATGAACTGGTACTGGATGAAGCCGGAATGCCCGTAGAGACGGTTCCAGCCGGACACCATGTCAAGCGGATGGAAGAACGCCGGGATGCTCTGGATCTCACCCCGCCGGACCTTCGGTGCCTTGCGGAACCACATCTCGTTGAATGCGCCGATCGTCGCCCGGTTGAGCAACTTCGGCGGTGCCCAGGGTGGCGCCGCGGCCAGCACTTTCGGACCATAGGCCAGCGGATCGTCGCGCAGCTTGGCCGGCAGCTGGTCGAGTGTCGCGAAGTCGCCACGTGTCAGCACGCTGCGACCCAGGTGCGCGCCCTTGGCCATCAGGTCGATCCAGGTCACGGTGTAGCGGTACAGGTCGTCGCTCGCCGACATCATCGCGAGAGCCTCGTCCAGGTTGTCAGCCCGCTCGGTGTCGACGGAGGCGCGCGAGGTCTCGATCGGGTGCGCGTCGAAGCGTGCCTCGACGATCGCACCGGTCAGTCCCATGCCGCCGACGGTCGCCCAGAACTCCTCGGGGGTGCCGTCGGGAGTCAGCGTACGAACATCCCCGCCGGGGGCCACCAGCGTCAGCTCCCGGACGGCGTTGCCGAACGAGCCGTCGACGTGGTGGTTCTTGCCGTGCACGTCGGCGGCCAATGCGCCGCCCAGGCTGACGTTCCGGGTGCCCGGGCTGACCGGAACCCAATAGCCCTGCGGCACCAGCACGCGCATCAGATGGTCGAGGCTGTGGCCGGTCGACGCCGTCACCTGATGCGAGGAATGGTCCACCCGCAAGGTCGAATCGAGGCCGGTGAGATCGATGACGAGACCGCCGGAGTCCTGCGCGGCGTCCCCGTAGGCACGTCCGAGCCCGCGGGGGATGACGCCGCGCGGGCCGGGGCTCGCCATCAACGCGGACACCTCGTCGACCGTGGTCGGCGACGCGACGTCGGCCACCGTGCCGGCGACCCGGCCCCACCC
This sequence comes from Actinopolymorphaceae bacterium, assembly GCA_036786375.1. Lineage (GTDB taxonomy): Bacteria > Actinomycetota > Actinomycetes > Propionibacteriales > DAIQRJ01 > DAIQRJ01. The sequence goes on from DAIQRJ010000033.1 coordinate 24,504, forward strand.
GGTGAGGACCTTCCGCTCGATGGCCGGCATCGTCACCGGTGCAGGCGAGACCTCAGACGACATAAATGCTGACCCCCACAAGGATGACGAGAACGAGACCGCAGACAAGGAGGATCCGGTCGGAGGCCACGGCGTCCTCCGGTGCTTCGCCGCGGCCGGTGTCGACCAGCATGGCGTAGCGCAGGATGGCGACCGAGAACGGCAGGATCGACAGACCGGAGAGCGTCCGGGTCAGCCCACTGTGACCCTCGAACGCCCACAGCGAATACGCGACCAACAGCGCCCCGGTCGACGCCGACTGTACGTAGTTCAGGAACGGGATCGTGTAGGCCTGCAAGGTCGAACGGGTCCTGCGGTCGTGCGCGGCGCCGCGGAGCTCGGCCTCACGCTTGCCCGCCACCATGAACAGCGAGCCGAGCGAGACGACCACCAGGAACCAGCTCGACGTCGGGATCCCGGTCGCCGCCGCACCGGCCAGCGCGCGGAGCACGAATCCCGCCGCGACGGCGACGAGGTCGATCACGGGTTCGTGCTTGAGCCACAGCGAATACGACGTCGTGAGGACGAGATACCCGCCGATGACGAGCACGAGCTGCCAGCTGATCGCGAACGAGATGGCGAGCCCGGCGGCCAGCAGGACGACGCCCCCAATGTACCCGAGCGACGCCGGGACGATGCCCGCGGCGATCGGCCGGAACCGCTTCTTCACGTGCTGGCGGTCGGCTGCGACGTCGCGCACGTCGTTGATGAAGTAGGTGCCGCTCGCGACCAGGCAGAACGCGACGAACGCGATGATGGTCTGCAGGAGCGGCGTGGCCTGGAACAGGACGCCGGCCGACGCCGGCGCGGAGAACACCAGGACGTTCTTCACCCACTGCTTCGGCCGTGCCTCGCGGATCAGCCCGACGAGGAGGCCGCCGCTGCCCGCTGGAATCGCCGGCCGGTCGTCAGGAGTCTGAACCCCGGCCGATCGAAGCTGGGCCGGCTCGGTCGCCGGTCCGGACGGTTGCGTCATCGTCGCCCCACCTTCGTCGGATGATCGGCGCGGCGCAGGAGCGCGTCGTCGCCGGAGCTGTCGCCGTACGCGAAGATCTCGACGTCGTCAGGGTCACTGGCGTCCGTGGCGGTGGCCGCCAGCCAGGCCTCGAGCCGGCGCACCTTCTCCTCGCCGCGGCAGTTCGCTCCGTCGATGTGACCGGTGAGCGTGCCGTCGGGGCGGACTTCGAGCTTCGTCCCGAGACCGGCGCTGCCGCCGAGGAGGTGCGCCAGCGGGTTCACGTAGACCTCCAGCGACGCGGAGATGATGAGGAGATCGTGGCCGGCGTCGCGGTGACGCTGCCAGTGCTCGTACGTCGAGGGGCGCAGGCCGGTCGACGCCGCCACGTCGTGCGCGAACCGCTGCCCGGCCACGGTGACGTCGGCGGCGGTCATCCCGTCGAGGAGCTGCGAGAGCAGCTGGTCCTTGATCTCGCCACGTCGGGAGTTGACGTTGCGGACCAGTGCCGAGGCGAGCGGACCGCCGACCGCCACGACGGCCTTCAGCAGCGCGAGATTGCCGCACAGCCCGCGCAAGAACGGCAGCAGCGTGTCCCGTTTGGACAGTGTGCCGTCGAGATCGAACGCGGCGACCGTCCGAGAACTGCCCTGGGTCACGAACGTCCTCTCGGTGGCTCGCCGTGCGGACGGTGTCCGCCGGATGCCGTGGCGCGGGCACCTGCCCGCCCACTCATCGTACGGTCCGCCACCGTCCCGCCGCTTGGAACGGACGGTGCCCCGGCTGGGTTGCCGGTAAACTTCCACACGGTCGTTGCGTCCTGGCTGACGGCTCGTTACCTGCACCGTCGACGACGACCTCGCCGCGGCGCAGGCGGTCACACATTCGGTCACGAGATCCGGGAGGCACGACGTGGGTCTGGTCGTGCAGAAGTACGGCGGTTCGTCCGTCGCCGACGCCGAGCGCATCAAAGCTGTCGCCAAGCGTATCTCGATCGCCAAGGACGCCGGCCACGATGTCTGCGTCGTCGTTTCCGCGATGGGTGACACGACCGACGAGCTCCGTGATCTCGCCCAGCAGGTCAGCGCCGCTCCACCGCCGCGCGAGCTCGACATGCTGCTCACTGCCGGTGAGCGGATCTCGATGGCGCTGGTCGCCATGGCGCTCGCCGAGGAGGGCCACATCGCGAAGTCCTACACGGGCAGCCAGGCCGGCGTCCTCACCACGTCGGTGCACGGCAAGGCGAAGATCATCGGCATCACCCCCGGCCGCATCCGGCAGGCGCTCGACGAGGGAGCCATCGCGATCGTCGCGGGCTTCCAGGGCATCTCGCAGGACACGAAGGAGATCACCACCCTCGGCCGGGGCGCTTCCGACACGACCGCGGTTGCCCTGGCTGCCGCGCTCGACGCAGACGTGTGCGAGATCTACACCGACGTCGACGGGGTGTTCACCGCCGACCCGCGCATCGTCGCGACCGCCCGCCGCATCCCGCACATCTCCTACGAGGACATGCTCGAGATGGCCGCATGCGGTGCGAAGGTGTTGCACCCGCGCTGCGTCGAGTACGCGCGGCGTTACGACATGCCGATCCACGTGCGCTCGTCGTATTCGCACCAGGTGGGCACCTGGGTGTCGAACTCCGCGCCGTCGCCGGAGTGGTACCCGCAACCCGATCTCGCGCCAGCAGCCGACCAGAAGGACAGTCACATGGAACACGCGATCATCTCGGGCGTCGCGCACGACCGCAGCGAAGCCAAGATCACCGTCGTCGGCGTGCCGAACCTTACCGGCAAGGCCGCGCAGATCTTCCAGTCACTGGCCGACGCCGAGATCAACCTCGACATGATCGTGCAGAACGTGTCGGCCGCTGTTCCGGGCCGCACCGACATCTCCTTCACACTGCCCCGCGCCGACGGTGAGACCGCGATGTCGACGCTGCTGCGCGTGAAGGACACCGTGAACTACGAGCAGCTGCTCTACGACGACAGCATCGGCAAGGTCTCGGTGATCGGTGCCGGGATGCGGACGAACCCGGGTGTCGCGGCGACGTTCTTCACCGCGCTGGCCAACGTCGGGGTGAACCTGCTGATGATCTCGACGTCGGAGATCCGGGTGTCGGTGGTCGTGGACGAAGGGTCCGTCGACGCCGCGGTGGCCGCTGCCCATGCGGCGTTCGAGCTCAACTCCGACCAGGTCGAGGCGGTCGTCTACGGAGGGACCGGACGATGAGTGCTTCCACGCGGTACCCCGACGGGCTCCGGATCGGCATTGTCGGGGCCACCGGCCAGGTCGGCGGCGTGATGCGGTCGATCCTGGCCGAGCGTCACTTCCCGGTGGCGCAGATCCGCTACTTCGCGTCGTCGCGCTCGGCCGGCAAGACGCTGCCGTGGGGTGACGAGCAGATCGGCATCGAGGACGCGGAGACCGCCGACCCGACCGGGCTCGACATCGCGCTCTTCTCCGCGGGTGCGAGCACGTCCCGCGTTCAGGCGCCGCGGTTCGCCGCCGCCGGGGTGATCGTGGTCGACAACTCGTCGGCGTTCCGGCGTGACCCCGCGATCCCGCTCGTCGTGAGCGAGGTCAACCCGCACGCCATCGCGCAGGCACACGGCGGGATCATCGCGAACCCGAACTGCACGACCATGGCCGCGATGCCGGTGATCGCTCCGCTGCACCGCGAGGCCGGGCTGGTGCGGATGATCGCGTCCACCTACCAGGCCGTGTCGGGTTCTGGCCTGGCCGGGGTGGACGAGCTCGACAAGCAGGTCCGGCAGGTGGCCGACCGTGGCGCCGAGCTGACTTATGACGGGTCGGCCGTGCCGTTCCCGGAGCCGGTGAAGTACGTGGCACCGATCGCGTTCAACGTCCTGCCGATGGCCGGGACGGTGGTCGACGACGGGTCGCTCGAGACCGACGAAGAGCAGAAGCTGCGCAACGAGAGCCGCAAGATCCTCGAGATCCCTGACCTTCGGGTCTCCGCGACCTGCGTCCGGGTGCCGGTGTTCACGGGGCACTCGCTGTCGCTAAACCTCGAGTTCGAGCGTGAGCTCACGGTCGCGCGGGCGGTCGAGCTGTTGTCGTCCGCGCCGGGAGTGCGTCTCGTCGACGTCCCGACGCCGCTCGCCGCGGCCGGGATCGACCCGAGCCTCGTCGGGCGGATCCGGCAGGACAGCAGCCTCGAGGGCAATTACGGGCTGACGTTGTTCGTGAGCAACGACAACCTCCGCAAGGGTGCGGCGCTGAACACGATCCAGATCGCGGAGCTCATCGCCGCGGGGTAACGCCCGTACCGCCACGTGGGCAGAAGTCGGGTTCGAGGGCCCGGGCCACGCTCACGGCTGAGCCCGGTAACGACTTTGCCCAGCTGGCGGTTCAGCTCACCGAGAGTCGGAGCAGGCGGTCGTCGGACGCCGCCGGGCTCCCGCGCCCGTCACGGTTGCTCGTCCCGATCAGCAGATAGCCGCCCGGAGCGACATGGACCGAGCGGATCCGGCCATAGGTGCCGATGAAGTACGACGTCGGCTTCCCCGCGGTCGTCCCGTGCAGCGCCACCCGGTAGAGCCGCTTGCCCGTCAACGCCCCGATCCACGCGACGCCGTTGCGGATCGCGATGCTCGACGGACCGGCCACCGAGGTCGCCCAGACGACCTTGGGGCTGGTGTACTTCGGGTTCGTCGTCTTGCCCTCAGTGGCCGGCCAGCCGTAGTTGTGGCCCTTCACGATCAGGTTGAGCTCGTCCCAGGTGTGCTCGCCGAACTCCGTCGCCCACAGCCGGTTCTTCGCGTCGAAGGCGAGACCCTCGACGTTGCGGTGCCCGTACGACCACACCGGCGACCCCTTGAACGGGTTGCTCGCCGGGATCGTGCCGCCGGGCCACAACCGCAGGATCTTCCCGCCGAGGGAGTTCTTGTTCTGCGCTCGCGCGGAGTTCCCTGCGTCGCCGGTCGAGATGTAGAGCATCCCGTAGTGGCTGAACGCGAGCCCGCCGCCGTTGTGGTGCAGGCCGTTCGGAATGCCCTTGATGATCACGTGCGAGGCACCCATCTTGCCGTCGTGGTACTGCATCCGCACGACCCGGTTGTCCGACTTCGTGCTCACGTAGGCGTAGAGCCAGCCGTTCTTCACGTAGTTCGGCGACAGCGCCAGACCGAGCAGGCCGGCCTCGCCCCCGCTGCTGCCGTTCGACACGACTCCTGCGACCTTGCCGATCGTCTTCTTCGTCCCGGACGGTGTGACCCGCACGATCGTGCCCTTGTCCCGTTGCGAGATGAGCACGTTCTGCGTGGGCAGGAACGCCATCCCCCACGGGACGGCGAGTCCTTTCGCGAGCGTCTTGCTGACCTTGGCACTCGCTGCGGGTGCCGGCGCGTGCGCGACGGCCGGACGGACCGCGGCGACTCCCGGCAACGGTGCGGCGGTGGCACTCTGCACGCTCGTCAGGGAAAGAGCGAGGGCGGACGCAGCGCCCAGAACGACTACCTTGCGTAACGACTCCATCGCAAGACCGTACGCCTGCGACTCGCCGGTCGGCGAGATCGAGGGGCGGACCTTCAGGAACGAACGTGCAACGCAAGAGGCCGCCGACGAACGAGCCGACGATGCCCAGGATGATGGTGGCGCCCACACCCATCGACTGCTTGCCGGGCACGACCGCGCGAGCGATGAAGCCGGCGACGAGCCCGATGATGATGAGGACGATGATGGTTCCGAGCATTGTGGTACTCCCGATGGTGAGAGGTGACGACCGGCACCGAGTGCGGCACCGTCCGTGGTCTCCGTCACCCATCCTGGCCCGATCTGATACCTACCCCGACAGGGAAGCGTGCCCCCATGTACACGTCGAACGGCTACGAACTCAGTGCTGACCGCGATCGGCTCGGCGATCTCGAACCCGTTCCGGCCGCGCTGCGGAACGACCGTGCCGCGCTGCGCGAGCGACTCGAACGCGACGGCTACCTCTTCCTTCGTGGTGCCCTCGACCGGCACGTGGTGCTGGACTTCCGCCGCTACTACTTCGACGCCCTGGCCGGCACGGGCGTGTCCGGCGACGAGCGGGACGAGCACGGCGCGCTCGGACGCACGACCGACGAGCCGCTCGACCACGCGGCCTTCCGGCACCGGCTCTTCCGCGACATCGTGCCCGGCGGGCAGTACGCCGCGTTCTGCACCCAACCGGCGGTCCGGGACTGGTACGCCTGGTTCCTCGGCGGCGCCCCGTTCCTGCACCGGCGCAAGATCATCCGGCACCTCGCACCGGCCGAGCGTGGCATCGGGACGGCGACCCAGGCCCATTACGACCTGCTCTACCTGCGCGGCGGCAGTGAGTCGGTCCTGAGCTCGTGGATCCCGCTGGGGGACACCCCGATCGCGCGCGGCGGCCTGACCTACCTGGAGCACAGCCATCACCACGTCCGGCTGGAGGAGTCCCAGCGCACCGGGAAGCGGCCACCCGACAACATGACGCCCGACCTGCCGGGCCTCGCCGACGAGCACGACTCACGCTGGCTGGTCGCCGACTACGCCGCCGGCGACATGGTCGTCCACACCTCGCACACCATCCACGCGGCCCTGGACAACACCGACCCGGACGGGTTCATCCGGCTCTCGACCGACATCCGCTACCAACGTGCCGACGCCGCCATCGACGGACGCTGGCAGAACGACTGGCACCCGGACGACGGGCTGTGAAAGGTCATAGCCGATTCCCGCCAGTAGTCGAACGGGCAGACGTCCACACTGGACGAATAACCCTGCTCGACAAGGAGAAACCGATGATCTACACCTACATCGCGTCGCCGCTGGGGGACCTTCTGGTCGTTCGTGACAATCGCGACGCCCTGCCCGGAGGTCCCGGCGGTCTGACCGGCCTCTACCTGCCCACGGGCAAGCACGCGACCGCCCTTCGTGACGACTGGCACCGCGACGACCCCGCTTTCGACGACGTGCGCGAGCAGCTCACGGAGTACTTCGCGACGACCGCCGGGAGTTCACCCTGCCGCGCAATCCCGTCGGCACCGGATTCCAGAAGAAGGTCTGGGCAGCGCTGGCCGACATCCCGTACGCCGAAACCACCAGCTACGGCACGGTGGCGGCCACGATCGGTTCGCCGGCCGCATCCCGCGCCGTGGGGCTCGCGACCGGACAGAACCCGATCTCGATCATCGTGCCCTGCCACCGGGTGGTGGGCGCGAACGGAGCGCTGACCGGCTACGGCGGCGGCCTGGACGCGAAGCGCTGGCTGCTGGCGCACGAACTCGCGCACGCGGGCCTGTTCGTCTGAGCTTCGTGTGGAGAGGGCCCGAACAGGTCCGTAACGTGCCGCGGGTGCGGTTCACTCGCGGCCAGCTCGAGTCCTTTCGTGGCGGCACCCTGCCCGATCTGCTGGGGCCCGACGTGCGCCTGCTGTTCGTCGGCATCAAGCCCGGATTGTGGACGGTGGCCGTGCAGAGTCACTTCGGGCGACGCGGCAACCGGTTCTACCCCGCCCTCCATCGCGCCGGGATCACCGACCGTGTCATCGACGCGTCCGAGGGGTTCATGCCGGAAGATGTCGCTCATCTATCTGAGCGGGGCGTCGGCATCACCAACCTGGTCCCGCTGGCGACGGCGCGTGCCGATGAGATCGACGCGGCTGCTCTCGTTGCCGGCGGGCAGGCGCTGCGCCGCCGCGTGGCGCGTATCGACCCGGCGGTGGTCGCGATCCTCGGGATCAGCGCGTACCGGGTGGCGTTCGACCGGCGTCGCGCCGCCGTCGGACGCCAACCCACCGATCTCGGCGCGGCGCAACTCTGGGTGGTCCCGAACCCGAGCGGGCTGAACGCGCACGCCACCGTGACCAGCCTTGCGACCGCCTACCGGGAGGCCGCGGTGGCGGCTGGCATCGCTGTCTACCCCAGCCGGAACCTTCGTGACGTCAGCTCGGACGCTGCGGGGTCACTCGAGTAGATGCCGGTGCGTGGACGTCCATGCGATCCGCTCGTCCAGCTCGGCGAGATAGCCCTCCATGACCATCGCGACCTGTCGCGCAACGCCGCGCTCCGCAAGTGCCGCCACCAGCGCCCGGCCGCGCCGTTGCTCCGCGGCGACCGCGTCCACGAGCCCGTCGGTGCTCGCCAACCCGTACGCGTCCGCGAAGATCGCGATCCGTCGCGGACGATCGGGCGCGGACGGGTAACGCAGCCACCGGATCGCCTCGTCGTCGGACCGGAACGGGGCCACGTACTCGAGGGCGTAGGCGACGTCGGACAGAGCAGGTGCGACATGCGCGTAGTCCCAGTCGAGCAACCCGACCGGGTCGATCCCGGCCCAGACGATGTTCCATGCGCCGAAGTCACCGTGGCAGACGATCTCTCCGTCCTCCCCACCCAGGCCACCGCCGACACCCGTCGAGCCGTCCGCCCACACCGGCGCGCCGGCGTCAGCGGGCCGCCACGTCCGCACCGCGTCGTGGTAGCTCCGCAGCAGCCGTGCGGCGGCACGCAGGCCGTCCTCGTCCACGACCTTCGCCCACCCGTCCGCACCGGACTCACCCGGCAGGAAGGTCAAGACCTCGGTGTCACCCTCGAGCCCGATCAGCCGGGGCGCCGCCGTGAACCCCACCGAACCCAGGTGCGCCAGCAACGCGTGCACCGCGCCGGACCAGGGTTGCAGCGGGCGCCGGACGATCGCGCCCGAACGGAGCACCGATCCGTCCGCGCGCGCAGCGAAGACCTCGTCCATCCGGCCAGAGTAAGTACCCGGCCCCGTGACGAGTCCGGTTTGCCCGTGCGGTGTCATCTGTGGGGTGTGGTTTCGTTCTCGCACCACATCGCGTGGACGTGCTCCCGCTCGTCAGCAAGGCATCGTGTCCAACCGGAGGCAACAGAAGTGAGCGGCAACGCGATCTATCGGCACACCAACAGCGTCGTCCTGTCGGTCTGTGCCGTCGACGCACCCGTGATCGCGACGTCGGCCGCGTTCGACGAACGCCTCAGCGAGACCTACGAACGCGTGCACATGCGGCCCGGGATGCTCGAGAAGCTGGCGGGGGTCGTCGAGCGCCGCTGGTGGCCGACCGACGTCAGCTTCACCGACGCGGCGGCGATGGTCGGAGCGAAGGCCCTGGCCGAGGCCGGGGTCGATCCGGCTCGCGTCGGTCTGCTGATCAACAGCTCGGTGTCGCGCTCCTACCTCGAGCCCTCGTCGGCAGTGGCTGTGCACCACAGCCTCGACCTGCCCACGAGCTGTCTCAACTTCGACGTCGCCAACGCGTGCCTCGGCTTCCTCAACAGCATGCAGCTGGCCGGCACGATGATCGACGCCGGCCAGATCGACTACGCGCTGATCGTCGACGCCGAGGGATCGCGGGCGACCCAGGAAGCAACGCTCGACCGGCTCGCCGGTCCGGACGCGACCGCGGCCGACCTGTTGTCTCAGTTCGCGACGCTGACGCTCGGGTCGGGCGCCGCGGCGATGGTGATGGGCCGCGCCGACCTGCACCCGGAGGGTCATCGCATCGTCGGCGGCGTCAGCCGGGCCGGCACCGCGTTCCACGAGCTGTGCGTGGGCGATCTGAACCTGATGCGCACCGACAGCCGGGCCCTGTTCGAGGCCGGCCTGGCGCTGGCCGTCGACACCTGGGCCGACGCCCGCGCCGAGTTCGACTGGGCCGACATGGACTGTTACGTCGCGCACCAGACCTCGCGGTCCCACATCAAGGCGCTGTGCGAGGCGCTCGACATCGACAACGACCGCTTCCCGCTGACGCTGCCCACGTTCGGGAACATGGGGCCCGCCGCGATCCCGTTCACGCTGGCGTTGCAGACCGACTCGCTTAAGGCCGGTGACCGGGTGTTGCTGGTCGGCATCGGCTCGGGCATCAACACCTTCTACACCGAGATCGCCTGGTGAGAGCCGGGTCGCCCCGGCCGCAGCGCCACGACGCGACGGTGACCGGGCGCGACCTCGACCGGCTGCCAGGACGTGACCTGCCGGGACTGGAGCCGGACTGGTCGCGGATCGTCACGACGACCGCCACCGATGGCGTGCGGCACCGATGGCACGTCCTCGACAACGGCGTCGAGCCGACGGCCGGCACGATGCTGTGCGTCCACGGGAACCCGACGTGGTCCTATCTGTGGCGCCGGCTCCTCGCGACCGCGCCGCCGGGCTGGCGCGTGGTCGCGCCGGACCACCTCGGGATGGGCTTCTCCGAGCGCTCGGGCGCGCCGCGCACGCTCGCGGAACGCATCAGCGACCTCGGCACGCTCACGGACGCGCTCGGGGTGTCCGGCCCTGGCTCTGTCGTCGTCGTCGCGCACGACTGGGGCGGCCCGATCTCCCTCGGTTGGGTGCTGGCGCACCGCAAGCAGGTGCGGGCGATCGTCCTCACCAACACCGCGGTCCATCATCCGGCCGGCTCGGCGGCACCGGCGCTCATCCGGCTGGCCCGATCAGCGGCGTTGCGGCAGGCGACCTGCGTGACCATGCAGGCGTTCGTCCGGGCCGCGACCGCCCTGTCACGCCCACCGCTGCCGGGCGACATCCGGGATGCGTTCGCCGCGCCGTACGCAAGCGCGGACCGCCGCCACGGCGTCGGCGACTTCGTGGCCGACATCCCGCTCGAGACCGACCATCCGAGCAGGAAGACCCTCGACGACATCGCCGACGGCATCGAGACGCTGGACGACGTGCCGGTGCTGCTGCTGTGGGGGACCCGCGACCCGGTCTTCGGCGAGGCCTATCTGCGTGACCTGATCGCCCGCCTTCCGCATGCCGCGGTGCACCGCTACCAGCAGGCGTCGCACCTGCTGATGGAGGACGCGCCGGCGGCGACCGGGCACGTGTGGCAGTGGGTCGCCGACCTCGACCGGGCGACGCCGGTCGACCGGTCGCCGGTGTCGGTGCCGGAGCGCCAGATCTGGTCCGCGCTGTCCGACCGTTCCGACGACCCAGGGCCGGCCGTGGTCGAGCTCGGCGGCGCGCGTTCCACCGTGTCCTTCGCAGCCCTCGACGAGCGGATCCGCAACCTCGCGGCGGGTCTGGCCGCGACCGGTGTGCGCCCGGGCGACCGCGTGGCGCTGCTCGTCCCGCCCGGCGCCGACCTGACCGCGGTCGTCTACGCCTGCTGGCGGATCGGCGCGGTGATCGTCGTGGCGGACGCCGGTCTCGGCGTCACGGCGATGGGTCGCGCGTTGCGGGGTGCGGCGCCCGACCACGTCGTCGGCATCACCCGCGGGCTCGCCCTGGCCGCGGCGATGCGGGTTCCCGGCCGGCGGATCTCCGTCGATCCGCCCAGCCGTGCGACCCACGCGACCCTCGCCGTGGCGTCCGGACTCGACGCGATCGCCGCCCTCGGACGCGGCCGGCCGCTCCCGCCCGAACCGGCGGCGAACGCCGAATGCGCCGTCCTGTTCACCTCCGGCGCGACCGGGCCGCCGAAGGGCGTCGTCTACCGGCACGACCAGGTACGGGCCCAGTTACAGCTGCTCACGACCGCCTACGGCATCACCGCCACCGATCGGCTCGTGGCCGCGTTCGCTCCGTTCGCGCTGTACGGGCCCGCGCTCGGCATCGCCGCGGCGGTGCCCGACATGGACGTGACCGCACCCGGCACGCTGACGGCCGCGGCACTGGCCGACGCCGCGGCCGCCGTCGACGCCACGATCGTCTTCGCCTCACCGGCCGCGCTCACGAACATCGTCGCCACGCAGGACGACCTCACCGACGCTGCGCGGACGGCGCTCGCCCGCGTCCGGCTGGTCATGTCGGCGGGTGCGCCCGTCCCGGCGAGTCTTCTGCGAGCGGTCCAACGCCTGACGCCGAACGCGGACTTGCACACGCCGTACGGGATGACCGAGGCGTTGCCGGTCGCGGACATCTCGCTCGCCGAGATCGAGGCTGCGGGACCCGGCAACGGCGTCTGCGTCGGGCGGCCGCTGCCCGGTGTCGACGTCGCGATCAGCCCCCTGTCGGCGGATGGCTCGGCCGATCACCCCCTGACCGACGACGGCGGCGTGACCGGCGAGGTGTGCGTCCGTGCCGCCCACGTCAAGGACCGGTACGACCGCCTGTGGGCCACCGAACGTGACAGTTCCCGCAACCCTGGTTGGCATCGGACCGGTGACGTCGGCCATCTCGACGGCGCCGGACGGCTCTGGGTCGAAGGCCGTCTTGTCCACGTCGTGACGACCGCGGACGGCCCGGTCACACCTGTCGGGCTCGAGCAGCGGGTGCAGGGACTGGCCGGTGTGTGGGCGGCCGCGGTCGTCGGTGTCGGACCCGCCGGAACCCAGCAGGTGGTGGTCGTGGTCGTTCCGTCCGAGGCTGCACGTCGGCTGCCGTTCGTGCGCCGGGACGTGCTGGCGCCGCCGGCCCTCAGTAAGGCCGTCCGCTCCGTTGCCGATGTTCGGGTGGCGGCGGTTCTCACCACCGCCGGGCTGCCGGTCGACATCCGGCACGCGTCCAAAGTCGATCGTGCCCGGGTCGCGCGGTGGGCCGGCCGGGTGCTCGCCGGCGGCCGGGTGTCGCGGCCGTGAGGGTGCTCGTCACCGGCGCGAGCGGGATGCTCGGTGCGGCGGTGGCACGGACGCTGGCCGAACGCGGGGACGACGTGACGGTGATGCAACGTCGACCGTCCGGGCTCGATCTGGTCGAGGTGTTGGGTGACGTTGCCGAGCCCGATGTCGTTCGTCGCGCGGTCGCCGGCCACGACGCCGTGGTGCACCTGGCTGCCCGGGTGAACGTGACCGGCGCGTGGGCTGAGTTCGAGCGGGCCAACATCACTGGGACGGGTTCGGTGGTCGCCGCCTGCCTGGCCGAGGACGTGGGCCGGCTGGTGCATGTGTCGACGCCGTCGGTGGCGCACGCCGGTGCATCGCTGGTTGGGGTGCCCGCCGGGCTCGCGGATCCGACCCGGGCTCGCGGGAATTACGCACGCAGCAAGGCGATCGCCGAGCAGATCGCGTTGGCGGCGGCCGGTGATCTCGCGGTCGTGGCGATCCGTCCGCACCTGGTCTGGGGACCGGGCGACACGCAGTTGGTGGGCCGGCTGGTCCAGCGTGCGAAGTCCGGCCGGCTGCCGATCATCGGCTCCGGCGCAGCGCTGGTAGACACCACCTACGTGAGCAACGCGGCCGATGCGCTGGTCGCAGCGCTCGATCGGTGCGCCGAGGTGAGCGGGCAGGCGTTGGTCGTGTCGAACGGCGAACCACGTCCGGTCGCAGAACTGCTCGCCGACATCTGCATCGCCGCGGGTGTGGCGCCACCGAGCCGGCATATCCCAGTGGTGCTGGCGTCAGCCGTCGGGTCGGTGGCCGAGGCGTTGTGGTCGAGCTGGCTTCTGGGCGGTCGCTCGGCGCGGGTGTCACAGGATCCGCCGATCACCCGGTTCGTGGCCGAGCAGCTCTCGACCGCGCACTGGTTCGACCAGCGGCACACGAGATCGGCGCTGCAGTGGACGCCGCGACTCACGCTCGACGAAGGCTTGGTGGAGCTGTCCCGCTGGTACGCCGACCAGACCTGACCGCGCGGCCGGTGACCGCGCAGGAGTTGTGGGAGATCGTCCGGATCGCCTACGACCCTGCCGTCGCCGGCCTGTTGGCCGACGCGCACGCCGACGGCGACGTCCCGGAACTGTCGTGGGCTGATGTCGGGCCGGCCGCGGCGCAGGCCAGCTGGGATTCCTACCGGCACGACGACGCCTGGTCCCGTACCTGGTCGATGACCAGCGCACCCCGCGGGGACGTGTTCTCCTCCGTCCTGAACCAATTGCTGGCTCCGCACGGCGATATCGACCGCAAGCGGGTCACCCTGTTGTTCCGGCCGTTGGATCCGGGTGCGGCCGGGCGGACGGTGGAGAACGACAAACGCAACGCCGACTTCCGCATCAGCGCCGCCCAGAAACCCTCCGCCCGCGCCCTACGCGAGGCCCGGGCGGCGGAGGCCACCGCCCGCGAGGAAGCGCGCGGCGCCGGCCTGGTCAACTTCGGCCTGGTCGTGACCGCGACCGTCTTTGACGCCGACGGTCTGCCGGACGCGGCGGCGGCGATCGACAACCTGTCCGCGACTGCGCGGGTGATGCTGCGCCCGGTCTACGGGTCGCAGGACTCCGCGTTCGCCGCCGGCCTCCCGCTCGGGCTGGTCATGGGCCAGCATGTGAAGGTGCCGGCCGAGATCAGGAGCGCCCTATGACCTCCCTACGCCGCCTCCCTGTTCCACCCCCACCGGTACCGCCCCGGTCTCCAGTCCCGGCACGGGATACTGGGTCTCGGCCGGGGCCGCGGGGCTGGTTGGGTCGTGGCCGCGGGTCCTCGACCTACGTGCAGGCCCCCGATGAATGGCGCGGGACGACGGTGCAGGCGTGCGGGTTGTGGCCGTTCGGCGCCGGGTCCGGGTCCCCGATGATCGGCGTCCCACTGGGCCGGCACATGCTCACCAACGCCACCCTGTGCTGCGATCCGCTGTCCTGGTTCGAACGCGGCCAGCTCGTCCTCAACCCGTCGGTGTTCGTCCTCGGCCTGCCCGGGCTGGGGAAATCGACGATCGTGCGGCGGATGGCCCTGGGTCTGGCCGGGTTTGGGACCATGCCGGTGGTCCTGGGAGATTTGAAGCCGGACTACGTCGACCTCGTCCAAGCCCTGGGTGGGCAGGTCATCCCGCTCGGGCGTGGCCGCGGATCACTCAACGTCCTGGACCCAGGCGAGGCGACCGCGGCCGCGGCCCGACCGACCGGATCCCTACGTGACCAGGTGCTCGCCGAAGCCCACGGCCGCCGCCACACCATGGTCTGTGCGCTGTTGCAGATCATCCGCTCGCAGGCCCCGACGGATCGGGAGGAGACGATCCTGGACCAGGCGTTGAAGGTCCTCGACGACCGCCACGTCGGTGTCCCGATCCTGGCGGATCTGTTGGAGGTGATCCGCGACGCCCCGGATTCGGTGCGGCAGGTCGCGTTGGACCGGGGGAACCTCGACCGGTACCGCGACCTCACCGAACACCTCGAAGCGTCCCTGATCGGGTTGATCAACGGGGGCCGGCTCGGGCAGATCTTCGCCTCCCACACCACCGCACCGATGCAACTGGACCGGCCGGTCGTGTTCGACCTGTCCTCGATCAGCGATGCGGACACCGACCTGCAAGCCGCAGCGTTGTTGGCGTGCTGGTCGTATGGGTTCGGGGCGATCAACATCGCCAACGTCCTCGCCGACGCCGGCCTCGAACCGCGCCGGCACTACTTCATCGTCCTGGACGAACTGTGGCGAGCCTTACGCGCTGGACAGGGGATGGTCGACCGCGTCGACGCCCTCACCCGACTCAACCGCACCTGGGGAGTCGGCACCGCAATGATCTCCCACACCATGGCCGACCTCACCGCGCTGGCGTCGCCGGCGGACCGGGAGAAAGCCCGCGGGTTCGTCGAACGCTCCGGCATGGTCATCGCCGGCGGCCTCCCCCGCGGGGAGATGGACCGCCTCAACTCCGCCGTCCAGCTCTCCCGCGCCGAGGAGGACATGCTCGTCTCCTGGTCCGCACCACCCTCCTGGGATGCCTACAACGGCAGCGAAGGCGACCCACCCGGCCGCGGGAAGTTCATGGTCAAGGTCGGCGGAAAAGCCGGCATCCCCGTCCACGTCGGATTGACCAGCGTGGAACGCGAGATCAACGACACCAACAAACGCTGGCAACACCTCCGCGCGGGCGGACCCATGCTCGAACCCGGACCCCGGCCCACACCGTGAAGGCCAGCCGCGTTGTGGACACCGGCTGATGGTCCGGCAGCGGGAGACTCGCGCCACCGGTGCGGACACCGAAGCGGTGCTGCTGTTCACCGCCATCGGCGCCGTCATCGTGGTCGTCGGTGGGGTGTGGGTGAGCCTGCATACCGCCGCCCGCCTCGACCACCACCCGGCCCCAGCACGGAACCCGTTCACACTGTTCGTGCAGGTCGTGTCCCGTCAGCAGGCCTGGCCGCGGACCGCCACCTACGTGGCCGTCGGCATCGGGCTCGTCCTGCTGGTGTTGGCGGTGCTGGTGGCGGTGCTGGTCATGCGGCGGGGGAGCGGACGGCTCCGTTCGGACGCCGCCACCCGCCACCTCGCCCGACCGCGCGATGTTGCGCACCTGACCGAGAAACCGTCCCTGGCGAAGGCGAAACGCCTCGGCGTCACCGTCACCAACCCCGGTGTCCCGATCGGACGGTACCTGCCCGGCGGGGCGATGCTGTACGGGTCGTGGGAAGACATGCACGTCGACATCGCCGGCCCCCGCACGAACAAGACCACCGCCCGGGTCATCCCCACCGTCCTCGCCGCCCCCGGCGCCGTCCTCGTCACCTCGAACAAGCGTGATGTCGTCGACGCCACCCGCGACCCCCGCGACCAGGTGGGGACGGTGTGGATCTTCGACCCCCAACAGGTCGCCGACGAACCCCCTGCCTGGTGGTGGGATCCGTTGACGTATGTGACCGACGAAGTCCAGGCGGAGAAGCTCGCCGCCCAGTTCGCTGCCAGCAGCCGACGCCCCGGCGCCCGGACCGACGCCTACTTCGACGGGGAAGCTGAGAACCTCATCGGACTGCTGCTCCTCGCCGCGGCCGAGGCGGGGAAGCCGATCGTGACGGTGTATTCGTGGCTCACCGCACCCGCTGACCTCACCCCCGCCCGTACCCTGGCCGACCGGGGATATCCGTTGCAGGCCGACAGCCTCGAAGCGCTGTCCACGCTGCCGGACAAGCAACGCGACGGCGTCTACGGCACCGCCCGGGCGCTGATGGGGTTCCTCCGCAACCGGCGCACCATCACCTGGGTCACCCCACCCACCGACCGGCGGCCCGGGTTCGACCCGCACCAGTTCGCCGCCAGTACCGACGCCCTGTACCTGCTCTCCCGCGAAGGCGACGGCTCCGCCGGACCCCTCGTCGCCGCCCTCACCGTCGCCGTGGTCGAGGCCGCGGAATCCCGGGCGACCCGGTCACCCGCCGGCCGGCTTCCCATCCCGCTGGTCGCGGTGCTGGATGAGGCGGCGAACATCTGCCGGTTCCGCAACCTCGACTCCTACTACTCCCACCTCGGCTCCCGCGGCATCGTCATCCTCACCATCCTGCAGAACTGGGCCCAAGGCGAAGAGGTCTGGGGCAAAGCCGGCATGGAGAAACTCTGGTCCGCGGCCAACATCAAGCTCTACAGCGGCGGCGTCGACGACGACCGGTTCCTCCGCCGCCTCTCCGACCTGATCGGGTCCTACGACCGGGTCATGACCAGCGAAACGCAGAGCCGCGGCCACGGCCGGCAACGCTCCCGCTCCGTCCAGGAACGCACCATCCTCACCATCGCCGAACTCCGCGAACTCCCCCGCGGCCGCGCCATCCTCTTCGCCTCCGGCACCCCAGCGGCGATGATCGAACCCCAACCCTGGTACACCAATCCGACCACTGCGGCTGTGGTCCAGGCATCCATCGACAACCACACCCCAGGTGGGATCGAGCCGACTGCCGTCGGCGGCTCGAGCTCGACCCGGGGGAGTACCGCATGACCGGCGCCGAGGACGATCTGGACGACTTCGACCCAGCAGAACCCGACACGGCAGACCCGCCCGAGGACGGCGCCAGCGAGGCCGAGACGCACTACGCCGACGTGTACGAATTCGTCCACGAGTTCCTCGTCCACATCTACGCCCGCCGCGTCAGCCGACAAAACACCCGCTTCCGCTGGTGCCCCCACTGGTACCTCCACCCCGAAGCCGTCGCCCGACTCGAAGCACTCTGGAAAGCCTTCGAACACCTCCGCCACGACCCCACCCTCGGCCCCGCCATCTGGTGGCGCGACTACACCGACCCCACCATGACCGCCCTCACCGCACCCGACGGACCCTTCAGCGAGTGCGGCCCCGACGCGCATGTCACGCCACCACCCCTCGATGTCGTACGTCCCGACTGGCTTGCACGGTAAGCCAGCCCGTGCTGCGCGTCCCAGGCGCCGGCGACCCACGGCCCCTGTTGCGAACGTCGCTGACGACAACCGCGGCGCGTTCCGCTCAGGCACCACGACTCCGCCGTCAGAAACCGGTCCCACGGTCCCACGGTCCCACTCATGGCCCGTAGCACCGTCCCGTACTAGAGACCGTCGAGCTCCCAGTCTGGCCGCCGAGGCCGGAGTGGCGCGATCGCGCCTCGGCCACGCCCGCATGGTTCGCCCCGTAACCAGCAGGGGACCAGCCGCCGAGCCATGGCAAGCGACAACTGGGCTACTTCTTGCCGAACAGCCCGAGGAACGACGGGAAC
>DAIQRJ010000034.1:0-8153 GCA_036786375.1 Actinopolymorphaceae bacterium
GCACCGACAACCCCAACGCCACAAACGATTCCACCTGCAACGGTGCTGACGCAGACGGCGACGAGAGACCTTCGCGATCCGTCAGTTCAGCAGCCAGCGCCAGTAGCCGCCCACCACGCTGACGACGATTGCCGTCGCGAGAACGAGAACGGTGCACGCCAGCAATGCCCAATCCGCTGGATGCATCCGCTGATGCCGTGCCTGCGTCCGCTCGACACCGCTCGCGAACCCGCGCGCATCCATCGCCGTCGCCAACCGCGTACCCCGCCGGATCGCCGACACCAGCAACGCGAACAACGTCTGCCCCGCCAGGCGAATCCGGGCGACCGGACCGCCACCGGCGACCCCGCGCGAACGACGCGCCATCATCAGCATCTGCCAGTCGAGCCCGAGCAACGGCACCAGCCGCAGCGCCGCCAAGGCGGCGAACACGAACTTCGCCGGAGCATGCAGCTGCTGAGTGAGCGCGTCGGCGAAGTCACGCGGATCCGTGGTGGCGGCGAACACGACACCCGGCAGCGCAATCGCCAACAGGCGAAGGGTGATCCCGGCCGCAGCGGACAAGCTGCGGGCCGTGATGTCGAACGGTCCGAGGTGCACGAGCACCGGCTCCCCGGACGACGCCGAGAACAACAGGTTCGTCAACGCCACGGCAGCGGCGGCGATCAACAACAACCAGCCCCGCCGCACGAGTGTCAGCATGCGAACACCGAGGAGCGGCAGCGAGATGAGCTGTGCGACCAGCACGATCGCCGGCGTGATCGGATCGATCGTCAGGAACAGCCCGACGAACACGACCAGGCACGCACCCAGCTTCGCCACCGGATTCCGTCGACCCAGCACCGACCCCGGGTCGACGGTCGCGAGCTGCAGCAAGCTCATGCGCCCGCCCAGACGGCCGGCGGCTCGAGCCTTCGCACATCGTCAGCCAGCGCGTCGACCAGTGCCTCGTCATGACTGATGCAGCACAACGCGGTCCCGTCGGCCCGGACCTGATCGAGGAGGCCGACGAGTTCGATCCACGTGGCCCGGTCTTGTCCGTACGTCGGCTCGTCCAGGACGAGGGCCGCCGGAGCCGCCGCCAACGCGGTCGCCACCGACAGCCGTCGCTGCTCCCCACCCGACAGCGTGAACGGGTCGGCGGTCGCGAGATCGGTCAGCCGGAGCCGTTCGAGCAGGTCGTCGACACGACCGGAGCGTGCGGCCAGATCGACGCCGGCAACGCGCTGGCCGACCGCGAGCTCGCCCGCCACCGTCGTGGCCACGAACTGGTGCTCAGGGTTCTGGAACACCATCCCGACCGTGCGTGCGAGATCGGCCGATCGCCAACGGTGCAACGGCTTTCCCGACGAGCCCGCGTACGCGCCGCCCGACGTCGGCCGGATCAGCCCGGCCAGCATCCGGCCCAGGCTCGACTTGCCGGCACCGTTGGGTCCGGTGATCGCGAGCAGACGCCCCGCATGCAGCTCGACGTCGGCCGAGCAGACGGCAGCGGTGGCCGTGTCCGGGTACCGAAGGGTGAGCCCGGCGCCACGCAGAACCGCCGGAGCGGTGGAATCACGTGCACGCCGTGGGGCAATCGCAGCCCCGCCCGGCGTCCACACGCCCATCCGCGCCAGCTCCGCGGCATCGTCGACGAACACCCGCGACGGCGGCCCGTCGGTGACGATCCCGCCACCGGCCGCCAGCACCACGACCCGATCGATCAACCCGGCCCACTCGTCGATCCGGTGCTCGACCAGCACCACGGTCATCGCATGCTCGTGCGCCAACCTCGTCACGGTGGCCCGCACCTCGGCCGCGCCGTCCGGGTCGAGCAGGGCGGTCGGTTCGTCGAGCAGCAGGATGCGTGGCCGCATCGCCATCGCACCCGCGATCACGAGCCGCTGCTGCTCCCCGCCGGACAGCCGGGTCGTGTCCCGCGCCCCAAAGCCGGCGAGACCGACGTCGGCGAGTGCGGCGTCGACGCGCGGCCAGATCGACACCGGATCCACACCGGTGTTCTCCAGACCGAACGCGACGTCGTCGTCGGCCCGGGTCATCACCAGCCCGCCGGCCGGATCCTGTGCGACGTAAGCGCATCGGCCGCCGCCGGCCCGCGGGCGGTCCCCGTCGACGAGCAACTCGCCGGTGGCGTCACCGGCACCGTCGATCAGCCCGGCGATCGCCCGCAGAAGCGTGGACTTCCCGGCGCCCGATGCCCCCAGCAGGAGCACACGCTCGCCGGCCCGGACGTCCAGGTCGACTCCCGACAGCGTCGGAGCCACCCGGCCGTGGTGTTGGAATCCCCAACCCTGCAGGCGGATCGCGGACCGGTCAGTCAGCGTGGTTTACCCTCGCCCGGACGCGAACGGCGACAGCACGCCGGTGCGACGCAAGCTCTTGACAAGGGCGACGCCGCCGAGACCGGCGATGACCGCGGAACTGACAATGAGCAGGACGCCGTAGACGAGCTTCCAGCCGACCGTCCACTGCGGGTAGTAGTAGACGGTGTCGAGGATCCCGGCGATCAGCCCGGCGGACGCGCCGGCCAGTGCGGCGACGTGCGTCGCGAAGCGCCGGTACGCGAACGCCGCGAAGACGAGCTCCGGGAGCAGTCCCTCGAAGAAGCCCCAAATCAGGATCGTCAGGCCCCAGCCGCCGAACAGCATCGAGACCAGAGAGGCGACGAGCTCGGTGAACAGGGCGGCGCCGGGCTTACGGATGACCAGCATCCCGAGCACGCCCGGCAGCATCCACATGCCGTACATCACGCCCTGCGCCGGCGGGAAGCCGACGAACACCGGCTGCAGGGCGTTCCAGAGTGCGTTCCAGCCGGCGAAGACGACCCCGAACGCGACCCCGAGGACGGCCGCGACGACGGCGTCGACCGTTCGCCACTGACGCGTGGGCGCAGTCGGCGCGGTCTCGGTCGATCCGGCCCCGGACTTGCTGTTGCTGGTGGTGCTCATGACTGCCTCCTGTCGTGCACCGGCACGCGGCCGGGCACATCGCGGAGGGGCTGTACGGAGAGGTCGCCGGTGACGCGGCGGCGGGAGACCCCGAGCCACGACCGACGACACAACTACTCGACTTCCTTCGCCGGCATGACCCGGATCAGGTTCGAGGGTCTGCGGGGGCCGGTGATCAGGCGATGACGCCCGGGCCGGTCCGCACTCTCAGCGCTGATGCGCTCCCCTGTCGTGTGGAACGGGTGAAGCGTAGCGGCTTTGCGTGCTGGGGCGGGCAGACGCCGAGCTCAGACCCCGAACTCAAACCCCGAGCTTGGCGTGCGCGAGGGCTTCGCGCGCCGCATTGTCCCCGGAGATCTCGACGTCGGCGACCGCGCGCCGACCGAAGAGGTAGACCACCAGCTCGCTCGGCTTGCCGCTCAACGTCGCGACCGGCGTGCCCTTCTTCAACATCGCGGTACGGCCGTCCGGGGTCTTGATCTCGACGCCGGCTGCGCAATGCCGCAGGAAGACCCGGCTCGACGTCGTGAGCGAGGCGAACAGGGTGCCTTCGAACTCGTTCGACAGCGTCCGCGGCGTGAACTCCGGGGCGGCCCGGCGGACGTCCTCGTGGTGCACGAACAGCTCGACCGTGTTGCCACGCGCGTCCATGCCGGGGAGTGCGAAGGGTGAGAGCCGAGGCGGACCGGTGCGGAAGGTTCCGACGAGGCCGGCGTAGCCGTTCTCGGCGAGGATCGAGCGGCGGCGCCGCTGCAGATAGCCCGACAGCGGGGTCGAGAGATCAGCCAGCTGCGCGGGGTCGGCCCGGTCGCGGAGGACGAGGTGCAGGACCAGCTCGGTCGTCGTCCAGCCGGCGCACAGTGTGGGCGCGTCGGGGCCGACCTCATCGAACAGATCGGCCAGCGCTGCGCGTTCGGTCCGAGCGAAATTGGTCACCCGTTCAGGGTAGTGGGCGCCTCGTCGGGCCCGGTTCGCCGTCCGGTGGGCCACCCGCGACAATGGCGGGGTGTCTGCCGAGAACCGCCCAGGTCCACCGCACGCCGCCGAGGTCCGTTTCGACGACTCCGGCCTCGTCACCGCCGTGGTCCAGGACGCCGCGTCCCGTGACGTGCTGATGGTCGCCTGGATGGACGCCACCGCGCTCGCGTCCACCCGCGCCTCCGGGCTCGCGACCTTCTACTCCCGCAGCCGTCGCGAGCAGTGGGTGAAGGGCGCGACGTCGGGCAACTACCTGCACGTGCGTGAACTTCGCACCGACTGTGACGGCGACACGCTCCTCCTCCTCGTCGACCCCGACGGACCGGCCTGCCACACCGGCGCGCGCACCTGCTTCGACGACCGGACCCTGTCACTGGCATCGGGTCACGGCGCGACGCCATGACCGACGGCATCACCACTCCCGACCTCGCCGGGTTCCGCGCGCGCGCGCCGCATTCCCGGGTGATCCCGGTCGTGCGGACGTTCTTCGCCGACACCGAGACCGCCGTCGGCATGTACGCCAAGCTCGCCGGCAACCGTCCGGGCACGTTCCTGTTCGAGTCGGCCGAGCAGGGTGTGTGGTCGCGGTGGTCGTTCATCGGCGTCAAGGCCGCCGCGACGCTGATCGAACGCGACGGTGTCGCGGTCTGGACCGGCGACGTCCCCGTCGGCCTGCCCTCAGGTGGCGACCCGCTCGACACCGTCCGGCAGACCGTCGCCGCGCTGCACACCCAACGCATCGAGGGGCTTCCGCCGTTGACCGGCGGGCTCGTCGGATATCTCGGCTACGACATCGTCCGGCGGCTGGAGAACATCGGCGAGGACACCGTCGACGACCTGAAGATCCCCGAGTTGGTGATGATGCTCGCGACCGACCTCGCCGTCCTCGACCACCACACCGGCCGGGTCTGGCTGATCGCGAACGGGGTGAACTTCGACGACCGCGAGACCGGCGTCGACACCTGCTACGCCGACTGCGTGACCCGCCTCGACTCGATGACCGACGCGCTGCGGGCACCACTGGCCTCGCACGTCGCCGTCGTCGACTTCGACGCCGTGCCGGTCGTCCGCCGGCGCCGCAGTCCCGAGGACTTCCAGGCGGCGGTCGAGGTCGCCAAGGAGGAGATCCGCGCCGGCGAGGCGTTCCAGATCGTCGTCAGCCAGCGGTTCGAGTCCGACGTCAGCGCCGACGCGCTCGACGTCTACCGGGTGCTCCGGCTGACGAACCCGAGCCCGTACATGTTCCTGCTGCGCCTCGACGAGTTCGACGTCGTCGGGTCGAGCCCGGAGGCGCATGTGAAGGTCACCGGACGGCAGGTCGTCCTGCATCCGATCGCCGGCAGCAAACCCCGAGGCCCAACCCGGGCGCAGGACGCGGCGTTCGAAGCCGACCTCCGCTCGGACGAGAAGGAGATGGCCGAGCACCTGATGCTCGTCGATCTCGGTCGTAACGACGTCGGTCGGGTGAGCGAGCCCGGCACCGTCGAGGTGACCGAGTTCGCCGACGTGCGCCGCTACAGCCACATCATGCATCTGGAGTCGACGGTGGTCGGCCGGCTGACGGAGGGGACGACGGCGTTCGACGCGCTCTGCGCAACCTTCCCGGCGGGGACGCTGTCGGGGGCGCCGAAGGTGCGTGCGATGCAGATCATCGAGCAACTCGAGCCCACCCGGCGCGGCCTGTACGGGGGAGTGGTCGGCTACCTCGACTTCGCCGGCGACCTCGACACCGCGATCGGGATCCGCACCGGCATCCTGCGCGACGGGATCGCCTACGTGCAGGCCGGCGGCGGGATCGTCGCGGACTCCGACCCGGCGACCGAGGACATCGAGAGCCAGAACAAGGCCGCCGCTGTTCTGCGTGCTGTCGCGGTCGCGTCCACCCTGGCCGGGCTGGAGTGACCGACCCGGCAGCCCCGTCGGCAGGCCCGTCGGTCGAGCCGTCCGCGGTGCCCGAGCCGGCGGCTGGTCCCGGGCTGCTCGAACGGCTGACCCGCCGCCCGGTGGTGGCAGCCGCGCTGCTCGCCGGGTCGCTGGCCACGTTCGCGTGTAGCGGCCGGACCTGGCGCGTCGGCAATCGTGCCGCCGACCCGATCACCGGGCTGGCCGGCCACGCCGCCATCGCCGGCACCCAGATCGCGCCGGCGGTGCGCGCCTGTGCGCTGGCCGCGCTCGCCGGGACGCTCGTGCTCCTGCTCGTCCGCAGCACGCCGGCCCGCACGATCGTCGCCACCCTGATCACCCTGGTCACCGCGACCGCCTGCGGGATCGCTCTCGATGTCGGCATCGCCTCCCCGGCCCATCTCGACCCGACGGCCTGGCCGTGGCTGTGCGCGACCGCCGCGCTGATCGCGACGCTGGCCGGGCTGGCCGGCATCCTGGGCGCGCGCGGCTGGCATTCCCGGTCGTCGGATCGCTACGACTCGCCGTCGGCGCCGGTCCGGTCGGCGGACGAGGATGCCTGGCAAGCCCTGGATCGCGGCGAGGATCCGACGTTGTAGGTTGTCGCCATGTCGAACGTGAGCACTCCGCAGGTCGAAGCACCGCACGACGGCCACGGGAACTCGCCGGCTGCCTGGGCAGGCGTCGCGATCATCTCCGCCGCATCGGTCGTCGCAGGCCTCGCGGTCGTGTTCGGCGCCTGGATCCTCTTCGGCATCGCGGCTGTCGCCGGGCCGATCATCGGGTGCTTGGTCTGGAAGCTGATGGCCGACGCCGCCCGGCAGAACGCCCACACGTCGGCGCCCTGACCGCCCGCTGCCGACCGGTCAGACCTCCCAGCCGGCCAGCGGTCCGACGGGCAGGTTCCGCGCCACCGAGAACGCGAGCACGACGACCGCGCAGGCGATCCCGAGTATCCGACGCCATCGCTTCGACACGACCGGCAGCCGGCCCTTGATGATCCCGGTTCGTCGCGCGAGGAGCACAAGCCACCCCAGACCGAGTCCGGTGAGCCCGATCAGAGCGAGCGGGTTGTAGTGGAACGCGGCCGACAGGTCCCCGTGCATCAGCGCGCCGCCCATCCGGGTGCCGCCGCACAGTGGGCAGTCCCATCCGGTGATCAGCTTGAACGGGCACGGCATCCCGATGCGGTGTCCAGAGACCACGTAGACCGCCGAGAGGCCGGTTCCGACCGCTAGGAACGCCCCGATCTCACGCACCCGGTCGGGACGCGCGAGCGCTGGCCGCACGGGCAGTGGGGTCGGCTGCTGGAGGGCTGTCACGACTCGAAGGATAGGCCTTACCCACGGGTCGTATCAGAACTCAACGGTGTCGTGCAGCTACCGTGAGCCGGCACGACAGAACATCCGACCCCCTTCGAGGAGATACCCGTGAGCACCCCGAACCCGCCCGCCGACGGCTCTGGTCAGGACGACGCCGGGCAGCAACCTGCTCCGGAGCAGTCACCCTGGAGCCAGCCGCCGGGAGCCCCGCCCGTCGCACCGCCGATAGCACCGCCCGTCGCACCTCCGGCCTACGGGCAGCAGCCGCCCGCGGACCCCTACGGTCAGCAGCAGCCGCCGCCCGGCCCGTACGGTCAGCAGCCGCCGCCGCCCGGCCCCTACGGTCAGCAGCCGCCGCCGCCCGGCCCCTACGGTCAGCAGCCGCCCGCGGATCCCTACGGCCAGCAGCAGCCGTGGGCCCCGAACGCCGGTTATCCGGCCAACCCGGCCAACCCCTACGGCGGCACACTGCTGCCCAAGGAGGCCTACGCGAGCTGGGGCCAGCGTGTCGGCGCCTACCTGCTCGATTATCTGCTGGTCCTGCCGTTCGCCATCGTCGGCTTCATCCTGATCGGGGTCGGCGCAGCGTCCACCGCCTCGTCGACCACCTACAACTCCTCGACCGGGACCTACAACACGAGTGGTGGGTTCAGCCTTCTTGCCGTGCTCGGGTATCTGATCTATACGTTCGGCGCCATCGGTGTGACCGCGTGGAACCGCTGGTACAAGGCCGGCAAGACCGGGCAGTCGTGGGGCAAGCGTGTGATGGGCCTCAAGGTCGTTCGAGAAGCCGACGGCCAGCCGCTGGGTGCCGGTGTGGCCTTCGTCCGCGATCTCGCCCATGTCGTCGACGGCCTGATCTGCTACGTCGGCTACCTGTTCCCGCTGTGGGACGTCAAGCGGCAGACCCTTGCCGACAAGATCATCAGCAGCGTCGTGTACCCAGGCGTCCCCAAGAGCAACAAGCTCCTTTGACCGTCGGTCCACGCCGAATCCGGCG
>DAIQRJ010000034.1:8253-42375 GCA_036786375.1 Actinopolymorphaceae bacterium
TCCGGCGCGATTCCGGCCACCGAACGGGGCGCGTTCGGTCACGGTCCGCAATCTCGTTACCCTGGAGTTCTTAACCGTCCAGTGTCCGGCCCCGTGCTCGGATACGTCCGAGCGAAGGGACGCATCGCCTGTGAGCGTGCTGGACGACATCGTCGCGGGTGTGCGCGAGGACCTCGCGGTACGGGCCGAGAGCGTCAGCCTCGACGATCTCAAGCAGCGGGCCAACCGGGCGCCGGGTGTGGTGGACGCCATGAGCCGCCTGCGCGCCCGCAACGTCAACGTCATCGCCGAGGTCAAGCGACGCAGCCCCAGCAAGGGCGACCTCGCCCCCATCGCCGACCCGGCCGCGCTCGCGCTGGCCTACGAGTCCGGCGGTGCGTCGATCATCAGCGTCCTCACCGAGGGCCGTCGCTTCGGCGGCAGCCTCGCCGACCTGGCCGCCACCCGTGCCGCCGTCGACATCCCGGTGCTGCGCAAGGACTTCATCGTCAGCTCCTATCAGCTGTGGGAGGCGCGCGCGTACGGCGCCGACGTCGTCCTGCTGATCGTCGCCGCCCTCGAGCAGGAGGCGCTGGTCTCGCTCATCGAGCGCACCGGGTCGATCGGGATGACCGCCCTCGTCGAGGTTCACGACGAGCTCGAGGTCGAGCGCGCCGTCGACGCCGGCGCCCAGGTGGTCGGTGTCAACGCCCGCAACCTCAAGACCCTCGACGTCGACCGCGAGACCTTCGCGCGGCTCTCCCCGCGCATCCCCGACTCGGTGGTCAAGGTCGCCGAGTCCGGCGTCCGCGGCCCCCGCGACGTCATCGACCTGGCCCGGCTGGGCGCGGACGCCGTGCTCGTCGGCGAGACGCTCGTGACTGGTAAGGACCCACGACAGGCGGTGGCCGACCTGGTGGCCGCAGGCGAACACCCGGCGGTGCAGCATGGCTGAACTCCTGGACGCGACCGCGACGGTCCCGTCACCCGAACTCCCCGACGCGACCGGCCACTTCGGCCGCTTCGGCGGGCGGTTCATGCCCGAGGCGCTGGTCGCCGCGCTCGACGAGCTCGAGGACGCCTGGCACCAGGCCCGCCACGACGACGTCTTCAACGCCGAGCTCAATCGCATGCTCGCCGAGTACGCCGGCGTGCCCAGCCTGCTCTACGAGGCCGAGCGGCTCTCCGCGCAGTTGGGCGCGCGCATCCTGCTCAAGCGCGAGGACCTGAACCACACCGGCGCGCACAAGGTCCGCAACGTCCTCGGTCAGGGCCTGCTCGCCGAGCGGATGGGCAAGACCCGCGTCATCGCCGAGACCGGTGCGGGCCAGCACGGCGTCGCCACCGCCTCCATCTGCGCGTACCTCGACCTCGAGTGCGTCGTCTACATGGGCGAGGAGGACACCCGGCGCCAAGCCCTCAACGTGGCCCGGATGGAACTCCTCGGCGCCACCGTCGTCCCGGTGACCTCGGGCAGTCGCACCCTCAAGGACGCCATCAACGAAGCACTGCGCGACTGGGTGTCGACCGTCGAGACGACCGCCTACCTGCTCGGCACCGCGGCCGGCCCGCACCCGTACCCGGCGATGGTCCGTGACTTCTGCCGCGGGATCGGCGACGAAGCCCGCCGTCAGGTCCTCGAGCGGGACGGCAAGCTCCCGGACGCGATCTGCGCATGCGTCGGCGGCGGTTCCAACGCCATCGGCATCTTCACCGCGTTCATCCCCGACTCCGGCGTCAGGCTGTACGGCTTCGAGGCCGGCGGCGACGGCTTCGAGACCGGTCGGCACGCGGCCACCATCTCGGCCGGCCAGGTCGGTGTGCTGCACGGCACCCGCTCGTTCCTGTTGCAGGACGACGACGGGCAGACGATCGAGAGCCACAGCATCTCCGCGGGCCTCGACTATCCGGGCGTCGGGCCCGAGCACGCGTGGCTCGCCGACACCGGCCGGGCCACCTACCGCCCGATCACCGACGCGCAGGCGATGGACGCACTCCGCCAGCTCTGCCGCACCGAGGGCATCCTGCCGGCCATCGAGTCCGCGCACGCGCTCGCCGGCGCGGCGCAGGTGGCGAAGGAGCTCGGCCGGGACGCGACGATCATCGTGTGCCTGTCCGGCCGCGGTGACAAGGACGTCGACACCGCCGCCCGCTGGTTCGGCCTGCTCGACGCTGCCGGCGACCCGAAGTGAGCGCCGCTGGTCTCCTGCCGTCGAACACGGTGGGACGCGGGGTCACGCGCGCGTTCGACGCGGCGCGTGCCGAGAACAGGGCAGTGCTCGTCGGCTACCTCCCGGCCGGCTTCCCGACGATCGCCGGCGCGCGTGACGTCATCGCGGCCATGGTCGACGGTGGAGTCGATGTCGTCGAGATCGGCCTGCCCTACAGCGATCCGACGATGGACGGGCCGACGATCGCCCGCGCCGCCGAGATCGCGCTGGCCAACGGGACCCGGACCAGCGACGTCCTGGCCACCGTCGAAGCCGTCGCCGCGCTGGGCGTCCCGACGCTGGTGATGACCTACTGGAACCCGATCGAGCGGTACGGCGTGGCCCGGTTCGCCGCCGACCTCGCCGCCGCCGGGGGAGCGGGCCTGATCACCCCCGACCTCCTCCCGGAGGAAGCGGCCGAATGGCTCGCCGCCAGCGACGCGAACGGACTCGACCGGGTGTTCCTGGTCGCGCCGTCGTCGCCGCAGGCCCGCGTCGTCTCCACCGCCGCTGTCACCCGGGGCTTCCTGTACGCCGTCTCGATCATGGGCGTCACCGGCTCTCGGACCGCCACCAGCTCGGCCGCGCCGGAGCTGGTCGCCCGCGCCCGCGCCGCCACCGACCTGCCGGTCGGCGTCGGCCTGGGCGTCAGCAACGGTGACCAGGCCGCCGAGGTGGGCGCCTTCGCCGACGCGGTGATCGTCGGCTCGGCGTTCGTCCGCGCCGTCCTGGACGCCCCCGACACCGCGTCCGGGCTGCGCGCGGTCCGAGCGCTCGCGGAAGACCTGTCCGCCGGTGTCCGCCGCCGCGGCGGTTCAGCCGGCTGAGCCGGATCGCGCCACGTCGTCGCACGATCGTTGGTCGGGACCGGCCACAATGACCGAGGTCCTGGTCGCAACACAGAGAGCGAGTTCGCGAGAGCATGGCTAACGGCAACCCGGGGTCCGGACGCAACCAGTCCGGATCCGGCAACTCCGCCCGCAAGGCCCGCGAGAAGGCTCGTGCCGAGCGTGCGGCCACGCAGGCGGCGGCGAAGCGTCGCCGCACGGTGACCACCATCGTCGTCGCGGTCGTCGTCGTGGCGATCGTCGCCGCTCTCGGTGGTCTGGTCGCCTGGCAGCGGAACAAGAGCGACCCGAACGCCGCGGCCCCCCGCAACGCCGTCCCCGCTTACACCTCGACCGCGTCACCCACCGCCGGCAGCTCGGCCACTCCGTCACCGTCGGCGACCTCGGGCAGCGTCGGCCAGTCGACGACCGACCCGAACCTCCCGCGCCAGTCCACCTCCACCGCTCCCGGCATGGGCTGGGGTGTGGGCTCGGGCAAGTCGACCGCCACGGTGACGCTCGAGCTGTTCGAGGACTTCAGCTGCCCCCACTGCGCCGATCTCGAGACCACCCTCGGCACGAAGGTGAAGAGCGCGGTGGCCGAAGGCTCGATCAAGGTCATCTATTACCCGATGACCCTCCCCGGCTTCGGCCGCCCGACCGAACTCGCGGCGAATGCCTTCGCGTGTGCCGCCGACCAGGGCAAGGCCGCGGAGTACCACGACGCGCTCTACGCCAATTACGACCAGGCCGCGCAGCAGTGGACCAACTCGTTGCTCACCGAGATCGGCAAGAGCGTCGGGCTGACCAACAGCGACTTCGGCCGGTGCGTCCGCAGTGACACGTTCAACGAATGGGTGAAGTCGATCGACGACACCGGCGACTCCCGTGGAGTCACGGGTACGCCGACCGCCTACGTCAACGGCAAGCTCGTCCCGGCCGAATCGATGACGGGTGACGGCATCATGCAGGCCGTGGCCGGCGCCGCACTCGCGGCGAAGTAGAGCGCGGCGGGCCGTAGGCTTCCCCGCTGTGTCCACTGCCGGTGCCGCCCCGATGATCCTCGCGTCCATCCCGAGTCCCTCGGAAGGCGTCTGGCATCTCGGGCCGTTCCCGCTCCGCGCCTACGCGTTCTGCATCATCGCGGGCGTCGTCGTCGCGATCTGGCTGGGAAACCGCCGCTGGGTGGCCCGCGGCGGCAAGCCCGGGCAGGCGGCCGACATCGCCTGCTGGGCGGTTCCGTTCGGCCTCGTCGGCGCGCGCCTCTACCACGTCATCACCGACTACCAGGACTATTTCGGTGCCGGTGGGCATCCGATCGACGCGCTGAAGGTGTGGCACGGTGGGCTCGGTATCTGGGGCGCGATCGCCCTGGGCGCCTTCGGTGCCTGGATCGGCTGCCGCCGCAACGGCATCAAGCTGCCGTCGATGACCGATTCGCTGGCGCCCGGCATCGTCATCGCCCAGGCGATGGGCCGCTGGGGCAACTGGTTCAACCAGGAGCTGTTCGGCCGGCCCACGTCGCTCCCGTGGGGCCTCGAGATCGACGTGGCCCACCGGCCGGCCGGCTACCTCGACCAGGCGACCTACCACCCGACGTTCCTGTACGAGTCGATCTGGTGCATCGGCGTCGCGATCCTCTGCATCTGGGCCGACCGCCGGTTCACCCTCGGGCACGGACGCGTGTTCGCGCTCTACGTGTTCGCCTACACCGTCGGCCGGGGCTGGATCGAGGATCTGCGGATCGATCCGGCCCACCACATCGGGCCGTTCCGGCTCAACGTCTGGGTCTCGATCATCGTGTGCCTGGGGGCGGCTGTCGCCTTTGTCCTGTCCGCCCGGCGCCATCCGGGCCGGGAAGCGAGCGTCTACCGGTCCGACCGGATCGAACCCGGCCAACCGGGCCGGAACGTCCCCGCCGTCGGCTAGGCTGTCGCGCGGTGCCGGAGGGCCAGAGCTGCCCCTCGCGCTCGGAAGCGGGGTCGTCTGCGCCCCGCTCGCCGCGTGCAGGTCGACAGTGCACCACTCCACCGTGACACGAAACCGCTCGTCGTTTCTCGCTCATGCGAGCATGACGGCCGACACTCCCCAGGCTGATTGGAGTGCCACCATGGCTGACGAACGCCGCACCGGGGCCACGCTCGAACCGGCTCCCAGCACGACCAGCACGACCACCACCCCGAAGGTCGAGACCCCCGCGACCGTCCAGACCCGAGGTACCGGCTGGCCGGCGACGGGTCTCTACGACCCGTCCTACGAGCACGACGCGTGCGGTGTCGCCTTCGTCGCGACGCTCAGCGGCATCGCCTCGCACGAGATCGTGCTCAACGGTCTGACGGCCCTGCGCAACCTCGACCACCGCGGCGCCTCGGGCGCCGAACCGACCTCCGGCGACGGCGCCGGCATCCTCATGCAGGTGCCGGACGCGTTCCTGCGCTCCAGGCTCGGCTTCGAGCTGCCCCCGGCCGGCGAGTACGCGGTCGGCATGGCGTTCCTGCCCGATTCCGACGAGGCCGCCGCCGCGGTCGCGAAGGGCATCGAGGCACTCGTCGACGAGGAGGGCCTCACGGTCCTCGGCTGGCGTGACGTCCCCACCGAGCCCGGCATCCTCGGGCACACCTCACGCTCCTGCCTGCCGCGGCTCAAGCACCTGCTGCTCGCGGCCAGCGCCCCGGCGGCCGACGGCAGCGTCGTCGCCGGCATCGCGCTCGACCGCCTCGTATTCTGCCTGCGCCGCCGTGCCGAGCGCGACCTCGACGTCTACTTCTCGTCGCTGTCGGCGCGCACGCTGGTCTACAAGGGCATGCTCACGACGAACCAGCTCGAGGAGTTCTACCCCGACCTGCTCGACCCGGCGATGGCGTCCGCGCTGGCCGTCGTGCACTCGCGGTTCTCCACGAACACGTTCCCGAGCTGGCCGCTGAGCCACCCCTACCGCTACATCGCGCACAACGGTGAGATCAACACCGTGCGAGGCAACCGCAACTGGATGTTCGCCCGCGAGGCGATGCTGTCCAGCACCCTCATCCCGGGGGATCTCGAGCGGCTGTTCCCGATCTGCACGACCGGCGCGAGCGACTCCGCCTCCTTCGACGAGGTGCTCGAGCTCCTGCACCTGGGCGGTCGCACGCTGCCGCACGCCGTGCTGATGATGATCCCCGAGGCGTGGCAGAACCACACCGAGATGGATGCCGCCCGCAAGGCGTTCTACGAGTTCCACTCGACCGTCACCGAGCCCTGGGACGGGCCCGCCGCGGTCGTCTTCACCGACGGCACCCAGGTCGGTGCGGTGCTCGACCGCAACGGCCTGCGTCCCGGCCGCTACTGGGTCACCGACGACGGGCTCGTCGTCCTCGCCAGCGAGGCCGGCGTGCTCGACCTCGACCCGACGACGATCGTGCGCAAGGGCCGGCTGCAGCCGGGCCGGATGTTCCTGGTCGACCTCGACGAGCACCGCCTGCTCGAGGACGACGAGATCAAGAGCGCACTGGCTGCCGAGCACCCGTACGCGGAGTGGCTGCATGCCGGGCTGATCGACCTGCCCGAGCTGCCGCCGCGCGAGCACGTCCTTCACACGCACTCCTCGGTGGTCCGCCGCCAGCAGGTCTTCGGCTACAGCCACGAGGAGCTGCGCGTCCTGCTCGCCCCGATGGCGCGCGCCGGTGCGGAGCCGATCGGATCGATGGGCTCGGACACCCCGCTCGCGGTGCTGTCGGACAAGCCGCGGTTGATCTTCGACTACTTCGCGCAGCTCTTCGCCCAGGTGACGAACCCGCCGCTGGACGCCATCCGCGAGGAGCTCGTCACCTCGCTCGGCAGCACCATCGGGCCCGAGGGCAACCTGCTCGACCCCGGTCCGGCGTCCTGCCGCCAGGTGGTGCTGTCGTTCCCGGTGCTGACCAACGACGAGCTGGCGAAGATCGTCCATCTCAATCGCGACGGCAACCTGCCCGGCTACGCCACCCACGTCGTGTCCGGTCTCTACGACGTCGCGGGCGGTGCGGACGCGATGGCCGAGCGGATCGACGCCATCTGCGCCGAGGTCAGCGAGGCCATCGCCGGCGGTGGCTCGCGGGTCATCCTGCTCACCGACCGGCACTCCAACCGCGACAAGGCACCGATCCCGTCGCTGCTGCTCACCTCGGCGGTGCATCACCACCTGATCCGGGAGCGCACCCGCACCCAGGTCGGCCTGGTCGTCGAGTGCGGTGACGTCCGCGAGGTTCACCACGTCGCGTTGCTGATCGGCTTCGGCGCGGCCGCGGTCAACCCCTACCTCGCCGGCGAGAGCGTCGAGGACATGGCCCGAGAGGGCGTCTACCTCGACATCACGCCGGAGAAGGCTGCCGCGAACCTGACCAAGGCGCTGTACAAGGGTGTCCTCAAGGTCATGTCGAAGATGGGCGTCTCCACCGTCGCGTCCTACACCGGCGCGCAGATCTTCGAGGCCATCGGGCTGTCGCAGGAACTGGTGGACAAGTACTTCACCGGCGCGACGTCACGGCTCGGTGGCATCGGCCTGGCCCAGATCGCCGCCGACGTCGAGCGCCGGCACTCGCTGGCGTACCCGCCCGACGGCATCCGGCCGGCACACCGTCAGCTCGACGTGGGCGGTGAGTACCAGTGGCGCCGCGAGGGCGAGGAGCACCTCTTCGACCCCGAGACCGTCTTCCGGCTCCAGCACGCGACCCGGGCCGGGCGATACGACGTCTTCAAGCAGTACACCGCGGGCGTGAACGACCAGTCCAAGCGGCACATGACACTCCGCGGGCTGTTCGCGTTCACGTCCGAGCGCGAGCCGATCCCGATCGACGAGGTCGAGCCGGTCAGCGAGATCGTCAAGCGTTTCTCCACCGGCGCGATGAGCTACGGCTCGATCAGCCAAGAGGCGCACGAGACCCTGGCGATCGCGATGAACAGCATCGGCGCCAAGTCGAACACCGGCGAGGGCGGCGAGGACGTCGAACGACTTCGCGACCCCGCCCGCCGCAGCTCGATCAAGCAGGTCGCGTCCGGCCGGTTCGGCGTCACCAGCGAGTACCTCACCCAGTCCACCGACATCCAGATCAAGATGGCTCAGGGTGCCAAGCCGGGCGAGGGCGGTCAGCTGCCCGGGAGCAAGGTCTACCCGTGGGTCGCGAAGACGCGGCACTCCACCCCGGGCGTCGGCCTGATCAGCCCGCCGCCGCACCACGACATCTACTCGATCGAGGATCTCGCGCAGCTCATCCACGACCTGAAGAACGCGAACCCGGACGCCCGGGTGCATGTGAAGCTCGTCGCCGAGGCGGGCGTCGGGACCGTGGCGGCCGGGGTCAGCAAGGCGCACGCCGACGTCGTCCTCATCTCCGGGCACGACGGCGGTACCGGCGCCGCTCCGCTGACCTCGCTCAAGCACGCCGGCGGACCGTGGGAGCTCGGCCTCGCCGAGACCCAGCAGACGTTGCTGCTCAACGGCCTGCGCGACCGGATCGTCGTCCAGACCGACGGCCAGCTCAAGACCGGTCGCGACGTCATGGTCGCGATGCTGCTCGGTGCCGAGGAGTTCGGTTTCGCGACCGCTCCGCTGGTGGTGTCGGGCTGCGTGATGATGCGCGTCTGCCACCTCGACACCTGCCCGGTCGGCGTCGCCACCCAGAACCCCGAGCTGCGCAAGCGTTTCACCGGCAAGCCGGAGTTCGTCGTCACGTTCTTCCAGTACATCGCCGAGGAGGTCCGCGAACTCCTGGCCCAGCTGGGTTTCCGCACCGTCGCCGAGGCGATCGGGCACGTCGAGCTGCTCGAGGTCGAGCGCGCGGTCGAGCACTACAAGGCCTACGGCCTCGACCTCTCGCCGATCCTCGCGCGCCCCCCCGTCCCCGAGGGTGCTGCGCTGCACAACACGCGCAAGCAGGACCACGGCCTGGCGAAGGCGCTCGACAACGAGCTCATCGCGTTGTCCCAACCAGCGTTGGAATCCGGTGAACTGGTCCGCGCGGCGCTGCCCGTGCGCAACGTCAACCGGACGGTCGGCACGATGCTCGGGCACGAGGTCACCAAGCGCTACGGCGGCGACGGTCTCCCGGACGCGACGATCGACATCACCTTCACAGGTTCCGGCGGCCAGTCCTTCGGTGCGTTCCTGCCGCGCGGCATCACCCTGCGGCTCGAGGGCGACACGAACGACTACCTGGGCAAGGGATTGTCCGGCGGCCGGCTCGTCATCCGGCCCGACCGCCGCTCGACCCTGTCGGCCCAGGACAACGTGATCGCCGGCAACGTCGTCGGCTACGGCGCCACCGCCGGGCACATCTTCGTCCGCGGGCTGGCCGGCGAGCGTTTCGGCGTCCGCAACTCCGGCGCGTCGCTCGTCGTCGAGGGCGTCGGCGACCACGGATGCGAGTACATGACCGGCGGCACGATCGTCGTGCTCGGTCAGACCGGACGCAACCTCGCCGCCGGCATGTCCGGGGGAGTGGCCTACGTCCTCGACGTCGACCCCGGCCGGGTGAACACCGACATGGTCGAGCTGGCGTCCGTCGAGCTCGACAGCGACGAGGCGAACGCCCTTGCCGCGTTGGTGAAAATGCACATGGAAGAGACCGGTTCGCCGGTGGCGGAGGCTCTGCTCGCCGATTGGCCGGCCGCCTGCGCGCGGTTCTCGCTCGTCATGCCCACCGACTACAAGAGGGTTGTCACCGCACGGGCCGCCGCGGAAGCCGCCGGCCAGGACCCGATGCAGGCGATCATGGAGGCCGCACATGGCTGATCCCCGAGGATTCATCACCACGCCCCGAGTGGGCGCCACCCGTCGCGACGTCGACGAACGTCGTCGCGACTGGAAAGAGGTCTACCCGGGTGACTCGATCGGCCGTTCGCTGCTGCCGGTCATCTCCAAGCAGGCCGGCCGCTGCATGGACTGCGGCATCCCGTTCTGCCACCAGGGCTGCCCGTTGGGCAATCTGATCCCGGACTGGAACGACCTCGTCTGGCGCGGCGACTGGTTCGACGCGATCGAACGCCTGCACGCGACGAACAACTTCCCGGAGTTCACCGGCCGGCTGTGCCCGGCGCCGTGTGAGACCGCCTGCGTGCTCGCCATCGACGAGAAGGTCTCCGGCGGCTCGGTCACCATCAAGAACGTCGAGGTGTCGATCGTCGACAAGGCCTGGGACGAGGGCTGGGTCATCCCGCAGCCGCCGGAGTGGCTCTCGGGCCGCACCGTGGCCGTGGTCGGGTCGGGCCCGGCCGGGCTCGCCGCGGCGCAGCAGCTCACCCGCGTCGGCCACACCGTCGTCGTCTACGAGCGGGCCGACCGGATCGGTGGTCTGCTCCGCTACGGCATCCCCGAGTTCAAGATGGAGAAGCGCTTCCTCGACCGCCGGATCGAGCAGATGTCTGCCGAGGGCACGATCTTCCGGGCCGGCGTCGACATCGGGACCGACATCAGCGGTGAGCAGCTGCGTGAGCGGTTCGACGCGGTGCTGCTCGCCGTGGGCGCCACGTCCTGGCGTGACCTGCCGGCACCGGGCCGCGACGCTCGTGGCGTGTACCAGGCGATGGAGTACCTGCCGCAGTCGAACCGCGTCGTCAACGGTGAGGAAGTGCCCGGTCAGATCACCGCGAGCGGCAAGAACGTCGTCATCATCGGCGGCGGCGACACCGGCGCGGACTGTCTCGGCACGGCGCACCGGCAGGGCGCGAAGACCGTTACCCAGTTGGAGATCATGCCGCAGCCAGGTACCGACCGGATCCCGTCGCAGCCCTGGCCCACCTACCCGATGACGTTCCGGGTGGCCCCGGCACACGAGGAGGGCGGCGACCGCAAGTACGCCATGTCGACCAAGGAATTCCTGGCCGACGACAACGGCAACCTGCGCGCGCTGCGCCTGGTCGAGGTCGAGTTCGTCGGCGGGAAGTTCACCGAGGTGGAGGGCACCGAGATCGAGCTCGAAGCCGAACTCGTCTTGCTGGCAATGGGATTCGTCGGTCCCGAGCGCGGGCCGCTGACCGAGCAGCTCGGGCTCGAGTTCGAGCCGCGCGGCGCGATCGCGCGGGACGCGGAGTTCCTCACCAACGTCCCCGGCGTCTACGTCGCCGGCGACGCGGGCCGCGGCCAGTCCCTCATCGTCTGGGCGATCGCCGAGGGCCGGGCCGCCGCGGCCGCCGTCGACACGTGCCTGCGCGAAGGCGTCCGCTCCACCCTGCCGGTGCCGATCGCTCCGACGACGCGCCCGCTCACCGTCTGAGCGGGCGCAGGTCCCGCGGGCGGCAGGGACTAGAGTCCTACGACGTGCGTAGAGCGAAGATCGTTGCAACCATGGGCCCCGCCGTGTCGACCCCGGAGCGGATCGCCGAACTTGTCGAGGCCGGCCTGAACGTCGCCCGTCTCAACATGAGTCACGGCAGTCACGCCGACCACGACCACAGTTACGAGCTCATCCGAGCCGCTGCCGCCGCCGCGGGAACACCGATCGCGATCCTCGCCGACCTCCAGGGTCCGAAGATCCGGCTTGGCAACTTCGCCGACGGGCCGGTCACGCTGGCCCCCGGCGGCACCTTCGTCATCAGCACCGACGAGTCCTGCGTGGGGACGGCCGAACGCTGCTCCACCACCTACGGCGGCCTCACCGGCGACGTCCGCGCCGGTGACTCCGTCCTCATCGACGACGGCCGCATCGCGTTGCAGGTCGTGGGTGTGAGTGGCGACGACGTGACCACCACCGTCGTCGTGGGCGGCTCGGTGTCCAACCACAAGGGCATCAACCTGCCCGGCGTCGTGGTGAACGTGCCGGCCCTGTCGGAGAAGGACATCGACGACCTGCGGTGGGCACTGGCGAAGGGCGTCGACATGATCGCCCTCTCGTTCGTGCGCTCGGGCGCCGACGCCGACGCCGTCCGCAAGGTGATGGACGAGGTCGGCGTGCACCTGCCGATCGTCGCGAAGATCGAGAAGCCGCAGGCGATCGAGAACCTCGACGACATCATCAAGTCCTTCGACGCGTTCATGGTGGCCCGCGGCGACCTTGGCGTGGAGCTCCCGCTCGAGGAGGTCCCGCTCGTCCAGAAGCGCATCATCGAGGCGGCCCGGAGGAACGCGAAGCCGGTGATCGTCGCGACGCAGATGCTCGAGTCGATGATCTCGGCCCCGCGGCCGACCCGCGCCGAGGCCTCCGACGTCGCCAACGCCGTCCTCGACGGCGCCGACGCGGTGATGCTCTCGGGCGAGACCAGCGTCGGGATGTATCCGGTCGAGTCGGTGCGGACGATGGCCCGCATCATCGACGCGGTCGAGGACCACGGCCTTGAGCGGATGGCCGCGATCGACTGGAGGCCGCGGACGACAGCCGGCGTCATCTGCAAGGCGGCTGCCGAGGTGGCGGAGCGCCTGGATGCCGACTACCTGGTGGCATTCACGACCTCTGGCGACACCGCTCGACGACTTGCCCGATATCGTTCGCGGGTGCCGATGTTGGCGTTGACGCCAGACGAGGCGAGTGAACGCCAGATGGTGTTGTCGTGGGGAATCCATGCAGTTCTCATGCCGACGGTCTTGCACACCGACGAGATGGTGCTGCAGGTGGACCGATTGTTGCTCGAACGCGGGTGGTGTCAGCTGGGCGATACCGTCGTCATCGTCGCCGGGAGCCCGCCGGGGATCCCGGGTTCGACCAACGCCCTGCGGGTACACCGCATGGGCGACGCCGTGGGTGCGAAGGCGCCGGCCTACCGGGCCTTGCCGGCCGAGGGCGCGCAGGACTTGTCTCGCTAGACATGCCAGCGACGGCCAGGATCACTCGGCGGACGTCGCGGCCTCGACAGAAACGGGGTTGGTTGTCGTAGCCGGTTGGTCGCAGCGAGCATCGACGCGACTGCCTCGGCTGGACCGAGGACCCCGAAGGCGCGGGTGACCACGGCCCGGTCGATCAGGGAGCCGAGCCGACGGCGTGCCGCTTCCGGCGGGGCGCTCAGCCGTTGGTCCGTGGTGGGGGGCCGTTGGTCCCTGTGGGTGGCGCGGAGTGTGGAGCAGACTCGCAGTATCGGGGCCGACGACGGGGCCGGTCCCGCTGCGAACAGGAGGCGCACTGTGGTCGGCTACGTGTACGAGTTCCACGCGGGCAACAAGGACATGAAGGACCTGCTCGGCGGCAAGGGCGCGAACCTTGCCGAGATGACGAGGCTCGGCCTGCCGGTGCCCCCCGGTTTCACGATCACGACCGAGGCCTGCCGCTCCTATCTCGACAGCGAGCGGGTCCCGCCCCATCTGCGGGTCGAGGTGACCACGGCGCTGCGGCACCTCGAGGATGCCATCGGCAGACGTCTGGGTGACTCGCACGACCCGCTCCTGTTGTCCGTGCGCTCGGGGGCCAAGTTCTCCATGCCCGGAATGATGGACACGGTCCTGAACATCGGGCTCAACGATGCCTCGGTCCAGGGCCTGGCCAGGTACTCCGACGACGAGCGCTTCGCGTGGGACTCCTACCGGCGGCTGATTCAGATGTTCGGCAAGACTGTGCTCGGGATCGACGGCGAGCTGTTCGCAGACGCGCTGGCCAAGGCCAAGACCGATCGGGGCCTGGCGAGCGATGTCGACCTGACCGCGGAGGACCTCCAGCAGCTGGTCGGGCAGTTCAAGGCCATCGTGGCGGACCAGTCGGGGCGGGAGTTCCCGCAGCACCCGCGCGAGCAGCTCGACTTGGCGATCGTCGCGGTCTTCCAGTCCTGGAACACCGACCGCGCGCGGCTGTACCGGCGGCGCGAACGGATTCCAGACGACCTGGGCACGGCGGTCAACGTGATGACGATGGTGTTCGGCAACCTCGGGACGAGCTCGGGCACCGGGGTGTGCTTCACTCGGGACCCTTCCACCGGTGTGGCGGGCGTCTACGGCGACTACCTGACCAATGCGCAGGGCGAGGACGTCGTCAGCGGGATCCGCAATACGCTGACCCTCGCGGACCTCGAGGTCCTCGACCCGCTGGCCTACGGTGACCTGACGCGCGCAATGCGGCGGCTCGAGACGCACTACCGGGACCTGTGCGACATCGAGTTCACGGTCGAGCGCGGCAAGCTCTGGATGCTGCAGACCCGGGTCGGCAAGCGGACCGCGGCTGCCGCCTTCCGCATCGCGACCCAACTCGTGGACGAGCATCTCATCACGATGGACGAGGCGCTCGAGCGCGTGAGCGGCGCCCAGCTGGGCAAGCTGATGTTCCCCCAGTTCGACTTCCGGTCCGAGCGAGTGCTCCTCGCCACCGGGATGGCGGCCTCGCCCGGGGCGGCGGTCGGCCTGGCCGTCTTCGACTCCGCAACCGCGCAGCGCTGGCACGCAGACGGCAAGGACGTGATCCTGGTGCGCCGGGAGACGAACCCCGACGACCTCGGCGGCATGATCGCGGCGGTGGGTGTGCTCACCGCTCGCGGCGGGAAGACCTCGCATGCCGCGGTCGTCGCAAGGGGCATGGGCACGACGTGCATCGTCGGTGCCGAAGACATCGAGGTCGACCTCGACGCGCGCGTGTTCCGTGCGCACGGCCACACGGTGGCCGAGGGCGACGTCATCGCGATCGACGGGAGCACGGGCGAGGTGTTCCTCGGTGACGTCCCGGTGGTGCCCTCCCCGGTTGTGCACTATCTCGAGCAAGGCCTCGAGTCGGCGGTCGGGGCCGCGGCGGACGACTCGGACGTCGTCGACCTCGTCCAGGCGGTCGACCGGATCCTCACCCACGCTGACGCCGTCCGACGGCTGCGCGTGTATGCAAACGCCGACACGGCGCAGGACGCGCGCCGTGCGCGATCCCTCGCCGCACAGGGCATCGGGCTTTGCCGCACCGAGCACATGTTCCTGGGCGAGCGCCGCGTGCTCATCGAGCGCGTGATCCTCGCCGCCGATGACACCGAGCGACAGGGCGCACTGGACGCCCTTCTGCCGCTGCAGCGCGCCGATTTCACCGAACTCCTCGAGGTGATGGACGGGCTGCCGTGCACCATCCGGCTGCTCGACCCGCCCTTGCACGAGTTCCTGCCCGACCACACCGAGCTTGCGGTAAGAGTCGCCCTCGCAGAGGCCCGCGGCGAGGGCGACCCGCACGACGTCGCGCTGCTCGCCGCGGTCGAGCGGATGCGCGAGGCCAACCCGATGCTCGGGCTGCGCGGCGTGCGGCTCGGCCTCGTGGTGCCCGGGCTCTTCGCCCTGCAGGTGCGCGCTGTGGCGGAGGCCGTTGCCGCCCGCCTGGCGGCCGGCGGGCATCCCAAGGCGGAGATAATGGTGCCCCTGGTCGCCTCGGTCATGGAGCTGCACCTGGTGCGCGACCAGGCCGAGCAGATTCTCGCGGAGGTCGGCACACACGAGGGAGTCACCCTCGACGTTCCGATCGGGACGATGATCGAGTTGCCGCGGGCGGCGCTGACGGCGGGGCGCATCGCCGAGGCCGCCGACTTCTTCTCGTTCGGCACGAACGACCTGACTCAAACGACGTGGGGGTTCTCACGCGACGACGTCGAAGGGGCCTTCTTCGACGAGTACACCACCTTGGGCGTGCTCATCGACTCCCCGTTCGAGACCGTGGACATTCGCGGGGTAGGGCGCCTGATCCGCATGGCGGTCGAGGAGGGCCGGGCAGCGCGTCCCGGCCTGCCGATCGGCGTGTGCGGTGAGCACGGCGGGGACCCAGCGTCGATCCACTACTT
The DNA here is from genome assembly GCA_036786375.1 of Actinopolymorphaceae bacterium. GTDB lineage: Bacteria > Actinomycetota > Actinomycetes > Propionibacteriales > DAIQRJ01 > DAIQRJ01. Next base: position 23,939 of record DAIQRJ010000034.1, read on the forward strand.
CCACGACGCCGGGCTCGACTACGTCTCGTGCTCGCCGTTCCGGGTCCCGATAGCACGGCTCGAGGCCGGTCGGGCCCAGGTCGCGGCCACGGCCGTCTCGGCGGCAGATACCCGGTGAGGTGGGACCGAAGCCTCGCGCCGGCGTACGGACAGCCCGAGTAACAGCTGGCTCGATGTGGGTCCGTGCGTGCGCGCGGGGATGTGCACGAGGCCGGACAGGTTGCCGACCGAGACCTTGCGCCGACGCATCAGCGTCAGCGTCGCGGCGACGGCGACCAGCAGGGCGACGATCGAGCCGATGAGGATCGTCCAGCGGGCGCCGAACGCCTCGCCGACCCAGCCGATGATCGGGGACCCGATCGGGGTCCCGCCCATGAACACGGCCATGTAGAGCGCCATCACCCGGCCGCGCATCTGCGGGTCGGCCGCGAGCTGAACGGACGCGTTCGCCGTCGTCATGACGGTCAGCGCAGACAACCCGAGCGGGACCAGCGCGATGGCGAAGACGACGTAGTTCGGTGCCAGCCCGGCGACCGTCGAGGTGACGGCGAACCCGACGAGCGCGATGATCAGCACGCGCAACGACGGCACCTTGCGACGCGCTGCCAGCAGCGCCGCGGACAGCGAGCCGATCGCCATGATCGATCCCAGCAGCCCGTACTCGGCGGCGCCCTTGTGGAACACCTGGACGGCCATCAGTGCGTTGGTGATCTGGAAGTTCATGCAGAACGTGCCGAAGAAGAACACGATCACCAGCAAGAGCAGGATGCGCGGCTCGCCGCGTACGTAGCGCAGGCCGGCGCGGAGCTGGCCGCGTCCCCGGACGACTGGTTTGGCCGGGCTCAGCAGCTCGGGCTTCATCAGCCGCAGGGCGATCATCACAGCCGCAAACGACGCGGTGTTGATGAAGAACGCCGGTGCGATCCCGACGAAAGCGATGAGCAGACCGGCGGTGCCGGGGCCGAGCAGCCGGGCGAAGTTGAACGACGCCGAGTTGAGCCCGACCGCGTTCGGGATGTCGGCTTCGGGGACCAGTTCGGAGACGAACGACTGCCGGGCCGGGTTGTCGATCGCGGTGATGCAGCCGAACGCGAACGCGATGGCGTAGACGTGCCAGAGCTGCACCTCGTGGGTGACGGTCAGGACGGCCAGCAGGAGCCCGGTGACAGCCATGCCGAGCTGCGTCCAGGTGAGGATGCGGCGTTTGGAGAATCGGTCAGCCAGGACACCGCCGTAGGGCGCCAGCAGCAGCATCGGCAGGAACTGCAGCCCGGTCACGATGCCGAGCGCGAGCGACGAGCCGGGGGTGAGGACGGTGAGGACGAGCCAGTCCTGGGCCACCCGGCTCATCCACGTGCCGACGTTCGACACGAGTGCGCCGGTGAAGTACAGGCGGTAGTTCGGGTAGCGCAGGGACCGGAACGTCTGACTCACGAGTTGGCGAGCCTCATCAGGATCGGGGTGGCCTCGGCGAGGATGCGGCGTTCGTCGTCGGTCAGGGTGGCGGCCCGGCGGTTGACCCACTCGTCGCGCTGGCGGTGCGAGGCCTTGAGTGCCGCGCGCCCCTCGTCGGTGATCGATACCAGGATCTGCCGGCGGTCGGTCGGATGGTCGTCGCGGCGGACCCAGCCGCGTTCGGCGAGCATCGTGATGGTGCGGGTCATCGACGGCGCCTGCACGCGCTCGTCGTTGGCGAGTTCTCCGGGGGTCTTCGCGCCGTTGGTGGACAGGTTGGCGAGGACGCCGAACTGACCCGGCCGGACGTCTCCCTCGCTCTCGAAGCGGACCCGACGGGAGAGCCGCATGCAAGCCATCCGCAGTTCGGCGGTGTTCAGGCGGGCGCGTGGTCGTTTGGCTTCAGGGGCCGGGACGGCCGGGGTGGCGGCCACGGTGGCCGGGACCTCGGGCGGTGCGGGCGCCGGCTGCGGAGCGTTCATATCGTTAGCGTAGCTCATTAGGCTTGCTAACGACATCCACACAATTGCGCCTGCATCGGGCCGGGTTCGTGCCCGTGCAGCGGGTACGGGTGGGTGCCCCGGGTGAGACTCGAACTCACACTGTGCGGTGTTTGAGACCGCTCCCTCTGCCGATTGGGGTACCGGGGCGCAGGCAAGATGGTAGCGGTCGGACTGCCCGCTACGCTGTCGCCGTGACCGAGCCAGCCCAAGCCACAGCCAAGCGCGTCCTGATCGCGGAGGACGAGACGCTCGTGCGCCTCGACCTCGGCGAGATGCTCGGCGAACTCGGCTACGACGTCGTCGGCCAGGCCGCCGACGGCGAGCAGGCGCTCGTGATGGCGACCGAGCTGAAGCCCGACGTCGCGATCCTCGACGTCAAGATGCCCCGCCTCGACGGCATCAGCGCGGCCGGCCAGATCATGGACGCCCGCATCTGCCCGGTCGTCATGCTCACCGCGTTCAGCCAGCTCGACCTCGTCGAGCGCGCCCGCGACGCCGGCGCGATGGCCTACCTCGTGAAGCCCTTCACGAAGGCCGACCTGGTGCCGGCGATCGAGATCGCGGTCTCCCGGCACGCCGAGGTCACCGCGCTCGAGGCCGAGGTCGTCGACCTCACCGACCGGCTCGAGACCCGCAAGTCGGTCGAACGGGCGAAGGGCGCGCTGCAGGCCAAGTACGGCCTCGACGAGCCCGCGGCATTCCGCTGGATCCAGAAGACCGCGATGGACATGCGGGTTCCGATGCGGCGGGTGGCCGAACTCGTGATCGACGAGTCGGTCGGCGGCGACGCGCTCCCGTCCTGACGAGCTGCTGCCCTGAGCCCTCGGTGTGCCCGTTATGGCCCACTGAGCTGTGAAAGCCCGGTAACGCTTCTGTGACGGGGGGCAGTTTCTGCCCGATCGGTGGCCAACACTGATCTACGCTCCGACCACTTGCCAGGTCCATGACCTGCGCTCGTTGCCGTAGCAGCACACCACCAGGAGGATCCCGACCGTGCATTCACCCCTCGACCCGTCCGGCTCACGCCCGACCTCTCGCCGCACCGCCCTTCGGGTCGGTGCCGTCGTGGCCGCGGCCGCCCTGGCCATGTCGGCCTGTGGTTCCCGTGGTTCCGACACCGGCACAGGCAGCGGCACCACCGCGAAGATCGCGAAGATCGGGGTCATCGCACCCCTCTCCGGTGACCTCTCCGCCCTCGGCCTCGGCATCCAGAACTCCGTCGACCTCGCGGTGAAGCAGGCGAACGCATCCAACGCGATTCCCGGCTGGACGCTCCAGATCGACCCGCAGGACGACCAGGCATCGCCTGACACCGGCAAGAACGCCGCGTCCGCGCTGTCCTCCGACGCTGACGTCGTCGGCGTGGTCGGCACGCTGAACTCCTCGGTCGCCCAGACGGTCGCGCCGGTGCTCGCGTCGGCGAAGATCGTCCAGGTCTCGCCGGCCAACACGAACCCGAGCCTGACCCAGGGCCCGGACTTCGCGACCGCGCCCAAGCGCGTCTACGACACCTACTTCCGCACCTGTACGACCGACTCGATCCAGGGCCCGTTCGCGGCGCGCTACGTCTACGACACCCTCAAGATCACGAAGGTCGCGACGCTTCACGACAAGAAGACCTACGGCCAGGGCCTGGTCGCGGCCTTCACGGAGGAGTACAAGAAGCTCGGCGGCACCGTCACCGCGGCCGAGACCATCAACCCCGACGACCGGAACTTCTCGTCGATCATCACGAAGCTGAAGCGGGGCGGGCCGGAGCTCCTCTACTACGGCGGCGAGTTCCCGCAGTCGGGCCCGCTCAGCCTGCAGATGAAGCAGAGCACCCTGAAGATCCCGCTGATGGGTGGCGACGGCATGTACTCCGCCGACTACATCAAGCTGGCCGGCGGCAAGCCCGGCACGGGTGACTACGCGACGTCGGTCGGCGCACCGACCGACAGCCTGGCCTCGGCCAAGAAGTTCGTCACCGACTACGCGGCGGCCGGCTACAAGGAGCCCTACGAGGCTTACGGCGCGTACTCCTACGACGCGGCCAACGCGATCATCGAGGCGCTGAAGGTCTCGCTGAAGAGCGCGACGTCGGCGTCGGATGCCCGCCAGGCCACCGTCGACGCGATGAAGGGCGTCAGCTTCGACGGCGTCACCGGCAAGGTCGCGTTCGACGAGTTCGGCGACACGACGACCAAGGTGCTGACTGTCTACAAGGACACCGGCACCGACTGGGCGCCGGCGAAGACCGACACCTTCAAGTAAGTAACGAGCGGCCGTCGCCGCGGTCGGGATCTCCTGGCCGCGGCGACGCTGCTGCCCGGCTCCACCCAGGTAGGCCCTCGACGAACCGGAGACCACGCGTGGCGCTGCTCCAACAGCTGGTGAACGGGCTATCGCTCGGTGCGTTGTACGCGCTCATCGCGGTCGGCTACACCGTCGTCTACGGCATCATCCAGCTCATCAACTTCGCCCATGGCGAGATCTTCATGATGGGGGCGTTCGGCGCGCTCACCACGAACGTGTGGATTTTCAACGGCTCCACCGCGATCTGGACGCTGCCGGTGATGATCGTCATCGCGATGGTCGTGTCCGTCGGGATCGCCGTCCTGATGGAGCGGGTGGCGTACCGTCCGTTGCGCAACGCGCCCCGGCTCGCGCCCCTGATCACCGCCATCGGCGTGTCGATCGTCCTGCAGGAGGGCGTCCGGCTGTTCTACGGAGACCTCCCCGGCCTGCCGGACGCCAAGAAGGGGATCTCCTTCCCGCAGATCGACTACGTCACCGGCTCGGCGATCCAGCTCGGCGGCATCTCAGTCTCCCGCAGCGCCCTCTTCACGATTGCGATGCTGCTCATCTGCGGCCTGTTCCTCTGGTACTTCGTCAACCGCACCCGGATGGGCCGGGCGATGCAGGCCACCTCGCAGGACCCCGACACCGCGCGGTTGATGGGCATCAACGTCAACCGCGTGATCGTCGTCGCGTTCGCGGTCGGCGCCGCCCTGGCCGCCGTCGCTGGTGTCTGCCACGGCCTGCTGAACAACAACATCGACTACAAGATGGGCTTCCTGGCCGGACTGAAGGGCTTCACCGCCGCGGTTCTCGGTGGCATCGGCAACATCGCCGGCGCGATTCTCGGTGGACTGGTCCTGGGCGTCGTGGAGGCGCTCGCGACCCAGCTGCTCCCGAGCGCCTGGAAGGACGTCACCGCGTTCGCCCTGCTCATCCTCGTCCTGGTGTTCCGGCCGTCCGGCCTCCTCGGTGCCCGGGTGGTGGACCGCGCATGAAGCTCCTCTCGCGTGCTGCCCGCCCGCTCTGCCTCGCCGGTGGGGTGCTGCTGATCGTGGCGGCGCTCCTGCCGTGGACATACAACCGCGACATCCTCGGTGACCTGACCCTGGCGTTCTACCCGTTCGGCTCACAGATCTGGGCGCTTGTCCTTGGTGTCCTGCTGGTCCTGGGTGCGGTCTTCGGCTCCGAATCCCACCCGGTGCGGGCAGCGGCCATCAGCGGGGCCGCCCGGGCGTGCGCGATCGGTGCCGCAGTGGTCACCGTCATCGCGGCGGTCTGCATCGTCGTCAAGCTCGGCAGCCTCCTCGACCTCGACCCCGGCCTCTGGATCGGGCTCGTCGGCTCCGGGCTCGCGCTGATCGGATCCTGGAGTCTCGTCGAACCCGCGGTTCCCGACCCTCGCCTGCACCTCCCCGGCTGGGTCGAGGTGCTGGTGCTGGCGGCTGTCCTCGCGCTCGGCCTGCTCACCGTCAGCCACCTGCTCGATCTGGGCGATCCGTGGCAGTTCTTCTCGTTCGGCCTGTTCGTGGCGGCGCTGGCGCTGGCCGCTCAGCGCCTCGGCGTGATGGGCGAGCTCGGCGTCATCTTCGCCCGCCGGCGCACGGTCGCGATGCTCGGCAGCTTCGCCGTCGCGTTCACGTTCCCGCTCACCCAACACGGCGACGCGAACATGGCGATCATGGTGCAGGTGCTGGTCTTCGCCGTCACGGCGATGGGACTCAACATCGTCGTCGGGCTCGCCGGCCTGCTCGACCTCGGCTACATCGCCTTCCTCGGCTCCGGCGCCTACGTCGCCGCGATCCTGTCCACCTCGATCTACTCGAGCGTCGACTGGCACCCGCCGTTCCTGCTCATCGTGCTGATCGGCGGTGCCGTCACCGGCACCCTCGGCCTCATCATCGGCACCCCGACCCTGCGCGTGTCCGGTGACTACCTGGCCATCGTCACGCTCGCGTTCGGCGAGATCTTCCGGCTCACGGTCAACAACCTCGACGGCAGCAACGGCCCCGACCTCACGCACGGGCCGAACGGGATCCCGGCCGTCCCCGACCTCACCATCGGCAGCTTCAACTTCGGCGACACGCACGACTTCCTCGGCATCACCATCGGCAGGCCGGCCAACTACTACCTGTTGATGCTGGTGCTGCTCGCTCTCGTCGTGCTGATCTTCGTACGGATGAACAACTCGCGGATAGGCCGCGGCTGGGTGGCGATCCGCGAGGACGAGCGAGCGGCCCAGGCGATGGGCGTGAACGCGTTCGGGCTGAAGCTGCTCGCGTTCGCGGGCGGCGCATTCCTCGCCGGCATCGCCGGGACGGTCAAGGCCCACTACGACACGTCGGTCACCCCCGACCAGTACCCGTTCCTCGAGTCGGCGTTCCTGCTCGCAGCCGTCGTCCTCGGCGGGATGGGAACGGTCGGCGGTGTGCTCCTCGGCGCGATGCTGCTGAAGATGCTGCCGGAGAAGTTCCGGTTCTTCTCGGAGTACCGGCTGATCACCTTCGGCCTCGTGCTCATCCTGGTGATGCGGTTCCGGCCGGAGGGTCTGATCCCGAGCAAGCGACGACAACTCGAGTTCCACGGCGATGACGAGGAGCTGGCGGATTCCGTCGAGAAGCAGACCGTGTCGGGTATCGGCGTGACCACGACCACGATCGGCTCGGAGGAATCGCAATGACGGCGAACGACGTAGTGGTCTCCGAGGCGGACGCGCCCGACGAACCCGAGGGTCCGGTCCTGACCGCACGCGGTGTGACCATGCGCTTCGGTGGTCTGGTCGCGGTCAACAACGTCGACCTCGATGTCCATCGCGGCGAGATCGTCGGGCTGATCGGCCCGAACGGCGCCGGCAAGACGACCTTCTTCAACTGCCTCACCGGTCAGTACCAGCCTACCGAGGGCCAGGTGATCTTCAACGGGGTCGTGCTGCCGCCCAAGCCGGTGGCGGTGGTCAAGGCCGGGGTCGCCCGCACCTTCCAGAACATCCGACTCTTCGGCAACATGACCGCGCTGGAGAACGTGATGGTCGGCCGGTACTGCCGCACGAAGGCCAAGGCGTTGTCGGCGATCGGGCGCGGCCCCCGCTACCGCCGCGAGGAGCGTGAGACCCGCGAGATCGCCCTCAACCTGCTGACCGAGGTCGGGCTGGCCCGGTCGGCCGACCACCTGGCCCGCTCGATGCCCTATGGGGACCAGCGCCGGCTCGAGATCGCACGGGCGCTCGCCACCGAGCCCTCGGTGCTGCTGCTCGACGAGCCCACGGCCGGGATGAACCCGCAGGAGACGCGCGCGGTCGAGGAACTGATCGTCAAGATCCGGGAGCGTGGGCTGGCGATCGTCGTCATCGAGCACGACATGCGGTTCATCTTCTCGTTGTGCGATCGGGTCGCGTGCCTGGTACGCGGCGAGGTCCTGATCGAGGGTCCGCCGTCGGTCGTGCAGTCCGATCCACGCGTCATCGAGGCCTACATCGGCACCGGCCGGGAGTCGGTGGCCGACGAGCCGCCGGTGTCCGCGGTCGAGCCCGTCGAGCCTGCCGGACCTGTCGAGCCGGAGGCAGGCGCATGACGGCCATGCTCGAGGTCCGCAATCTGCGCGTCGCCTACGGCAAGGTCGAGGCGGTCAAGGGCATCAGCTTCTCGGTGCCCGAGGGCCAGGTCGTGTCACTGATCGGCGCGAACGGTGCCGGGAAGACGACGACCCTGCGGACGATCTCCGGGCTGATCAATCCGCTCGCGGGCGAGATCTGGTTCAAGGGTGCCCGCATCGACGATCGCGAAGCCCACGACATCGTGGCGCTCGGGCTCGCGCACGCTCCCGAGGGGCGGAAGATCTTCCCGCGGATGACCGTCGAGGAGAATTTGCGCCTTGGCGCGTTCACCCAGCGCAACGCCGCCCACGTGGCCGAGGATCTGCAGCGGGCGTTCGACCTGTTCCCCGTGCTCGCCGAGCGGCGCGCCCAGCCGGCCGGCACGTTCTCCGGCGGCGAGCAGCAGATGCTGGCCATCGGGCGGGCGATGATGTCGCGGCCGTCGATGCTGATGATGGACGAGCCGTCGATGGGCCTTTCGCCACTGATGATGAGCCGGATTCTCGACACCGTGATCGAGCTGCGGTCCCAGGGGACGACGGTGCTGCTGGTCGAGCAGAACGCGGCCGCCGCGCTCGAGCTCGCCGACTACGGCTACGTGCTCGAGATCGGCACGATCCGGCTCGAGGGCAACGGTCGCGAGCTGCTGCGTAACCCCGAGGTCCGGAAGGCCTACCTGGGGGAGTAGCGGGTCGCAGCTCGAGGCGGGCTGCCCGACGGGCGGGCCGGGCTGGCCGGGCTGGCCGGGCTGGATAAGGGAGGAAAGGGCCGAGAAGCACCGTGTCGGCGGTGGCCACTATGGGGCGCTGCGGCGTGAGCTCGAACAGATAAGGGCGGCCGGCCCGCCGTACGATGAACAGCTATTGTCTGAGATTCGAGAAAAATTCGATTCCGTATCCGACCAGGCGCCTGCAATAACAGCAAGAGTATGGGCTCGCACCGAGGCGACCCTGCGCACTCGCGAATCGTCAAAGGACGTGAAACGGTGACGGTCGGCAGGATATCTCGCGCTGAACGGCTGGAACTGGCCGTTTACCGCTCCGTCCTGCCGGATCTTGTCCACGACGGCTTCGAGCTCACGCGCGGCGTCGTGCGTCCTCCTGTATACGCGCCGAATCTGGTGGACAACCTGTGGGAATGGCTCCGGCCGCCTCAGTTTCCAAGCCGCAGGTTATCGGCATTTGCCAGTCCCACACCGGAGCTTGCGCGTCAGGGCGGAGCTCCGAACGGCAAGGTGTACAAGGTCAGTCTGTCGGGCGATCTGAAGGCTTGTCAGGTGCTTGGGTGCCAGAATTCGCGTGACCATCCGGAGGCGGGCTCTCTTCCGGTTCTCCTCTATGAGCGTCTCGGCCCGGATTCGCTTACAACGCGCGTGGAGCAGAAGATTCCTGCCGGCCGGATGTGGTTACCGTGCGTATCGGGGTCCGAAGTCGGGCGGCTGTTCACCGAGGTGCCCGAACTTCGTGGCATCCGAGACGAGGCATATCTGCGGTTCGCTACTGGGACGACGTCTGGTTGCTGGACAGTTCTACTCGTGCGCTCAACGGCGTGGGGGAGGTCTTTTTCGAGGCCCCGAGTGGGTATCGACTCGAGCCGGTGGATTGAGGTTACTCAGGGGCGCGGGGCTGGATCAGCATGCAGGTCAGGCGTCCCGTGCAGATGCGGCGGCCGTCGTCGTCGGTGAGGACGATCTCGTAGCTGACGACCGAGCCTCCGAGGTGGATCGCGGTCGCGACGCCGTGGACCAGGCCTGTCCGCACGCCACGATGGTGGGTCACGTTCAGATCGACGCCGACGGCCAGCTTGCCCAGCGTGGCGGCGTGCAGGTGCGCGGCGATCGAGCCGAGACCCTCGGCCAGGACCGCCGACGCGCCACCGTGCAGGAGCCCGTACGGCTGGGTGTTTCCGTCGACCGGCAGCGTCCCCTCGGCTCCCTGTGCGGTGGCCGACGTGACGACGATGCCCATCCGTTCGTGCAGCGGCGGGACCGGGAAGTCGGGGCCGAGCACACCGGCCGGATCGACGGCCGGGTCGGCTGCTGGGCCGGAGCTGTCGTGGGTGTCGGTGGGCATGGGCCCATTCTGGCGCTTCGCTGCACGGCTCGATACGACGGCGCCGACTGTCGGTGCGGCTCGCTAGAGTCAGCGGGTGGCAGCAACGACGACGACACCCCAGACCCCCGCGGCCAAGAAGATCGCCGCGTCCAAGGCGGCAGCGGCGGCCCGGCGCAAGTCCGGCGATCCGGGCCCGTCCAAGCTTCTGCTGCTCGACGGGCACTCGCTCGCCTACCGTGCATTCTTCGCACTGCCCGTCGAGAACTTCTCCACCGCCACCGGGCAGGCGACCAACGCGGTCTACGGGTTCACGTCGATGCTCATCAATGTGCTGCGCGACGAGGCGCCCACCCATGTCGTCGTCGCGTTCGACGTGTCGCGGCAGACCTTCCGTCGCGAGCAGTACGCCGAGTACAAGGCGAACCGCTCTGCGTCGCCGACGGAGTTCAACGGCCAGGTCTCACTCATCCGCGAGGTGCTCGAGGCGCTCAAGATCCGCACTCTCGAAATGCCCGGGTTCGAGGCCGACGACATCATCGCGAGCATCACCCACCAGGCGGTGGCCGGCGGCCTCGAGGTCCTGATCTGCTCAGGCGACCGCGACTCGTTCCAGCTCATCGGCGACACCGTCACGGTCCTTTACCCGCGCAAGGGCGTCTCCGACCTCGCCCGCATGACCCCCGACGCCGTCCTCGACCGGTACGGCGTCGGCCCCGACCGTTACAGCGATCTCGCCGCGCTGGTGGGCGAGACGAGTGACAACCTCCCCGGTGTCCCCGGGGTCGGGCCGAAGACGGCCGCGAAGTGGATCAACCAGTACGGCTCCCTCGACGATCTGGTGAACGCGGCCGACACGATCCCGGGCAAGGCCGGCGAGTCGCTGCGCGCGCACCTGGGACAGGTCATCACGAACCGCAGCCTCAACCAGCTCGTCGGCGACCTCGACCTCGACGTCACCCCGACCGACCTCGTCATGCAGGCGTGGGACCGCGACGCCGTCCATCAGGTATTCGACGCGCTCGAGTTCCGGGTCCTGCGCGACCGCCTGTTCGAGACGCTGGACGCGGTCGAGCCGGAGGCCGAGTCCGGCTTCGACGTCGATGGCGTGGCGCTCACACCCGGTGCGCTCGGGGACTGGCTGGCCGCGAACGTGCAGCCCGGTTCGGGCCGTATCGGCGTCTGCGTCGACGGCCGTTGGGGTTCGGGTACCGGCGAGGCGGACGGGATCGCGATCGCGGCCGCCGACGGCGCGGGTGCCTACGTCGATCTCGTCGCCGCCACCCCTGAGGACGACGCCGCGTTGGCGGCCTTCCTCGCCGATCCCGAGCTGCCGAAGGTCATGCACGACGCGAAGGGCCCGTTGCTCGCCCTGTCGGCGCGGGGGTTCGCCGTCGCCGGGCTCGCCGCGGACACGGCGCTGTCGGCGTACCTGTCCCGTCCCGACCAGCGCTCCTACGACCTGGCAGACCTGGCGCTGCGGCATCTGCATCGCGAACTCAAGGACGACACCGCCGAGGACGGCCAGCTCAGCCTCGACGGCATGGGCGAGGACGTCGCAGGCGCGTCGATGATCAAGGCACGGGCGGTTCTCGATCTCGCCGCCGCACTCGACGCCGAGCTGGCCGACCGCGGTGGCACCGACCTGCTCGCCAAGGTCGAACTGCCGCTGGTCGAGGTCCTCGCCGCCATCGAGCGGGTCGGTATCGCCGTCGACGACGACCTGTTCGAGCAGCTCGAGAACCGGTTCGCGCACCGGGTGCAGGCCGCTGCCGCAGCGGCGTACGAGGTGATTGGCAAGGAAATCAACCTCGGCTCGCCCAAACAGCTCCAGGTCGTGCTGTTCGACGAGCTCAAGATGCCCAAGACCAAGCGCACGAAGACCGGTTACACCACCGACGCCGACGCGTTGACGGCGCTCTACGCCCAGACCGAGCACCCGTTCCTCGCGCACATGCTCGAGCACCGCGATGCCACCCGGTTGCGTACGACGGTCGAGGGACTGCGCAAGACCATCACCGACGACGGGCGCATCCACTCCACGTTCAACCAGATGATCGCCGCGACCGGCCGGCTGAGCTCGACCGAGCCGAACCTGCAGAACATCCCGGTCCGCACCGACGAGGGGCGCCGCATCCGCGAGGGTTTCATCGTCGGCAACGGCTACGAGTGCCTGCTGACGGCCGACTACAGCCAGATCGAGATGCGCATCATGGCGCACCTGTCCGCCGACGCCGGATTGATCGAGGCGTTCAAATCGGGTGCCGATTTCCACGCGGTCACGGCCGCGCGGGTGTTCTCGGTCGCCCCCGCCGAGGTCAACGGCCCAATGCGCGCGCGCATCAAGGCGATGAACTACGGGCTGGCGTACGGGCTGTCCGCGTACGGGTTGTCACAGCAGCTCGACATCTCGGTCGACGACGCAAAGCTGTTGATGGACGAGTACTTCGACCGTTTCGGCGGCGTGCGCGACTACCTGCGGGGCATCGTCGACGAGGCGCGCCGCACCGGTTACACCGAGACCATCCTCGGTCGCCGGCGGTACCTGCCCGACCTCACCAGCGACAACCGCCAGCGTCGTGAGATGGCCGAGCGGATGGCGCTCAACGCCCCGATCCAGGGCTCTGCGGCCGACATCATCAAGGTCGCGATGATCGGCGTCGACCGGGCGATCCGCGAGCATGGGCTCGGGTCGCGCATGTTGCTGCAGGTCCACGACGAGCTCGTGGTCGAGGTGGCCATGGGGGAGCTCGACACGATGTCGGAGCTGCTGCGTGAGCAGATGGGCGCGGCCGCGGAACTGGCCGTCCCGCTCGAGGTGTCGGTAGGACACGGCCACAGCTGGCAGGACGCGGCGCACTGACCTTTCGGGCCTCGGATATCCGGGCCCGGCGGATGTCGCGATGCCCGCTCACACGTCTGACGGGTCTGACCGGCCTGACGTCTGTACCTGTCTGACAAGTATTCGCGACACGCTTGTCTTGTCACCCGGACTTACCGCACGCGGATGCACGCATGCTGACATGATCGCGTTCTATGTCCCCGGGAGTTCCGCCTGCCGTTCTCGTCCTCGGTTTCGTCGCCGGCACTCTCGGTGTCGCCGGTGGATGGCCGCAGTTCTTGCGATTGGCACGCACCCAGGTCGGGACCGGCGTCTCCGTCACATCGCAGATCCTCGGTCTGGCCTGTGTGGGCTTGTGGTTCTCCCACGGCCTGTTCTCCCGCGATGCCGCGCAGACGGTGAGCAACGCGGCCGCCATGGTGGCCGCCTCCGGCATTGTCGTCGTCCTGATAACCCTGAGGGCGACGCGACGCGAACAGCTTCTCGTGGTGATCGGGACGCTGGCGTGTGTGGCCGCCATCCTTGCGCTCGCGTGGATCGACCGGCCGGTCATCGTGGCGACCGTCGCGGTGTCGGTCTCCATGGCTCGGTTGATCCCGCAACTGCTGATCGCGGTGCGGCCCGGACGGTCGATGGCCGGGCTGGCGCCGGTCACGCTCGCGATGACGCTGATGTGCTCGACGTTGTGGGCGACGTACGGCCTGCTGGTCGGTGATGTCGCGGTGATCGTGACGAGTTCGGTCGGCTTGCTGCTCAACAGCTTCATCACCTACCGGCGGGTGCCGCCGGCCAAGATGATGGCCGCGGCCCGGGCCGGCCGGTTCGGACCCGCTGCCGCTCGTGTCGTCGCACCGGCCAAGCGCGTGATGGCCAAGCCCGTACCGGTTGCCCCGCCTGCCCCGCGGCGCGGCCTGCGTCCGGTCGGTGTGCCCGATGGAGGTCGTCCGGCGACGCGGCCGTCGTTCGCACGTCGTGACGGCCGAGCCGATCTGCGCCAGCGCCGCCGCTCCGCACGCTGACGCGAGCCCCTCGCCGACGAGTTGTCAGGCGTTCCGTGCGGTCGGTCGCACAATTCGTCGGACACGTCGCGGCTCTCCCGAAGTGACGGCCCGCTGACGTCACGACGTGGCGGTCTGTGAGGATCGGGCCCCACGAACTGGTCGCCGGCTGCTGGCCGCGGTCGGCGTCAACGCACCGGCCGGGTCTTTCGACGCGATCGAGGCGGCGGAGCGGCTGGCCCTCGGTGCCGCCCGGTGGTGTCCGTGCCGGCCTCGCCCCGTGTACCGACGACACGGACGTCGACCGGTTGCTGGCGGGCGTCGCCGAGGTCGCCGCGCGCTGATCGAGCCGGCCAAGCTGTCCGTCCGGCTGGGTAGGGTCGTGACGTGACCGATTCCTACTCCCGACACTCCGACGACGCCGCCCTGTCGGACGACCTGGCGCTCGGGTTCGCCGACGACATGTGTGCGTTCATCGACGCCTCCCCGTCCCCGTTCCATGCGAGCGCGAGCGCGGTCGACCGGCTCGCCGCCGACGGCTTCGTCCAGGTCCACGAGACGCAGCCGTGGCCGTCGCAGCCTGGCCGTTACATGACCGTCCGGGGCGGGTCGTTCGTCGCGTGGGTCGTGCCCGAGGCCCCGTTGGCCGACGATGCGTCGTTCCGCATCGCCGGCGCCCACACCGACAGCCCGAACCTGCGGGTGAAGGAGAACCCCGACATCGGCGCCGTCGGCTGGCAGCAGGTCTCGGTGGATCCGTACGGCGGGGCGCTGGTCGCGTCCTGGATGGACCGTGACCTCGGGCTGTCCGGCCGGGTGTTCACCCGCCACGGCGACCAGCTCAGCGAGCATCTGGTCCTCGTCGACGAGCCGATCCTCCGCGTTCCTCAGCTCGCCATCCATCTCGACCGCGACGTCCACACGAGCGGCGTCCGGCCCGATCCGCAGCGGCACCTCACGCCCGTCTGGGCGACCGGACCCAGCCCACGGCACGGCGAGTTCGCGGCCTGGGTCGGCGATCAGCTGGGGGAGACGCACGGCGTCGACGAGATCCTCGGCTGGGACCTGATGCTGCACGACGTCACGCCCGCGCGCCGGGTCGGACGCGACGGCACTCTGGTCGCCGCGCCCCGGCTGGACAACCAGTGCTCCGTCCACGCCGGGCTCCGCGCCCTCGCCGACATCGCGGTCGCCGCCGAGGATCAGCAGCGGATCGTGCCGGTGCTGGTGGCGTTCGACCACGAGGAGGTCGGCAGCTCGTCCGACCGCGGAGCCGCGTCGCCGTTCCTCTCCACGACGCTCGAGCGCATCGCCCTGGCAGCCGGCCGTGACCGCGACGGCTACCTGCGCATGCTCGCCGGATCGGTGTGCGCCTCGAGCGACATGGCGCACGCGATCCACCCCAACCACCCGGAGAAGCACGAGCCGACGCACCCGATCTTCGCCGGCGAGGGGCCGGTGCTCAAGGTCAACCACAGCCTGAGATATGCGACCGACGCAGCTGGTGCGGCCGTCTTCGCGGCCGCGTGCGTGCAGGCGGGGGTGAACCTGCAGCGCTACGTCCACCGGGCCGACCTCCCGTGCGGCAGCACCATCGGCCCCGTGACGGCCACCCTGCTCGGCATCACGACCGTGGACGTCGGCGCCCCTCAGCTCGCCATGCACTCCATCCGCGAGCTCATGAGCGCCCTCGATCCGATCCAGCTGTCCGCCGCGCTCGCCGCGTTCCTCGCCCCGGCCTGAGGGCGGCGGTGTCCGAGGTCCTGGCCGCGGCCCAGTTGCTGCTGGGTGCTCGCGTCACGCCGTTGGCCGGTGGCTACTCCGGTGAGACATTCCTCGTCGACCTCGCCGAGGGGGACGCCACCGGCGCCGACCAGGCGGTGGTCCGGCTGTTCGCGCGGGATCCCAGCCGCGCGGCGGTCACCGTCGGATTGCTAAGGCTGCTGGCCGGCCTGCTGCCGGTGCCGAGGGTGCTCGAAGCCAAGCTCGACATGCACGGCTGGGGCGGTGGCGGTGCCAGGAGCCCGACGCTGATCGTGATGTCGAAGCTGCCCGGTGAACGGCTGGACACCGTGCTGGCCTCGGCCGACGACGACACGGCCGCCCGCCTCGGTGTCGCCGTCGCCGACGTCGCCGTCCGACTCGCCGGCATCCCGTTCCAGCGCCCAGGATCGCTGCACGGTCTCGACCTCCAGGTCGAGTCCTGGCCACGAGGTGCCGGACCGCTGGATGACGCCGAAACGCTGATCGAGGCGGGCTTTCCGGGATCGGCGGACGGGCTGAGGGCGGTCGCCGACCAGGCCGAGGACCTCATCGCCGACGTCGAGCGCTACTGCCTCGTGCACAGCGACTTCAACCCGAAGAACCTCCTTGTCGACCCCGGTGAAGCCGTCGTGACCGGGCTGGTCGACTGGGAGTACGCCCACGCGGGCGCGCCGGTCACCGACCTCGGCAACATGCTGCGGTTCGACGGCGACACCGTGTTCGGGCAGGAGTTCGCGCGCCGGTTCCTCGACGCCGCGCCCTCACCCGGGCCGCAGCCGCTCCTCACCTCGCGCGCTCTCGATCTGCTTTCGCTGATCGACCTGTGTCGGCGGCAGCTCGCGGGCGATGCCAACGTCGTCACCCGCGCCGCGACCGAACTCCTCGTCCGCCGTGCCGGTGACCGGAAGCTCTAGCTAGCCGGCCGGAATCACCGGCACCGTCGCAACCGGCGTCGTGGTGGGAACCGGGCTGCCGCTCGGGAGCGGGGTGGCGCTGGGACCAGCCGGGATCGCCCGCGCCGCGGGTGCCATGATCGTGACAGTCGCCAGGTTGCCGGTGTTCCGGTTCTGGTAGGGGTCGAACACGATCACGCGATACGTGACCGTCGCACCTGGTGGCGCGGTGGTATCGACGCAACTGAGCGCCTTCGGCTGCCAGAACAGGCTCGAGTCGGTGACGACGCAGACCGGCGGGGCGGTCACGACCGTGTAGTTGCGGTAGACCTTGTACGTCAGGAACTGGTTGTCGCGGTCGCGGGTCGACGTCCACCTGATCGTCGCCTGGCCGGGAGCGAGGCTCCTCGCTGTGGGCGTGAGCCCGGCGCTTGGGTCGGGTCGCAGACGGTTCGGCGCGAGACTCGGGATGGCGAACCGCACCAGGCCCTGTTGCGCGCTGGTGTTCACGGTGGGGAACTCGCCGCCGTAGACGACGTAGTTCGCGTTGCCGGCCACGCTCCAGCCGGCCTGCCCCTGGTTGGTGTAGGTGCCCGGCCAGAGTGTGGGGTACCACGTCAACAGGGTGGGCGACGGCTTACCGGCGAAGTTGGCGTAATAATCGACCGTGTTCTTCAACACCGTGCCGGTGGCCTTGTTGGTGAACGCGGTCGCACGGTATCCGACCCTCGGAACGTGCTCGGGGAACCCGCGGATGTTGCTGCAGTCGTGCGAGTGGCTGGCGACGTAGACAACGCTCGGCGTGGCGAATGAGGAGTAGCTGTCGCCGTGACAGTCCTCCATCCAGACGATCTCACCGGTGGCCGAGTCGGCACGGAACGTGCCCTCGAAGTTGCCGCCGGCTCCGAAGACGTAGCCGGTGCCGTAGACCGACGTCGCGTCGGAGGTGAGGCTGGTGATGGAGGCGTCCAAGCCGGCGTCGCGGACGGTGGAGCCCACGCCCCACGGCCAGAGAGCGCCGGTCGCGCGGTGGAGGGCCGCCATGCCGTAGGCGGCACTCGTGCCGACCTTGGTGAAGCGTCCGCCGATGACCAGCTTGGTGTCCGCCGCCGCCAGGGTCATCGCCGTGACCGACGCGTTCGGCTTCGGGTTGTACGAGGTGGGCTTGCCGGTGGTCGCATAGATGGCCGCGAGGTAGGGCCGGGCGACTCCGGAGACCGTCGTGAAGTCGCCACCGAGATAGACGGTCGCGTTGGTGGCCGTGATCGCGCGCACCGTCGTGCCCGGCGACGGCGCGAACGTGGTGATGACCTTGCCGGTCGACGTGCTGTACGCGACCACGCGCGAGCGGGTCAGCCCGTTGGCCTTGGTGAAGACGCCCCCGACGTAGATGCGGGTCTTGTCCGGCGACGCGGTGACCACCAGCGCCTGGCCGTTGAGGTCGGGAGCGAACGAGGTGATGAGTTTGCCGGTGGTGATGTCGTAGGCGAGGAGGTTGTGGCGCGTCGTGGTCTGCGTCCCGGGAGAGGCACCGGCGGGTCGGGCGGTGGTGAAGCTGCCCGCCGCATAGACGGTGTTGCCGACGACGACCTGCGACCGGACGACACCGTTGATCTGGACTGTCGGCAGGGGGTCGCCACTCACCGTGACTGGCGTGCCCGGATCGATCGGCCGGGTGTCGGCCGATCGATCCGATAGCGGGGAACACACCGGCCGTCACCAGTGCCGCACAGGCCACGAGGCGTGACGCATGCCGGCTGAGTCGTCGGAGGAGCACTTGAGTATCCCCCCGGGAGCAAACGGACGTTGCGGAAAGTGACACTATGTGCAAAGTCGGGCCGATATGCAACGACTGTACGCGAGAAGTTGCCGAGTGGTCGCTGCAGATCACCGCAATTCATGAAACGGATGCAGTCCCGGCCCGGGATTCGCCACGCTCAGTAGCGACGGGCTCGAGTGTTCGTGCCGCCGAGGACGCGGTCGAGCGGGAGTTCAACCGCTCCGACTGGATGCTCCTATGGATGTCAAGCGGCTGAGGCGAGTTCGTGGGTCTGGCGCTGGT
>DAIQRJ010000063.1:0-9025 GCA_036786375.1 Actinopolymorphaceae bacterium
GAGGCCGAACAAGCCGCCTAACACCCACTGGCCTCATCCACCTTGACAAATTCCGACCGAGCGTCTGGATCTGTTTGCCCGAGCCGCCGGACTCACCGCCCGCGAATACGAGCTGCTCGGCTGGCTCGCCGCCGGCAGTGACACGCGGGCCATGGCGCGTCAGATGTCGCTGTCGGAACACACAATCCAGGACCACCTCAAGTCGATCTTCACCAAGACCGGCTCCCGCGACCGAGTCTCCGTTCTGTCGCGCGCCCTCGGCACCAAAGGCGATCCTCACGAGCGACCGAGAGGTGCTGTGGGTGGCCTGGAATGAGCAACGTCCCGGGCGATGGACCGCACCCAGCCGAGCCTGCCCATGGTTCCCGGCCGCGCCGGCACGTAGGGCGACGAGGCGGTACAGCGGCACCCCTGGATGCGGGCCGGGACTGGTGGAATCACGAGTCCCGCGGGTATATCAACAGGATTCCGGGGACGCCGTTCACAACTCCTGCACAGAGACGTCCGGCAGTCTCATAACCTGGCCGGCGGTCCGACCTCGCGTCGGCCGCCCGGTGTACCGCCAGTCCACGGTCCCCGACCGGTATGGAGAGATGCCAGGTGTCACCTGTCAGCAGAGCAGCAAACCGCACTGAACGGCCCACGAAATCCACGCCGGACAAGCATCTCGTCCTCGTGTCCGGACCCGGTCGCAGCGGCACGAGCGCGATAACGGGCGCTCTGAGCGAGCTCGGGGTGCACGTCCCGGCGCCGCTGGTGGAGGCCAACCGGAGCAACCCACATGGGTTCTTCGAGACCCGCTGGGTGGTCGAGTTCCACAAGTCGATCCTCAAGAAGGCCAGCACCTACGAGTTCGATCCCGATCCGGCCGCCGTCGAGCGTGTGCAGCGGATCCTCGACGAGAGGGCGCGTCGAGAGCTGCGCGACTGGCTGGCGACTGCGGCGGCGGCCGACTCCCGGCAGTTCGCGGTCAAGGACCCGCGCACGGTATGGCTGCACGACCTGTGGGCCGACGTCGCCGCCGAGAACTCCATGACGACGAGCTACCTCACGACGCTGCGGCACCCGGCCGAGGTGGCGGGCAGCCGGGAGCGGTACTACGGACACAGTCGCGATGCCGAGCGTGCCCGGGCCTACGCGATCAACAAGGTGGCCGGCTGGGTCAACGTCAGCCTTCTCAACGAGCGCCAGACGCGGTCCAACCGCCGGGTATTCGTTCGCTACGACGACCTGGTGACGAACTGGCGTTCGGTGATGCAGAGCGTGCAGGACAGCCTCGGCCTCGAGTTCACCGCCGATGTCGTCTCGCCCGGTCAGCACCCGATCGACTCGTTCATCGTCCCGAACCTCCATCACGTCCACACCACCTGGGACGATCTCGACGTCCCCACCGACCTTCGCACGATCGCCGACGCCGTCTGGGCGGCGTCCGAACAGCTGGCCGACGGAGGGACGGACGATGCCCTCGAGGCGGAGTTCGACCAGCTCAGTGAGCAGTACCGCAAGCTGTTCACCTCGGCCGCGGCGATCACGTCGGATCTGCGGCTGACCGCCGTTGAGGATGTTCTCGCGAAGGCCGAACGCGACGCCCGGATCGCGAGCAGGCGGGGAACGATCAAGCGGGTCGCTCGAGCGATCAAGCGTCGCCTCCCGCCGGGCTGAGCCCGCGGATGACGGCGATCTCGCTGCGCGACATGACCGAGGCCGATCTGCCGCTGGTGGTCGAGTGGATGGCACGGCCGCACGTCGACCGTTGGTGGCACGAATCCTTCGACCTCGACGAGACGCGGGCGAAGTACCTGCCGCGGCTGGCCGGCGACGAGCCGACGTTCATGCTCACTGTGCTCGAGGACGCTGTCCCCATCGGCCTGGCTCAGTGGTACCGGTGGGACGACTATGCCGAGGACCGCGACAACTACCGCATCGGAGTCGGCGAACTGGGCATCGACTACACGATCGGTGAAGTGTCGGCGTGTGGTCACGGCGCCGGCACGACGATGCTCGGGCTGGTGCTCGACCTGTTGCGTACCGCACACGGAGAAGCCGTCACAGTCACCGTCACACCCGAGGCGGCCAATGCCGCGTCGCGGCGGATCCTCGAGAAGAACGGCTTCGCCCTCGTCGACGTCTTCCAGACGAGGCACCTCGAGGGGCGGGCGCCGGAAGAACCGACTGCGCTCTACCGACGGTTGCTCGGGCCGGCCGGGTCAGCGGGTGGTCGCACTCACCGACGCCCGAGTTGAGCGTCGGGACCGGTGGTCAGACTCGGGGGATGTTCAGCGCCACGACATAGATCAGAGTGGCGCCGAGGACCATGCCGAAGGCGAAGCGACCGAGGCGGAGTTCGATCTCGTTGTCGACGCGGGTCGATTCCACACCCGAGAAGAAGGCGATGAACCAGGCGAAGATCGCGATGGCGATGAAGGCGAGCGTCCCCAGCCGGAGAACCTGCGACTGGTCTGACGGGCTCGGATCGTTCTGGGATTTCAGGCCGATGTAGTTCACGAGACGCCCGGCCAGGCTCGCGGCGGGATAGCACAGGGCAATTCCGATGATCGCGGCTTTCCAGGCGTGGCTCCTCACGAGAGGGCTCTCTCCTCACCGGCGTTGAAGCGGCTGCTCGGTCAGCAGCTTACCGAAGGTCGACGTCCGCTGATTCTTGATTGCCGCGGCCTGCGCCGGGTGCGGTCGCGTAGAGTTCGGCCGCCCGAAGGAGACCGCAGATGAGCGACGCTCACGACCTCGCAATCCCCGACAACGCCCTCCAACTCCGCTCGCTCGTCAAGGCCGGCGGCGAACTGGAGTTGTCGCTCGTCAGCGTGCCGACGCCGCGACCCGGGCCGAACGAGGTGCTCGTGCGCATCGAGGGTTCGC
Source organism: Actinopolymorphaceae bacterium (assembly GCA_036786375.1). Lineage (GTDB taxonomy): Bacteria > Actinomycetota > Actinomycetes > Propionibacteriales > DAIQRJ01 > DAIQRJ01. Next base: position 2,875 of record DAIQRJ010000063.1, read on the forward strand.
CGATCAATCCGTCGGATCTCGGCCTGCTGGTCGGTGCGGCCGACACGTCCACCGCGACGCTGACGGGCTCACCGGACCGCCCTGTCGTCACCGCGCAGATCCCCGATGCCGCGATGGCGAGCATGGCGGCGCGCGTCGACGCATCGCTGCCGGTCGGCAACGAGGGCGCCGGCCTGGTGGTGGCGGCCGCATCCTCGGATGCCGCGCAGGCATTGCTGGGGAAGACGGTGGCCCTGCTCGGTGGCGCGATGTATTCGCAGTATCGCTGCGTGCCGGTCGAGCAGTGCCTGCTCCTGCCCGAGGGCGCGACGGCGGCTGACGGTGCTTCGTCGTTCGTCAATCCGCTGACTGCGCTCGGGATGGTCGAGACGATGCGCCGCGAAGGTCACACCGCGCTGGTGCACACCGCGGCCGCGTCGAACCTCGGCCGGATGCTCAACCGGATCTGCCAGAGCGATGGCATCGCTCTGGTGAACATCGTGCGCAGGCAGGACCAGGCCGACCTGTTGACCGGGCTGGGTGCGGCGTACGTGTGCAACACCTCGTCGCCCAGCTTCATCGCGGACCTGACCGATGCGCTTGCCGCGACCGGCGCCACGATCGCGTTCGACGCGACCGGCGGCGGGAAACTCGGCGGCCAGATCCTCGGGTGCATGGAGGCTGCGCTGAACCGCACGGCCAAGGACTACAGCCGATACGGCTCGACGACGCACAAGCAGGTGTACCTGTACGGCGGGCTGGACTCGAGCCCGACCGAGTTCGTGCGCAACTTCGGCATGGCCTGGAGCATGGGCGGCTGGCTGCTGACGCCGTTCCTGCGAAAGGTGGGCCCGGACGTGACGCAGAGGTTGAAGGAGCGTGTGACCGCGGAACTCACGACGACGTTCGCGAGCCACTACGCACGCGAGATCTCGCTCGCCGAGATGCTGCACCCGCAGATCATCGCCGCCTACAACAAGCGCAGAACGGGCGAGAAGTACCTCGTCAATCCCAACAAGGCCTAGCCACTCCGCACGGGTCGGGCCCGGACGTGCGGGTCGCGCTCGAGGACGTCGATGAGATCGGCCGGTCCGCCGATGCAGGTCCAGGCGTCGTCCCAGAGAGCAGAGACGAGCCACGAGCGGTCGGCCGGGAAGAACAGGTCCGGCAGCGACCCGTACTGGGCGCGCATGTGTCCGGTGCGCCAGGTGAGGGCCTCCGTCGGACCGGCCTCGACAAGGACGCAGTGCGAGCCCGACGATCAGCGCATCTGGCTGCCGGGTCATGCCGTCGACGTCGCGACGTGGCGGTCGGCCACGTCGGTGATCTCCGCCCATCGGTTCCCGGCGTCGGCATCGGGCACGATCACCACCCAGTCGGACGCAGGTCGGGTCGTCGCCGCCGGAGCCCACTGCGCCAGGCCGGCGGTCACCATCGACGACGCCGCTCCGTCGTCCACGCACCGACCGTAGAGCATCGCGACACCGGCCGGGTCGGTCTCAGCGATCACTAAGCGCGCCTCACTATCGTCGTTGAGGTGATGATCCACCTGGGCTCCGCCGCGACGCCGCACGCCGCACGCCGCATTGTGAACGCGCCGGCGGTGTGGGCAGGCAAGCTCACGCGGACGTCCCTCCGGCTGATGCGGCGGCGAGGCAACACGCTTCCCGGCCTGGTGGTAGAGAAGCTGTTCCCGCGGTTCCTTCCGCGTGCGCTGGAGCGGCTCCCGCTCGGCGTCGTTGTCATCACCGGCACCAACGGGAAAACGACGACGACCAAGATGGTCTCGACGATCCTGGCTCAGCGATACCGGGTCCTGACCAACGACACGGGCAGCAACTTCGTCCGCGGGGCGATCGCGGCCACTGTGGAGCATGCGACCTGGACCGGTCGACTGCCGTTCGACGTAGCGGTCTTCGAGCTCGACGAGGCGTGGGCCGTGCGCTTCGTGGCACTGATGCGACCACAGCGCGCGCTCCTGCTCAACGTGACCCGTGACCAGCTGGACCGCTTCGGCGAGATCGACACCACGGCCGGCCTGCTCGGGAGGGTCGCTGCGGCCACCACGTCGCACCTCGTGCTGAACCGCGACGACCATCGCATCGCCGCACTCGCCGAACGGACGAGCGCCGACGTGAGCTACTTCGGAGTCGCGCCGGACCTGCGCACGCTGTTCCCCAACGACGACGATCTCTACGGCGGGACGCCGTTCGTGTCGGACCATCGGGCGAGCGTCGAACTCCGCGCGCTGCCCACGGGCGAAGAGCCCAATCCGATCCTGCGGATCGACGACGCCGACCACTCGGTGCCGTTGCACGCCACGGGCCCGCACAATGCCCAGAACGCCGCCGCCGCAGCCGCCCTCGCCCTCACGTTCGGGCTTGACAACGACACCGTGCTCGCCGGCCTCGCCAAGGTCTCGCCGGCGTTCGGACGGGGAGAATCCTTCGACATCGAAGGACGTCATCTGGTCCTGCAGCTCGTCAAGAACCCGGCCGGCTTCCGGCAGATCCTGAGTTCCCTCGACGGCCCCACAGCTCCCGACGCCGTCGTCATTGCGATCAACGACGACTACGCGGACGGACGCGACGTCTCCTGGCTGTGGGACGTCGATTTCACCGGCCTGGCCGACTCGCCCGGGCGCGAAGCCCGGATCTCCACCGCGGGCACCCGCGCCACCGACATGGCCGTACGGCTTCGCTACGACGGCGTAGATGTCGACGACGTCGAGCCCGACGTCGACAAGGCGATCCGCGCGGCCGTCGACGCGGCTCCCCGGCACGGGCACGTCGTCGTGCTCAGTACCTATACGGCGATGTGGGCGCTGCACCCGACCCTCCTCCGGATCAGGCAAGCCACATGAAGCTCGTCCACCTGTACCCGCGTGAGATGAACATCTACGGCGACACCGGCAACCTGCTCGTGCTGTACCGCCGGCTGCAGTGGCGTCAGCTGCCGGTCGAGGTCGTTCCCGTCAATGTCGGCGACCCACTCCCGCACGATGTCGACATCCTGCTCGGTGGTGGCGGCCAGGACGCCGCACAGGGAGAGATCGGCGCCGACTTCGCCGGCCGGGGACCCGAGTTGCGTGCGATGGCCGACGACGGTGTGGTCATGCTGGCAATCTGCGGCGCGTACCAGATGCTCGGGCACGAGTTCGTCACCAGCGCCGGCGTGCGGATCCCCGGCGCCGGCGTACTGGACCTCGTCACCCGCGCGCAGCCGAAGCGGATCATCGGGAACAACGTCGTCGAGACCGCCGACGCCGGCCAGCTCGTCGGGTACGAGAACCACAGCGGGCTCACCGAACTGGGGCCGGGCGTGAACGCACTGGCCACCACCCGGCTCGGGCGGGGCAACAACGGCAGAGACCACACCGAGGGCGCCGTGCGCGACAACGTGATCGGCACCTACCTGCACGGACCGGTGCTGGCGAAGAGTCCGCGATTCGCCGACGACCTGCTGCGCCGGGCACTCGCACGGCGTGGGATGGACACCGACCTGCAGCCGCTGGACGACACCTTGGCCGAACAGGCAGCCCAGGTCGCCATCGGGCGCCCGCGCTGAGCACGGCCCCACCACCTCGACGCCTCGGGTGAGTGCTCGGTCGACGCCACCCGGTGACCTGGCGCCCGTCACGTCGATGGCGGCGGTGCGCTGAGCCAGGTGGAACATTGCAAGGTGCCGATGGGCCGGAAGGTCGAATAGCCGGCCGTCCGCACCACCCGCGCCGCCGTGGCGGCGTTGGCGTCCAGGCACACCGTGGTGACGGCGAGACGACGCAAGGCAGCACCGACGTCAGCGGCGCTCAGCTTGCCCGGGCGTGCGGCGACCAGCTGCAGCAACGTGCGCCGGTCAGCCGTCGCACCCGCCGCTTCGTCGAGCCCCGTGAGGTACGACGCGCGAGGGACGACGGCGAACCACCGCGTCGTGTACATCGTCAGCACACCCATCTCGGCAGCCGGCAGAAGGAGAGGGCCGGACCTGCTCGGATCCGTCGCGAGAATCGCCTCGACATTGGCCAGCGCACCCGGGTCGACCTTCCAGGACGGACGCGGTGCGATCCTCACCGTCAACGCCCACACCGGTATGTCGGCCAGCGCGAACGTGGCGACGAGGCTCACAGCCGTCGCAGCGGCGACAACGCGGGCGGCAGGCACCCGACCGGCGAAGGCCCGACGGGCGAGCCGGTACGTCCAGGCGGCGGCCGCTGCAGCGCAGAGACCGATCAGAGTGGGCGCCGGCGGGCTCAGCAGCAGTCTCCAGTCGACGGGTCCCGACCGCGTCGTCGCGTTGAGCAGCGTCAGCACACCGGGCACGAGCACGGCGAGCGAGAGGACACCGCTGCACCAGATCAGTACCGCCGCTTGGATCCCTCGGACCAGCAAGGGCGCCAGCATGACCGCGGCGATGGTCAACATGGCCAGCGCGGGACGGGCACCATAGGCCACGTGGAGTGCCGACCATGGCGCCGGTGCCATGGGTGCCACGCCGCCGAGGCGCCGGGACAGGATGGCGATCGCGAGCCCGCCCACGATCGTCGGGATCACCAGAGCCAGCGCTCCCACCAGCAAGGCGCGGTTCCTCAGCAGTACCGCCGCGAACGCGATGGCACTTCCCAGCATCAGGCCGAGCAGCGGGGCCGTCGACGTGAGACCGACGAACGCGACACCGGCCACCAGCAACATCAGGATCCAGTGCCGATCCCGTGTGCGCGCCAGGTGCGTCGCGTAGAGCCAGATCAGCGGCAACAGGATCGCGACGGCTATCGACTTGCCCTGCCAGACGCCGTCGACGGAATAGCTGCGGTAGGCGCCGCCGGTACCCATGACGACGAAGGCCACGGAGTAGCCGAAGGTCTGCAGCGGTTTGCGTCGCGACCACATCCGGGCTAGCTGCCAGAGCACCCAGATCGAGGCGAAACCACACAAGGGCGTGACGATGAAGTAGGTGACGGAGCCCGCGCGCATCCCGAGCAGGCGGGCGAGAGCGCCGATGAGGGCTTCGATGGACTGGATCGGGAAGCCGCCACCATACGTGGACGGGAGAACCTGAGGTCCGAACATCGTGTCGCGGAGCGGTACGTGTCCATGATCGGCGGCCCAGGCCGAGAGATTGACGTAGTAGACGTCGTCCGCACTGGTCCTGAGGACGAACATCGACCCGGCCGCCAGAGCCGACGCGACGACGACGGCAATCAGATCATGAGGTGCTCGACGCCCCGATGCCCGTCGATCAATCCCAGGTGAGGAATCGGCCTTCACGGCGCGCCCCGGGCGAGCGCGCGCACGAACCCGAAGGTTGACCATGACCACAGCCATCGCGAGGAACCCGATGACACAGCCTGCTTCGAAGAGCCGGCCGGTCGTGGTGGCCAACAGGACGGCTGAGGTCGCAGCACACGCAACCGTTGCCGCCATGAGCAGCTTCGGGTGCCCGACGCGATCCGGCTGTGTCATTCGAGGACGCTGCCGTTCGGTGCAGACCGCCGCCTCTGCGCGCTCCGTGGCACGACGGATATGCGCTCGAGCGACGGGGATCACCACGAGCGGGGCGGTGATCAGCCAGGCAACGACGACCGGGGAGGTCTGGAGGTCGATCGCCACTACGACCTCGTACAGCAGCGTCCACCACGCGAAGAGCGCCACCCCGCCGGACGTGACGGCGTCGAGGCCGTACGCCCATCGTGGACGTCTCGATACTGGTATCGGCCGCGAGCGTTCCTCGGAGGCAACGTCCAGCGGGTGCGTGACTCTAGACATCACCGGGACAGCGATACGGGCAATGGACGCACGTGCCTCGTCCTACCACGCAAAGCCGCCTGGACCACCACCAGGCTGACCGAAGAGCGGCCGCTGAGCGCCGCTGCACGCGATGGCCGGGGGCACCCAGGTTGCGTCGTGGAGCCGTGGTCATACTGCTCGACATGGCTTTCGTGGTCGAGGCATTCGCTCAGGACGCGCCCGGGCCGGGAGTGGCACCGACTTGCTGATGGACGAGAGAGGTCAGATGCCGCCGTCTGTGCGGTCGTCCGCGGTCGTGCGGGTCGTGCTGTCGTGACTGAGGAGTCCGGGGCGGCGGCGGCGGCGGGGGCGTCTGAGCGTGCGGCTGGGGTGTTGCGGAACTCCGCGGTGATGGCCGTCGCGACCGTGGGCTCCCGGCTGTCGGGGTT
>DAIQRJ010000035.1:0-1742 GCA_036786375.1 Actinopolymorphaceae bacterium
GTTGAAGACCCACCAACGTGGACCCCGCACGGTGCTGCGCTCGAAGTCCCCTGACCTGGTCCTCCAGGAGATCTGGGGCCACCTGTGCTGCCACTACGCGATCCGCTCCCTGATGGCCCAGGCGGCCACCCACTCCGGGCACGACCCGGACCGGGTCAGCTTCGTTGCCGCGCTGCGGATCACCCGCCAAACCGTCGCCCACCCGGGCGCTTTTCCCCCCTGACCAGTGCGGCCGCGACAGCCCTGGCTGGCTCGTGTTCCTCCAGCGGCTCCTCGGTCGGCTCAACCCCGTCCGACGCCAGCGCTCAGCACCGAGAGTCATCAAACGCAAGATGCCCAAATGGCACGTCAAACGCGCCCGCCACGCAACCTGGCCACAGCCCCAGCATCCACCGGCCTACCTCATCCAAGAGACCTAACTTAACGGTATTGGGGCTAGGACAAGGCACGCTCACGCCCGCCCGCGGTCGGAGCCGGGCGCGTCCGCGCGGCGACGTGCCGATGGACGGGTGGAACGCACTCCGCGATTCGAGCATCGGATCGGCACCCGGCTCGTCGGACCGTTGCGCTCTGATCACGGTGGCCGATTACTGTCGCCGCGGTCAGGAGTAAGTGACGACCTTGCTGCGGCCGGCGGCGACGCAGAACGACGCCGACGAACACGACACCGACGACAGCGACCCGCCGGGGTCGATGCTGGCAGGCGCGCCCCAGCTGGTCCCGTTGAACCTGAGCGCCTTGCCCGCGTGGTCGACGGCCACGCAGAACGACGCGGACGAACACGACACCGACGACATGAACCGACCGGCGTCGATACTGGCGGGGGCGCTCCAGGCGGTGCCGTTGAACCTAAACGCCCTACCGGCCTTGTCGACGGCGACGCAGAACGACGAGGACGAACACGACACCGAGGACAGCGACCCGCCGGGGTCGATGCTCGCGGGGGCGCCCCAGCTGGTCCCGTTGAACCTGAACGCCTTACCGGCGTTGTCGACCGCGACGCAGAACGACGCCGACGAACACGACACCGACTTCACGACTCGGCCGTTCGGGTCGATGCCGGCGACCGCGCTCCAGCCGGTCCCATCGAACCTGACGGCGCTGCCACTTCCGTCGATCGCGACGCAGAACGACGCCGACGAACACGACACGGACGCCGCGACTCCGCTGACCGGGTCGATGCCGGCGACCGCGCTCCAGGCGGTCCCGTCGAACCTGAACGCGGTGACCCAGGAGCCATCGTTATCGCCGTCGACGGCGACGGCGACGCAGAACGACGCGGACGGACACGACACCGACGTCAGGAACCCGCTCGTGTCGATGGTGACTGGCGCGCTCCAGCTGGTCCCGTTGTACCTGAGCGCGTTGCCGCCTTGGTCGACGGCAACGCAGAACGACGCGGACGAACACGAGACCGACGTGAGGGATACGCCGCGCGGGTCGATGCTGGCCGGAGCGCTCCAGCTGGTCCCGTTGAACCTGAGCGCGTTGCCGACTCTGTCGACGGCGACACAGAACGACGCGGACGCACACGACACCGACAACGGTTCCCTAAACGCGCTGGGGTCGATGCTGGCCGGCGCGCTCCAGCTGATCCCGTTGAACCTCACGGCGTTCCCGCTCCAGTCGACGGCGACACAGAACGACGCGGACGAACACGACACCGACGACAGTAACCCGTCGGGGTCGATGCTGGCCGGGGCGCTCCAGCTGGTCCCGTTGAACCGCACGGCATTGCCGGA
>DAIQRJ010000035.1:1842-41505 GCA_036786375.1 Actinopolymorphaceae bacterium
GAGGTCGACGGCTACGCAGAACGACGCGGACGGACACGACACCGACGACAGGCCGAGGGTCCCAGGGTCGATGCTGGCCGGGCCGCTCCAGCTGGTCCCGTTGAACCGCACGGCATTGCCGGAGAGGTCGACGGCTACGCAGAACGACGCGGACGGACACGACACCGACGACAGGCCGTCGGTCCCAGGGTCGATGCTGGCCGGGCCGCTCCAGCTGGTGCCGTTGAACCGCACGGCGTTGCCGTTCGCGTCGACGGCGATGCAGAACGAGGCGGACGGACACGACACCGACGAAAGGTGCGCGCCGGGGTCGATGCTGGCCGGGGCGCTCCAGCTGGTCCCGTTGAACCTGAGCGCCTTGCCGACGTTGTCGACGGCGACGCAGAACGACGCGGACGGACACGACACCGAATTCAGGGACCCGCCGCTCGGGTCGATGCTGGCCGGCGCGGTCCAGCTGGTGCCGTTGAACTTCAGCGCGTTGCCGGGTTCGTCGACGGCCACGCAGAACGATGCGGTCGGACACGACACGGACGACATCAAGCCGCCCCCGGTCGGCTCGACGCTGACCGGTGGGTGCCAACTCGCTGTGGTGTTGCGGTAGTAGCCAGCGACGTCGGCGATCACCTCGACGGTGCCGGCCGAACCGTTGTAGACGTTGACCTTCCCGCCGGTGCCCAGCCGCACCACGACCAGGTTCGGCACTGTCTGTGCCGTGACGAAGTTGAGGTTCGACACTTTCGGGCGGGTGGATCCGACCGGGAACACCGTCAGATACCCGGCCGCTGCCGGCGCCGTGACGGTCACGTTCACCACCACGACACCGGCACCCGAGGCCGGCACCCCACCCCGGCCGGTGACCTGCACACTCAGCGTGCCGTGTGCAGCAACCGATGCCTTCGGGGCACCGGTCCCGACCCGCGTGTCCAACACCCGCACCGGCGGCAACGACACGAACGTGCCGGCCTGGGTCGGTGTGCCGCTGCGGTAGTAGCCGGCGACGTCGGCTATCACCTCGACGGTGCCGGCCGAACCGTTGTAGACGTTGACCTTCCCGCCGGTGCCCAGCCGCACCACGACCAGGTTCGGCACTGTCTGTGCCGTGACGAAGTTGAGGTTCGACACTTTCGGGCGGGTGGATCCGACCGGGAACACCGTCAGATACCCGGCCGCTGCCGGCGCCGTGACGGTCACGTTCACCACCACGACACCGGCACCCGAGGCCGGCACCCCACCCCGGCCGGTGACCTGCACACTCAGCGTGCCGTGTGCAGCAACCGATGCCTTCGGGGCACCGGTCCCGACCCGCGTGTCCAACACCCGCACCGGCGGCAACGACACGAACGTGCCGGCCTGGGTCGGTGTGCCGCTGCGGTAGTAGCCGGCGACGTCGGCTATCACCTCGACGGTGCCGGCCGAACCGTTGTAGACGTTGACCTTCCCGCCGGTGCCCAGCCGCACCACGACCAGGTTCGGCACTGTCTGTGCCGTGACGAAGTTGAGGTTCGACACTTTCGGGCGGGTGGATCCGACCGGGAACACCGTCAGATACCCGGCCGCTGCCGGCGCCGTGACGGTCACGTTCACCACCACGACACCGGCACCCGAGGCCGGCACCCCACCCCGGCCGGTGACCTGCACACTCAGCGTGCCGTGTGCAGCAACCGATGCCTTCGGGGCACCGTTACCGACCCGGGTGTCCAGCACCCGCACCGGCGGCAGCGACACGAATGACCCCGCAGATTTGGGAGACCGGGGCGGCCAGGGCCGGCACTACCGCGGAGAGGCTGACCGCGGACATCACGCCGAGCACGAGGGAGGCGACCACGGCAACGACGACTTGGCGACGCATCATCGTTGCCCCCCTCGGTGAGACGAACCCTGGGTCGCGTCGGCGGAGGCTCGGCCCGCCGCAAACCGTAGCAGCGCCACGCGTCGCCGACCATGGCTGTGACCATTGCATTCCGGGCCTGCCAGATCGCCGTCTCGATATGGGTGGCGGGCTATCGGGTGGATCGGTGGTGCTCGATGGACCGGATCTCCGTGAACTCAGATGAGGATCTCGACGACGCGTGCACTGCCATGCGCCTCGCCACCGCACTCGCACGACCCGTAGATCGGCGTCGTGTCACCCACCCCAGCGGAGCTAGGCATCTCCACTTGACCCATAGACCGGCACACGCACGCCTCGCAGTCCAGCCGACACGCGTACAGCGCGACGTGCGCACATCCGCAATTCAAGGGCTCCACCGATCGGTTCCCGGAGCGCGTTCCCAGCCGCGGAGCGCCCGGCGCGCGCCTGCGATTCGACATACCATCAGCGTCACGCCGAGCACCGACAATTGCGCAACCCAGGGCCGGGGAGCTCTCCGAGTTTCGTTGCTATTTCAAGAGAAGAGCCGGCCATCCGGCCGGCACGTCCGCCTCCGCACCAGCTCCAACGGACAACGAAGTCAGACTGCGCGCCAGGAGCAGCAACCACCTCATCAGCCTTTTGATCTGCAACGATGCCGTCGGCAAGACCGCTAGGACGAGGCCGACGAGGACACCCGGGCAGACGCCGGAATTCAGGTGGTATTGGCTCACTGTCGTATGCCGCACGGTTCGTATGACCGTCAGGCCGCCGACCGTCCTAGACCGGGATGGCTCGACCTCGGGCCCTGCTCCGCACGGGCGAATCGGCAACCATGGTCGTGGTCGGTGTGAGGTACGGGTCCGAACCCTTGGCTTTCGCCAGCCGGGCGTACCGACCCTCCGCCGCCATCAACTCGTCGTGCGACCCGATCTCGAGCGGGTGCCCGTGGTCGAGCACCATGATCTGGTCCGCGTCCCGGATCGTCGTGAGCCGGTGCGCGATGGTGATCGTCGTCCGGCCCCGGCTGACCGCATCCAGAGCGATCTGCACGGCGGCCTCGGTCTCGTTGTCCAGGGCGCTCGTCGCTTCGTCCAGAACCAGGACTCGCGGGTCACGCAACAGTGTCCGGGCGATCGCCATCCGCTGCTTCTCGCCACCGGAGAAGCGGTGTCCGCGCGCTCCGACGACGGTGTCGTAGCCGGCCGGCAGGGACGTGATCAGGTTGTGCACCTGGGCGGCTTTCGCGGCCTCGATGATCTCGTCCTCGGTCGCGTCGGGCTTCGCGTACCGCAGGTTCTCGCGGATGGTGGTGTGCAACAGGTAGGTCTCCTGGGAGACCACGCCGACGATCTTCGACAGGTCGATCAGGGTCATGTCCCGGATGTCGACGCCGTCGATGACGATGCGGCCGTTCGTCGGGTCGTAGAGCCGCGCGACCATCGAGGCGAGCGTCGTCTTGCCCGAGCCGGACTCACCGACCAAGGCCAGGCTGGACCCGGCCGGCACGACCACGTCGACGTCGTCGACGGCCTGCCGATCGCTGTCAGGGTAGGTGAAACTCACATGGTCGAAGCGGACCTCGCCGAGCGTGCGGGCGTGTTCGATCTCGGCCGGGTCGTCAGGATCGTCGATCTCGACGGTCAGGTCGAGGTACTCGAACACGCGGCTGAACAGCGCCATCGAGCTGGTGATCGATACACCGACGTCGAGCAGGCCGGAGAGCGGGCGGAACAGGCCGGACTGCAGGGCGGTGAAAGCGACCAGGGTTCCGATCGTCATTCCGCCGGAGGTGGCGGGCAGTCCCGCGGCCAGATAGATCAGTGCCGGGATCGCGGCGAAGATGATGCCCATCGTGGCCATCCGCCAGCGACCGGCGAGTTGCGAGCGAACCTCGAGAGACACGAGGTCGGTCGACGTGGCGGTGAACCGCTCGGACAGCAGCGGCCCGGTGCCGAGGGTCTTGACCAGGTGAACCCCGTTGACAGACAGGGATTCCTCGACCTGGGAGAGCATGTCGGCCAGGTTGCGCTGCCGTTGGGCGGTCACCTCGCGGCGCATCAGCGCGACCTTGCGGGTCAGCCAGATCGCCGGCGGCAGCACGATCAGCGAGAGCAGTGACAGGCGCCAGCTCAGCGCGACCATGGCGATCGAGGTACCGACGACGCCGGTGACATTCGAGGCGATCGAGGTGGCGGTCGAGGTGACCACGGACTGCATGCCGCCGATGTCGTTCGTCAGCCGGGACTGGACTTCGCCGCCGCGGGTGCGGGTGAAGAAGCCCAGCGACTGGCGCTGCAGGTGGTCGAAGACCTTGGTGCGAAGGCCGTGCATGACCTTCTGGCCGACCGTCGTCGACAGCCACGTCTGCAACACCCCGAGGACCGAGGTGGAGACGGTGACGCCGAGCATGCCGGCAACCAGCCAGATCAGCAGGCTGACATTCTGGTGGGGGAGCGCGTCGTCGATCAGCGCTCTCATGAGGAACGGCGTTGCCAGCGAAATCAGCGACGACGCCGTGATCAGCAGCATGACGGCGATGATCGGGAGACGGTAGGGGGCGAATAGCGCTCCGATGCGTCGGAGCGAGACCGGGGATTCGCGCAGTTGCGCGCGATCGGCCGGATCGACTTTGGCGGCTCGTGGGCCGCGCTCTCGGGTGAAGTCAGGCACTAGGCAGGCACTTCTTTCTTGGGCTGGGGGAATACGGACGGCGGGCGGGCTGATGGTGACGAGCACTCTTCCCGCGCTAAGAACAATGCTGAGGTTACCTCATGATGAGGTTTTATGGCAAATCGACGCTAGACTCGGATCCATGAGCGGACGCGCGGATGAGTCGTCGGGGGACCGGCTGGGTGACCTGCTGCACAGGTCCGTCCGGGCGATGCGGCACGAATGGTCGGTGCCGTTGAGCAACTGGGACATCTCCCCGCACCAGTCCCGTGCCTTGCGGGTCATCGGCGACGGCAGCCGCGGCGCGCCCCGGCTCTCCGCGATCGCCGATCGGTTGCACATCGCGCCGCGGTCGGCCACCGAGGTCGTGGACGGTCTGGAGGCACTCGAGCTGGTCGAGCGGGTGCCCGACCCCACCGATCGCCGGGCGACCTGCGTGGTCGCGACCGACAAGGGCAAGGAACTCCAGGCTCGGATCCGGGCCGCGCGCGAGGAGGTCGACGAGGAGTTCTTCGGCCGGCTCAGCGCCGTCGAGCAGGCCGATCTGGCTGCCCTGCTCCGCAAGCTCATCGAGGCGAAACCGCTCGACTGACGTCGCGAAACCCGAGGCGGCGAAACCCGAGGCCGCAGCTCTGAGGCGACGCAATCGTCGGATCAGTCCGTACGCATGTCCGCGGGTGCCGAGTCCAACGCGGCGCGGATCGCGGTGATCAACCGCTCGGCGCTGGACGCCGTCAGCTCGACCGCGACCCGCGCCGACGGCCCGCGATCAGGTGCAGCGAAGTCGATGTTGAGGGTGTGCTCGGCCAGCGCGTGCACCGGATGGTCGAAGTACACGGTCGCGTCGCTCATCCGGAACCAGCCGTCGGGACCCTTGGCGCTCCCGCTCGCGCTGATCCGCTCGGTGACATAGGTGCACATTGGCTCAGGCCTCCAGGTGGCGGGCGTAGAAGTCGGTGATCCGGTCCCATCCGTCGAGGGCGGCCTCGACCCGGTAGGCCGGGCGGTTGACGCTGAAGAACGCGTGCCCCGCGCCGTCGTAGCGGTGGAACTCGTACGGCTTGCCGTTCGCGACGAGGATCCGCTCGAGCTCGTCCACCTCGGCCGGCGACGGGTGCATGTCGTCGTTCCCGAAGAGCCCGAGCAGGGGCGCACGCAGGTTCGGCAGCTCGTCGACGAGGTTGCGGACCCGCATCGCCGACTCGGGCGGCGGGGTGCCGGTGACGAAGGCGCCGTAGCAGTCGACGACGGCGTCCACGTCCACCCGGCAGCCGGCGAGGACGCTCTGGCGACCGCCCGAGCAGTAGCCGATGGTCGCGACTTTTCCGTTCGAGCTGGGCAGTGCCCGCAGGTGCGCCGCGGCGGCCGCGACGTCGCCGGCCAGCCGGTCGTCGGGCACGCCGCCGTTGGCACGGCTCGCGGCGGCGGCGTCGTCGGGCGCGGCGCCCGGTGCGTCGCGGTAGTGCAGATTCGGGCAGATCGCGTCGTAGCCGAGGACGGCGAAGTGCCGGACGATCTCCTTGGTGGCGCTGTCGTAGCCGGGCATGTGATGGATCACGACCACCCCGCCGCGAAGGGACTCACTCGTCGGGCTGGACAGGTACGCCTCGATGGTGTCGCCGCCGTGGCCGGCGATCTCGATCGTTCTGGCGGTCAGGTCATTTCCCATGAGCGTGATCTCACCACCGAGTTGGTCACCGACGAACAGCGGTAGCCGCGTCATCCCTGGTACCGGGGCAGCACCGGTGGGATCGGGACGGGGCGGCCGCCGCCGGCTCCGCCGAGCGGACGGTTCTGCTCATCCTTGAAGTCGCCGCCGTCGCCGCCGGTGAAGGGCTGGGAGTCACCGACGCACTCGGTGCCCTTCGCCGGGAGCTTCACCTTGAGCAGGAACGTGTCGACCGCGACGGTCACGCACTCCGACGTCCCATATGCGGTGTGGCCCCAGCTGTCGCTGGAGAGCAGGCGGCTGTTGGGCAGCAGCCCTGCGACCTTGACGGCGCTCTTGTAGTTCGTCGCGGGATCCCAGTAGTTGCCCACCACGAGCACGGGATTGGCCGTCGCGTGGGTGAACGAGCCGCGGTAGGCGTCCTCGTCGTGAGCGGTCCACGTCTTCGACGCGCACGGTGACGACGACCAGGTCCACAGGCGGCCGAAGTACTTCGCCCGCTTGTCGGCCGCCGCTGCGGCGGCCGGCCACGCGGACGCGTCGGCCGGGTTGAGGCCGTCGGTGCACAGGACCGACGAGAACGCCTCGATCGAGTTGTCGTACGGGAAGCCGAAGCGTTTGCCCGCGGCGGCCGCCTTCTCCTTCGCGGCGAGGCGCTTGCCGAAGTCCTTGGCGGCCGACTTGCGTGCGGCGACCCTCTTGGCCGTCGCGTTCGGCGCCGGTGGCTCGGTGAGGATGATGAGGTCGGACATCATGAATGCGATCTCGTCCGAACCGTCGGGGTAGTAGAGATCGCTGAGGGTGCTCCCGATCAGATCGGCGTAGCCGAACTTCACGGTGACACCCTCGAACGGGTCCTCGAACTCGAGCGGGTGTGCCTTCAGCCGCTTGGCCACCAGGTCGAAGTTCGTGACCGGGTTGCCCGGGGCGAACGCGCACAGCTGGCCGCCCGCCTTGTCGCACCGGACGAGGATCTCGTGCAGGGCCTTGGCCGCTCCGTCGGCGGAGTGGATGCGGTCGGTCGACGGCTGCTTCGCCGTGGCTTTCGTGCCGGCCCAGCCGATCGGGTCGATCACGCCGTCGATCGCGACCGCGCGGACCCGGTCGGGGAACATGTTGGCGTAGACCTGACCGAGATAGGTGCCGTAGGAGAAGCCGAGGTAGTTGAGCTTCGTGTCGCCGACGGCCCGGCGCACGACGTCCATGTCACGCGCGACTTGCGCGGTCGACATCGACGCGGACAACGGCTTGCCCATGGTCGAGCACGCTTTGCCGAGCGTCTTCGACGCCGCGACGGTCTTCGCTTCTTCCTTCTTTGTGTAGGGGAAGGCGATTCCGGCGAGCGCGTCGAGAACCGGTCCCTGCTCGGCCTGGTTCGCAAAGCATGTGACGTTGTCGCTGAAGTTGGTGCCGCGCGGGTCGATGCCGACGATGTCGAACCTGCTGGTCACGCTCTCGCTCAGGAACTCGTTGGCGTAGTAGGCGAGTTCGGTACCCGAGCCGCCCGGTCCGCCAGGGTTCACGAACAGGCTGCCGATGCGGTGCTTCTGGTCGGTCGCCTTCACGCGGAGCAGCGCGAGCTCGGTCTTCGCACCCTTGGGCCGGTCGTAGTCCATCGGCAGCTTGACGGTCGCGCACTGCGCATAGCCGTAGCACTTGTACCAGCCGAGCTTCGGCGTCGGAACCGAGTCGACGCGTTTCGCCTCGGTCGGTTTGGTCTGGTCGAAACTGGTGTGCCGGACCGTCTTGGCCTGGGCCGGCGCAAGCGCGAACCCGAGCCCGGCGGTGGTCAGCGCGGTGGCGAGAACTGCGCCTACGGCGCGCTTGGTGAAGCTCGCACGGACGCCAGACGTCAACGTCATCGGTCCCCCTCTGGACGACGAAGCGCATGGCAGGAGCGCATGCAAGCCGAACGCTAGGGGTCTGGGCAGTTCCTGTCATCCAGCTGTGAGACTCGGTTCGGTAACGATCCGTGAGCCACAAACCGGGATTTACCTCGCATCTCCGCGCGGGCCAACTACGACAGACCATGTCGACAATGCAAGGTCGAACACCTACGGTGACCTCGGCCGCGACAACGACGGTGTGGCCTGCGAGAAGCACTGAACTCCGCGCGGTCCGGTTCAGCTCGCTGCGTGGGTGCCTGTGCCGGTGGTGCGCAGACCGACGATCGGCAGTGCGCCGACGACCACGTGCATCCCCGCCAGTGACCACCCCGCGCTCGCGGTCACCGCGCCGGCCGGACCGGCCAACGAGACCAGCAGAACGACCGAGGCGAGGACCACCCAGGCACGCGCACCCTGCCCGGGGCGTGCCCGTGTGGCCCTGGCGAGAGCGATCCGAACGACGGTGGCAACGAGCGCGACGACGAGGCTGACCGCGATGACTGAACCGATGCCGACGTGCTGGACCCGGCTGCCTGCGCGCGCCACGAGGTCGATGCCGGCTATCGGGACGGCGACCGCCCACACGATCACCGCCGCGACCGCACTCGCCGGGAGGACCGACCAACGTCTGGGAGTTGTCATGCGTTCGACGCTAGGCAACGGCCCGGTCGACGGCCAGTGACGGATGACCTCCTCCGACCCGGTGTTTCACACGGCCGCGACAGGACGCTCGTCAGGCGTCCACGGTTTCATCCATGGCGTGCTCGGCCACCCCTCGGCCGCCGCCATCAGCGGGAATGCTGTCCCGCCGTCGACCGATTCACGCACGATGTCGGCGTGGCCGGCGTGCCGGGCGGTCTCCTCGATCACATGCAGCAGGACCCACCGGACCGACCACGCCGTCACGTCCTTGGGGAACCACGGGACGTCATGTGGCACCGGAACGGGCTGGTCGAGATCGGTGACCCCGGCCAGCACCGCATCTGTCGCCGCGGCCACCTCGTCGTAGAAGGCGAGGGCGTCGGCCAGCGTCTCGCCCTGCGACAGCCGGAATCCGGCCAGGTAGTCGTCGGTGCCGTCGCCCGACCCGGCGGGCCGACTGCGTTGCGCGATCATGTCGATCCACCCGCGTTCGGTCTGGGCGACGTGCTTGATCAGGCCGCCGACGCTGAACGTACTGACCGTCGGTGACAGTCGCGCCTGTTCGTCGGTGAGGCCGTAGGACGTGAGCCGGAGGACGTAACGCTGCTGGGCCAGGAAGGCCGTGAGTGCTTCGCGTTCGTCGGCGACAGGGCCTGGCATTCCGGGCATGGGGACCTCCTGGGGTCGTGGGCACGGCCGGGGCCGTCGGAAGCAGCCAGCCTCACACCGCCCACCGACAATCCGGGAGGATGCCCCCGCCCGGTCAGCCGCGTGCGCCCTGATGGACGAACGGCGTCGTGTTGGCGAGCTGCACGAAGCCGAGCCGCTTGAGGATCGGCCGACTGTCAGAGGAGGCATCGACTTGCAGGTAACGGAATCCGCGTGCCGCCGCCAATGCCGCGCGGTGGGCGACGAGTGAGCGGAACACGCCTCGGCCGCGCCACGACGGCAGCGTGCCGCCGCCCGAAAGACCGGCGAAGTCGGTCCCCGCGTTGCACTCCACCCGGGCCGCGGAGACCGGCGTGATGCGGGCCCATGCGACGACGGCTTCGATCGTCGGCGGGGACTGGGCGACGCCCGCGAGGATGTGACGGCCGATTGCTGCGTGATCGGCGCCGAAGACCTCGTCCCCGACCGAGACGAGCGCGTCCGCGTCGTGCTCGTCGACCACCGGGCGCAACTCGATGCCGGGTGGAGCCGTGGTGTCGAGATCGAGGTCGGGGATCTCGGCGACCAGCAGAGCCTCTGCGGGTTCGGCGCCGAAGCCGGCCGCGACCAGCCGTGCAGGGAGATCCATCGGTGCGTCGTAGGAGTAGTACTTCCACTCCCACGAGCGCGCGATGCGGCCGAAGCGCGCGATCTGGGCGGCGATGGCCGCGTCGGCCGTGGCGTCGTCGAGGTCGGACCAGGTCACTCCGTTCCAGCCGTCGGAATCCGAGACGCTCCGGACGATCCCGTCGGCACGCTCGATGCGTCCACCACCGGCATCCGATTCGGGCCGACGGCGGATCTGCTGGTCGAAGGCGGCGAGAACCGCTGGTGCATCCATGCCGTCAGCTGATCAGACCGCGGGTGGCGACGCCAATTCGACGCCGGCGGGATCTCCGGAGTGCACCGGCCGACGTGGAATGTGCGTTGATCGCGGTGCCGGTGGTGTGTCAGGTTGGGCCTGATGATCGTCACCTCCGGAACCGCCCGCATCGCCGTCGACGACCGCGGCGACGGACCCGCCACGCCCGCATTCCTCATCCACGCAGGAGTTACCGACAAGCGGAGCTGGTCGCAGCTGATGGATCTGCTCAGCCTGCATCGTCGGTGCATCGCCTATGACTCCCGAGGCTTCGGCGAGACCACCGCGACACCGGAGGACGTGTCGTTGACCGGCGACGCGATCGCGGTGCTGGATGCGTGCGGTGTAGACCGTGCAGTCGTGATCGCCGCGTCGATGGGCGGCCGGACGGCGATCGACCTCGCCCTCGCCCACCCGGGCCGTGTTGCCGCGCTCGTGTTGATCGGCGCCGGCATCTCCGGCTCGCCGGGCGCGGACGTCCGACCGCCCGAGCAGCAACGCCTGATCGACGCGGTCGACGCCGCCGAGGAGGCGCGCGACCGCGAGCAGGTCAACCGGCTCGAAGCGTGGCTCTGGCTCGACGGGCCCGCCGCTGCCGAGGGCCGGGTCGGTGGCGAGATTCGCGAGTTGTTCCTTGCCATGAACGCGATCGCGCTGGCCGCGCCCGATCTGGGCGAACTGATCAGACCCGAACCGGCGTGGCCGCGACTCGAACGGATCGCCTGCCCGACGCTCGTGGTCGTGGGTTCGCTCGATCTCGAGGACGTGCACGTCGACGCGCACGCGCTGGCCGCTCGCGTGCCGGGCGCCCGGCTCGTGGAGCTCGCGGGCACCGCGCACTTGCCCCACATGGAGCCCGATCCCGCCTGCCGCGAGGTCATCGCCGAGTTCCTCGCGGGCCTCGCGCGCTAGGACCCATCGCGGCTCACTGGTCACGGTGCCGAAGACCACGTACTCAGTCGCCTACGCCAAGGACAACGGATACTCAGCGATCCGGTACGACCACATCAATCGTTGACCGGCGTCACGACCCAGTCCTTCGGTTCCCGGTCAGCTCCAGTCGTGCGCGAGCTTCTGCGTACGCGCGATGACGTCGCTGAGCACCGAGTTGTCGAACCCGAACAGGGCGCTGCGGATCCGGTCGTGGAAATCCTCGGTCCAGCCGGCCGGGATCCCGGCGGTACCGACGAACGCACCGGCCACCGACCCGGCGGTTGCCCCGTTGCTGTCGGTGTCGAGCCCGGAGGCCACCATCTGCCCGATCGCGGTGGTGAAATCCTCTTGGCAGGTGAGGATTGCGGCACCGACCGCGGCCGCGTTGTTGACCGTGTGCACCCAGTGCAGGTTGCTGTAGCGCTTGTGCACCTCACGGATCAGGGCTTCCCATTCGACACCGGCCTGGTGCCGGCTGCGGACCCACCGCAACGCGTCGGCCAGCCGGGAGCGCGCGGGCACGTAGTTCAGCGCCCGGTCGAACGCCTCGACCAGCGAGGACGCGGTGAAGGAGCACGCGACGAACGCGGCTGCCCACATCTCTCCGTAGACACCGTTCGCCACGTGCGAGAGCCGCGCGTCCTGCCAGGCGAGCCGGGCCGCTTCGAGCGGCCGGCCAGGCAGGACGTAGCCGTAGATGTCGGCCCGGATCTGTGCGCCGATCCATTCCCGGTAAGGGTTGTCACGCCACCCCGCGGACTCGGGTGCCACCCCGGCGACGAGGGTGCGGTAGGTGGCGCGCTCGGCCGTGTAGGTCGCGCCGTAGGGCAGCAGCGACAACCACGCGTCGGCGACGTCGGTCGTGGTGAGCGCGCGGCCGTGCTTCTCCATCAGGTGCAGGCCGAGCAGGGTGTAGTCGAGGTCGTCGTCCCGGGGGACGTAGGTGATGTTGCCGGCCGTCGTCTCGCGCGGATCGCCTACCAGGTGAAGACCTTCCGGCATCCCCTCGCCGTGCACCATGTAGCCACTGATCGGGTAGTTGCCGGTGGCGGTCAGGTAGGCCTTCAACGCGTCCGGGGTCCACATCGCGCCGCTCTCGACCGGCTTGCCCAGGCAGTTGCCCGCACAGCGGCCGAGCCACGCAGCCGCGATCCGGTCGTCGAGATCAGCAGGCAACGCGGCCGCCGGGGTGATGCCGGCACCGAACGGGTCGGTCGGGAACTCCGCGACGATCGCCTCCAGGTCGGTCGGCTCGACGAACGGCCAGTCGGGGACCGGTGTCGAGATCGCCAACGCAGAAAGGTGGTCCTGTGCCTCCGGCGACGGCAGGTCGTGGACCGGCGTCGCGCCGATCCTGGCCCTCACCTCGGCGGTGGAGAAGCCGGACTCGTCGCGCTGGGCCAGCTCCTGCTCGAGTAGCGCCTGCGGGGTCGTGTAGTTGTCGTACGTACGCACGCGGAACTCCAGGGTCGTGGGTAAGAACGAACGGGTGGTGCGGACGGGGAACCGGCAAACCCTCAGAGGCCGGGTCGTAGCACCCAGTCGGGTGCGACGCGCTTGATGTAGCCGGCATCGTCGCGCCGTTTGATTCCGGAGGTGAGGTACTGCTCGTGCAAGCGGGCAAGGGCATCCGGGTCGAGCTCGATCCCCAGGCCGGGCGTCGACGGGACGGTGAGCTTGCCCCCCGAGAAGCTGAACGGATGGGTGATGACGTCCTCGTCCGCGCGCTTCCACGGCCAGTGCGTGTCGAGGTCGTAGTTGAGGTTCGGCGTCGCGGCCGCCAGATGCACCATCGCCGCGAGGCTGATGCCCAGGTGGCTGTTCGAGTGCATGGACAGGCCGATGCCGAATGTGTCGGCGATCGACGCGAGGTGCTGGCTGGCGCGCAACCCGCCCCAGTAGTGGTGGTCGGAGAGGATCACCTGGACAGCGTCGAGACGGACCGACTCGGGGATGTGCTCGAAGGCGACGACGCACATGTTCGTCGCCAGCGGCATCGGGACGTCGCGGTGGACCTCGGCCATTGCCGGGATGCCGCGGGTGGGATCCTCGAGGTACTCGAGCACGCCGTCGAGGCGCCGGCCGATCCGGATCGACGTCGGTACGTCCCAGGCCGCGTTCGGGTCGATCCGCAACGGGTGTGAGGGAAACTCGACCCGCAGGGCCTCGACCGCATCGGCCTCGTCGTCGGCGTGCAGAACGCCGCCCTTGAGCTTGATCGAGTCGAACCCGTAGAGATCGACCATCCGATGGGCCTGGGCGACGATGCCCTCGGCGTCGAGGGCGGCGCCCCACGCGTCGTCGTCGGAGCCGGGATGCGCGGCCCACTTGTAGAACAGGTAGGCGGAGAAGGGGACCTCGGTGCGGATGGGACCGCCGAGGAGATCGACGACGGGACGTCCGATGGCCTTTCCGACGATGTCGAAGAAGGCGACCTCGAACGGCGACACCACGCTGGCGAGGGTCTTCGGCGGGGTGGCCGCGCCCGTGAGCCCGTGCAGGTCGGCGCGGACCGTGGCGGACCCGAGCGTCTGGGCGGTGATGCGCACGATCGCGCTGGTGTCGAAGGGATCGGTGCCGGGCAGCGCGCGGGCGACGGCCTCGAGCATCGCCACATGCCCGTCGTCGCCGTAGGTCTCGCCGAGCCCGGTCAACCCCTCGTCGGTGTGGACCTGCACCACGGCGCGGATCGCGAACGGCTCGTGCACGCCGACGGAGTTGAGCAGTGGCGGGTCGGCGAACGCGACCGGGGTGACGACGACCTGTGTGACCTTCATGCTGCTTCCAGCTCCGTTCGGGCGGTGGCGATCAGAGACGTCAGCGCACTGAGATGTTCCGGGGACGGGTCGATCAACGGTGGCCGGACACCGCCGACGTCGAAGCCGCGGACGCGGGCACCGGCCTTGACGAGCGAGACGTGGTACCCAGGCGTCGTGTCGCGCAGGTCGGCGAACGGGAGGTAGAAGACCTCGAGCAGCCGTTGGCATGTCGCGTCGTCGCCGGTGGCGAGTGCGGCGGCGAACGCGAGCGCGATGTCGGGTGCGCAGCAGAAGATGGCAGATGAGTACTGCGGAATGCCGATCGCCCGGTAGGCCTGAGCGGACAGCTCGGCCGTCGGAAGTCCGTTGAGGAACAGGAAGTCGTGGGCGCGGGCATGCCCCGAGGTCCGGACGGCGGTGACGATGCGCGTCATCGTGTCGACGTCGCCGTTGCCGTCCTTGATGCCGACGACAGTCGGGACGTCGAGAAGTGCCAGCGCCGTCGGAACGCCGAAGAGGTTGGTCGCGCGCCGGTAGACGATCAGTGGCGTCGACGAGACCTCGGCGACGGCCCGGACGTAGGCGAGCAGCCCGGCCGGTGGCCCGCTGACGAGGTACGGCGGCAACAGCAGGACGCCGTCGACACCCGCGGCCGCGGCGGCGCCGGCCTGGGTCTTGGCGGTCGCCAGCCCACCTCCGACGCCGGCGAAGACGGGCACGCGACCGGCTGCGACCGCCACGGACGTCCGGACCACCTCGGCGTGCTCGTTCTCGGAGAGCGAGCTCAGCTCACCCGTGCCGCAGGCGACGAAGACCGCCGCGGGACCGCTGGCGACCTGGTCGTCGAGGTGCGCGGAGAGCGCCAGGAGGTCGAGTTCACCATCGGCGTCGAAGGCGGTCAGCGGGAACGACAGCACGCCGGATGGGAGCATCCACCGAGCCTAGCCACGCTCGGGGCGGGTGCCGAGACGGCCGCCGGCCGATGGCCGGTGGCCGTCCGGGTCAGGCCGGGATCGGTCCCGGGGACAGCCTTAAGGTGGCTGATGTGAAGCCAAACATCGTCTACATGCACACGCACGACACCGGCCGGTACGTGAGCGCGTACGGCGCGCCCGTGCCGACGCCGCGGATCGAGCAGCTGGCGCGTGAGGGCTTTCTCTTCCAGCGGGCGTTCTCCGCGGCGCCGACCTGCTCGCCGAGTCGGGCCGCCCTGCTCACCGGGCAACTGCCGCACAACGCCGGCATGTTCGGCCTGGCGCACTTCGGCTTCAGGCTCACCGATCCGGGTCAGCACATCGCCACCACCCTCGCCGGCGCCGGTTACCGCACGGCGGTCGTCGGCGAACAGCACGTCAGTGCTCCCGACCAGCTCGACACCCTGGGCTACACCGACGTCCTCGGTCGCAGCGGGCTCGCCCCCGAGGTCAGCGGCCCGGCGGTCGACTTCGTCCACCGGCACACCGCCGAGCAGCCCGACCAGCCGTTCTTCCTCTCGGTCGGCTTCTTCGAGACCCACACGATGAACCGCAACGAGTACCTGTTCGGGTACCCGCCCGACGAGAACGGCTTTCCCCGGCCCGCGCCGACGATGCCGAGCACGCCCTCGACCCGGGCCGAGATGGGGTCGTTCATCGCGGCCGCGGCGCAGGCCGATGCGGGAATGGGAGCGGTGCTGGACGCGCTCGACGAAGCCGGGGTCGCCGGGAACACGCTGGTGATCTGCACGACCGATCACGGCATCGCCATGCCACGTATGAAAGGCACGCTCACCGACGCCGGCACGGGCGTGATGCTCATCCTGCGTGGTCCGGGCGGATTCACCGGCGGCCGCAGCACGGACGCGATGGTCAGCCATCTGGACGTCTACCCGACGATCGTCGAGCTGCTGGGATTGCCGCGGCCGGAGTGGCTGCAGGGGGTGTCGCTGTTGCCGCTCACCTCTGACCCTCGCGCGAGCGTCCGCGCCGAGGCCTACTCCGAGGTCACCTACCACGCCGCGTACGAGCCGATGCGTGCCTTGCGCACCGACCGCTATCGCTTCATACGCCGGTTCAGTGACCGTGGACGGCCGGTGCTGCCGAACACCGACGACTCGGCCAGCAAGAGCCTGTGGGTCGAGCACGGCTGGGCCGATCGGACGCTGCCCGCCGACGAGCTGTACGACGAGATCTTCGACCCGAACGAGATGACCAACCTGGCCGGGGATCCACGGGTCCAACCGGTTCTGACGGGCCTGCGTGATCGCCTCTTCGAGCACATGCGCGAGACCGCTGATCCGCTGCTCGACGGGGACGTCCCGGCAGCGAACCCCGACCGGCAGATCGATCCGGACGCGCTCTCACCCGTGCCCGCGTCGAGGAGGAGCATTCCGACGATCTCGACCCACTGACGATCCGCTGATATTCCCGCCCTCGATGAAGCCTGGGTCGTATGGCTGAGCGTGCCGCCCGGCCAAGCGCCACATCGAGTGGGGGTATATCAGCGGAATCAGCCGGGACCGATCCGCGGCAGGTCTCAGCGGAGCCAGCCGATGTGCGGGGCGAGCAGGCTGTAGCCCACGAACGACGCGACGTCGATCATCGTGTGCGCGATGATCAGCGGCCACAGCCGGCCGGTCTTGCGCCAGACGACGACGAAGACGAATCCGAGCACGACGTTCCCGATGAATCCGCCGAAGCCCTGGTACAAGTGGTAACTCCCGCGGAGGACGCAGCTGACGAGGATGACCACCGGCATCGCCCAGCGCGCGTCCCGGAGCCGGCTGATCAGGTAGCCGACGACGACTGTCTCCTCGACGAACCCGTTGCCGAAGGCCGCGAAGATCAGCAGTGGGATCGTCCACCAGTGGTCGGTGAGCGTCGTCGGCTGCACGTTCGTGTTGATGCCGATGGCCCGTGCCAGCAGGTAGAAACCCAGCCCGGGGATGCCGACGCACAGCGCGAGCAGCACGCCGATCAGCGAGTCCCGGCCGAACCGGCGGACGTCGAGGCCGATGTCGCGCATCCGCATCCCAGCCAGCCAGAGCAGGTAGAGCGCGAGGCAGCCCCAAGAGATGTCGGTGACGACGTAGCTGAGTTGGAACAGCAGGTCGAGCCAGGGGTTGGGCGCCGCGGTCTCGACGAGCTGGGTGTTCTGGCTGGCCAGCGGCACGGTCTTGAGGAGGTTGCGGATCAGGACGAGAAGCGACTGCCAGCCACTCATCCCGAGCGTCACCGTCAAGACGATGGCCACCTCGACAACGATCCGGCGACCGCGGATGCGGTCCTGCCGTCCCGACGCTGAGAGACTGTCCGGCATGGCCAACTCCTCCTCGACGACGAACCCCGGGGCCTCGATCGGGTCGATCCGGTTCCAGCCGCGCCGCGACGCGATGCTCGGACTCTACGGTCTCGCGATGTTCGCGGTGATCGCCGGAATGCTCCTCGTGATGATCCCGACCGTTCTCGCTCGCGGCCGGCTGACGGGCCTGCTGATTCCCGGTGTGCTGCTGCTGGTGGCAGGCCTGGCAACGGCGTTCCTCGGCCAGCTCACGATGATCGGCAAGCGCCTGAACCTCGAGTTCGACGCGGCCGGGTGGAGCGTCAAGCCGGTCTTCGGCCGCGCGGCGTCTGGCCGGTGGACCGACGTGACCGCGGTTGCCCAGGACGACAAGACACCAGGGCAGCTGATCGTCGGGCTGGCCGACGGCCGGTCGCTCGGGCTGAGCACGCGCTGGCTGCAGGCCGACCCTGGCGAGATCGAGCGCGAGATGCGCAAGCGGCTCGACACAGCGAACGGCTACAAGACGCTGGAGGAGACCTTCACCGACGGCGAAGCCGGCACCGACGACGCGCGCTAGTCGAGGCGATGCGCTAGTTGAGGGCCGGGTTCGGGTTGTAGGCGCAGGCGTCCTTGACGTCGGTCGCGGTCCCGGGCTCGGGAGTGGCAGTCGACGGCGCCTTCGTCGTCGCCGTGCCGGTCTTGGTGGTCGACTTCGTCGCCTGCGACTTCGCGATGGCCGCTTGTGCGAGCCGCTTGATCTTCGGGTAGTCGGGGTGTGAGTAGTAGGTGACCGACGAGTCGAAGACGGCGCTGGTGACCTTGGCGCCCTTGATCTTGATCGCCAGGTCGACGAGTGCGGGCAGCAGCGTGGACGGGATGTCGGTCGACACGATCTCCTTCGACGTCGCCGCGAGTTCCTTGTAACGGGTCAGCACCCGGGCGGGATCCGCCTGGCTGACGACCGCGCTGATGAAGCACCTCTGCCGGTCCATCCGGGCGTAGTCGCCACCGACGACGTGGTAGCGGCCACGGGCGTACCAGAGCGCGTCACCACCGTTGAGGTGCACGTTCTCGCCCGGCTGGAGGTAGCGCTCCGGCGGGATGTTCGCGTCGGTGTCGCCGCCGACCGGGATCGGGTAGTTGATGTTGACGGTGATGCCGCCGAGGGCGTCGACGAGCTTCCTGAAGCCGGCAAGGTTGACCAGCGCGAAGTAGTCGACCTTGACTCCCAGCACATAGCCGATCGTGACCTTCATGATGTCCGCGGCGGGGTGGTCGGAGTTGTTGAAGATGTCGGGATGGTTCTGCGGCACCTCGAGGTACATCGCATTGAGCATCCAGTTGCCCTCGGTGCCCGGGCCGTAGAACGTGCCGCCGTAGGCCTTCGACAACGCCGTGCCCGGCGGCAGCGGGACGCGCATCAGGTTGCGCGGGAGGCTCAGCAGGACCGTGTTGCCGGTGTGGGTGTCGATGCTCGCGAGGATCATCGTGTCGGTGCGGACGCCCGTGCGGTCGGCGCCGCCGTCACCGCCGAGCAGGAGGATGTTGACGCGGTCCTTGCCCTGCCAGGGGTCGGCCGCGGTGACCTGGTTCGGGTCGACGGTGGCGCTCCTGGCGGTATTGCTTGCGAAGACGGTGTTGACGAGGTCGCGGGTGGTGCCCGCGTACTGGGCGGCGACGACCATCGGGGCCATCACGGCGAAGCCCAGGACGCCGACCAGGGTGACGCCGGCGATGCGCTGGGATGCTCGCAACGGGTGGGGCGCCGTGGAGATCTGGGTGGTGACCATCGAGCTGAGCCACAGCAGTCCGACCGCGATGATGCCGACGGCGATCCACACGAGCGCGCCGGGTTCGACGGCCCAGTGCAGGACGCTGGTCTGGCCGGCGGTGGCGGCCCAGATGCCGAATCCGATGACGGCCAGGCCGAGGGCGAGGAAGATGCCGCCGACCACGCGGCGCCGCCCGGCGATCAGCCCGCTGCCGGGAATGATCGCGCTGGCCACCGTCAGCAGCATCGAATGCCGGAAGGTGGCCGTGGCACGCTGTTTGTTGGCGCGGTGGGACCGCGGCGCGTCGTCAGACATCACGCCTATTGAACCGCACGGATGGGTACGCGAGTTCCCGTTCGCGCTGACAGCCTGCTTGCACTCCTGCGCGGCGGCCGGTCACGCCGTTGGCGCCAGCAACCTGTTTGGACGTCGTGACGGCCCACCGATAGCCTTGCTCGCGCCTGGGAGGTGTCGCCTAGTCCGGTCTATGGCGCCCGCCTGCTAAGCGGGTTGAGGGTTCAAAGCCTTCTCGCGGGTTCAAATCCCGCCACCTCCGCCCTTCCCTGAGCACAGCCCACCACACGCGACCACGGTTGGGTCGAGCGCTGCTGGTGGCATCGGCTCGACCGATCCGTCCAGTCTTGCAGCGCTTTCGTCCCGTCGGAATCTGGCCGATCAGCCGTCGGTACCCGGGACGTAGTGGTCGGCGAAGGTGAGGAACGCGGCCCAGTCCTCAGGTGTCTGTGCGTGCTTGCCCGCTCGCACGAAGACGCTGACGCGGCCGGGTAGGAACTCTCCCGGTGCCGGCAGCGCGTCCACCTGGTCGTGCCAGTCGGACGCTCCCAGCAGGTCGTACGCGGGTTCGGCAGCCCGCCGCAGTTCGACCTGTCCGGCGGCGTCGGCCCAGGCGTCCTCGGCGGCGTTCGACAGCAGAACCGGCCGCGGAGCCATCAATCCGAGCAGCGCGTGGTGGTCGTAGGGGAGCCGGGTCGGGTCGGCAGCTGCCGTCACGAACGTCGGGGTGTACCAGTGCGGGAAGTTCTTCGCGAGGTGTGACAGCGGCTCGGCCCCGTCGTTCGACGACCGCGCCGGCGAGGTTCCGCCGCCGCCCGCCTGGTGCGGGATGGCAGCGGCCAGCCGCTCGTCCGTCGCGCCGGCGAGGATCGCGACCTTGCCGAAGCGGGAGTGGCCGACGGCGATGAACCGGTCGGCGTCGAGGCGGTCGTCGGCCGCGAGCACGTCGACCGCACGCTGCAGCCCCCACGCCCAGACGGCGAGCGATCCGGGCGGGACGTCGCCTTCGGCCGGCAACGTGTCGACGTAGGGACGGATGCCCGCGTCCCGGATGTCCTTGTCGTCGAGGTCGAGGTCACCGCCGTAGAAGGTGGCGACGGCGTAGCCGGCCTGGACGATCTGGGCGAACGGCCACTTGCCGGCGAACTCGCCGCGAGCGCCGTCGGTGTAGTCGGGGAGCAGGTCCGGGATGGCGATGCGCTCGTCGTCGAGGATCGTGTGGTTGCCGTCGAAGTTGGGGCCGACGAAGGTGGGGAACGGAGCGCTGCCCGTGTTCGGGACCGCCAGGAGCAGCCGAACCGGCGCCAGTGCGTCGCCGATGGTGAGGTCGAGTTCGGTGAGCGTCGCGGCTCCGTCGAGGGCGGCCGGATCGGTGAAGCGCACTGAGGATTCGACCGGGACGGGCGGCGGGAGGTAGCCGTACTCGTAGTGCTGGACGAGATCAGCGAGCTCGACACGCTTGCTCGGCCAGTCGCCCGCCGTGCGGACGGGACCACCATCGAGGAAGGCGAGCATGTCGGGTAGGCCGCGTTGGCGCGGGAGGTCGCTCAGGGCGGGAAGATTGCGGGCCATGGTCGAACGGTAGTCACTCTGCGAGGAACCCGATTGGAGTGCAGCTCGGAGGTTGGTTACACTGGCCGATCGTTGCGCTCGTAGCTTAACGGATAGAGCATCTGACTACGGATCAGAAGGTTGCAGGTTCGAATCCTGCCGAGCGCGCCAAACGAAATCGCAGGTCAGACGGGGTTTAGGGCGTCCAGCCCAACTTCAGGTCGACCGAATGACAGTCGCAGTGACAGCAACCCGGCTCATGCCGGACCGTCCAGAGCGCGTTGCACAGCCTTGGCGGCATCGTTGAGGGCCGTCGGCATGACGTGGCTATACAAGTCCATTGTGACGGACAGCTGGGCATGCCCGAGGACCTCCATCACGACCCGCGGAGCCACTCCCTGCGCCAACAACAACGATGCACACGTGTGCCGGAGATCGTGCAACCGGATACGGCGCACGCCCGCCGCCGCCACCAACCGCTCGAACACGTGAGCCAGCACCGTCGGATCCAACGGGCCTCCCCGAGGAGCGGTGAACACGTACCCGGACTCCTGCCAGCTCGATCCGAGCCGCTCTCGCGCGGCCACCTCCAGGTCCCAATGCGCACGGAGCGCCTGAAGACAGATCTCCGGGATCCACAACGCCCGACGCGACCGAGCCGACTTCGGCGGGCCCAGCACGAACCCGACACCAGGCACCCGCGACAAGCTGTGCTCGACCCGCATCAGCCCGGTGCGCAGATCGACGTCCTCCCACCGCAGCCCCATCAGCTCACCGCGACGCAACCCGAGCGAGACGCCCACCGCGAACAACGCGTAAAGCCGATCACCCTGAGACGCGGCGAGGAACCGAGCCGCCTCCACCGGCGTCCACGGCACAACCTCCGGCACATGCTCCCGACGCAGCTTCACCAGAGCTGCCGCATTGCGCTCGATCAGTTGTTCCCGAACCGCATCAGCAAGGACAGTCCGGAGCACCGAATGAGCCAGGCGACGGCTGTTCCAGGACAACTCACGTGCCGCGAGTCGCGCGAGCATCTTCCGCACATGCGGTGGTGTCAGCGCAGCTAGCTTCTCCGAGCCGACCTCGGGCACAACGTAGTTCGCCAGGATCCAGCGGTAACTCGACAGCGTGGTCGCTCGCAACGACGATGCTCCGACGTTGTCCAGCCAGTACTCGACGAACTCCGCCACCGTCCACGACGACGGGGCGACATGACCGGCAGCCGCCTTCGACAGCATCGCCGTCACCTTCGCCGCGACCTCCTCCCGGGTCCGCCCGTACACAGTCCGTCGAGCCCGCCCACCGTTTGGCTGCAGCACATACGCCTCGCCCACCCAACGCCCATCAGCCCGCCGGAAGACGCTGCCCTCACCGTTCCCACGGCGACTCACGCGACGTCCACATCAGTCAGTCGATCGACATACTCCCGGAGCTTCGACATCGGGATCCGTCGATACCGACCGACCTTCACACTCGCCAGCAGCCGAAGCCGCATCAAGTCATAGACCGTCGACCGCGCAACATCGAGCATCTCGGCCGCTTCCTCCGGACTCACCAACAACCGCTCCATATCCCTCTCCGCCCGTAGATGATTGACGTCCTCCCGATTCGAGAGGATGTGTCGGTCCGCCCGGTCAGCGTCAAGGCCGCCTCCGGCGTCACTTCGTGATTTCACTTCGTTGCAGCCCTGACACCGACCGCCCGAACCAACAAGCAGCAAGGATCGGGAGGACGCCCAGGAACTGAGCACCGCGACCGGATTCAGGTCACGCCACGACGGGCTGCAGCCTTGGCCAGTCGGTGTTCCCGTGCCCGCGCGGCGGTGTCGGCTGCCAGTGCGGCGTCACCGTTGGTCAGCCAGCCCATCCCGACGAACCGCCACGACCCGACCACCAACGTGGTGTCCTCCTCGACCGACTGGTCGACACCGCCGTCTTCTGGTGCACCGGCTACCGCGCCAGTCGGGCGTTCGCGCTTGAACGCACGGCGCGCGTCGCGCAGCGAGGTCAGGGTGACGGAGAACGAGCGGGACGCGGTACCGAACCGACCCCGAAACCCGAGAGCGTCCGCCCACCGACCCAGCCGGCCATACGGAGCGAGCAGATCGGCGTCGAGACCATCGAGTGGCTCGCGGGTCGCGGCACGACCGAGCCGGTCGACGGTGCGACGGAGACGACGTAGATGTGCCTGCCCACCCGCGCCGGGTTCGATCGCGGTCGCTTTCGTTGCATATTTGGCGATGTAGGCGGCGACGGTCTCCGGGTGGAGGTCACTATCGGCCGGGTCGTCGCGGTCGGCCAGGTCGTGCACGATGCGTGCGTCCACCTGGACGCCGAACCGCAGCTCCAGCGGCGGCAGGTGCGGACCGTCAGCCGGCGACACGTACCGAACCGCCGCCGCGGCTGACCGCACGAGATCGCACACCTCGTCTGCGGACACCGCGGCCCTGGGTGCGGGCCACCGGTCGTCGTCGGTGGGTGGCCCGTCGAGGCGGATCAACGCGTGGAAGTGGACGACGCCGCGGCGTTGGTATTCCGCGACCTTCGCAAACTGCACCCGCACCAGCCCCCGAGCTGCTCGTTCTGTCAGTCCGAGGTGGTAGGCGAGGTGACGGGCGAGGTGACGGCGCAGCGTGATCGTGAACCGCCGCCACAGTTCGGGTGCCCACCACTGCCAGATCACATGACCGGTGTAGTCGTAGCAGTCGGGGCACAACGGTTGGCCGACCTCGACATCGCTGCCGGTGTGCACACGCATGCACCACGTCGGGCGACCGTGCGGGCACATCGACCGGGCCGAGCGCGGGCAACAGCGACGTGGTGTTCTACCCGGCTTGTTGCACGTGTGCACGAACCCGAACGACGGCGCGGTCAGTGTCGCGAACACCAGCGGGTGTTGGCGGATCTCCTCGGGGACCCCTTTGCCGCCGACCATGCCCGCTGAGAGTTGATGCCATAGGTCACCGGCGTACTCGGTCGAGCACGACGCGCACACGTCAGCGCGCCGGTTCCCGCACCGCACATAGGTGACCCGATCGGGCTCGGTCGACGACTCATAGGCGCCGACTACCTCACCAGTGGCCGTGTCCACCGTTGTCGAGGAGCCGACCAACCGGACCGGGTGCGAGCAACCGCCAGTCCCGGTGACTTGGGTGGCCCACCGGGCGAAGTCGAGTCGGTTCATTCGGGCGAACACTTCCCGGCCCGTAGCCGGCGACAGCTCGATATCCCCGTCGGAGTTGGCGATCGGCGCACTGACCAGCGAGGCTGTCATGCTGCGAACCTGCGCCGACTGTCGGTCTCGGCGGCCCGGTCGAGCAGCTCGTCTAGCACGACGAGCGGGTCGGCGCCACGCCAGATCTGTCCTCGCGCCTGGCTTCGCGGAACCGCTTGGACGCCGCCCCAGATGCCGTCCTCGACGTTGACGATCGCGCTGGCCAGACACGTTCTCCGCACCGGGCAGCTCGCGCAGATCTCCAACACTGCCCGCGACGTGGTGCCGCCGATCTCGGGAAACCACAGCTCGGGATCAACGGACACACAAGCCGCGTCGACCGTCCAGTCCGGCTCGATCACGGTCTCCAGCACCCGAGCGGCCGACGCCGGCAGCAAAACCCGCTCGCCGTCCTCGCTCGCCTCCATGGTCCAGCCGGTGCTCATGCTGCATCCGCCGTCGTTCGGGTGGCCCGCGATGCTCGGGGCTTGTCCTGGCTCGGTTCGGGGACCGTGATCGGCAGCCGCACCGCCGCCGGGAAACGCCGTGCAGCAACGCGGATGTCCGTGTCGGTGACGTGCCCGAGCCGGAACCGGACAGGCTGCCCGCCGGAGTCCGGGACCATCCAACCCACACCGGGAAGTGTCGCGGGGATCAGCTCACAGGCCGCACCCACATGACGGGCATGCGATCCGACGACCATGTCGGTCTCGGTCGCGTCACGCAGTCGCATGCCGAGCGTCTGGGTGAACAGGCCACGCATCGGGATGACCTCCTTGCGCGGGTCCTGCAGACACGCCACCACCATGTAACCCACCGCGCGTCCCTGTGACAGCAGCAGCGACAGGGCAGCGGCCGCGCGGTTCTTCAGATCCCGATCAGTCAGGTATGCGGTGATCGCGGCGAGCTCGTCGACCAGGACCACCACCAACGGATCCACCTGCGACGGCTCGTGCACGCGGGTGTGTCCCGCCAGCCGCCCAGCTCGCGCGGCCATCGCGGTCGCGGCTTCCTCGAGCACGATGACCGCTTGCGCCGGCGTGGTGGCGCATCGGGTCAGGCACGGCCTGGCCATGCCGAGTTCCATGCCGCCCTTCAAGTCGATCCCGTGCACCTGGACGACTCCGGCTCGGATCGCTGGTCCGAGGCCGATCAGCAGGCCGTGCACCGCGGATGCTTTGCCCGCACCCGTCGCCCCCGCGACCAGGGTGTGTACGCCGAGACGTATGGAGAACGGGCCGCCGTCCTCGGTCCGCCCCAGCACAACACCGGATGTCGGCACTTCTGTGTCGAGCTCGGGTACTCCTGAAGTGAACGGGATGCTGAGCGCGTCGCCGTAAGCGAGCCAGATCTGTACCCGGGTCCGTGAGTCGTCGGTGCGGACCTCGACGCGGCTCGCGCCTGCCGCGACGCGCACTGCTTCGGCCGCGGTCTCCCAGACGGTCAGGTCGTGCCCGGCCAGCATCTGCGGCGACAAGCACAGCCGACCCTCGACCCACCGCGCCTGCATCTGCGGCACAACCTGGACAGCAGGCTCACCGCGCCGCTTAGCCGCCACCATGAACGTCAGCCCGGCTCGCTGACACACCACCGGCCAGCACTCACGCACATGCCCTCGAATCAGCCACCGTCGATACCGCCCCGCCAGGACCGACTCGAACGAGACCGGACCGAACCGGCACCAGCAGCGAAGCGCCACGGCCACCCCGACGATGCCAAGTAGGCCAACCCGCACGGCGTGCCCGTAACCCAGAGCGGCGACGACGACCGCCACCCCGGCGACGGTGAACACCAACGCGCGATGACGCCGCAAGAGACGCAGCGGGAGCATCAACCAGAACCACGTCTCACGCCCACAGCCGACGATGGCTGATCCAAAGGACATCTCAAGCCGCCGCTGCGGGCTTCCGCTGACCGAGCCCGATGAGCGCGGCCTGACCATCACCCAACGGAGACAGCCGTTCAGCGGTCACCGTGGCCCGGACCGCGCCGTAGTCCCCACCGATAAAGCGCATCGACGCCGAACCATCGAGGCGTACCGCGGCGCCGGCCTCCAGCCCGGTCACCTGCGAGTCCGGGACTTGGACCGTCGCATCACCGATCAGCCCCAGTGACTCACCGACCAGCAACGCCGAGAACGCCGACAGCGGGCGACCTTCGCCATCCAACGCACGACCGGTCACCTGCCGCGCATCACCTGTCCCCGTGTACGAGGCACGCTCCCGCGGATCGGACAACACCAGCGCCACCACACCCGCCGGTACCTTCAACGTCACACCAGCCATTGACTTACTCCCATCGAGTTGAATGAGTACATGTAGTCATGCACCTGTGCATGACACTATGCACTGATGCATCGTAGGTCAAGGGATGTCGCGCCGGGCGTGTCGGCTACATCCCTGCCTGACAACGGGCGGTCAAGGCGTACGACCACGACACGCGCGTCCGGACGTTCACACTGGTGGCATGGAATTCGACGAAACGGCTGACGAACGTGCAGCAGCAGGGCTTCGACCGACCGCCGATCTCGAAGCACTCCGGACGCGGTCATACGGATGGCGGAAGTCGAGTGCCCGGGCCGCAGCAAAGCCTTCGTCGACGCACGAATCGACGTGGCCACACGACGGATTGATGTGCGCTGGAAGGGCAGCCCGCCAGCCAGCATCACCAACGTGCTGGAAGCCGCCCCACCATGGGTGCGCGTGAGGGTCCACCGGGTCGAATGGACACCACGCGAACTCGCTGCAGGTAGTCACATCTTGGCCGCCGATTCGCGACCCAAGAAGCTCGTCGCGAAGATCAACGAGATCGTCCCGACGATCCGCACGATCCAACGCGGCGGCGCCGGCCTCCTCGTCGGCTACAACGCCGAGTCAGCTGATTCCGCCGAGGACGCACGCATCTTCGACGCGCTCACCGCGATCGTCGGAATCCCGGTCTGGGTCTGAAGGACCGACGAGGAGGACAACGTCATGCTCGCTCGGCTCGAACGCTGACCGCCCTCGCACGCCATGCGCTACGGCTCGACCACACGGGATCTCGACGCGAGTCCGAACCCAAGCGCGCATGCGCCTAGGAATGCCGCCGCGAGGATGAACGGTGTGGTCAGGCCGCCTAGGTCTGCTACCGCGCCTCCGAGCAACGCTCCGAGTGCCGCTGAACCGATTCCGATGACACGAGTCCCTGCAGTGACCCGTCCGAGCAGTCGGTCAGGTGTGAGCGTTTGACGAGCCGTTCCCCCAGCGATACTCACGGTCGTGGAGGCGATACCGACAACGACGAGTGCCGCTCCGGTTGTCGCAACGAGAGGAAAGACGAACAGAGTCCCCCACGACACTGCCTGCACCAGTAACGCTGCGGCGTAGATCGGCAGTGCCGACCACTTGCGGCTCACGAGCGGTCCCAGCCAGCCGCCGAAGACGCCCCCGATCGCCAGGGCTGCCAGGAGGATGCCGAAGACGACGTCGCGGAGCCCGAGAGTTCTCGTGACATACAGGACGAGCGTCGCGTAGGCGATGTTGTATCCGAGGTTGTAGGCGCTCATGCCCAGCGCGAGTGCACGTAGTTGTCTATGGCCGAACAGGTAACGCACCCCCTCGGCGACATCGCTGCGGATCGAGCTCGTCGAACCATCACCGACCGGCGGTGGTTTCAGCGCGGTCACGCCAGTGAGCAGCACGGCTGAGACGACGAACGTGAGCGCGTTGAGCCCGAACGGGAGCCAGGCGAGCAGCACGAACAGCGCCGCGCCGACGGGGGGTCCGACGAGCGACCGGCCGAAGACGTCGAGAGCCCAGAGCCAGCCGTTGGCGCGGGTCAGTGTCCGCCGATCCTCGCGTCCAACGAGGACTGGAATCGCCGCCTGAGCTGCGGGATCGAAGAAGCACCCGGCCGCTGCAATCAGAAAGACGCCGGCGATCAGTAGTCCTATCGATGCCGCCCCGCTCGCTACAAGTAGGGCGAGGACCGCCACTGTCAGGGCGCGTGTCAGATCGGCAATCACCATGGTCGAACGTCGTGGCCAGCGGTCGACCATGGCGCCAGCGGGCAGACCGATGAGTAGCGACGCGGCATAGGAGGCTGCGGTCACCGATGCGACCGCGAGCGGGCTCGAGGTCAACGACGCGGCCAGCAGCGGCGCAGCGGCCGCGACCACACCTTGTCCCGCCAGCGAGACGCCCGTGGACGCCAACAGCCGGCCGAGCCCCGAGGAACGGGTCACCCGGATCGACTGTTGGTCGTCCACGGTCTCGCTCACGACGTCGCGCGGAGGTGCCCAGGATCGAATTCGCCGTCGATGACGCCGGCCTGGAACGCAGCCCACTCATGTTCGGTGAACTCCAGGATTGGCCCGCTCCCGTTCGCCTTCGTGTCGCGGACACCGATCGTGGTCCCGACGACGGCGACCTCGACACAGCCGCCGCTGTCGCTGTGAACACTCTTGCGCCAGGCGGCGCTACTCCAGTCGATACTCATTTCGACCTCCCTTTGCTGGTCACGCCGCCAGGGTGCGGCGCAACTCGGATAGGAACTTCCGACTCGCGGTTGGCGACAACGCCTCCCGCTGGAGCCGATCGAACAACGCGGAGTGGCTCTCCACGTCGCTGGGGTCCGACAGATACGTGTCAGCGGTCTGTCCCTCGCAGAAGACCACCGGCGGGCTGTCGGGCGCGTAGTACTCATAGATGATGAACGGGGCCACGGACAGTACGGTCGCTCCCGGCCCAACACGCAAGACCCGGATCTCGATCGCGGGTCGCTTCGAGGCCACCGTCAGATGGTCGATCTGGTCGACCATGACGGCGCGATCTCCTGGCCATCGCAGCAGAGACCGCTCGTCGATCACGAACCGACAATCAGGTCCGCCCTCGTTGCCCACCAGGCTCTGCCGGCGACGTCGACGCTCGACGAGGTCGTCCGGGTCACCGAAGCCACCAGCCACCGCGACGGCACGGGTGTACGCCGGTGCTTGTAGAAGCCCGGGCACGACCAACGCGTGGTACTGCCTCAGTCCAGCCAGTCGCGATTCGACTGAAGCCACCTCGGCCTGTCTGCGTGGCGGGCCTCCGGCACGCACCACCCAGGCGCCTGGAACACCGCTGGCCCGGGCGGCCATCGACAGCAACTCAGCTCGGACGTCGTCAGGAACATCGAAGACGCTGACCAGCTCGGCTACCTCGGTCAGTGTTGCGCCGAACCGGGCAGTCTCGACGCGGGACACCTTCGACTGCGACCAGCCCAGCTGCGCAGCGACCGCGGACCCGCTCAACGCCGCGCGTTCACGCAAGCCGCGCAGCTCCACGCCGAGCTGCTGTTTGAGCGCCTCCACATCGCAAGGCTACATGCACTGATGCATAGACCGACAGGCCGACCCGAATCTGGTGAGACTTGTCCTTACTGGTTCAAGCGCCGGCTCCGCCGGCGGCGCTCCCTGCGCTGCGGCCGTCCTCGCTCCGCTGCGGGCGGCCTCCGCTGCGGTCGCTCAAACCAAGGGGTAATCCACACGCCAGGGAGGTCGGGTAGGTGGCGCGACGGCGCCAGGCCGCTGCCAGTGGCCAGCGGATTGGCGACACAAGCCGGAGCACGATCCCTGGCCGGATGCTCCGTGCAATGCTGCAAACACCAAGATGTCGCCAGCGAGGTCGGCATCTTCTAACGCTTTAGATGCTGACCTCCAGGCCGGAAGGAGTTCGGAGAATGATTCCTGACGTTCTGCTTGCCGTGCTCGCTGCACCCCCCGCAGGCACATCAGGCGAGCGGACCCGTCGCCGAGTCCAGCTCGCTGCGACTCTCATCGGCTGCCAGCACGTCGTGATCGCAAACCTCTTTGATCAGCCTGTTCGAGATGTTCAGGAGCTGACGATTGCGGGAGCCGATCCGAACAGTTGGATCGGCGCGCGCTACCAACTTGGGCACGCGATCACGATGGCGCAACACGTGCTTATGGCATGGGGGATCAGCGAGCCGACTGGGTCGGCGCGGGAGCATCATCGAGCCCAGATC
This sequence comes from Actinopolymorphaceae bacterium, assembly GCA_036786375.1. GTDB lineage: Bacteria > Actinomycetota > Actinomycetes > Propionibacteriales > DAIQRJ01 > DAIQRJ01. Next base: position 31,924 of record DAIQRJ010000035.1, read on the forward strand.
GACTGGGTAACGGAATCATTGTCCAGAACGCCATCGAATAGTTGGATGTTAGGAGATGGGCCGCGCCATCCGTCGCGATGGCAGCGATATACGAGTCGAATCCACCCGGGCCTTCCGTTCACTGAGGCCGTGCGGATGTCCCTCCAGCACGCTCCACCGCCAATGTCGCGCCAACCGAGCCACGCGCAGCGCGTGATCAGAGCCAATCAACTCGATCGATGAACCCGTCCACCTACGGATCCGTGTGAGCGGTGGCGCACATCCGGCGCGGTGTTGCGCTATAGCTCAGCCCTAACCTGATGAAGCCTCGCGTGTGCAGCATCCGGACCAGCATCCTTATAGCACTCATCCCACAGGACTTTCCGTGGCCGTGGCGTACCTGAGCGGTCCGCACGGACAAGTACGAGCGCGCAGTCGCGATCGGTTGCCTGGCCCTTAGTCTCGCCCCAAATGCGGCTAACCTTGTTCTGAGCTGGCAGGTCATCCTCAATGACTTCGACAAGTTTCAGGCCGGTTCGTGAGCCCACCTGGTCCCAAATCCGTCTGGCCAGAGGTAAGGCAGCCTGGCCGGGAGTTGCGACGTCCCCAACAACAACAACAGCAACCCCGTTGGGGGCCAGCGCACGTTCGACGGACTGGAGTGTCCGCTCCATGAAGACGACGTACGAGTGGTACGTGTGTCGGTGGTCCAGGAGAGCATCTAGTGAACGGCGACCGGCCCCACCATCGCGTCCGACGTCGTCGACTCCAAGCAACCAGAGCCGAATCCAGTTCGACGCTCCATAATTTACGACCCCAAGATAGGGGGGAGAGGTTATGACAAGGTCGACCGTTCCAGGTGAGACCAATGTTCCGTTCAATAGTTCCGATGCCTCGACGTTGTAGGCTTTGCCCTGAACCCCGGCGGGGTCATCCAAGTACAATCGGGCCAGCTTGTCGCGCAACCTTTCGAAGACGTCTTGCTCAGGCGCCGCCAGAGAATTCTCATCAATATAGCGGCGCACATATCCCGGTGACATGCTGAACGTGTTTGGCATACCTATGCTTAGAAATTGAGACGAACCGTCGCGCCGTTGGGACCCATGCATTATCCCGGCAAGCGATCCCGCCAATACGAACTGCTCGGCGGACCAGTCAGTGATCACAGACCGCAGCAAGCCATTCCGCAAATACACGATCTGGTCAAGCGTAGTGGGATGATAGAGCATTTCAATGTCTTCAGGCGCGCTTGCCCGCCGGGACTCGCGTTTTGCCAAATAGCCCTCTTGTAACCGGGCTATGTATTCCTCCATCCGATGCCAACCAGGCGGCTCGGATTTGGCGGCGGTGAGAACGAAGCCGAGCGGGCTTAAGTCGCCACTTAACGACCTGCGTCCCTCGACTCTAGCCTGAAGGGCCACGGTTCCGCGTCCACTGAATGGATCGGCCACCAAGTCGCCTGGCGACGAGTACATCTGGATGAAGTAGTGAGCAAGCCTCGCGGGAAACATGCCGTGATACGAGCACATCGTATGCATCGAATGTCCCCAGCGAGGACTAATTGAATGCCAGAGGTGTCCGGCTGATGTAGAGCCCCCATCCAATGAAAGAGGGGCGGGCTCATCGAAGAACGCGTCGGAGGTCCAGCTTGACGACGACATAGGTCAGCTCAGATACGCTTGGAATGAGCGGGCCGCGGTCTGCAGGAGCCTGTCGCTGGAACGCGCGACCTTGGCGAGGTGACTTGTCGCCATACTGGTTCGCTCTACAGAATCGCCGTCCGATGTTGTGGACTTGCTGGCTGTCGCGCGCCTCCTGCCTAGGTCTCGCTTTACATTTCGCAGCTCTGCGTCCTGACGGTAGTACTTCGGCGACAGGTCGCTGGTGGCGGCTTCGACGTACTTAATTGAGAAGCGTTGGCGCGGCGTGTCTGTTAGGACGCGGTCAGCCCATCGGTCGGGCTCCTCGCCGTTGGAGAAATTCACTTCGATCACGTGCCGCAATCCGGTGGCGGTGAGGCGCAACCACGCGTAGGGATTCGATGCTGGGAAGACTTCGCCGTCCATCAAATCGACAACCTGCGTGAACAATCCGCCTCGACTCAGCAAACGTGAGAGCCCGGTATAGTTTCGCAGGGTGGTGGGTGAGACGCCTATGTATCGAGCGATATCATGTTTAGAAATCCGCTCGGCTTCGTGGAGATGCTCTACGAGGAGTGCCAGTTGGCTGGGCAAGAGATCTTGGTAGATGTCGGTTTGATACCTGACCTCGAACCGCCGCTCATACTCTACTTCGTAGGCTCTGACAGATAATGGCCTGCTCCCTTCGTCGGACGATGTGAGCGACCGTATCGCCGCTACTCGCATTGCTCCATCGACCACCAGATAGCGTCCCGTGGGAAGCTTTGCGACCTTGATGGGCTCCGTGAGACCGATCTCTCGTATGGATGCTGTTAGGCGCTCTTCGAACTGCTTTGAGCGATGGCTGCGAGACATCTCAGACGACAGAACGAGGTCATCCGTGTTGATCTCGATCTCGATCATTTGGCCGCCGCCATCGACAGTCGAGAGGTCGTGTCAAACCGATCTGGGAACATTGCGGCAACCTCTTGGAGTCGGGATCGGGGTGATCCGGGGGACGTCTCGGCGAACGCGTGACAAGCCCAGCCAAACAGTAGAAGGCGACGCGTGCGATAGGCGGGCCCCAAGGCGACCAAATTGCGCCAACCCAGTGCTCGGAAGAGCGCGTCGAGATCTTTTGATGACATCTTGTGCATTAGGAGGACGTCAACTATGCCCGGACGCTCGCCGACCGGGACGTGTCGCGAGACCACATTGTGAACGGCAAGGTTGATGGTGCCAGCGCGCAGTGCCGCTACTTCGTGGGAGGTCGCATTGTCAAGCTGATCCTCTAGACGACGAACGGTGGCGGCCGAAACACCAAATCGACGTGCGACAGATGTAGTCTCTTCTCCGTCCGAGCGCGCGCGAGAAATCAATAGAGCTCGATCGATTGAGCCCATCCGCAGTCTAGCGACATTCTCTACAAGGAATTGCTGAACCTTGTCTACCTCACGGAAATGGTCATCAACGACAATGGCCGGTATGGTGTCGATTCCTAGCATGCGGCAAGCGAGTGTTCTCCCCTGACCCTTGACTAGCAGGTACTCGTCCTTCATGTCAGGGCATCTGCGTACAGTGATCGGTGTTAGGACGCCGAAGATCTCGATCGAGCGACAGAGTTCCTGGTGGCCGACCCGGTCGCGCTTCCGGCCTAGCCCATCCTCCGGACGGATGTGGAGGACCGGGATGGCCTCAACTTCTCGGGCTGTCACCGCCACAACGGCGCCGCCTGCAGGCGCCTGTCCGGCGCGCTCCACGGTCGCTTCTAGGGGCACCCGCACAACTTACCTCACTGTAATTTGCATCGCTAGAGCGTGTCTCGGGGAGTGGGCAACCTCCGTGCGGAGCAGCCGTCCGCACGGGCTCACCGCATTGGTCTAGGCTCGCGGAGCGTGACCGTGTTACTCGGAGATGACGGTAGCTGCCCCGGCGTGGTCGGAGCCATGGTCTCCTCGCGCCAGGGTGACGGGGCCGCCAGGTCCCGACCTGGTCACGCCTGCGCGGCTCAGGAGGGCGTCAAATGACACGGGACCTTCGCTCTGCCACGTTTCGCGAGAACTACTCGAGTAGCGGCGGTTCTCTGCTCAATGAGTTTTACATTCCGGCGCTGTCGAACGCGTTGCGTTACGATCGAGCCACGGGCTACTTCACTTCTGCCATCCTGGCACTAGCTCCGGTTGCTTTCAGCGAGTTCGCGGCGGCCGGTGGCAAGATGCGGCTACTCTGCTCGCCGCATCTCAGCGAGGCTGACGCGAACGCGATACGCATGCTGGTCCCGGGTCAAAAGCCCCTACCGCTCGCGGTCGCGGCGACCTCCTTGGCGGCGCTTGCCCACGGATCGGATCTAGAGAAGCGGGCTGTGGCGTGCCTTCGGGCCCTGATCGACGCCGATGTGCTCCAGATTCGGTTCGTCACGTCTGGGCGTTCCGGGCTGTTCCACGACAAGATCGGTGTGTTCGCCGACAGCGTAGGCAACAAACTGTCGTTCATCGGGAGTGCGAACGAAACCGCCGCAGCTTGGTCCGGCTTCGCCAACCACGAGCAGATTGAGACTTTCCGGACGTGGCTTGGTGATGACGACAGTCGGCGGTGCACACGGCACGAGGACCAGTTTGATGAAACCTGGGACGGGTACCGACGGGGCCTCACAGTCACGAGCGCCGAAGATGCCGCCGACCTAATCAGGGCGACGATCACCGAGACGGAGTCACTAGCAGACATCACAAAATCGCTGCGGGCTGCGGTGGACCAATCCGAGTTCCGGCCAGACGTCATTCCGTTGCGTTCGTACCAGACAGAGGTGCTGGACTCTTGGGCGTCGGCGCGATACAAGGGAATTGTGGCTTTCGCGACCGGAGGAGGTAAGACCCGGACCGCGATTGAGGCTGCACGGCGCTGGACTGCTAATGGCCGGCCAGTCCTTATACTCGTCCCATCCGCCATCCTTCATGAGCAATGGGCCCTCGAATTGCGGAGCCTCCTCCCCAATGCGGCGATACTTATGGCAGGTGCCGGCCATTCCAAGGACGCATGGATCCAGCGGTTGGCTGACTATTCGCGCGACGACCCGGATCCCGACCAGCGGATTGTTCTGGCAACCTACCAGACTGCATCGACGGACAGTTTCATCGCACACCTACGGGACGGTGAACACCTTCTCCTTATTGCCGACGAGGTTCACAGAATCGGTGCAAGCGACACCAGTCGGATACTTCAGGAGGTGCGGGCAGGGGGCCTACTTGGTCTGAGCGCCACCCCACAACGCTACGGCGACCCTCGAGGTACCCAAGCGATCACCGAGTACTTCGGAGACATCCTCGATCCGGCCTTCTCGCTGCGGGACGCGCTAGATGCTCAGGTGCTGGTGCCGTACGACTACGACTTCGTCACGTGCCAGCTCAGCGACGAAGAGATGGAGCGATGGGTGGCGCTGACGGCCGACGTCGCGCAGGAGACTGCGCGGCATGACGGTGCCCTTACTGATCTTGCCATGCACCTTCTAAGGCAGCGGGCGAGAGTGGCCAAGCGCGCAGCGGGCAAAGCGCCGCTCGCGAGACGTGTCCTTGAGGAACACTTTACGGACGGTGACCGGTGGCTTGTGTACTGCAATGACGTCGAACACCTTACCGACGTTCGCGCGCAGATGCAGGGCATCGGCCTCGACCTAATGGAGTACCACTCGCGAGCCGGCGGTGATCGCGACACCACGCTGAGCTACTTCACCCAGCGGGGCGGCGTTCTACTGGCGATCAAATGCCTCGACGAAGGTGTTGACATCCCGCTCATTAATCGTGCGTTGATCCTCGCGTCCTCGTCGAACCCGCGCGAGTACATCCAACGACGCGGGCGCGTACTTCGTCGGACCCCTGGCAAATACAGCGCGCAAATCTTCGATGCAATCGTGCTCGGTAACGATGGGAAGCCAATCACGCCAAACGAAGCGCGACGTGCACTTGAGTTCGCAGCCGACGCGAGGAACGAGGCTCCAAGGATCCGGCTAGAGTCACTCCTGCCAGACGCGGCAGATGAACCGGGCATGGTGCCGACGGACATCGAAGAAGACTGAAGTCCCCGGAAATCGACGTAGGAGGTCGCAGGACAATGCCAGATCGAGCGAAGGCGTCACCACGGCAGGCGGCGCTCGACGTCGTTTTGCAAACCCGGCTCAGGCGTCCCGATGCGATGATTGGACCGGATGCTTGGGCGAAGATTCTAGGCATCGCATGGGATGCGCGATCTGAGTTGGGCAGTCGGCGAGAGACCCAGCGTGCAATCCGTGACGTGCTTCTCGACGCGACCAGGTCCAGTGGAGCGGACAACGATGGAACTCCTTGAGCTACGGTTGGAAAATTGGGGGCCGTTTGCCGGCGTGCATACGATACCTCTGAGTGTCCCCCCGTCGGCGCCTGTAGTGTTGTTCCGGGGCGAGAATATGCGAGGTAAGACAAGCCTCCTTCGCGCGATCGTGTGGTGCCTCTACGGACAAATGCGCGAGCAAGACGGTCGTACTTCGTTGCCTGTTGAGCGACTCGTCAATCTCGACGCCCTCCGGATGGCGGAGACATCCTTCGGAGTGACCCTCAAGTTCGTGCACCAGGATTCGGAGTATGTCCTAATCCGGGAGGGAGTCGCTGACGAATCTGACGTCGGTGTGGTGGTAGTAACGGGAGAGACGGTCAGCCTGAAGTCGGCAACAGGACAGCCGTTTCCGATTGCCAATATTCCGGACGTGATCGATGGCGTTCTCGCTCACGATATTTCGGACTTCTTCCTGTTCGATGGGGAAATGCTGAATCGATTTGAGGAACGGCTGCGAGAGGAGCGTGCGAGTTCCCAGGGATTCGTGAGGGCTCAGGTCGAGCGGGCGCTTGGTTTACCCTTCATGAGAGCACTAGGTGCGGATCTCGAAACCCTTGCCGATACGTTGACGACCAATCTCAATCAAGTACTCCGACGAGTCAAGCGTCATGAGGATCTTAGCGACAAGTACCGCGAGAAGAAGGACGATCTGGATTCTAAGGAGCGCGACTTGGCGAATTTGACCAGAATAAACGAGGAGGTCTCTGCAAAGATCGTCACTCTCGACGCCGAACTAGCGAAGGTCGACGAGGTCAAGGATCTCTACTACGAGCGAAAGAGTCTCGAAACGCAGGTCGCGGCTTTAGAGGACACGATCAAGGACTATCAGAATACGCTTGCAGATCACGCTGAGAATACGTGGTGGCTGCCGGCAGCAGAGATGCTCAGCCGTGAATACGAGGCCGCCGAAGCGGAAATACGCACCGCCGAGGGCGACGAGCGTAAGCGCCTATTGGTTACGGTGCAGATCGAGAATCTCCGGGAACAGCTCGCGACCGGCGTATGTCCTACGTGCGGCCAAGATCTCGCCGCACACGACGACGCACGAGTGCGGTCGGACATCGAGGGGCTGGAGCATGACGTCGAACTTCTCCCGGCGGCCACGCTCGACGATGCTCGTCGGCGCCGCGATCGGCTACGTCGGTTTCGGAGCGCCGCGAGCGCCACGCAGCGAGCGCACGAGCAAGAACAAGACCTCAGCCGGGAAAGGCGCCGAGCTGACAAAGCGCGACAGCGGATTAGGGAGATTGGCGAGCAGATCAGCGGGAACGACATTGATATCCAGACCTTAGAGAAGCGCCTATTGGACTACCGATCTCGACAGTCCCGCGTTGCGGGAGCAATCAGCGGTCTCGAGACAGATCGGTCCAAACTGAGACGCGAGATCCAGGCGCTCGGCTCCCAGATCGCGAGCCAACCGGAAGTGGGCGAGAGTGAGCGGCGGCTGAGTCAGGCGGTCAGTGAGGCCCAGGATGTCGTTGATGAGTCGTTTGACGAGTTTCGGGCGGCCATGAGAAGCCAGGTGGCCGAAGCGACGTCGCGTCTGTTCCGACGTCTCACGACCGAGAAGGAGTACTCGGGGGTGAACATAAGCGACGATTATGTGCTGCGTGTGGTTGACCACCAAGGTCGCTCCCTGAGCATGATCTCCGCCGGAGCGAACCAGATCTTGACAATGGCGTTCATCGGCGCGCTAGCTGCGTGCTCTGCCGACGAAGCACCGATGGTGATGGATACGCCGTTCGGTCGGCTCGACACCGGGCACCGGGACGCGATTCTCGACTGGGTTAGCGGTTTCGATCGTCAGGTCATCTTGTTTGTTCAATCAGGCGAGTATGATCCCGAGCGCAACGCCGCTGCACTACGCGGCCGGGTTGGCCGCGAGTTCACGATCGACCGGTTAAGCCCAACACAGTCGGAGGTATCGGCCGTATGAGCGCTCCCGACGGTAACACTGACCGAAAAACGATTGGACCATCGGCTTCGAACCGACAGGTCTTAGAGACCTTAGTTGAGCTGGGACACTTTAAAACATCACTGGCTGCGTTTGAGGCGGCAGCGATGCTTGCAGTGGCGAAGAATCTCGATCGAACATCCGCTGAATCTTCAGCCGGGACGATGTGGAATCGAGGGTCAGTTCCAACTCAGATACTCGAATTCCTAGAGTGGTACCTACCTACAAACGCTCCAGCGCGCGCCCTGGAACAGCTCGGAAACGCAGGCACCGCGTATATCGCAGATCGCGTACGTGCTGGTGGTTACAACCTTACCGAGCTATTCGAGATCGCGCGACTGGAAGTCGATGATGACTGACCAGGCGTGCGCGGGATTGTGCCCAGTCGCTGATGCCGCCAAAGGGCAACCGACGCGGCCATGGTGAGTGCGTTGACTGCGCCGGATGAAGAGGACTGGTCACCAGAGGAGATAACGAAGTTTCTCGACCTGCTAGAGAAGCGCGAGCCGGAGCTCCGTTCCAAGACTTTAGAGCTCGAAGTCGACGATCTGCTCGGACGTCGCCGATCGCCAGTGGCTCCGTCTTTCGAGTCGCCGTCGCCGAGGGTGCGACGCCCTACGGAAGTGTTCGCCTGGTACCAGACGATTGCACGATCGCTTCCGGCACCGATGGCTCACGATCGCAGCGTCGAGTTGGCTCGATCATTCGAAGCCGGCGTTCTGGCTGAGGGTGTGCTTACTGCGTCCGGATTGCGGTCTGATTCGACTTACGATGCGAGGGACCTGCGACTAGTCGCCGCCCGCGGCCGTTGGGCATACGATGAACTAGTGATCGCGAACCTTCGCCTCGTGTTTTATTGGTCGAAAGGGGTTGCTGAGTCCGTAGGCGAGGATTGGGTGCAAGATGCGTTTCAGGTGGGATGCATTGGCCTTATGCAGGGTCTCGTTCGCTGGGACTACAAACTCGGATTCACGGTCAGTACGTACGTCTCCTGGTACATCCGTCAAGCCATTCAACGGTGGCGGATGAATGATGTTCCAATCATCCGGATCCCCGTACACGCCGCGACCGCGATGGAGACCGACCCGTCAGTACTGTCGGGGTCTGTGCGAGAGTCTGCGACACGGGTTCGCGGCGTGTTATCACTGGATGTGCTCCTGGAGGATCTTCGTGACTCTGAATCTGAACGCGTAGCGTGGGACGGAGGGCTTGAGGAGACAGCAGCTCACAGCGAGGTTAAGCGGCTGCTCGATGAAGTCCTCGGTGCGATTGGCGGGCGATCGGGGGCAGTGCTGCGACAGCGTTACGGGCTTCAGGAGGGTTCCGATCCAGCGACCCTGGAGTTGATCGGCCAACGTTTCGGAGTGACCAGAGAGCGAATTCGACAGATTGAACGGGCAGCGCTGACCGCTGTGCGAGCACATCATCTGGCGCCTTCTCTGCGCGAATTTGCATAGGTCATCCGAATCCTCAGCTGGCCAGCGCGTCAGTCGGAGCTGCAGCCTGCCGCTGTTGACAGGTGACTAAGGGTCCGCGCAGAAATAAAGTCCAGTCGCTAGGGCGTGTTGCGAGGCAGCAGGGTGTAGTTCCAGTCGCCGTGGAAGTCGTGTCGGACCAGGGGTAGGGCGGCGATGTCTTTGTCGCTGTAGCTGATGCCGATCGGGTATT